>CAVZER010000005.1:0-361035 GCA_963774355.1 uncultured Thermoleophilia bacterium | reverse complement strand
GAGAAAGGTCTCGGAGTCCCAGATTTAGCGGAGCCGCCCGTGGCGCCTATGGCGCGGGCGGGTGGGTAGCGAAACGGACCTTCGTTTGTACGCCGGTAAAGCACGACCTGGGCGGCGTAGAAACTCCACGCCGACGGCCTATACCGCGAAGCGACGGCGACGGCAGTCGGCACCGTCCCCCTCACGGGGGCAGCGCGCCTCTGAAGCTGCCCGGCTCTCAGCTTCGGCAGGGGGAGGGACGAGCTCTAGACCTTTGTCGGCTCGGGTTAGATCATCCCGGGGGTGCATGATCTTTCCGAGCGGGAACGGTGACGTTCCTCTTCACGGACATCGAGGGCTCGACGCGGCTGCTGCACGAGCACGGAGACCGTTACGCGGAGCCGCTGAGCGCGGAGCATCGGCGTGCGTTGCGCGACGCCTTCGCGCGACACGGCGGCGTCGAGGTCGACACGCAGGGCGACGTGTTCTTTGTCGCCTTCGCGCGCGCCTCCGACGCGCTCGCCGCCGCCACCGACGGGCAGGGAGCGCTCGGCGGTGGACCGATCCGCGTCCGCATGGGGCTGCATACCGGTGAGCCGGTGGTGACCGACGAGGGTTACGTCGGGATCGACGTCCACCGCGCTTCGCGGATCGGCTGCCGCTGGTCACGGCGGGCAGGTGCTGCTGTCGCAGGCGACGCGCGACCTGGCCGGCACCGAGGCGCTTCGCGACCTCGGTGAGCATCGGCTGAGGTATCTCTCGCGCCGGAGCGGCTGTTCCAGCTGGGCGACGCCGACTTCCCGCCCCTGAAGACGCTGTACCAAACGAACCTCCCGGTCCGCCGACGCCGTTTCTCGGCCGCGAGCGCGAGCTCGACGAGCGTCCGCTCTGCTGGACGCCACGGCGACGTTCGGCTGCTGACCCTCACCGGCCCCGGCGGGACGGGGAAGACGCGGCTGGCGCTGCAAGCCGCGGCCGAGGTCGCCGAGGACTCACCTGACGGCGTCTGGTGGATCGCGCTCGCTCCGCTGCGCGACCCGGCGCTCGCGCTCGATGCGGTCGCGAAGGCCCTCGACCTGCGGGAGCGCCCCGGCCTCACGCTCGAGGAGACGCTCGTGGATGCGCTCGCCACCAAGCACGGTGCTCCTGCTGATCGACAACGCCGAACACCTGCTGCCGCAGGTTGCGAGCCACATCGCCCGTCTCCGCGTGTCCGGCAGGCTCAAGTTCCTCGTGACGAGTAGGGAGCGGCTGCAGCTGCAGGGCGAGCACACGTGGTCGGGGCACCGTCGCTCGACGAGCACGATGGCACGGCCCTGTTGACCGCGCGGGCGCGCGCACTGCGGCCAGCGTTGCACCTGAGACGCCCGCGATCGCAGAGCTCTGCGCGCGCCTCGACAACCTTCCTCTAGCGCTCGAGCTCGCGGCCGCACGCGTCCCGGTCTTCTCGCCGGGAGCGGGAGCCTGCTCGAGCGGCTCGGGAAGGCGTCCAGCTCAGGGGCGGGCGTGACGCCGATCCGCGCCAGCAGACGCTCGACGCGACGATCCGCGGGTTCGTCGCTACGACCTGCTCGCGCCGGAAGAGCGGCAGCTCTTCGCTCGGCTTGCCGTGTTCGTGGGCGGCTGCACGTACGACGCGGCTGAGGCCGTTTGCGCGGCCGACGTCGACTCGTTGCAGTCGCTGATCGACAAGAGCCTCGTCCGCAGCCGCGAGGCCGCTGGCGAGGATCGGTACTGGATGCTGGAGACGATCCGTGAGTTCGCGGCCGCCGCGCTCAAAGACTCCTGGCGAGCCGGGAGCCTCTGAGGTCGAAGTCACGCCGAGTTCTTCACGGCGTTTGCAGAGCGCGCTGACCCCTACACCTGCGGCACGGCCCCGACCAGCAACTGTGGGTCGAGCGCACGGTGGCGGACTACGACAACGTCCGCGCCGCGATCAAGTTCGCGCTCGAGCACGATCTCAGACTCGCGTTGCGACTGGTTGGACGGCTTTGGTTCTTCCTCTACCTTCGGGCGGCTTCGCCGAGGCGAGGCGTGGCCGACGCGATCCTGCCCCGCGTGACCGGCCAGCCGCCGGAGCTGCCGGCCGCGCGCACGAGTGTGCAGCCGTGATCGCCGGACGCGTCGGCGACATCGCGAGCCAGGCTCGACACTCCGAGGAGGCCTACGCGGCGTTCGCCGCCGCCGCCGGGGAGGAACGCGGAATGACTCGATGCCCTCCGAGAGCGAGCAGAAACCGCGTCGGCCCGCCAAGACACCGTGCGGGCCAACGCGATCTACACGGAGATGGCCGAGGCTCGCTGAGCGGATCGGCGATCGCTGGAACGGCGCGATCGCGCTGAACAACTTCGGCTACTCGGCGAGTCAGTCCGGCGACTGGGAGCGCGCCGTCGAGCTTTGCGGCCGCAGCGGCGTCCTGCGCCGCGAGCTCGGGGACGAATGGGGAATGGCACTTCCGCGCTCTGCAACGTCACCTTCGCCGAAATCCAGTCCGGCAGGCGCTTCATCCGCAGCGACGAGCCTCCGCGTAGCGCTCGACGCGAGCATGAGGATGGGACGCGATGACGATCGTCGCCAACTGCCTTGAGCTCTCCGTCGAGCTCGCGGCCGCGCGGGACAAGATGTCCGAAGCGGCACGTCTCGCTGGCGCGACTGGCGACTGTACGAGGAAATGGGCGCGGCCCGGCGACCGTTCGAGGGCGGTGTGTTCGAGCGAGCAGTCGCATCCGTTCGCGCGTCGCTCGGCGCCGACGCGGACGCCGAGATCGAGCGCGGACGGGAGCTGTCACTCGACGAGGCGGCTGGAGCTCGGCGCTCGCCGCAACCGCCGACCCAGACCGACCACAAGCCGGGCGGAGTCCCAATCTCACGATCGGGCTTCGGGGGGTACCCCGCCTCCGGCTCAGTCCGAGGCGCGGTGCCGCGACGCGCCCGCTGAGACCCCGACTGGCGGTCGCGCCCGCTTCAATAGTTGGTGCGACGCGTTGGTTGACCGAACGGGCACGCCGGCAGGTTCGCGGCAGCTCTGCCGGTCCTCCGTGACGCTACCAAGGCGCAGCCGATCAGCGTCACACGCCAGCCGCCACGGGTCGAGTCCGCTGATCAGTTGACATTCCCAGGACGCGGGCATCGCGAACCCCTTCCGCGCGTAGCTCTCGCGAGCAGCGACGAAGTGGGCCGGCTCCCCGGTGACGGCGGCGAGGGCTCGGTACGCGTCGCCCTGGCGGTCGAGCGCGTCGGTCTCGAGCGCGAGCTCTACCGCCTCCAGCGCCGTCGCGCGGGCCATTTGAGCGTCGCCAGCTTGCGCGAGAGCGTGCCCGCACGATGCGCCACTGGATCTGGGCGTCGATGTCGTCGGGGGCGGCGAGCCGCTCGCCCCGTAGGACGAGCGGCTCGGCTTCGTCGGCGCGGCCCTGTTCGTACAGCGTCTCGGCCAAGCGGCCGAACAGCGACGCGAGCAGAGCTGGTCGCACCGATCCGATCGAGCGCCTCGCAGCCGACGCGGGAGTCGCGCTCGGCGGCGCCGAGATTGCCGACGTGCAGCTCGAGCGTCCCGGTGAACTCGGCGCTGCCGGCGACCGCTAAGGCGCCGCCCGAGGTCGGCGCGGTTCGCTCGCGCGGTTGCGAACAGCGTTCGCGCGTCGTCGGGGCGGCCGACCGGCCGAGCAGGAGGCCGAGCTCCGCGCTCGCCAGCGCCTGAGCATCAGGCTGCCCCTTGCGTCGGCGAGTGTCGCCTCGCAGAGCGCGATCGCCTCCGGTGCCGGCATTGGGCCGCGCGCGGCGGCGGTGCATTGCAGTCCGCGGGCGAGCAGCCCCTCCCTCGGCGCCCGGGCTCGGGCGGCGTGGCTGAGTGCGCGGTCGAAGGCGATGGCGGCGTCGGCGCCGCGGGCGAGGTAGAAGAGAGAAATTGACCCGATTGCCCGCCACGCTCGCGCCAGGGCCGAACTCGTCGCCGGCCCGCTCAAGCACGGGCACGGCGGCGAGGACCTCCTCGCCGAGCTGGCCGCCGACGAGCTGATCGCGGTCGTGAGGCGAAGGCCGACGCCGGCGATCGTCGCCCGGGCAGCGGCGACTTCGTCCCCGGGAGGCGCGGGCCTCGGCAGGGCAGGCGGGCGGCCTCGATCTCTCCGATGTCGAAGCGGATCAAGCCGAGCTCGACGAGCATAGTCCCCGCCCAGGAGCCTCCGAACCGACGAGCTCAAGCGCCCGCGAGTAGGCCGATGCAGCCGCGCCGGAGTCGCCGTGGGCCGAGGCGCGCTCGCCGACGCCGATGAGCTCGGTCCCGTGCCCGAGTGCCAGTCGGCCCGGATCTCGACCGCCGCCCGAGCTCGCTCGAGACAGTGGAACGCCTGCTCGAGGTGGTAGGCGATGATCTCGCCGTACTCGGCGACACGGTCGCGGGCGACAGATTCGAGCCAGTTGGCGTACCCCTCGTGCAGCTCGGTCCGAAGCCGCTTCGAGACCCCCCGGTAGGCGGCGTCACGGATCAGAACGTGGCGGAAGCGGAACGCAGTCTCGTTCGGCAGCCACGACTCGGCCGGGAGCGACCAGCTCGCGTCGCTCTAGGCCCTTGAGTGGGCTGGTCATGTCCACGCCGCCGAGCTCCGCGACGGCGCCGGCGTGAAGACGACCCCCTCGACCGCCGCCCGCTCGGCGACGATGAGCTCGGCGGCCGGCAGGAGATCGAGACGTGCCCGGAGGAGCGTGTCAAGCGTTGGCGGGATCTCCGCCGACGAACGATTGTCGACCAGCACCGCGACCAGCTCCTCGGCGAAGAGGGGGTTGCCACCCGTGGCGGCACCCGCTCGGCGCCGCGAGAGGTCGGCGCGAGCGTCGCGCCGACGAGGAGCTCCTCGACGAGGCGCGTCGTCTCCTTCTCCTGGAGCGGCTCCAACTTCAGTCTCTGCCAGCGCCGCATTCGACAGTTGGCTCTGGTCAGCCCAATCAGGAGGACCGGTCCCGCCGGCGGTTCGGCGACGAGCCCCTCGACCAGCTCGAGGAACGGTGCCTCCGCCCAGTGCAGGTCGTCGAAGACGACCAGCACAGGCCGGCCTTCCGATAGATGCTCGAAAGCAGGCGGCGAGTCGCCGAACCCATTTCGCCCGTGCTCGAGATGCCGGAGCCGATCCCGAGCACGTCGGCGAGCACCGCAGCGAGGGCGCTGGCCCGCGGCTCGCCCTCGACCAAGCTGGAGAGGCGCACGCGCACCGCCTCGACGCCGTCCAGCGAGTCGATACGGGCAGCGACGCGGACGATCTCAGCGAGTGGCCAGTAGGTGACGCCGTCGCCGTAGGAGAGGCACCGGCCGACGAGCATTCGGACATCGGGCCGATCGTCGTGCCGATCTCCGACGAGCCTCGACTTGCCGACGCGGCCTCGCCCGCAATCAGGACAGCGCGTCCGAAGCGCGACTCGACCGCGAGGTCAAAGGCGGCGACGAGCCGCGCGAGTTCGGCATCGCGGCCGACCATCGGCGTCCGCTGCGCGGGGGGCCGCGGCAGGACGCCGACGTCAACGGAGACGAGCCGGTAGGGGCGGGCACCGGCGCCGACTTGCCCTTCAGGGACAGCGGCGCGACCGGGCTCGACTTCGGCTGCGTCACGGGGGCGCGTACGGCAACTCCCCGACCAGCATCTCGCCCGGACCGGCCGCCGCCTCCAGCCGCGCGGCGACGTTGACGGCGTCGCCGCCGACGAGCTACTCGACGCTGCCGCGTCGCCGACTACCACCTCGCCCGAGTTGACACCGATCCGGACCGCGAGCCGCACCCCGAAGAAGCGCTGCTCAAGCTCGTCGTTCAGCACGGCGATGCGCTCGCGCATCTCCGTGGCGGCCCGGAGCGCGCGCATGCGTCGTCCTCGTGGGCAACCGGGACGCCGAACGCACCGACGACAGCGTCGCCGATGGCTTCCGACCGTGCCGCCATGGCGCTCGAGCGCGGCGCGCATTTGCTCGAAGTAGGCGGAGCTGAACTCCGCGACCGACTCGGCGTCGATCCGCTCCCCGAGCGCGGTCGAGCCCGCGATGTCACAGAAGACGAGTGTCGCTGGCTTTCGCCGCTCGGGAGGGGCCTCGCGCAGCGGGGCGCCGCACATGCCACAGATCCGAAACCCGTCCGGGTTCTCCTGAGCGCACGCCGGGCAAATCGGGCCTAAAGGACGTTGACTGCCCTTTGGACAGGAGCTCAAACGCGTCTATCACCCCCACCCCGGGACTCGGCGACACGGTGCATGTCACCGTGCCGCCGGGGACCGCCGCCTTGGACTCGGGGACGCTACGCGTGTCGGAGGGTCGCCGGGTGACCCGTGAGGTGATCGCGCCGTACCTCCTCGACCAGCCTCGAGACGAGCAACAGTTGGACACGCAAACCGCGAGCTGGTCCAGCCGAAGTCGTGGAGAGCCGCGCACCGGACGCCGACGGGACTCGGCTGCGTGTGAGTGATCGCGGGGGTGCCGGGTGACTTCGCGGCGGATCCGGTTGCGGCAACCTCGACCGTCCTCACGACAAGCGATGCGCTTGTACTCACGGCTCCGGGTGGTCATCCAGGTGCCCGAGCCACAGCTCGGCGCCTGGGTCGAGCAGTCGTCAGCAGCGGGTCCGACGACGATCCGACCACTCCTGTAAACACCGCTTACCGACAAGGATCTCGGAGTGCCCCCCAGCTGGGCCAACTTGCGCAGATCGCCGAGAAAACGTGAGTTCGAAGGCTCTCGAGGAAACGCAGCGGAAATTCAGCCGCTTCGGCGCGCGAGGCGACAGCGTGAGATGCCCTGAAGTTCACGTTGGTGCGCCGGAAGCCCCAAATTTCTCGACGACCGAAGATGTTGGAGCGGGCGAGGAGCTGCGTGCGAACTCATTCGGCCGAGTCTCCGAGTGTTCGGACACGGTTGAGTTTGAAAATGTAGTCGCGGAGTCGTTGGACGGCGGGGCTGGCTGGTGTCCAGCTGCCGCCGTCGAGCACGGGCTGCTTGGCGCCGGTGGCGGTGTTCGTTTGGCTGGTCGTGACGTAGCCGCACTGCAGGCAGACGGTGCAGATCGCGGCGAGGTAGGGCTGCGGCCGGGCGAGCATGCCGAAGTTTGCGCTCGACTGGCAGGCCTCGCACGGAAGAACGGCGTGGCGCCAGTGGGTCGAGTAGGGCGTCTGGACGCTGTTCAGGAACAGCCGGATCCACGGTGGCGTGACGGGCCGGCGCGGCGCGAGATGACCCTGCAGGAAGAGCGTCAGCGGATCAGATGGTGCGCTGCGTTGGCGGCGGTCGGGGAAGAAGGTCTCGATCCGTCCGCAGGCGCAGGTCGCAAGCCAACGTTCGCCCCAGCCGTCGAACGTTGACTCCCAGCTCGGCCGGCCGCCGCAGCCCTCACACCGCGTCGGGCACGGCTGCTCGTCGGTCTCCCCCACGTTGTCGTTCGTGTTCTCGTCTTGTTCCATCGATCTCCTCTCGGTTGTTGTCTAGGCGGACAGCGCTTCGAGCATTTCCGCGCGCACCGTGGTGTCTTCGAGCCGCGCGTAGGCCTTCTCGGTGATCGCGGTCGAGGCGTGCCCGAGCAGCTTCGACACGGCCTCCAAACGAAGCCCCTTGTTCACGAGGTGCGAGCCGAAGGTGCGACGAAGCGTGTGCGGCTTCAACTTGCGCGACAAGCCGACCCGCTTGCCGACCCGCTCGAGCACGTCCTCGACGTACTGAGGCCTTCATCGCCGTCCGATTCCGAGTGACCAGGAACGGCCCGTCCGGCGCGTACAACCCCTGCGCCTTCGTTAACGCAACCCAACTCTGGACCTGCAGGCGAAGCTCCGGCGAGATCGGCACCGCCCGGTAGCCGGCATCCGACTTCGAGGAACGAACATGGACCGTGTTCTCCGCCAGATCGAGATCACGATTCAGCAGCGACAGCGCCTCCGACAGCCGAAGTCCCGTCATCCGAAGCAGCGAGACGATGATCCGCTCACGCTGGCTCATCTCCCCAGCCAACAGCGCGTCGTCCTCGTCAGCCTTCAGCCAATCGAGCTCGGCCGACGGTTTGATCGTCGGCGGCTCCAACGCCAACGCCGGATTGCGCAGCCGCTGCCCCTGCTCATCAACCAGATAGTCGAAGCGCTCGAGGAAGCGGTAGAAGCTCGCGAGCGCCTGCATCACCGCCCGCATCGAGTTCGCCGACGGCGGGCGACCGTTGCGCTCCTCGAACTGCTGCTCCCACTCCGTCAGAAAGCCAAACTCGATCGCCTGCGGCGTGATCTCCGCCAGCGTCCGATCGTCCGCCCACGCAAGGAAACGACGAAGCTCCGGCTCCCAACGCACGATCGTCGCCGCCGACCGATTGCGGCGCTTCAGATAGACGAAGAACGCCTCAACGAGCGCCTTCAGCCCACTTGAAGAAACACCAGCCATACTTGAAGAAAGTATAGCCTGACTTTAAGAAACGTCAAGTGTTTCTTGGGAAGAGCTGGTGCTCTCCCAACTGAGCTAACCGCCCAAAACATGCCTATGTGCAGGGCTTTTAATCAGATCCCTAACAGGTTCTGCTCTCCCAATAGTTGCGAAGCGGCCCTAAGAATACCGTCAACCTGGAGAACGCTCGCTCGACTACTTGGAGGGCTTGCGACCGAAGGATGTGTTTCTCGCAGCTGGTCGCGTTACTTCGCGGGCGGTGTTCGAGACGTCGGTGTGAACGAGGTCGCTGCGCGATCGTTTCGTCGCCAGTTAGCCGAGTCCCGTGCCGCGGCACACAACATCCGTGAGAAGGACACCTAAGCGCTCAGCTCCACGAGCCGCCGCTCGATGCGATTGCGAGCTTGCGGATCGTTGATCCTCTCGGCAACGGTCGCCGCGCGCGACCAGAGGTCGGCAGCCTGAGTATGGGCGCTGAGCGACGTCGCACGGTTTGCGGCGCGTTCGAGGTAATCGAGCGCGCGCTCGAGCTCGCCACCGCGCGCCCAGTAGAAGGCGACGAGCTCGAGTTGATCGTCGAGTGAGTCGATGAACACCCGTTCGTGGGCTGCCGCCACGAGTCGGTAGAGCTCGCGCCGCCGCCCGCGAGCAAGAGTTGAGAGCGCCGCTTCGCGGAGCAAGCCGTGCGTGAACGCATACTCGCGGTTCGGAATCGCCCGAATCTCTTGAATGATGTTCGCTCGCAAGAGCCGGGCCAGGTTCAGCTCCACATCCTCGACACCGGAGACTGCGCCCAGCAGCGTCGGAGCGAACGTGCGGCCGAGGACCGCCCCCAACTGGGCGATGCGTCGAGCGTCACGCGGAAGGGCTGCGATACGCGCGACGAGGAGGCTTTCGAGCCCGGTCGGGAGCTGCGCAGCCGGGACGGTCAGCGCCCAGGTGCGGTGTGCGGCGAGCCCTCCGCTTTCGAGCAGCGACCGCAGGAGCTGTTCGAGGTAGAGCGGGTTGCCCTCTGCGAGTGCGATCACCTCGTGCCGCGCCTCGGGCGCGAGTTCGCCGGGGGCGAGTCGAGAGAGCAGCTCGTCGGCCTCCGCCTCGCTGAGAGGGCCGAGCGTGAGCTCGACGATGCGGTCGGGGCGGTAGCGCCGCGCGCGTTCGCGAAGTCGTCGATCGTCCTCCTGCGCCGCTGCCCGGCTTGTCGCAGCGATCATGAGCGGAAGCTCGTCGGTCAGGTCGATGAGGCAATCGATCAACTCGAGCGTGGAGTGATCGGCCCAGTGAATGCCGTGTATGGCGAGAACGACCGGCCCCTCTCGGCAGAGACCGCGTATCCACGAGGCGTACGCCTGCCGGATTGCGGCATTCAAGTCCGGAGAACCGTTTGCGGCTCCATCGCGGTCGCTGCCGGCGTCCGCTGTGAGGAGGGTGGCGAGGTAGGGAAGCGCATCCGGCTCTAACCCCAGCCGGTCCAGGGTGGCGGTTCGCTCGACGACGTTGTCGGTTGACACCCAGCCGCGGAGGGCCTCGGCGGGAGCGTGAAACAGAGGCTGTCCCCCGTACGAGCAGCAGTGTCCCTCGAGCCAGGTGACGTCGCCCAGCAGGTGCTCACGAAGCCACCCGAGCAACTGCGATTTCCCGATGCCGGGTTCCCCGTCGAGGAACACGAGCTGCCCTCGTCCGCCACGCAGAGCATCGGCGGCCGAGGCGAGCTGCGCGGTTTCGTGCGCCCGGCCGACAAACCCGGAGGGCTTACGCCGTAGACGGTCGGGGCGAGTGCTCAGGAGCCGCCACGCTTCGACGGGACCCTCTCGTCCTCTGACCGTGAGGCGCCCCAGTGGCGCCACGAGGAAACGGCCTCCGAGCTTCCGCGCCGTGCCTCCCCCGATCACGATCGTTCCCGGCGCGGCGGCGCCCTGCAGCCGGGCGGCGATGTTCATCGTGTCGCCGAGCGCAACTGGATGGCGTTCCGACGCGCCGACGAAGCCGATCGCCACCTGCCCGCTGTTGACGCCGACGCGGACGTTGAGATCCGGCAGCCTCCAGCTCTCCCGCACCTCCTTTGCGTAGCTGTCGAGCTCCTCCAAGACGCTCAGCGCCGCACTGGCGGCTCGATCTGCATCGTCCTCGGTCGCAGCCGGGAAGCCGAAGAAGGCTGCAATCCCGTCTCCCATGTACGCGTCGATGACGCCGCCGAACTGCTCGACCGCACGGCACATCCGATCGACGCATCCTCCCATCAGTGCTCCGTAATCCTCCGGCTCCAGCCGCTCTGCGAGAGGTGTCGAGCCGACGATGTCCGCGAAGAGCACGCTCACGGGCCGCAACTCGTCTTCGGCCTCGATCGGCGTCGGCGAGGCTCGTGAAACGGAGGCAAGCCCGCGGTCGCCGGCTGAGAGCACTTCGATCCGAGTGGCGCCGATCTTCACGATGTCTCCGGGTGCGAGCAGCGTCGGCGCTGCTGATGCGTTCGCCATTGACCAGCGTCCCGTTTAGCGAGCCGAGGTCTTGGATCTCGAGGCCCCTCGCCGTCAGGCCGATGACTGCGTGCACACGGGAGATCTCCGGATCGTTGATCAGCAATCCGGCGTCGTCGCCGCGCCCCAGGGTCAGTCGCCCTGCGACACGGATCCGGCGCCCGCCCTCCGCACTGTCCAGAACCGCGAGAACAGCGTCTTCCTGCATCACGCGAGCGTCTTGCCGAGCCGGTGGTGCCAGAACCTCCACCAGCCGTACAGCCCCGGGTGATCGCTGCCCCCCTCACGTGCGATTCCGAGGAAGTCGGTGTGGGTCGATTGACCGAACTTCCCGTGCGTCCACACGATCACCGCATCGTTCCCGGCGAAGTAACAGAACCGCGAGCCACCCGGCTTTGGTTTCGCCCCGGGGGCGGCCGGGTTGTGCAGCCACGTTCCCTCACCGCCCCAGCTCACGCCGTTGCAGCTGCCACGGTTAGGGGGCACGTGGTGGAGGCGGCGTTCGGACTCGTAGGCGCGCCGCACAGCTGCGGCACTCGCGAAGGTCGAGAGCTCGAGACGGTCGGGAGCGAAGGTCGTGGCATGCTTCGGCGGCAGGCAGACTGCCGTCTCGAGCGCACCTGCGCGCGGCGTGGCCTGCTTCTTGCAGGTCTGCCAGACAGGTGCGGGAACGAGCTCTGACAGCGAGTGGACGACTGGCGCTTGAGGAGTCGCGGACGGTGTGGTGGTCGAGCGATCGTTGCGCGTCACGAAGTAGACGACCACGCCCGAAGCCGCCGCGGCGAAAACGACGATAAGCAGAGTCAGCAGCAACTGCTTCGCCGGAGTCAGCCATGGTCCGTGCGTGGCGGCAGTCTCGTCAGCGGGCGGCTCTCGTGGGGGCGCCCCCGGCTCCACCGCTGCGACGTGAGCATCGAGCGCGTCTGAGGGCGTCGCAGGCGACGAAGCGGATGAAGAAGCGATCGTGTTCGAACGACTCGGGACTCCGTCGACGCGTCGGGCGGTGCCACTCGCGGCGTTTCGCGCAGCGTGTGCCAGCTCTCCGCAAGAGCCGAACCGGTCTGCGGCAACCTTGGCCATTGCGGTTGCGACCACGCCGTCGAAGGCCTGCGGCAGCTCCGGTCGAACGCGGGTGACGGACGGCGGCGGATCGACCAGGTGAGCGTGCAGAACAGCGTGCTCGGTGCCGTGAGAGTACGGGGGCGAGCCGGTCAGGCATTCGTACAGCACACAACCCAGCGCGTACACATCTGTCCGCGCATCGACGGGCCCTCCCTCGATCTGCTCGGGCGCCGCGTACTCGACCGTGCCGAGAAAGTGCCCGGTCGAAGTAAGACCCCGTGCAGTTGTCTGCTTGGCAACTCCGAAGTCCGTGAGGTACGCGTGGTCGGTGGTCTCATCGAGGAGGATGTTTCCTGGCTTCACATCTCGATGGACGAGTGAGTGAGTGTGCGCGGCATCGAGCGCGCTCGCCAGCTGTTCGATAAGGAAGATCGTGCGGCCGACGCCGAGATTGCCGCGCTTCAGGATTTCCTTGAGATCGGGTCCCTGAACGAAACGCATCGCGATGTACAGCAGCCCGTCGGCTTCGCCCGCGTCGTAGATCGGAATGATGTTCGGATGGTCGATCGTCGCCGCAATGCGCGACTCACGCACGAAGCGTTCACGGAAATGCTCGTCCCACGCCAACTCGGTTGTGAGGACCTTGAGCGCCACCTTCCGACCCAGGCGCATCTGCTCGGCGACGTAGACGACGCTCATGCCGCCGCGGCCGAGTACCGATTCGATCCGGAACCCAGCAACCTCGCTTCCAATACGTGTTGGCGCGGACATCTGGAGACGTCCGTCCATTATCCGCCCCTCGACGACGAAAGCCCAGGATCGAAGAGCGGGAACTCCAGTCGGCGCTCCATGTCCACATGACGGGCTTGGGCGGATTCACCTTCCAATCCGCGTGGTTCGCGATTTTCCGAACCGCCGAGCGACTCGCGGCCCCGGCAGCAATCAGCCTCTGACGCGCCGCTCGCCCGCGTCGCCTACACGAGCTACCGAGCGCCTCACCAGAAGATCAGCGGGTGGATCAAGGACGGCAGAACCACCGGACCCTGGAGGCCGCGGGCGTCGAGGCTCTCGGATACCGATGTCAGCCCGTGCAGCTCCGAGAATTCGGGTCTCCCGAGACTAGATCCGCAGCCTCAGCCGACAGAAGGCTCGGCGAAGCCGGGCGAGCTGGGCCGATTGTGAAGGCGGCCCCCCTTGAGCTTGTCGAGCCGCGAACTCCTGGTCGTCGCGATGGTGTCCACTAACGAGTAAGCGCGACGCGTATCGCAACACCGTTTTCCTTGCCCGGGTCGATCAGGTAGTCAGCGATGACAGTGAGATCGTTTGCGAAGGCGTCGCGGAGGAGGCTGAACATGGCCTGGCGGGCCGGAAGATTGTCGTCGTTTCGGAGCTGGAAGCCGTAGGCGCCTTCGCCAAAGGCGTTGAGGATGAACACAGCTTCGACATCCAGCTGATCGTTGGGCGGGCCATAACCGGTGCCGAGGTCGTGGGCGCGGAGAAAAACGATCTTTCCGGTCTTTTCGAGCAAATCGGGCATTGACAGTCTCCTAAGCGTTCGCGACGCGAATGATTTCGCCCACTCGGGGGCCGGTCTTGAAGTAATCGAGACGGACGGGCCGCTCGGCGACGAAGGCGGAGCGGAGAAAGTCGAACATCTCTCTGCGGGCAGGCTCGTCCGGATCGGCCCGTAGCTTGAACCCGAAAGCGCGGGGCGACGCTTCGGCGAGCAGCACGATCACCTCGCAGTCGAGAAAGTCCGGTGGCTTGCCATAACCGCTGCCGAGCTCGTGCGCGCGTAGGAACGTGATGCGACCCACGGTCTCGAGAACACTCCCGATCGGCTCCGCGCGGTAGCCGATTACGTCCATCAGCTGCACGTCGACGGCCGAGATGGGATTGATCACGCCCGAGTCGCTGAACTGATTGAACGCGTCATTGGTGCCCGGCGCCCAGTCCCGGGAGTCGAGGTGATTGGTGGTGGGATCGTTCCACAACTTGAGCAGAGTGGTCCCGTTGTCGATGGAAAAGTTATTCCCCGGGCCGCCGCGAAGACCTTTCGTTCCGGGACCGGTGTAGGAGAAGTTGTCGATCAAACTGAACGAATTGGCCGTGCTGTTGACCGTCCCGCCGGAAAGGCCGATCCGGCCCATGACCTCACTGATCTCATGGGCTGCGATGCCCTGAAAATCGGACGTCCCGTCGGCGATCTCACCGGAAAACGTGAAAGCGTTTCCTGCACCGAACGTCGTGCCCCCGTCGTCGGACATGTCATCAGGGATATGGCCGAGCGCTTTCGCTTGCGATCGCGCCAACCACCAAGTGCCGGCACCGTTGGTGGGATCAGCGGCGGCCACGGAACCGCCTGGGCCGATCGCGACTTGATCGTCGTGCGTCGTTGCGTTCGCACGGACCCTCGCAAGCAAGTCGGCGTACGAGATGGACAGGAGCCCCGCGAAGCTCTCACCGAAAACCTTTGTTCCCGGTACCGCGTCCACCGTGATGTTGATGTTGATGTCGTCGATGAAGTTGCTGGTAAAGACCTGGGCCGCGCCTACCCAGGCAGCTCTCGCCGCTGCTGCGTCAGCGCCGAAATTTGTGTCGAAGTTGGCCGTGAACGTGGGTGTAATGACCAGAAGAGTCTCCCCTAGCAAATTACTCAGCTGACTGGGCTGGACTTGGCCGAGCGACCCCGGTCGCGAAGCCGTGTTTCGGTCGCACTAGGGACCTCGCTGCCCCAGGCACGCCGGGAGGCTGTGCTGGACTTGGTCGAACGACTCCGGTAGCGATACCTAGTGTCTGGCGCTCAGCTCCTGTCGGCCGACCGATCCCGGTGGCGAACCCTTGCTCCTGATGCACTTCGCACATTTCCCTACGCCTCGGTGCTGGGCTGATCGTAGTCGAGACGTCCTTCGGCCTGGAACCTCGGCAGAGCCGTCAGCCGGGCGCGACGCAGGTCGCGCCCCAGCATTGTTCTCATGGCGCCCGGGTGAGCAACACTGGGACGCGTGAGCACGGAGTGACGCAAATCAGGTCGCTCGGGCTGTCGACGTTACTGCTGACCTAGCCTGACTCTCCGTCAAATCCCGGATGACTCACTGCGACGGAGCGGCCCGGCAGTCTTAGCGGTGCTTGGCGGGTCGGTTATGTTCGAAGGAGGCGGTAACGATTGAGCTTGCGATCAGGCTGACGGTGCACTGGATGCGCTTACCCTTGCAGCGGCCGGCCCACCCGGTGAAGTGGCTTCCCGGTTTGGCGACCGCGATGAGCTTGGTTGGTGTCGTGTATGGCATCTGGTAGCGGCAGCTCGTCTTGGTGCAGCTCTGCTGAAGGTCGGGGATGCGCACCCGGCCGGCGCCTCTGATCCGAATGCTCAGGTACGGATCTGCGGCGAAAGTTGCGGTGATATTGGCGTCCCCGGCGACGCCCAACGTGCAATCGGTTTGCGCTGGTGGGCAGTTGGCGCCGTCCCAGCCGACGAGGTGGAAGCCGTCATCGGGAAGCGGCGACAACGTGATCTGGGAGCCGACGGCGAAGAACGTGGAGCAGGGTTGGCTCGGCGTGCAGGTTCCGCTCGAGCTGCTCTCCGGGCTGAGTGCGACGGCTCCGCCCTCGCCCGAGTGAATCTGAACTGTGGCGAAGGGATGCGAGGTGAGGTAGTCGCTGTTGGCAACGTTCGCGGACGCAGGACAGCTCGCCGGCAGATGATCGTCGCCGGGCGGGCCCCAGTAGTCGTCGTGGCCGGGATCGAGTTGCGCCGAGTCCTGAAACGGCACGTCGAACGCCATCAGATCGTTCGGGTTATCGGTTGTCTCGTCGTACGTCCCGTAGTGAGGTGCGCACGGATTCACGGCGCCGAGCAGATGAAAGATCTCGTGGCCGATCAGCATGCTCAACCAGTCCGAGACGTTGCAACTCTCGAGGAAGACGACAGACGCGTTGCCGATCGCATTTCCGCAGAAGCCGAAGTTGTCGGCCCCTTCGTAGACGATCACGTACTGCTTGAACGGGTTGTTGAGACCAGCCGCTGCGATCTCGTTTTCGATCTGGACAGTGCCCGCCATGCCCATCGACTCGATCTCGGCATCTGATTCCTTCAGCTGAATGAAGGTCGTATCCGCCACACCGCCTGCGGTGTCGATGCGCACCCTCACACCACCCGTCTGAGCGGCCAGCCAGTCGTTGAACATCCCTGCCCAGCGGTTGAGGGTGCCGTCCACGTCAAGACCCCGGTCAGTGCCGCCTGCCGGAAGTGCGTACACGAAGTGAATCTGCGGGCCGACCTGCTCGTCGGGCAGATCGGTCGTCACCCGGTCGGCAGCCGCCGCACCCGCAACACCCACACCAACAACCGTGAATGCCACGACAGCAGCCAGGAACAGCGGGCTTCGATCGTTGGTCTTCGGAACGGTCAATGGCCGTTGATCGAGAAGTGCATGTAGTCCTGGGTCGAGCCTGACCAGGAGCCGCCCCAGCCCCAGCCGATCGACGCGAAGGCACGGACCACCGCGGCGTCGACCATGCCACGGCGATGGCGTGCGCGGTTCACATAGGAGAGCGCCGTCGCGTCGCGTGTCATGCCGCAACCGACGTAGGGATTCTCGACTGGGTTGAGGTCGATCGCCTCGCCGAAAGCGTGCTCCGACCAGCTGCCGGTGGTGCCGTTCGCCGTTTTCGTGCACGGAGAGGACGACGCCTGTCGACACTCGAACGAGGCGGTGAAGTCGCCGTCCCGCGGGACGTCCTTCAAGCCGCCGTACGTGTCGCCGAACTGCATGTGGTGGATTGGGAACCGCATCGCGTAGAGCTCGTCGAACACACGGGAGAGATCGGACGCGACGCGCGCGTTGACGACCAGTTCCCCCCAGTGCGAGCGACGGTCGAAGCCGAAATAGCGAACCTCGAGCAGACGCAGTTGCGAGAGTGCGACCGGGCACCCAGTGTGGTACTCGTGCGCCGCGCGGACGGCTCCACGCTCCGCCTCCGTCAGCGGCCGGATGGAGCTCGTCGAAGCTCCGAGAGCAGAACCGACCAGGACCAGGGTCGCAGCCATGACGGCGACAACACGCACAGCGCCGCGCGTTTTCCTTTCTCGGCACATTGCCGGGACATTACTTCGCCTGGGCCTGAATCGAGCCGTAGAACGGCGAGTAGACGTGCTCATCGCAGCGCCCGGTTGACGGTCGACCACACACGCGACGGAGTGAAAGGGAGATCCATGTGCTGGATGCCAATATGCGAGAGGGCGTCCGCGACAGCGTTCGCGATCGCGGCCGGCGTCCCGATCGAACCGCCCTCACCGACGCCCTTGGCGCCGAGTGGGTTCCAGGGCGAAGGGGTCTCGCGCAATGACGTTGTGATCGGAGGTACCGACAGAGCGGTCGGTAGACGGTACGAGTGGAAGTTGACGGCGAGCGGCTGTCCGTCGTCGTCGTAGCCGACCTGTTCGTAGAGCGCCTCACCCAATCCCTGCACTGCCGCGCCGACGACCTGTCCCTCGGCAAGGAGCGGGTTGACCACGACTCCACAGTCGTCGACTGCGACGAGCTTCGTGATTCGCACCTCCCCGGTCGCCCGATCGATCGTGATGGCAGCGACGTACGCGCCCGACGAGAACACAGGACCCTGAAGCTCGAACCGAGCATGAGCCTCGAGCGGAACCAGCTCACCCGCCTCGAGCCGCTCGCGCACCTCTCGCGCGGCGAGCAGAATGGCCGACCCTGCGACCGTGGTCGACCTGCTCGCGAACGTCCCCATCCCGGTGGGGATCTCCCACGAGTCTCCGGAGCGCACCTCGATGCCTTCTGCATCGATGCCGAGCGCATCGGCTGCGATCTGCGCGAAGATCGTCTCGTGGCCTTGGCCATGCGACGACGCGCCGGTCCGCACGATCACGCGCCGGTCCCGCTCGATCGTCACCGACGCACTCTCCCAGCCGGGCCCGACGCGCTCGACATAGAGGGCGAGCCCGACCCCGGCGAGCTGCCCTCCGGCGCGGGTTCGCTCCGCCTCCGTCATCAGTCCCTCGAAGTTGGCGAGCTCGAGCGCGGCATCGAGGACCCCGTCGTAATCGCCGGAGTCATACGTCAGCCCCAGCCCGTTTTCGTGCGGGAAGCTCCTGATGAGGTTTCGCCGGCGAAGCTCGACGCGATCGAGCCCGACCTCGGCGGCGGCGAGGTCGACGAGACGCTCGAGCGCGAGAGCGGCCTCGGGCCGGCCGGCACCGCGGTACGGGCCGGTCGGGACCTTGTTCGTTCGAACGCCGACGACGTCCACGAGAGCGGCCGGGATGGCGTACATCCCGGTGAGCAGCTGTGCGCAGCTCAGCGGCGCCACCGGCGTCGTCGAGTAGAGAAAGGCGCCGAGATCGGCCACGATGCGCGCCCGCAGTGCCAGCATGCGTCCGTCCGGGCCGAGCGCAAGCTCTGTCTCGATCTGTTGACCGCGTCCCTGATAGACGGCGAGCGAGCTTTCAGTCCGCGTCTCGGCCCACTTCACCGGTCGACCCAGCTGTAATGCGGCAAGTGCGACCGCGACCGTCTCGGCCTGAGGCACGCCCTTGCTTCCGAAGGCGCCGCCGACGTCGGGAACGATGATGTGCAGCTGCGCGGGGGTGCGTCCGAGGACCGCTTCGAGCCCGGCGAGCTGCCGGTGCTGATCCTGCGCCGAGAGCCAGAGCGTGAGCACGTCCCCGGCGACCGACGCGACCACACCACGTGGCTCGAGCGCCGCGGCGATCAACCGCGGAGCCTCGACCCGGGCTCGAACGACATGCGCAGCCGCATGGAAAGCCGCGTCGACATCGTCGCCGAAGCGGGCGCGCAGCAGCACTTCGTTCGAAAGCTGCGGGTCGATCGTCGGCGGAAGCTCCTCGACGTCCAGGACGACGCGCTCGGCGGCGTCGGCTGCAACTTCCGCCGTTTCCGCCACGACGAGTGCAACCGGCTGCCCAACGTAATGGACGGCATCCTCCGCAAAGACGGGGTGCATCCTCTGCTCGACGACGTCCGCACCGCGCACGACGAGCGGGAACGCGTCGACCCCTGAGGCATCGGCCGCGGTCAGGATCGCTCGCACACCATGCGCGGCGCGCGCCTCGTCGAGACCGAGCGAGACGAGCCGTCCGTGGGCATACGGGCTCCGGACGAAAACGCCGTGCAACATGCTCGGCAACTTGATGTCGTCCACGAACACCGCTTTACCGGACAAGAAGCGAGCGTCTTCGAAACGGGAGATCCCCCGCCCAATCGACCTCGCCGTCAGCTGACCCGCGCGCACGTCCCGATCACGCGCCTGCCTCGCGACCGATCAGTCGAAGCGCGTTCTCTCCGAGGATCATCCTCTCGACTTGCGGCTCGAGTCCAAGACGACGGATCGTCTCGACGGGCCGCTCGTCTCCCATGTCGAACGGGTAGTCCGAACCGAGCAAGACGTGACCGGGCCCGAAGAATTCGATCAGGTCGCGCAGTACGTCGGAGTCATGGACCACGGTGTCGACGAAGAAACGCCTCATCGCAGCGCGAACGTCACGGCCCGGCGGGTGGATCGCCTGCTCCCGTGCAAGACGGCCCCTGAGCGCCGGCAGCACGCCGCCGCCGTGCGCGAGCAACACCTTGACCGACGGATGCCGGTCGAGAGTCTGGGAGGCGATCATGTGCGCTGCCGCGACGGCGGTCTCGAACGGATTGCCGACCGTGTTCCAGAGGTAATGCTCGTCGAGCACCGGGAGCACCTCGATGCGGGTGCTCGGATGGACAAAGACGAGCGCGCCCGTTTCCTCAGCAGCTGCCCAGAACGGCTCGAACCGGCCGTCCCCGGGGTACGCGCCCTCCCAGGCCGTCCGAAGCTCGACGCCCACGAAGCGCCCGTCTCCCATCAGATCCACGAGCTGCTCGGGCTTCGTCGGGTCGACCGTACCGAGCAATGCGACGCGGTCCGACGCCAGGGCGGCCAGCGCGTCGTTCTGTCGGTCGACCTCGACGCCGCAGAGATTGACCCACGGTGCGAGCACGACGATGTCGACCCCGGCGCAGTCCTGCTCCTCGAGAATGCGCCCGACATCGCAGAACTCGCGTCGCGCCGAGCGAAACTCATGGCCCGCGAAGCTCACGATCTGCACACCGTCACGCCACTCGACAACGGCACCCAGACCGGGAACGATCACATGAGCGTGGGCGTCGACAACCAACTCACGCGCCGGACCGATTGTTGAAGGCAATCAGCTTCAGCTCAGTCATCTCCTCGATCGCATAGCGGAGCCCCTCACGGCCCGAACCGGACGACCTCACTCCTCCGTACGGCATGTGGTCGATGCGGAAGGTCGAGACATCGTTGACCATGAGCCCTCCGACATCGATGCGGTCGAAGGCGCGCTCGATCACGCGCGTGTCGTTCGTGAAGAGGCCGCCCTGCAGCCCGAACTCGCTGTGCCCGGCGGCGTCGATCGCTGCGTCGATGTCCGAGAACTTGTTCACGCTGACCACCGGCGCGAAGACCTCCTCGCATGACACACGCATCCCCTCGGATACGTCGCCGAGAACCGTCGGCTGCCAGAGGGAGCCTTCGCGGGACCCGCCGGTCAGGACCGTCGCACCGGCACCGGTCGCTTCGTCGAGCCACTCCTCGATCCGGTCTGCGTTCGATGCGTCGATCACCGGCCCGACGTCCGTCTCCTCGTCCAGCGGATCGCCCACCTTCAGCGACTCGACGCGGTCGACGAGCTCGCGAACGAACAAGTCGTGGACATCAGCGTGGACATAGACGCGCTGGACCGAGATGCAGGTCTGGCCCGCGTTTGTGAACCCTCCCCAGGCGATGCGCTCTGCCGCATAAGCGACGTCGGCGTCCCGGTGGACGATCACGGCCGCGTTGCCGCCGAGTTCGAGCGTCACTCGCTTGCGACCCGCCCGCGACTTCAAGGCCCAGCCGACCGCGGGCGATCCCGTGAACGTCAACAGCTTGATCCGGTCGTCCTCCACGAGAGGACGTGCGACATCCGTACTCGACGGCAGGACAGCGAACGCGTCCGGCGGCCAACCGCTCGCGTACACGATGTCGGCCAGTATCAGGGCGGTCAGTGGTGTCTGCGACGCCGGGCGGACGATGATCGGATTCCCGGCAGCCAGCGCCGGCGCGACCTTGTGCGCGACGAGATTGGCTGGGAAGTTGAACGGCGTGATCCCGGCGATCGGGCCGAGCGGCACGCGATGGACATGCGCGACGCGGTGCTCGGCTCCGGGAAGCCAGTCGAGTGGAACGATTTCACCGTAGATTCGCTTCGACTCCTCGGCGGCGACCCTGAAGGTGAACGACGCACGATCGACCTCGACGCGGGCGGTCTTGATCGGCTTGCCCGCCTCCAGGGCGATCGTGCGCGCGAGCTCCTCGCTGCGAGCCGTGATCGAACGCGAGATCGTCCCGAGGATCTCCTCACGCTGCCATGACGCAAGACGGCGCGTCTCTTGGAATGCATTCCGGGCACGCGCGATCGCCTCTTCGACCTCCTCGGCTCCCGCGCGATGAACGACCGCAACTTCGGCGCCGTCGTACGGGTTTCGGATCGCGTACGTCTCGCCGGTCTCGCGGGAGTGGCCGCCGAGCCTGATCCCGAACTCGCCGCGCGAAGTCTCGGTGACCGCCATTCAGACCGAGCCCTCCGGTTCCTCGACGAGCGAAACGAGCGTTTCGAGGAACTCGGCGCCCCGTGCCCCGTCAACGACACGATGGTCGAACGACACCGCGAACGTCGCCATCGGGCGTACGACGACCTCGTCGTTCACAACCACTGGTCGCTTGCCAATTCTCCCAACGGCGAGAATGGCAGCCTGCGGCGCGTTGACGATCGCCTGGAAGCCGTCGACCGCGTACATGCCGAGGTTCGAGACCGTGAACGTTCCACCTTGAACGTCAGTTGGGCCTAGCCTGCCCGCTCGCGCCGCCGCCACGAGCTCACGTCTCCGGGCCGAAACCGCAACGACGTCGAGCTCGTCGGCCCCATGGATCACCGGCGCAACCAGGCCGTCGTCGGTCGCGACGGCGATTGCGACATTCACCTCTTCTGCGGTGACGATCGAGTCGTCGTTCCAGGATGCGTTCACGTTCGTGTGCCGCGCGAGTGCGTCGGCGCACGCGCGTACCAGGATGTCCGTGACGGTGACGTCCTGGCCACCCGGCCGGGAGCGCGCAACGGCTATCCGACCTTCTATCCCAGACGCGTCGACGTCGCGCCAAAGCACGAACTGAGGCACGTCGCGCCAGGAATGCAGCACTCGCGACGCCATCACGCGCCAGACAGGGCTGACCGGCACGCCGCGCTCGGGCACCGAAGGTGGCTCGCCGGGCGACACGACGTCACCTGCGACGACCGCACCGCTGGGGCCACTGCCAGGCAGAACCGTGAGATCGACCCCGAGCTCTCGCGCCAAGCGGCGCGCTTTCGGCGATGCGGCGACGCGGCCGGGTGGTGCCGAACGCGCCGGCACTGGGCGTTCCTCGTCGTCGCCGAGCACGACCGCGATGACCGTGCCGACAGCGACCTCTGCACCCTCGGCAGCGCAGACGCCGTTCAAGGTGCCGGCCGCGGGAGATTCGATCTCGACGGTCACCTTGTCGGTTTCGATCTCGAGCAGCGGCTCGCCCTTGACGACGACGTCGCCGTCGCGCTTCAACCACCGCAGCACCTTGCCGGTGTCCTGCGCGAGGCCGAGCATCGGCATGATCACGTCAGCGGCCATCGAGTCTCTCGATTGCGGCGGCCTCGACGACCCGGTCGGCGAGCCGTGGGTTGTTCAGATTCGACGTCACCTCTCGCACAGCGGGCAACGTTCCGCCGACCGTGTATTGGCCGCCTGCCGTCACGAGGAGCTCCTCGGCAGGGAAGCGTGTGATCACCTCGCAGCCTGCGCTCGTGACGACCAACTGCTCCTCGATGCGCGCCGCCTGCCAGCCGTCGGTGGCAGGCCAGAACGTCTCGAGCGCGAACACCATCCCTTCTTCGATCACCTCCGGATGATCGAACGAGACGAGGCGCGAGAAGATCGGTTTCTCCCAGATAGATAGACCGACGCCGTGGCCGTACTGCAGCGCGAACGCCGCCTCTTCGTCCGGAAAGCCGAACTCTTGCGCATGCGGAAAGACCTCGACCACTTCGGAGGTGGTCACGCCCGGCCGGATCATCGCAATCGCCTGGTCGAGAATGTCTCGGCACCGTTTGTACGCGTCGACGAGCGCCGGCGATGCCGACCCGACTGCGAACGTGCGGTAGTAACACGTTCGGTAGCCGTTGTAGGCATGCAGGATGTCGAAGTAGGCAGGGTCGCCCGGTCGCAACATCCGATCGGTGAAGACGTGCGGGTGCGGCGAGCACCGTTCGCCCGAAATCGCGTTGACGCCTTCCACGTGTTCCGAGCCGAGCTCGAACAGCACCTTGTTGACCAGTGCGACGCAGTCGTTCTCGCGAAACCCGGGACGCATCGCGCGATAGAGCTGATCGTACGCGGCGTCGACCATCGCGCAGGCGGTGTTGAGCAGCGTGATCTCATCGACCGTCTTGAGCTTGCGCACTTCCTGCATCAGGGCCTGACCGTCGACGACGGTGATTCCTGCCTGCTGCAGCGCGAAGAGGACCGGTAGCTCGATCACGTCGACCCCCAGCGGCTCGCCCAGCAAGCCGCGCAGCTCGAGCTCGACGCGGATCTTCTCCGCGACGGATTCAGCGCGCCCACTGACCGACCCGCGAAGCGTGGAGATGCCGGCACGCGAACGGCCGTCGCCAAGCCACGGGTTGTAGAGCGTGTGATGGCGCGCGGCCGAACCGAAATCCCACACGATTGGCTCACCGTCGCGAGTGAGAAGACAAAAACGAATCAGCTTGTCCATCGCCCACGTACCGATGTGCGTCGCAGTGATGTAGCGGATGTTGCTCATGTCGAAGCAGAGCAGTGCACCCAGCTCGGAACGCTCGAGCCCGGCTGTCGCGCGCTCGAGCCGCTCGCGGCGTAAGCGATCGAAGTCGGTCCGCTGCTCCCAGTCGACCGCGTTCGTCCCGTACGACCTGATCGTCACCTCGCCGTCACGCTCCCACGAGCTGCTTGGCAAGCTCGTACACCGAAGGCCCGGTGGGAACGGTCTTGTCCTCGAGCACCGGTGAAAACGGAATCGGGACGTCGAGCGCACCTGCGCGCCGTACCGGCGCCTCGAGATCCCAGAACGCGCCTTGGGCGATGACTGCGGCGATTTCCGCGGACGCGCCGTAGCTCTGGTGGCCCTCGTCGATGACGATGACCCTACCCGTCTTGCGAGCCGAGTCGACGATGGCGGCGCGGTCGAGCGGCACGAGGGTGCGCGGGTCGACGACCTCGGTCGAGATCCCGTCGGCCGCCAGCAGCTCCGCCGCCTCGAGAGCGACATAAACCATCGAGCTGGTCGCGACCAGCGTGATGTCGTCGCCCACACGCTTGACGTCGGCGACGCCGAGCGGCAGGACGAAGTCCTCGTCGTCCGGAACGGGACCCTTGGTCGCGAAGTTCATCTTGTCCTCGAACACGACGACCGGGTTGTCATCCCTGATCGCCGCCTTCAGGAGGCCCTTGGCATCCGCCGGCGTCGACGGCAGCGCAACCTTGAGGCCGGGAATGTGGGCGACCCATGCGTGCAACGACTGCGAATGCTGCGCGCCCGAGCGCCGGGTCGCTCCGAGAGTCGTGCGCACGGTCAGGGGCGCCTTCAGCCGACCGCCCGACATGTAGTGGATCTTCGCGGCCTGGTTGGCGAGCTGATCCATGATCAGGGTCAGGAAGTCGCCGAACATGATGTCGACGACCGGCCTCATCCCCGTCATCGCCGCGCCTAAGCCGATCCCTGTTATCCCGGCCTCGGAGATCGGCGAATCGATCACCCGCTCGGGACCGAATTCCTCGACCAGGCCCGACAGCACCTTGAACGGTGTGCCGGCCTCCGCGACGTCCTCGCCGAGCACGAAGACAGTCGGATCGCGCCGGAGCTCTTCGCGAAGCGCCTCGTTGACCGCCTGCGACTGGGTGATCTCGCGCGAGGCCGAGGAGGTTTCAGCTAGCGGCGAAGACATGCTCCGTCACCTGATCCTCGGACGGATAGGGCGCCTCGACCGCGAACGCGACACCGGCGGCGATCTCCGCGCGAGTCAACTGCACGATCTCGTTGAGCTCGTCGGTGTTCGCGACGGCCGACTCGACGAGACGCCGCTCGAAGCACGCGATCGGATCGCGGTTCTCCGCCCACTCTGCCTCCTCCTCCTTCGAGCGGTAGTACACGCGGTCGACATCTCCGACGTGGTGACCGTAGAACCGGTAGGTGTTCGCGAGGATGAACGACGGCCCCTCGCCCCGTCGCCCGCGCTCAACCGCTCGCCTCGCTGCCTGGTGAACCGCGAGGACATCCTGGCCTTCGACGTCCTCTCCGGGAATCCCGAAGGCAGCAGCCCGGGCAAGGATCTCGCCGGCCGTCGTCTCACGATAGTGCGTGTATTCGTTGTACAGGTTGTTCTCGCAGAGGTAGATCACCGGTAGCGCCCAGAGCGCCGCCATGTTCATCACCTCGTAGACGAGCCCCTGACCGAGAGCTCCTTCGCCGAAGAAGCAGACAGCGACCTGGTCCGTGCCGCGCATCTTCGCGCTGAGCGCGGCCCCGGTCGCGATTCCCGCGGATCCGCCGACGATTGCGTTCGCACCGAGGTTGCCGTGCTCGAAATCGGCAATGTGCATCGATCCGCCCTTGCCTCGGCAATAGCCGGCCTCCTTGCCGAGTAGCTCGGCGAACATCAGCTGCACGTCGGCACCCTTCGCGAGGCAGTGCCCGTGGCCCCGATGCGTCGACGTGATGAAGTCGTCCTTCCTCAGCGCCTCGCAGACCCCAACCGCGACAGCCTCCTGCCCCGCGTAGAGGTGCGTCAACCCAGGCATCTTCGCGCTGCGATAGAGGTCGTTCGCAGCTTCCTCGAAGGCGCGGATGCGCGCCATCTGGCGATAGAACCGAAGCGCGCTCTCCCGCTCGATCCGGTGCGCCGCCGCCGCGACGGAGGTCATCGACCGGCCGCCTTCTCCAGTCCCGCCATGCGCGCGAGGACCTCGTAGCTGATCGCGAAATCATGCTCCGCGAGACCCATCGCCCGCGCGGCGGTCAGGATCTCGTTCGCCGCAGCGGTCGTCGGCATCGACACGTCGAGCCGCCGGCCGGCCTCCAGCGCGAGGTTCATGTCCTTCTGCATCATGTTGACGTCGAACCAAGCTTCTTCCGGCGGATCGAGGATGAAGGGCGCCCGATAGCCGAGCATCGGGCTTGCGATCACCGACTTGAGCATCGTCTCGAGTGCGACGGCTGGGTCGATGCCGGACTTGACGGCAAGCAGCAATCCCTCGCTGAAAGCGACCATCTGCACCTGAAGGCTCAGGTTGATCGCGATCTTCATCAACACGGCCTGCCCGTTCTCCCCGACGCGGCGAACGGTCGGCCCGATGTCGAGCAAGATCGGCTCGACGGTGTGGAAGGCTTCCTCGTTCCCGCCGACCATGATCGACAGCTTCCCGCGCTCGAGAGTCGACACGGAGCCCGAGACCGGCGCGTCGAGCATCCAGGCGCCGCTCTCGGCGACCTTCGCGGCGAGCTCGCGGCTCGCCTCGGGCGAGCACGTCGTCATGTCGACGTAGACCTTCCCGGGCCTCAGTCCGGAGATGATCCCCTCCGGCCCTTCCGCAACCGCGGCGAGCGCACGCGTGTTGGTGACCATCGAGAAGACGACGTCGCCGGACTCGGCGACCGCACGCGGCGTGTCGAGCAGACGGACACCGCGATCTTCGAGCCACCGCGCTTTCTCCCGGGTGCGGTTGTAACCGACGACATCGTGACCGGCTGCGTTCAGTCGAGCGGCGATGCCGCCTCCCATCACACCGAGCCCGACGAA
Organism: uncultured Thermoleophilia bacterium; assembly: GCA_963774355.1. Lineage (GTDB taxonomy): Bacteria > Actinomycetota > Thermoleophilia > Gaiellales > Gaiellaceae > PALSA-600. The sequence goes on along the minus strand of CAVZER010000005.1, from coordinate 334,200 downwards.
TCCGACCGACGCCACTAGAGGTTCCTTGCGGCCAACGTGTCGATCTCGCGCTCGACACGTCCGATGTGCGCCTGCATCGCCGCACGAGCTTCCTCCGGCCGGCGCGCGCTGATCGCATCGACGATCTCACGGTGCTGGTCCAGCGAAAGTTCAGCGCTGTGGGGTATCTGGTAGACGGTGCCGAGCGCGCGATGCAGCTGATCGCGAAGCGCATGCATCAAAAGTGCTGCGACGCGGTTGCCAGTCGCCTCCGCGATCGTCAAGTGGAACTCGAGGTCGGCGGCGATGTAGTCGTCCTCGGAGCCGATGCTGGACTCCATCTCCGCAATCGACGCGCGCATCCGCACGAGGTCGGACTCGCGCCGACGCGCAGCGGCGAGTGCCGCGCACTCACCTTCGAGAATCCGTCGAATCTCGAACAGCTCGTGGAGATCCACTTCAGCCACGGACAGCAGCAGCTCGAGCGACTGGTTGAGCGTGTTGCGCGCGTGCGAGACGGTAAAGGTGCCGTGTCCCCGCGCCTCGATCAGCCCTTGCGACTCGAGCATCCGCAGTGCCTCGCGCACGGACGAACGACCGACGCGGTAGGTCTCGACGAGCTCCCGCTCGGGCGGCACCGGGTCGCCGGGCCGGAGCCGGCCCGCTGCGATCAGCTCGAGCAGCTGGTCCGCGACGAGCTTGTAGGTCTTCGGCCGTTCACTGGGGGTGACTGTCTGGCTGTCAGACAATGGCGCGGCGACCTTAGATGTCCGCGGAACTGTTTGTCAAGTCGAAGAATGGCTTAGAAAAAGGCTATTGACAGCTTCGAGACCGATTGTCAGGATCGCGGCCGAAGTACGGAACTGTCTGACACGCCGACCTCTGCTACGACGCGGCGGCGGGTCGCCCTTCGTGAAGTGCAAAAGGAGGTTGACGGCAATGACGTGGTGGCGCGGTTGGGCTTGGTGGCTCAGCGTGACAGCCGTTTTGGCGCTCGCCCTTATTGCCGCCGGAGTCGCCGGCGGTCGGGGAACGGCGCACGCGGCCAGGACTGCTTCCTGCATCAAGGGAAGCGGGAAGACGATCGACATCGGCGCGTCGCTCTCCCTGTCGGGCGACTTTGCCGCCGATGGAAAGGCGTTCGAGCGCGGCTACCAGCTGTGGGCGCAGCACGTGAACGCGACGGGCGGGCTCCTCGGCTGCCCGGTGAAGCTCGACATCGTCTCGGACGCGAGCAGCCCGACGCAGGTCGCGACGAACTACACGAAGCTGATCTCGTCGGATCACGACGACCTCGTCTTCGGCCCGTTCTCGACGCTGCTCACGGTCCCGTCGTCGAAGATCGCGAATCGCTTCGGCTATGCGCTGATCGAGGGCGCTGGTGGCGCGCCGGCCGTTTTCGCCACCGGCCTTCACAACACGTTCGACGTGAGTCTCGTCATCAAGAACCAGCTCGTCACCGTCGCCAAGTGGCTCGCGTCGCTGCCCAAGAGTGAACGGCCGAAGACCGCCGCGTACCCCACGAGCAATGACCCGTTCACCGAGCCGCAATTGCCCGTTGCCCGGAAGATCATGGAGGCAGCCGGCATCAAGACCGTGTACACGAAGGTGTTCGCATCCGAGGTGACGGACTACACGCCGATCGCGACAAGCGTCGCGACGCAGCATGCGGACGCGGTCCTGCTCGGGTCGGTCGACGTGCCGACGGTCTCAGCGTTCGTGCAGGCGTTCGCGCAGCAGCACTACAACCCGAAGGTGTTCGTCGCGACTGCCGGGCCCGATCAGGGCGCCGACTTCCTCAAGGCAGTCGGGAAGAACTCGGAAGGCATGATGGTGCCGAACGGCTGGTATCCGGGCTTCGCCAATGCATCGAGCAGGGCGATGGTCAAGGCGTACATTGCGAAGTACGGAGGAACTGCATCCGACATCAACGCCGACGTCGCGGAGGGCTATTCAGTGGGGCAGATTGCTGCGCTGGCCGCCACTGCCACGCATAGCCTCGACAACAAGAAGATCATCAACTACCTGCACAGCGGCGTGACCCTCCAGTCGGTTCAGGGCCCCGTCAAGTTCGACTCGCTGGGCGAGAACATCGCCGCGAAGGCAGCGACCTTCCAGTGGCAGAGGAACAAGTACGTCCAGGTGCTCCCGGCCGGCGATCCGAACTCGGTGAAACCGGAGTATCCGAAGCCGAACTGGAAGGGCTAACCCGTTGGGGAGCGAGTATGCGAAGGCCGTCGTCGACGGCATCTTGACCGGAGGCGTCTACGCTCTGATGGCGGCCGGTCTGACGCTGATCTTCGGCGTGATGGACATCATCAACATCGCGCAGGGGATCATGGTCGTGCTCGGCGCGTACCTCAGCTACGTCCTCTCGACGCACCTGGGCATGGACTTGTTCGTGACGCTCCTGATCACGATCCCGGCGCTCTTTCTGCTCGGGCTCGCGATCGAGTGGTTGCTCATGCGCCGGATCCCGGAGGGCGAGCGGACGGCGATGTCGATCCTCGTTACGTATGCCGTCGCGATCCTGATCGAAGGCGTGCTGATTCAGGAGTTCGGCGTGACGTATGTCCAGCTGCACGCGCCCTATGTCGACCAGTCGGTTCACATACTCGGTTTCTACCTCCCCTACATCTATCTCTACGGCTTTGCGCTCGCCGTCGTCCTGCTCGGGCTGATCTACGCGGGGCTTCATCTGACCCGCTTTGGGCAATCGCTCCGTGCAGCCCTGCAGGACCGGCGAGCGGCTGAGCTGATCGGCATCGACGTCGACCGTGTCCGGACGATCACCTTCGGAGTCGGGGTAGCGGTGACCGCGGTCGGCGGCATGGTGTTCGGCGCAACCAACGCCTTCAACCCCAACAGCGGTTACGACCTGATCTCACGGCTGTTGACGATCGTCGTTCTCGGTGGGCTCGGCTCGATCTCGGGCGCCCTCGTGGCAGCGGTCTCCATGCTCGTGCTGGAGGACGTCGTCGCCGTGGCGTGGTCGCCGACCTGGTCGACCCTCGTGTTCTTCGCGGTCCTTGTTGTCGTCCTGACGGTCCGGCCCACCGGCCTCTTCGGGCGCACGGGCGCACGGGCGCAGTGACGCGACCCAGCCCGGTCGTCCGGCGGACCGGCGCCGCTCTCGGGATAGCCGCGGTCGTCGCCGGCTTTGCCGTCTTTCCCATCGTGTTCTCCAACCCGACGACGACGACGATCGCGTTCTTCGTCCTCGTCTACATGGTCTCCGCATCCTCCTGGAACGTGTTCAGCGGATCGAGCGGCTACATCGCGCTCGGGCATGCGGTCTTCTTCGGAACAGGCGCCTACACGCTGGCGATCGTCGCTGAGAAGCTGCACATGGGCGCCGGCTCGAACGTGTTCGCGCTCGTCCCGCTCGCAGGGATCGCCGCCGGTCTCGTTGCCGTCCCCTTTGGGTTGATCGCCTTGCGAACACGGCGTCACACGTTCGTCGTGATCACGATCGCGATCTTCTTCATCTTCCAGCTGTTGGCGTTCAATCTCACGATCACCGGCGGCTCATCCGGGCTTCAGACACCGACGCCCCTCTGGACCGCGGTCGGGTACAACCAGCGCTTCTATTACGTCGCACTGGTCATCCTGGTGCTGACGGTCGCCGTCGCCTGGTTCGTCCGCCAGTCACGCTTCGGTCTGCAGCTCCTGGCGATTCGCGACGACGAAGATCGCGCTCTCGGCCTCGGTGTGCGGGTGGCGCGAGTGAAGCTGATCGCGTTCACCATCTCGGCGATCCCGATCGGCATGGTCGGCGCGCTCTGGGCGTACTTCCTCGGCCAGGTCTTCCCCCAATTTGCGTTCGACCCGCTGTTCGACATCACAGTCGCGTTGATGGCGTTCTTCGGAGGTCTCGGGACGATTGCCGGGCCCCTGGTCGGTGCGCTCGTCCTCGAGACGCTGCAGCAGGAATTCACGTTCCAGTTCTCCTCCGGCGGCGTCTATCTCATCATCTATGGCGCGCTCTTCCTGGCTGTGATCCTGCTGCTCCCGCGCGGGATCGTGCCCTCTCTCGCTGCACTCCTGCCGAGAGTTCGAGACCGGCTCTCGGGTGGCTCGGATACCGCCCAGCACCCTGCGCCGATCGTCGGCGATCACCTATGACCGCGCTCCTGGAGATCGAGGGTGTGCACAAGTCGTTTGGCGGTCTGAAAGCACTCGACGGTGCGAGCTTCACCGTCGAGGAGGGATCCATTGCCGGCCTGATCGGCCCGAACGGATCCGGCAAGACCACCTTGTTCAACGTGATTACGGGATACGAACGCCTCGACAACGGGAGCGTCAGCTTCCGGGGCGAGCCGATCGATCTCCTGCGGCCCGACCAGGTGTTTGCGCGCGGGATCGGACGGACTTTCCAGCTGACGCGCATCTTCGCCAGGCTGACCGTGCTCGAGAACATGCTCATCGCAACGCAGCGACACGAAAGCTGGGTGCGGAGCGTCCTCCGCGGCGCGGGCTCAGCCGGCGAGCGGTCGCGCGCGCTCGACCTCCTCGAGTTCGTCGGAATCGCGAACCTTGCAGGGCTGGCCGCAGGCAGTCTCTCCTATGGGCAGCGTCGACTGCTCGAGCTCGCATACGTTCTCGTCGCCGATCCCACGGTGATCCTTCTGGACGAGCCCGCGGGCGGCGTCAACCCGTCGCTTGTGCACCTGATCGCCGACCGCATTCGCGACCTCAATCGCGGCGGAAAGACATTCCTGATCGTCGAGCACGACATGGGGTTCGTCATGGATCTCTGCGCACGCGTCACCGTCCTTGACCAAGGTCGGGCACTTCTCACAGCCTCTCCGGAGGAGGTGCGCAACGATCCTGCTGTTCTCGACGCATACCTTGGGGGAGCCGACGACGACGAGGATCTCGAAGGCGAGCCGGTGAGCCTGTGAACGCCCTGCTCGAGATCGACGGCGTCGTCGCAGGCTATGGAGGCGGCGACGTTCTCAAAGGCGTAAGGTTCGACGTGGCCGAAGGTGGCATCACCTGCGTCGTCGGCCCGAACGGAGCCGGTAAGTCGACGCTGCTCGCGACCGTCAGCGGAACCCTGCGCGCACGTCGCGGCGAGATCAGGTTTCGAGGCCGCAATCTCGTCGGGCTGCGGCCCCGCGAAATCCTCGCGCTCGGCATCGCGCAGGTCCCGCAAAACCACAGCCTCTTCCCCGACATGACGGTGCGTGAAAACGTCGAGATCGGCGCGTTCATGCTCCGGAACAAGCAGCTGACGCAACGTCGGCTCGCCGAGATCGAGGAGGTCTTCCCGATCGTCCGTGAGCGGGGGCGGGAACGGGCGGCGAGCCTCTCAGGCGGGCAACGTCGGCTGATCGAGTTCGCGCGAAGCCTCATGCTCGACCCCACGCTGATCGTGCTCGACGAGCCATCGATGGGCCTCGATCCGCGAACACGGCGCGCGGTCTTCGAAACCATCCGCACAATGAACGAGCAGGGTCGAACGATCCTGCTCGTCGAGCAAAACGCACGGGCTGGGCTCAAGCTCAGCCGTCAGGGCATCGTGCTCGAGAACGGCAGTGTGCGGCTCGCCGGGACCGGCCGCGAAGTGCTCGAACACCCTGACATCGGCGCTCTCTATCTCGGCGTGCGGGCACGACCGCAACGGTCGCAGTCTAGTCCCGACCCTTTTCCCTGACTGCATAGTGCTTGAGCTCTCCGACTGTTTCCCTCAACCACGCGACTTGCTGACAATTCGGTTCGCTCACCGTGGGGCCTCGAGACCGTACGCGCAGGCCGCGGCTTCCTCGAGCCGCATCTCCCGCCCCCGCCGGATCTCCTCGTCGGCTGCGTCGTCGCCAAGCGACGCCCGAATGGATCGCACGGCGCGGTCGAAGAGGCGATCCGTCAACTGATCACGAACCGACCCCAACTGGTCTTGCAGGCGAGAGGTCGCGCCCAGCAAGCATGCCGCCTCGCGCATCCTTCCGAGGGAGGCGGCGAGTAGGACCGCCGTGTCGAGTGCCTGGGAAACGACCGTGTCGGCACCGACCGTCATGCTCATCTGAAGGGCGGCGTGTACGTTCGTCGCGGCCGATGAGAGCCTCCCCAGCTCGATCTCGGCGAGCGCCACGTTGCCGAGTGCGAGGGCGGCACCCCATTCGTCGCCGAGTTCGCGTCGAAGCATGCTGCTGCGGCCGCAAAGCTCGACGACCGGCTCCCAGTCTCCGGACTGGAGGGCGATGTCTCCGAGGTTGTTCAAGGCGACAGCGGCGTTCCAGCGGTCGCCGATCCGCTGCGTGAGCTCCGCCAGCTCTCTGTAGAGGACCGCGGCCCGCTCGAAATCGCCGAGCGCAGCTGCGGCCTTTCCACGCTCCCGCAACGCGTTGGCGATCCCGTACTCGTCCCCGGCGCGACGAAAGGCCGCATAGGCCGCGTCCGCATGCCGCACCTCCTCGGCGGTATTGCCAAGGCGCTCGGCGATGACGGCGGCGAACTCATGTGCCCGGCCGACGAGCTCCTCCGGGCGGCCCACGGACTCGGCCAGCACGGCCTCGGCCCACGCACGCGCCTCTTCAAACCCACCGCGTTGCCAGACGAAGAACGTGAGCCGACCGATCAGTCGCAGCGCGACCAGCGGCTCCCACCGGAGCGCGAAGTTCATCGCCGCACGGATGTTGTCGTAGTCGGCCGCGATGCGGTCGCTCCACAATTGCTGGTCGGGGCCATGCCGCAGGTGAGGATCGGCCTGTTCCGCGAGTGCAACGAAGAACTCGGCGTGGCGCCGTCGCAACGCATCCGCGTCGCCGAGCCCCTCGAGTTGCTCCCCCGCGAACTCTCGGATGGTCTCCAGCATCCAGTACCGCGCGCGACCCGCAGCCTCCCGGGTGCGGACGAGGCTCTTTTCCACAAGCGACTGCAGCGTGTCGACGTCCGCATCACAGACCGCCTCGGCGGCCTCGAAGGTGCAGCCACCGACGAAGAGCGCAAGGTGCACGAAGAGCCGCTGCTCGTCGGACGTCAGCAGCTCGTACGACCAACGGATCGTCCCCCGCAGCGTCTGCTGGCGAGGATCAGCATCGCGGCCACCCTTGAGATCTAGTCCGCGGCCGAGGCGCTCGAGCAGCTCTTCGGGCGAGAAGATCTGGGTCCGGGCGGCGGCAAGCTCGAGCGCGAGCGGGAGGTTGTCGAGTCGGGCGCAAATCGCAGCCGTCGTACCCGTCTCCGAGAACTCCGGGCGAAGCGCACGAGCACGAGCGGTGAAAAGCGCGGAGCCATCCTCCCTGTCGAGCGACGGCACCATCCACGAATGCTCTCCCTGCAGCTGTAGTCGCTCCCTGCTCGTCACGAGCAAGGTCAGCCCGTCAGCACGGCGGAGACCAGCGATCTGCGTCGCGACCTCCGGTAACAGATGTTCAGCGTTGTCGATGAGAAGCAGCGCACGCTTCGCCGCGAGCTCATCTGCGAGCGCCTCCTCGAGTGGGAGTCCCGGCCGCTCCCGCACTTCGAGCGACTTGGCGACCGCGTCGACCGCGAGCGCTGGGTCGCGAAGTGCGGCGAGCGGGATCCACCAGATCCCGTCGGGGACGTCTTCGGCGACCTCGGCGGCCGCCTGCAAAGCGAGGCGGGTCTTGCCCGTTCCGCCCGGTCCGGTCAGCGTCAGCAGCCGTACGTCGTCCCGACGCAACAAGCCCACGACTTCCTCCAGCTCACGCGTCCGGCCGATGAACGGCGTAGCGGGCACGGGCAGGTTCGTCCGCCGGAGACTCTTCAGCGGCGGGAATCGCTCGTCGCCGAGTTGGAACAAGCGCTCCGGCGCCGACAGATCCTTCAGCCGGTGCTCCCCCAGGTCGCGCACGTCTTCCGCCGCGACCAGGTCGCGCGTCGACCGTGACAACAACACCTGGCCACCGTGGCCGGCCGCAGCGATCCGCGCCGCTCGATGGACGTCGATTCCCACATATCCCTCGCGCGTCACGGCAGGCTCGCCCGTGTGGATCCCCATGCGAACGCGAATCAGCCCATTACGAAGCGCCGCCTGTCCGTCGGCCGCCGCCGCAAGGGCGTCGGATGCACGCGTGAACGCCACGAAGAACGCATCGCCTTGGGTGTCGACTTCGACGCCGCCATATCGGGCAAACGCGTCACGCAAGAGGCGGCGATGGTCATTCAGCAGATCCGTGTATCGATCGCCAACTTCGCGAAGCAACCGCGTTGACCCCTCGATGTCCGTGAAGAGGAACGTGACCGTGCCTGACGGGAGCGACTGCACGCCCCGATGATGAAACGTACGGAGCCAGGCGTCCAGACCAGTCCTTGCGCCCGGAACGAAGCCGGGGCCGCTCCGCGCCCGAGCGAGGTGGTATTGGCTCGGAGGCGCGGACCTCCTCTGGTCGAGCTCTGGCTCCGGCTCGACCAGTCTGACGGTCGGGGCCGAGCGCGGTGGACGGGACCGCGAAGCTGTGAAAGCGCATCCGACGCGCGGGAATCGCCCCGCCGGGATTAGTCGCGCGCGGTGCTTAGTGCGCGTGCGACCGCTTCGTCGGCTGTCAGCTGTTCACCTTGCTGCCATGCGTCCGCGAAGGCTTCGTCTCCTAGCTCAGCGCGCGCCCTGTCGAGCGTCGGTTCACGGTAGTCCCGGACGACGCGGGCTTGGTAGGGGATCCCCGTTGCTTCGCGGTGCGCCTCGGCGCAGGCGAGCAGTTGCACGGCCGTGTCAGCGTGGCCGGCTCGGGCGAGGGTATCCGCGAAGAAGAGGAGGTTGTGCGCGACTAGGATTCCGGAGCCGAACTCACGTGTGAAGTGATGGGCTTCGTTGAGGAGGCTCAGCGCGTCGGAGAAGCGTCTCTCGTCACGGGCAGTCAGGCCAAGCAGGGATAACGCTGCGGTCTCCATGAACCCGTCGCCGGCGGCACGAGCACCATCGAGGAGGTCCCGGGAGAGAGCTGCTGCTCGTTCGCGGTCGCCGGTTTCGCGGCAGCACCAGGCCAGGCTTTGCAGGGCTTGCAAGGCGCGGTGTTCGTCGCCGACCTCGCGCATACGTCGTACGCTCTGTTCGCAGAGTGGTATCGCGGCGGCGAAGTCGTCTTCCGTGTTGAAGTAGACGCTGGCGAGCTGGAATTCGGCGAAGGCGATCCCCCATCGGTCGCCGACCTGCTGATTCAGCGCGAGTGCTTGTTCTGCGCGTAATCGGTGGACGGCTTCGCCGGCTGGTCCTGCGTGCATCGCGAGATGCGTCGCTCCCGTGAGCACTTTCGCCCGTACAGCCGTCGGCCCCTCGTCGGTCTCCAGCAGCCGCTCAAGCCGGCGCCAGCCCTCGCTCCAGTGGTTCCGCAGGCACCAGAACTCCCAGATTGCTCCCGCGAGCCGCATCGCCGATTCGATTCGGTCGGTCTGCTCAAACCAGTCGAGCGCAGCACGGATATTGTCGTGCTCGGACTCGAGCCGGTCGAGCGACGGCTTCGGGTCGACACTGAGCAGTTCCGGTTCGGCCCTTTCAGAGAGCGCGAGGAAGTGATCGGCGTGGCGGCAACGCAGCTCCTGGATCTCGCCTGACACGTCCAGCCGCTCGAGCGCGAAGGCGCGGATGGTTTCGAGCATCCAGAACCGATCGCCCTCGCGGAGGCGAATCAGGCTCTTGTCGACGAGCGACTGCAGGACGTCGAGCTCAGCATCGCAGACCTGTTCTGCGGCCTCGAGCGTACAGCCGCCATGAAAGACTGCGAGCCGCGAGAACAGGCGTCGCTCGTCCTCGTCGAGCAGCTCGTGGCTCCACTCGATCGTCGCGCGCAGAGTCTGCTGGCGTGGATCGACCCCTCGCCCGGCCGTCAGCAGGTCGAGGCGTTGCGAGAGTCTGTCCAGCAACTGGTGCGGCGCCAGAACGCGGACGCGTGCCGCCGCGAGCTCGAGAGCAAGCGGCAACTGCTCGAGGCGGGCGCAAAGCACGGAAACCGCCGGGTTGGCCGCAAACGCCGGATCGGCCGCCCGCGCCCGCGCGAGGAACAAGGCTTCGCCGTCAGACGGATCGAGTGGCGGCACCGGATAGGCCTGCTCGCCAGGGAGGCGGAGCAATTCGCGACTGGTCACGAGCAGTCGCAGATTCGGACACGCCGCCAGCAGCTCGGCGAGCTCGCCGGCTGCTTCAACGACGTGCTCGAAACTGTCGAGCAGAAGCAGCAGCGACTTCTCGCCGATGTGCTCGGCGAGGCCGTTCCTGCTCTCGAGAGCCCGTCCGGCGGCGTCCAGCACCAAGCCGGCCTCGGTAAGCGGCGCCAGCGGCACCCAGAAGATGCCGTCAGGATGCCGCTCGGCAGCCTCCGCTGCCAGCTGCAGGCCCAGACGTGTCTTGCCCGTCCCCCCTGGGCCGGTCAGTGTCAGCAGGCGCGTCCCCTCGAGCAACGCTCCAGCCGCCGCAAGCTCGTGCTCGCGACCGACGAACGGCGTCGCCGGGATCGGCAAATTCGTCGATCGCAGGCTCTTCAGCGGGGGAAACTTCCCGTCGCCAAGCTCGTAGATCCGCTCGGCCGCTGCGAGATCCTTCAGCCGATGCTCTCCCAGATCGCGCAGTCCCTCGTCAACCAGTGCCGCGGTAGACGACGAAACGAGAACCTGTCCACCGTGACCCGCCGCCGCGATCCGCGCCGCCCGATGAACATCCAGCCCGACATACCCCTCCTCATCGAGACGCGGGCTGCCGGTGTGGAGCCCCATCCGCACCCGCATCGGCCCCTCTGCGAGCGCCCGCTGCCCCGCCGACGCGGCACGCAACGCCCCCGGCGCAGACGAAAACGCTACGAAGAATGAATCTCCCTCCGTACCAACGACAACCCCGTCTTCCGCCGCGAAGACGGCCCGAAGGACTCGCCGCTGCTCCGACAACAGCCGCGCATACCCCTCCGACCCCAACCCCTGCAGCAGCTTCGTCGACCCCTCGACATCAGTGAAGAGAAAGGTCACCGTCCCCCGAGGAAGATCGCCCCGCACAACCCAATGATGCGCGAGAACACGGCCCGCGCAACTGCGCCGAAGGCGCCCCCAAAGAAGCCGAAGCTGAAGAAGCCCGCCAAGCCTCGTCGATAGATGCGCTGCCGCCTTCGCGCGAACTGTCGGCCTCGCTGCTGTTCGAGCAGCGAGGCGATCCTAGTGGCGGCCCGCGCGACGCTTTGATCTTTGCGCGGCGGGCAAGTGGCGGAGCTCTTCGAGGGCGAGCCCAGCTCCGCGCGCGACGGTCGTGAGCGGGTCGTCTGGGATGGTGACGGCGAGACCGGTTCGCGTCTGTAGGAGTTGGTCGAAGCCGTGCAACAAGGCGCCGCCCCCGACCAGTGTCAGGCCGCGGCCGGCGATGTCCGAGGACAGCTCTGGTGGTGTCCGCTCGAGGACGTGTTCGACGCCTTCAACAATTTGCGCGAGGGGACGTTGGAGCGCGGCGCAGACCGATTCTGCGTCAACCGTTACGCGTCGCAAGAGGCCCGTGACCAGGTCGCGGCCGGCGACAGCTGCGACCGACGACTCACCGCTCTCGTTGACCGCGGCGCCGATCTCGAGCTTGACCGTTTCCGCCTGCTCTTGCCCGATCAACAGCCGCTGGGTGTCTTGCAGAAGCTTGACGATCGCTTCGTCGAGGTCGTAGCCGCCGACTCGGACCGAATGCGATACGACCATTCCCCCGAGCGCAGTGACCGCCATCTCGGACGTGCCGCCGCCGACATCGACCACCAACGAACCGACCGACTCAGCGACCGGCAGCTCAGCACCGATCGCCGCCGCGAGCGGCTCCTCGATCAAGAACGCACGCGAGGCGCCAGCCGCGCGCGTAGCGTCCACGACCGCTGAGCGCTCCACCTGGGTTACACCGCTCGGAACGCACACCATCACCTCGGCGCCCCGGCCGACGTCGCGGGCTGCGGAACGAATGAAGTAGCGAAGCATCTGCTCCGCCATCTCAAAATCCGCGATCACGCCGTGGCGCAACGGCCGCGACGCCCTGATATGAGCCGGCGTCCGACCGATCATTAGGCGGGCATCCGAACCTACCGCGTAGACCTCGCCCGTCCGCTCATCAACCGCGACCACCGACGGCTCGAACGCCACGACGCCACGGCCACGCTGATAAACGACGGTATTCGCCGTACCCAAATCGACCGCAAGCTTGCGCTCCGACCCGAACCTCAAGCGGGCTAAACCCGCAACACCCACACCCCCCACCGTACCGTCGCCTTGTCGGTGCACCCACCTGCGTATCGGGTACACACGGGGTCGCGCTCATACCCGCCTCGTCCCAACGCTGATTCAAGTGACTTCACGGTTCGCGGCCGTCCCTCGGCACAGGGATTTTCGACTCAGACGGCTGGCCGATGACTCCAGTAACGGATCGCGTGGTGGTTGTCACGAACCTTCTGCGGAGGTGCTGGACGATGTTGGAGTCACCGGCTGTAGGCCCGGCCGCTCGCTCATGGGTGTCTCGGCGATCTGTCTTAACTGGCTGCGTGGCGATTCTCGGGATCGTGGCACTTGCCGGGATCGCCAGACTTTCGCTCCCCAGTCTCGTCGAGCGAGGCTGGGAATTGTTGGTGCCGGGCGCCTTACACGACAAGGCGCCGGCCAGGGGACCGGTCGATACGGCTTCGACCCGCCCAACCTCGATCGCGACGTCGTCGTCGGCCGGGTCGGGCCACTCCTTGACCCAAGGGGTTTCCGTTCGTGTGGCAGTGCCGTCAGTTGCGGCGAGGGAGGGCCACGCACGCGAAGGTCGGTCGAGTGTGCCGCCCGGCAAGACGGGAGGCAGGAGCCGCGAATCGGGTAGCGACCCGAGCCCGGCGCCTCCTGGCCCGGCGCCGTACACGCCGCCTGGATCTCCGACACCGACGCCGGCCACGCCGGATTCTGGACCGGGGTCATCGACTTCCGGCTCATCCGGATCCGGGTCGTCCGGTTCGTCGTCGCCGTCGGTCTCGGTCGACGCGAATGGTGATTCGGTCAGTGCGAACGCCGACACCGGTACTGGTGTGTCGGCTGGTGTGACGGTTCCTGTCCCCGATGCCTCGGATCCTTCGACGCCGACGGTGACAACCTCGGCCATTACGACCCCGGCCGTGACGGTGCCCTCGGTGAGCACGCCGGTTGGCACGACTCCGACGGCGACCGTCCCGCCCGTGACGTCGCCAGGGCTGCCGTGAAGCTGCTCGGTCAGTCTGGGCAGCTCCCAGCTCGTCAGGAGGCGAACCTGGTCCGTCAGTTCCTGGTCGTGACCTTGATCGGGCTGGTGTTGGCCGGTGTTGGGATCGTTGTCACGGTCGAGCGGACGCTGGCACGGCAGGCGGAGCACCAAGCTGTCGAGCGCGCGCGTACGACGGCGCGTGTTCTGCTCCGGCGGCAGCTTCGCCGCGCTGACTTCGGGACTGTGGTTCCCACCGAGCGGCGACGTGTGCTGGTTGCGTTACTCGCCCCGGAGAATCTCGGTTCGGATTCGCGAGGAGCGACGCTCTACACCGGCAGCACAGTTGTCTCGACCGCAAGCCCGGCGCTGCGAACGCCCACATCGCCGCTGGTGGCGCGAGCACGCTCGGGGACGCTCGTCTCGCGGGTCGAAGCGACCAAGCTCGGCCGCACCTTGCGGACCTTTCTGCCTGTGCGCCTTCGCGGGGCGCCGCCGGCGGTGATTGAGTTCGACCAGAACTATGACTCGATTACGGCCGCGGTGCATCGGACGTCGCTGCTTGTGGCGGGCATCCTCGAAGCGCTGCTTGTCGGACTGAGCGTTCTGCTCGTCCCACCTCTGGCACGGTCGTCGCGTCGAGCACGGGAGCATGTCGATCTCCTCGACACGATTGCAAGTCACGACGGTCTGACGGGGCTCTTGAACCGACCAGGGTTCTATCGTCTCGTCACCGAGACACTCGCACGCAATGGCGCACGAGGCGCACTGCTGCTCGTCGATCTCAACCGATTCCACGAGATCAACGAAACCGTTGGTGCCGAGCGAGGCGATCTTCTCCTCGCGCAGGCCGCAAGCCGGCTGAGCTCGATATTTCCGGCCGACAAGGTGGCGCGCCTGGGCGAAGACGAATTCGCGATTCTCGTCCCAGGAACAGACCGGCGTGAGCTGACGCGTCTCAGCCAGGCGATCGACGACTTGTTCGCCGAGCCGGTCGCGATCAGCGGTATCCGGATCGAACTCGGGGCACGCGTTGGCGCCGGCTGCTATCCCGAAGACGGATCCGACCTCGACACCCTGCTTCGTCACGCGAGCATCGCGTTGACGCAGGCAAAGAACGAGAACAGACGCTTCGCGCACTACGACGAGAAGATCGGCGAACGAGACCTATCTGATCTTGGCGTGCTCTCGGAATTGCGGGAGGCACTTTCAAACGGAGAACTGGTTGTCCACTATCAGCCACAGGTCGACCTCACACGCGAGCGAATCCATGCGGTCGAGGCACTTGTACGCTGGCAGCACCCGCAACGCGGCTTGCTCCCCGCCGCCGCGTTCATCGACGTCGCGGAACAGACCGAGCTGATCTCCGAACTTGGCCGCTTCGTTGTCGCGAGCGCCGTCAAACAGTGGCGGCAATGGGCAGACGACGGACTCAGCCTCCACGTCGCCGTCAACCTCTCCACGATCGATCTGCTTGACCTGACGCTACCGGGGATGATCGTCGATCTCCTGATCGAACAGCGGATGCCGGCAGACAAGCTCACACTCGAAATCACCGAACGGACGCTGCTGCAGGAACAGAAGAGCAGTCGCGTCCTGCGGCAGCTTGAACGCATCGGCGTCTGTCTCGCGATCGACGACTACGGCACCGGCTACTCGTCGCTCTCCGCGCTTCGGAAACTCCCGATCCGCCAGGTCAAGATCGACCAGAGCTTCGTCGCGGGCATACCCGAAGACGCCGAGAACGACACGATCGTGCAAAGCACGATCCAGCTTGCACACACCCTGGGCGCGTCCGTCGTCGCCGAAGGGGTCGAAACGGCCGAACAGCTGCATCGTCTTTGCGGGCTCAGCTGCGACGTCGCCCAAGGCTACTTCATCGGGCGACCGATGCGCCCCGGCCAGATCGCGATGCTTCTGAAAAGCAAGACGCCCTTCGACCCATCACTCGACGTGACAGCGACACCGCTGCTGGCCAGCTGAGGAGGAGCGGTGTTCGCGCCGGGGCGCACGCCCATGCCACGACGAACCAGCCATCTGGGCGATTTCGGTGTGCGGCGACCGGCCGCGAAAACGGGGAGCCGCGTCCGGCGGAACCGGTTCCGAGGAGTCAGCTCACCTCGAGGACGAGCACCCAGTCGTTGTCTCCTGCTGCATTCGTAGGGGGCGCGCCAAGGGTGACGCTTCCGTCGTTCGCGAACGGGCCGTCGCCGATCGTCGTGAATGCCCCGTCGGTCGGGTCGTACCAGCGAGCCGTCACCGGACCGCTGAACGTTCCGAGATCGACGGTGATCGCGCGTGACGACGAGGGCACATACGCGACGGCGAGCTTCCCGTCGGGGGTGCTGGCGGCCGTCACGTAATCGTCGTCGCCGAACGTTCCGTATCCGCTCGTGACTACCGTGTGGTTCTGGTCGGGCACGAGCTGATACCACGGTCGTGAGCCGAACAGGGCCACGAGGTTCGCCATCTGTGTCGCGCCCGGTGAGGCCAGCTCGTCCTTCCAGCCGCCGACGCAGTTGCCGTCGGCGTCCCGCTGCGAGCACAGGAACTGCCAGGTCGAGTGGTTTCCGAACAGCTGCCCCGTGGCGCCGCTCAGGAGCGACCAGTATTCCTGCCGCCTCAGCTGTTGCGGTGTCCCGGGGGGCACGGTGCTGACGTTCTGCTCGTCTTCGTAGCTCCCCTCGACGAGGAAGGTCGGCAGGAAGTTGCTCCGGTCGTAGTCGTTCAGCACCTGGATGTAGGTCGGGTCGTAGGTGTAGGAGGCGTTGAGGTCGATCAGCGGCGCCCAGGCGGGATCGTCGAGCGAGCCGCTCGTGAAGTAGTTGAGCTCCACGGTCTGGAGTGCCGAGGGGTCGGTGTCGCGGATGCCCTGTGCGACGGCCGTCACGTAGGGATCGTTTCCTGGGCCGTACGATTGGTAGTCGTTGCCGCTCATCCAGATGATGTTCGAGAAGGCGGCGTAGCGCCGGCCCAGGTACTGCCCGTAGGCGCGATCCTTGTCGACGCCGTTCGAGACGAGCGTGTCCAGCCAGCCGCCGGTCTCCGCCGGGTCGAGAAGCACGACGAATCCGTACTGCGCGGCGAGCTGGATCATCTGATCGACCCGCGAGAAGTAGGCCTCGTTCGGCGTCGAGAGATCGCCCGGCGTCGTGAACGGCGCGATGCCGTCCCACGTTTCGCCGTCCTGCCGACATCCCGTGTAGCCGTTGCAGAGCAGGTTGATCCAGACGGTGTTGAACCCCTGCGCCCTGCGCGTCGAGAAGAAGAGCTCGGCGTCGGACTCCGTCAGGTTGCCGATCAGCGCCTGCGGCGAGTCGCCGGTCATCAGGAAAGGGGTGCCGTTCCCGTCGACGAGGTACCGGCCGGTCGGGTCGACGTGCAGCGGTCCCGGGCCGGCGGGGGCGGTGGCGGTCGGAGTGGTCGCGCTCGCGCTGTTCGAGTAGTCGCCCGTGTTCCCGGCGGCATCTTCGGCGCGGACGCGGTAGCTGTAGCTCGTGTCGGGGCTCGTGGTGGTATCGCTGTAGCTGGTCCCCGTGGACGTTCCGATCTGCGCGTAGTCGCTGCAGCCCGAGCCCTGACAGCGTTCGATCTGGTAGCCGGTCACGCCGACGTCGTCCGTGGACGCATCCCAGGAAAGGTCGATCTCGCCGACGCTGACCGGTGTCGCCTTCAGTGTGCCGGGAGCCGACGGCGGCTCGGTATCACGGGCCGTTCCCGAGACGACCGGCGTCTCCATGTCGGATCGGATCTCGTCCGGGGTCCGCGCGACGTTGTAGACGCGCACCTCGTCGATCGAACCCTGGAAGCCCTGCCCGTAGATGCTGTCACCGCCGAGCTCGAGCGGACGACCGGACGCCGCGATCCGTCCCGTCCGAGCCACGCTCGAGACCTCGTCACCGTTGACGTAGAGGCGGAGGGCCTGGCCGTCATACGTGACGGCGAGGTACGTCCACATGCCCGTCGCCAGCGGAGCCGTCGCGAAGACGTTCGTGCCCCGGCCTCTGAAGGTGCCTCCCGCGGCCGGGGCATCCCCGGGCGAGGTCGCTTCCAGGAAGTAGTTGTCGTCGCCCTTGTAGACGACGTCGCGCCACTGCTCGTCGACCACCGTCGGGTTCACCCAGGCCTCGAGCGTCATCCCCCGCCCGAGATGAAGCGAAGACGAATCAGGCACGATCACGCCCGGCCCGGAGCCATCCACGTTCAGCGCCCCGCCGTACACGCCCGAGCTCGTCCAGCTCGCGTGCGCGATCGTCCCGTTGTTTCCCGCGCCCGACGCGTCACCGACAACCGCGCCCGCCCCCTCTTCGAAGCCGTACGCGCCAACGAGCCCCGGGGCCGCGGAGAATGCAGCCGGCGCCAACACGAGCCCGGCCGCGACCGTCGTGAGGATCGAAACCGCCGACCGGATCCCTCTGCTCGCCAGAATCCCGCGGGAACCCATCCGACCGCGTTCGTCGCCAGAAGCCGCCATGATCAACCTCCCCGAGAAGACTCGCTTCGGGTACGCCAAACGGGACCCTTCCAGCCTCCGCCACATATGGCAACAGTCAATTCGGCTAGGTCGAACCCGCAGCCGACAGGTTGCGAAAGAGCCCGCCTGGACTCAGACGCCCGCCCCGAAGTTCGTCCGGAATTTGCCACCATTCCTTTCCCGAGGCTTCTTGACGGGCCAGCCGATCAAGCGTCATGGTGGCGCGGGCACGAGGGCGACGACTTGCCAGGTCTTGCGATCTCATGCCTAAACAGGCCCGGACGAGAGACATCCGGCGGCCACACGTAACGCCTCTCTCTTAGTGAGGCGGGCGCCCACTCCCTCCCCTGGATGGCGCCCGCCTCCCCAGGCCGCAGAGGTACGGCTGAGGAGAGTAAATACCCGCGGCAGGCGAAACGCTAGGCGGTGACCCGCACTAGGTCTTCCCGCTCCCGTTCAAGCTCGCGGAGGCCGAGGGACGGACTGGGACGAGCGACTGCGGTGCGACAAGCGAGGTTCCCAAAGCTTGCGTCGACTGCGATGGGCGATTCGAGGCGTCGCTCTACCTGGCGGACAGCTGTTTCTCGTCTGCGCGAACGAGGTGCGAACATCAGCGCGACGCGCGCGTGCACGTTGGGAGAGCTCTGGCTCTGCCAACGACAGTGACTGGGATGCCCGCAAGAGCAATAGGAGACTTACGCGGTCTGCGTGATCATCTCTGCGAGAAGCCTGTCGGTCTCGGCGAGTGCTGGCTTGTAGCCCATCGACGCGAAGAGGTCGCGGGCTTGGGCGAGCGGCGCTTCGGCGGCCGCGTCGCCGAGCGCGGACAAGCAGCGGCCCCGGCCGAGGAGCGCATAAGCGCGCTCGGGCACGACGCCGAACTCACCCCACCGCGTCGCGGCGTCGCCGTAGAGCCGGGCCGCATTGACGTGCTGCTGATCGGCTTCGGCGAGCTGGGCTCGCGCGGAAACGAACGCGTGGTCGTCCGGAGGCCGGCCGTGAGTCTCGACGCCGTCCACGAGACGGTGTGCGAGCTCCGTTTCGCCGAGGCTGAGCGCCAGACGTACGAGCAGCGGCCGTTCTTGCGAGGGGACGAGCTCCGGCCGGAAGTCCGGGGCCCCGGCGAGCTCGTTGAGGAGGGCCTTGGCGTCCTCGGGCCGCCCTTGCGCGCGACGGAGCTGCGCGGCGGCGGCAACCGCCTCCGTCCCCCAGATGAGCAGACCGGCCTCGCGGGCGGCGGCGAGCAGCGGCTCCGGGTCCGGTGCGTGGTCATGAGCGCCCGTCTCGGCGAGCAGCCGCAGCTGCAACGCGCGCACGTAGATCCAGGATACGTCCCCGCCTGCCTTGATCGTGTCGGCAAGCGGTGCGGCCTCGGCGAGCGCCTCCGCAACCTGACCGAGCTCGGCAAAGAAGGACGGGATGCCGGAGCGGTTCTGCAGGACCATCTCGGTCATGCCGCGCCTCTCGCAGAACGCGATCGCCTCGCGTAGGACCTCGAGACCGGCGAGCGGGCCGTGGAAGACCCAGGTCGACCCCGAGAGGTTGCCGTGGATGACGGCGGTCTCGCGCCCGAGGCCCTGCTCCAGCGCGAGCCGGAGCGCCTCGCGCAGGTCGTCGACGCCGCGCGCGTCGCCCAGATGGCTGCGTGCGACACCGCGGATATGGAGCGCGAACGCTGGCACCGGGAGAACGAGCTCCGCGGCGAGCGCGAGCGCCCGCTCGGCGCCGGCGATCGCCTTCTCGTCCTCGTCCGTGAACATCCGACGCCCGGCCGCGTAGGTTAAGGCTGCGACGAGTTCCGGCCCGGCAGGCTCAGCTTCGAGCACCTGGACCGCCTCGGCGATCACCTCCTCGCAGCGTGGGTCGCCGAGTCGGTGAGTGACGTTCCCAAGGCGGGTCAGGACGCGGCCGACCGCCACGAGCTCGCCACGCGCGCGATAGAGCTTGAGGGCCCGCTCGTTCACCTTTTTTGCCTCCTGCAGCCGACCCCGCTGCTGGATGGCCTGCGCCCACCGCTCCAGCAACAATGCGCGCTCCGGAGCGCCATCGGGGCAGAGCTCCAGGGCGCGGGCGAGCTGCCGCTCGGCCTGTTCTACGTCGAGCGAGAGTGTTCGTTCGGCTGCCAGCGTCAGGAAGCGAACGACCGTCGCTTGCAGGTCCTCCTGCCCGCCAAGGCCGGCCGCCTCGTTCAACTCGAGCGCGGCATGGTAGTGATGGGCAAGCACGTCGGCCAGGTCCTCGGCCCGCTCGCCTGCCTTCTCCTCGATCCAGCCGGCGGCCGCGAGGTGGCGGGCGGCCCGTGCTGCGCGGGGGATCTGCCCGTAGCAGACGTCACGCACCAGGACGTGCCAGAAGCCAAACTCGCGCTCGCCCTCCATCGAGCTGGCGCGAGCGGGGCGCACAAGCTCCTTGCGCGAGAGTTCGTGAAGCGCCAGTTCGACGTCATGCGCATCGCGGCCGCCCATCGTCGTGACCGCGCCGGCCCAGAAGACCTTGCCCAGCACCGAGGCGTCCTGGAGCATGCTCTTTCGATCCGGAGAAAGCGTGTCGAGGCGGGCGGCGATCAGCGCCTGCACCGAATCGGGTACCTCGACCCCGTCGCCGAGCCGGCCGCGGTCGGCGAGCAGCCGGACGAACTCCTCCGCGTAAAGCGGGTTGCCACCTGCCTGCTCGAGCAGCAGCTGTTGCGTCTCGGCGGGGAGCACGGCCCGCTCGAGCAGCGACGATACGAGCTGCGCGGTCTCTGCGTCGCTCAGCGGGGAGAGGTTGATCCGCTGCGCGTTCCGGGCGTTGGCGCCGAAAGTGGGATGCTGCTCGTACAGCTCGGGCCGCGCGGTGCAGAGGAGCAGCAGCGGCACGCCCTCGGCCCAGTCGGCAAGATGCTCGAGAAACGCCAGCAGCGCCGGGTCGGCCCAGTGCAGATCCTCGAAGACGAGCACAGTCGTGCGCTCGGCAGCGAGACCTTCGCAGAAGCGACGCCACGCGGCGAACGACTCCTCCTGGCTGACCGGATCGCCGGGTGCCCCGACGAGTGGTCGCCAGGCGGGCGAGCAGCCAGGCCCGCTCTGGGTCGTCTGCGGCAACGGCCTGGTCGAGCTTGGCAGCGACTTCCGCAGGCGTGTCCGATTCGAGGATGCCGCACTCGGCCTTCACGATCTCGCCCAGCGCCCAGAACGCGATGCCGTCCCCGTACGGCAGGCATCGGCCCTGCCGCCATCTGATCAGGTCCGACTCGGCGTCGACGTGACGCAGCAGCTCGGCAACCATGCGGCTCTTCCCCACGCCGGGCTCCCCGACCAGCGTCACGAGCTGACACGAACGCTGCTGCGCCGCCCGCTCGAAACGTCCCAACGAGGAGCGAGCGCTCCAGATCCCTTCCGATCAACGGGGTCGTGTGTGAACGGATGACATCCCTACCGAACTCCGCGCGAGCCCGCAGCGGCAGAAAGAGCGGGAGCGGCTTCGACTTGCCCTTCACCGTCACAGGCTCGCAGCAACTCGTACTCGAACACCTGCTCCGTCTGGCGGTGCGTCTGTTCCGACACAACGACACCGTTCACCGGCGCGACCCCCTGCAAGCGTGATGCGGTGTTCACAACGTCACCGGCGACGAACGCCTTCGCCGGTCTCCGGTCGAGCGCCAAGCGAGACGACAGCCTCGCCGGTGTTGATCCCGATCCGCACCTGGAGCCCGAGGCCCGCATCCGCTTCGTTCAACTCGGCGATCGCCTCAAGGATCCGCAGAGCCGCCCTGACCGCCCGCTCCGCGTCGTCCTCGTGCGCCGACGGGCGCCCCGAAGACCGCCATCACCGCATCACCGACGAACTTCTCGACCGTGCCGCCAAACCGCTCGATCTCCTCGCGCAGCCGGCCGTGATAAGGGCGCAGCCGCGCCCGCACGTCCTCGGGATCGACGGCTTCCGAAGCCGCCGTGAACCCAACGAGGTCGCAGAACAGCACCGAAACGACCTTCCGCTCCTCGCGTGAGGACGCCGACGGCGCGGCGGTCAGCGGCGCGGCACAGAACGGACAGAACGGAAACTCGCCCGGAAGCTCCGTACCACAGCCAGGACAGGCCGCCACGCCGCGAGTCTACGACTACGCGCTCGATGCATGGTGTGGCGGGATGAACTCTTGGAAAAGGGAGGTGAAGAGCTTGCGCTCTGCCTACTCAGTGTCGGTGACCCGGAGCCGCGCCTCACCGGTTGCAGCAAACGCCGGCTTGGAGCCGTTCAAGGAGGGCTCGACGCTCGCGCGCGTCGCCGAGTGTTTCAGCGCGCGTGGGATCTTGAAGGGCGCACGCCGGTCCGGCTCACGCCAGCCCGGCCAGTTCGGTGTTGACCTCATCACGTCCCATCGTGCAGAGAGCGGTACCGAACCGCCATGACACAACCGGGCTGATCCAGTCCCGCGCCCCGGAAGAGTCTCTGCACTCGCTCGCCGCCGAGCGGCCTTCCTAAGTTCGCTGCGGAAGCAGATACTCGTAAGCACGGAGTCGGATGAGTGTTCCAGGGGCCCGGCTGCTGGCGTCGCGCCGGTGGCCTCTTCTGACGGCGAATATTCTCCGACTCCGTTACAGACTCCGGGCTCCGAAGTTCCATGCATCGTGCGCTGAGAGCCGAGACGCGCGCTCGGCGAAGCCGCGCGCCAGCAACGTCCCGCTACGCGATGCCGGTTCACTGAATCGCGCACAACCACCGCACCGCCTCGCCGCGCGAGTCATCTGACAAGGATCAATAGCGGTCGAGCTCGACGAGCCGCTCGTCGCTGATCCCGAAGTGGTGTGCGATCTCGTGCAACACCACACGACGGATCTCGGCGCGAAGCCTCGCCTCGTCATCCCCGTACAGGCGCTCGAGCGGCCGACGGTAGATGGTGATCTTGTCCGGGAGAGCGCCCGCATACCACGAGCTGCGGCGCGTGAGCGGGATCCCCTGGTAGAGGCCAAGCAACCGACTACCCGACGGCGCGTCGTCGTCGATCGCGATAGCGACGTTCGACATCCGAGAGCGCAACTCGCCGGGCAGCGAGTCGACCGCCGCCTGGACACACAGCTCGAACTGGCGCTCATCCACGCTGACCACGGTAGCCCGGGTGAGGCTTGTCCCAGCTGCTAGCGGTTAGGCTCGACGCCGATGCGTGTCAGGTTCCTCGGCCCGGACACGGACGCATACGTTGCGAGCGTCGAGCGGCATGCGCCGGAGTTCGAGGAGCGAACCGGGCTCGATCTCGACATCCGGATCGTTCCGAGCGATCTCTATTTCTCGAACGACATTCGCCACCTGCTCGAGGGCGACGGCGCTGCCGACGTCTACATGTCCGGACCGGTGCTGATGTGGGATCACCTCGCCGCCGGTTTCGTCCGTCCGCTCGACGATCTCGTCGACCGGTCGAGCGACAGCTGGGACGCGGGCGACTTCATCGACCGTCTCATCGCGTGCAACAGGTGGTCGGGCCGCTTCGGCGATCCGCTCGGCGAAGGATCGTTGCTCGAGGTCCCGGTCAACTGCGAGTCGTACAACCTCGCGTACGTTCCCCGGATTCTTGATGCGGCGGGCGTCGACGTCCCGACGACCTGGGCCGAGTACCTCGACGTCGCGACGCGCATCGCGAGTGCCGGCGGCGAGTCCCGCGGATTCGCTCAACGCGGCACTGCGGCATGGCACACGATGTACACCGGGTACGCCACGCAGCTTTGGTCGTGCGGTGGGCGCGACTTCGAGGGCGGCTCCTGCGCGATCTCCTCCGACGATGCCGTTCGAATCACCCGCGAGTTCATCGATGCGCTGCACTGCGCCGGCCCGACCGACTGGCTCGACCAGCGCTGGTACGAGCTCGCGCTCGACTTCGCGCGAGGCCGGTACGGCCTGATCGTCGACTCGGACCACTACGTGGCGTACTTCGAAGATCCGAAGACGTCCTCCCTCGTCGGGGAGATCGCGTATGCGCTGCCGCCGGTCGGCCCTGACGGAGCGCGTCGCCCCAACCTGTGGACGTGGTCACTGGTCGTGAACGCGCATGCAAGGGATGCGACCTCGGCGTGGCGCTTCGTCGAATGGGCGAGCTCGAAGGAGTTCCTACTTCGCTCGGCGTTCGAGGGGAACATGAACCCGACGCGGACGAGCATCTGGGACGACGGCCGCTTCCGGGAGCACGCTCGACCCTGGGGCGACTTCTACGACGTCGCGCGCCGGCTGATCGAGCGCGAGGCGTTCGTGCTCGTCACCCCCACGCCCGGCTACCTGCGGATAGCGGGCCGATGGGTCGAGGCTCTCCTCGACGCCTACGCCGGGCGGCTGGACATTCGCGAGGCTCTCGCCGGCGCTGCAGCCGACATCGACGCGCTGGTCGCGGCGTAGCGGCGGCTGCGCCAGGCTGAGGCGAGCTCTGGCTCTCCCCGCGGAGCCTGCGCGCAGGCGGCCGTGCCGGCGGTCAGCAGCCGCGAATTGCCAAGCGCGTTGTCGGCGTGGTGCGAAACGACGACGCCCCTCCGTCGTCCTGACCGGAGGGGCGTCTTCGAACTGAATGCCGGGAGCGGCTAGCCCGCGGCCTCCTGTGGGGTGATGTTCACCCACGTCGGGCTCACCGGGAGGGTGAGGCCCGGTGCGAGCGACGGGAACGCCGTCTTGCCGAGGACGATCTTTTCCTGCTTCGAGTAGCCGTAGCCACTGATCGCCGTCGGGTTCGTCGTGAGGTACGGCGTGTACAGCAGCACGAGCGCCGGCTTCTTCTTCAGCTTGCCGTCGAGCGTGTCAACCGCAAGCTTGATCGCCGTCGACGAGAGGTATGCCGGATTCGCGCCGAGGATGCACTTCGCGCCCTTGGTCTTGGCGCAATCGATCGCCGACGAGTTGTAGGAGAATCCGGTCACGGGAACCGGAGCATGGCCGGCCTGCTGGAGGGCCTTCAGTGCGCCCGATCCGTAGCCCTGCGTGAAGATGCCGTCCACGTCTGGGTGCGCGGACAGCAGGCTTGCGACGCCCGCCTGCTCGGGGCCGAGGGCGTAGTTGCCGTTGAACGTCCCGACAACCTTGATCCCCGGGTACTTCTTCAGCACGGCCTTGTATCCATTCGAGATCTGCGCGGAGATGGGGGCGCCGGCAAGACCGAGATCCATGAACACCTTGCCCTTGCCGTGCAACTGCTTCGCCATCCATGCAGCCTGGACGCGGGGAATCGCGTTCCAATCGCTCTCGACCTTGTACGCGCAGGGCGAGGTGACGATCTGATCGAACGAGATCACGAGGATTCCGAGGTTGCAGGCCCGCTGCAGGGTCGGGTTCAAAGCTGTTGCCGACCCGGCGTCGACCAGGATCGCGTCAGGACGCTGCTGGATGATGTTGTTGAGCGAGTTGATCTGAGCCTGCACGGTGTTGTCGACGTTCTCGACCTTCAGATCGACGCGCCCGGCAAGTGGCCCCTTCGAGACGGAGACCTTCGCAACGCGCTCCATCTGCTGGCGCCAGTCGTTGCCGAGGAAGTTGTTCGAGAGGTAGATCGTGTACTTCTTTGCCGCTTGCGCGGACGATGTGGTTGGACGTGCGCTCGCGGCGAGCACAACGGCGCCGGCGAGTACCGTGCCCGCGAGGAGCGCCGCGATCAGGCGACGGTGCATGTGAAGCCTCCTGGTTGACGACCGATGACGCCGCGGAGCATATGCTTCCTTCGATGGAAAGGTCAAGCCACTTGGCCACGTTATTCCGTCTGGACGGTCGCCGCGCCGTGGTCACGGGCGGCGCCAGCGGCCTTGGGAGCGCGATCGCCGGTGCGTTCCTCGAGGCGGGCGCCGACGTCGTCGCGCTCGACCGCGACAGCGAGGCGCTCGAGCGCCTCGACCCCGAGATCCTCCGCATGACCGTCGACGTCACCGACCGCGAATCCGTCGAGAGAGCGTTCGCCGAGATCGACCGTGTCGACGTCCTCGTGAACGCGGCCGGCATCGGTGGATGGAGCCCGACCGAGGACTATCCCGACGAGCTCTGGGATCGAGTCCTGCAGGTCAACCTGACCGGCACGTTCACCTGCTTGCCGCGCGGCCGGTCGGCGCATGGTCGCCGCGAGCTCCGGGTCGATCGTCAACGTCGCCTCGACGCTGGGGCTCGTCGGTTTCCCGGGCACGATCGCCTACGTCGCCAGCAAGGGCGGCATCGTCCAGCTGACGCGCGCGCTGGCCGTCGAGTGGGCGAGCCGGGGCGTGCGCGTCAACGCGATCGCGCCGAGCACCTTCGATACCGAGCTCGTCCGCCGCAATCGTCCCGAGCGCCCACAGGTGTACGACCGCCTCCTCGGGCTCACGCCGAATGGACGGTTCGGATTGCCGGATGAGATCGTCGGCCCGGCGCTGTTCCTGGCCAGTGACGCAGCCTCGATGGTGACCGGCCACGTGCTCGCCGTCGACGGCGGCTACACGGCTCAGTAAGGCTTGTTCAAGCCTTTTTCAGGGCATTGAGGACGTGCTCGAGGTGCGCGACCATCAGCGACTCGGCGGCCGCGCCGTCCCGTGCGCGGAGCGCTTTGGCCATCGCGTCGTGGTCGGCGAGCGCGCGGGTCCGCGTCGCCGGCGTCCTGGGCCGTGCGGCGACGGCTCGCGATCGACAGCGTGCTGACGCTCGAGAGGAGGCTCGAGAGGACCGGGCTCCGCGCGAAACGGCGCAGGCGTGCGTGAAACTCGACGTCGTGCTCGATGAACGCCTCCGCGTCGTTGACCTTTCGACGTCCTTCCTTGACGAAGTCATCGAGCTCGGAGAGCTCCAGGTCCGTCGCCCGTTCGGCGGCAAGCGCCGCAACACCGGCCTCGAGAACGCGCCGCGCCTCGAACAGCGAGATCAAGGCGTCGTCGTTTACCTGCAGAACGAAGTCGATCGGCTCCGAGAGGAGCTCGGCGTCGAGTGAGCTGACGAAGGTTCCCTCCCCATGCTTGCTTTCGAGGATGTTCAGCGCAATCAGCGCGCGGATCGCCTCGCGCAGCGACGGGCGGCTGAGCGCGAGCTGCACGGCGAGGTCGCGCTCCGCCGGGAGGCGCTGGCCCGCCCGCAGCTCGCCGCGCACGATCATGTCCTTGATCGTCGCGATGGCGGAATGGGCCACCGCGTTCCGCGGGATCGCCGCGAACTGCGGTTCCGTCGTCAGCTCGACTGGTTTGACCACTTGGCCACTGTACGGTAGGTTCGCCGCGGCTTCAAGTACAAGGCTCGGAGGATCGTGTGATAGCGGAAAGTGAACGGCTCGGAGCGGAGCTGCGCGCGATCGGCGCGGCCGCCGCAGTGCTGGTGCGCGCCGAGGATATCTGTCACGCGACAGGCTTCGAAGTGCCCCCGGCGATCGATGCGGGCGCGGCGTTCGCCTACGGCCCGGCCCTTGCGATCGTCGGGCAGGACGGGACGACGATCCTGCTCTCGCCCGGTGCATACCTGGCGCGCGCCGAGGAGATGAGCCTCGCCGACGCGACCGTGCTCGTCGACGGCTTCGGGCACTTCGAGCAGGTCGACGGCCGGGCCCGTTTCGTCGAAGCGATCACGACCGCGCTGCGGGACCTCGGCATCAGCGGCGGCGACACGGTCGCAATCGACCCGAGCTGGACGCCGGTGGACGTGGAGCAGACGCTCGCCGGACGCCCTGTCGTCGATCTTCGACCCGCGGTTCGCCGGGCGCGCCTCCTGAAGACGGAGCGCGAGATCGCCCTTCTCAAGGACGCAGCGCGCGTCTGCGACGCGGGCCACGAAGCGATGGTGGCGGGCGCGACCACGGGGCGCAACGAGCTCGAGCTGATGGGCGACGTCCTCACGCATGTCGACCGCGCGGCCGGCCAGCCGGTGCCTTGGGCAGGCGAGCTCGTGTCGGGCCCGCGCACCGGCCGGCTTCGCTATCCCGGCGGCCCCGTCGACCGCGACCTCGAGCGCGGCGACACGGTCCTGATGGACCTGAGCGTCCGCGTTCGCGGCTACTGGTCGGACTGCACGAACGTGACCGCGGTCGAAGCGGAGCCGACAGCTGCCCAGGCTCGGTTCTTCCGCGCCGCGCGGAACGCGTTCGAAGCCGCCGTGGCGGAGCTCCGCCCGGGACGGGTCGCGAGCGATGCGAACGAGGCTGCCCGAGCCGCCTTCGCCGCGGACGGCTTCGAGCCCGCCCACTACACCGGACATCAGATCGGCGTGACGGTGAACGAGGAACCACGCCTCGTCTCGTACGACCACTCGCCCATCCAGGCCGGGATGGTCTTCTCCGTCGAGCCCGGCGTGCTACGGCGGCGACCTCGGGACGGGAGCGCGCTGCGAGCGGGTCGTCATCGTTCGTGACGACGGCCCGGAGGTCGTTTCGCAGTTCCGCTGGGGAATGGACGCGTAGTGGCCGACCTGGAGGCGCGCGGCGTCTCGAAGAGCTTCGGCGGCGTCCAGGCGCTCGACGCCGTGGACTTCGAGGCAGAGGCCGGTGAGGTGCACGCGCTGCTCGGCGAGAACGGGGCGGGCAAGAGCACGTTCATCAAGATCCTCACCGGGGCGGTCGCACCGGACGACGGGTCGCTGATGCTGCTCGGGCAAGCCGCTCGCGCCCGGCAGCCCACGTGCGGCAGCTCGCGCCGGCGTGGCCGCGGTCTTCCAGGAGCTCTCCCTCGTCCCCGACCTCACCGTCGCCGAGAACATCTGGTTCCGCCACGAGCCGTTGACCCCCCTACGAACCGTCCGAGGCCGCAAGCTCGTGCGGGACACCGAGCGCTTGTTCGAGCGCCTCGCCTTCCCGGTCGTCGATCCGCGCCGCGAGGTGCGAGGGCTCTCGGTCGCGGAGCGTCAGCTGGTCGAGATCGCGAAAGCGGTGGCGACGGAGCCGCGCGTGCTGATTCTGGACGAGGCGACGTCGGCGCTGGCTCCGCGCGAGGTCGAGTGGCTCGTCGGGCCTGGCCCGCCGCCTCGCGGAGACCGGGATGATCGTCATCTACATCTCGCACCGTCTCAGTGAGGTGCAGCGGGTCGCGGACCGGATCACGGTCTTTCGCAACGGCGCCACGGTGGGCACCCGGCCGGCGGCGGAGGCAACCGAGGACGAGATCGTGGCGATGATGCTCGGCAGGCGGCTCGAGCGGCTCTACCCCGAGAAGGGACAGAGCGTTCGCGAGGACGTCGCGCTGCGCGTGCGCGGGCTCCGCCTCGGCCATCGTCTGCGCGACGTCGACCTCGACGTCCACGCCGGCGAGGTTCTCGGGGTCGGCGGGCTCCAGGGGCAAGGACAGCTCGAGCTCTTCCTGTCGCTCTTCGGTGTCCTGCGCGCCCAGGGAAGCATCGAGGTCGGCGGGCGGCGCGTGCGGATCAACAGCCCGCGCCAGGCGCTCAACGCCGGGATCGGGCTCGCACTTGTCCCCGAGGATCGGCAGAACCAGGGCCTCCTGCTGCCGAAGAGCGTGCGGGAGAACGTGACGCTGGCGGTTGCGCGCCGGTTCGCCCGCCACGGCATCCTCGACCTGAAGCAGGAACGCGCGCTCGTCGACGAAGCGGTGCGACAGCTGAACATCGTGCTCGCGGACCCCGAGCAGCCGGTGGCGAGCCTCTCCGGCGGGAACCAGCAGAAAGTGGTGATCGCCAAGCTCCTGCTCACGGAGGCGCACGTGCTCCTGCTCTACGACTTGACGCGCGGCGTCGACGTCGGCACCAAGGGCGAGATCTTCCGACTGATGCGAAACCTCGCCGACGAGGGATACGCGATCCTCTTCTTCTCGACCGACACGCAGGAGTTGCTGCACGTGGCAGATCGCGTCGCGGTCCTCGCCGACGGAACGGTCAGCGGCCTTTTGTCGGGAAGCGAGATCACCGAGGACGCGATCCTGCGCGCAGCGATCGCGCACGGGAAGGTGGCGTGACGCCCGCGGCCGCGTCTCGACAGCCCCACGCACGTCGCTGCACCAGAGGCCGAGGAGGCCTCCGGCGTCGCGCGGGGCGACCGCCGGCGCGTCGATCTCGCCCTCAAGGTCGCTCCGATCGTCGTGCCGTACGCGATGCTGCTCGCACTCGTCCTCGTCTACGGCACGGTCGGCAACTCGGTCTTCACGCTGGAGGAGCTGAACATCCAGGCGGCCGCGGTGATGACGCTGCTGCTGGTCGCGGCGGGGCAGACGATCGTCATCCTGCTCGGCGGCATCGACCTGTCGGTCGGTGGCGTCGTCAGCCTCACGACGGCCCTCGCCGCGACGCGCCTCAACGGACACGGGCTCGCGGTCGCTGCGTGGCTCGCGGCGATCGTGCTGCTCGGCCCGACGCTCGGCGCGCTGAACGGCCTGCTCGTGTCGCGCCTGCGGCTCCAGCCGTTCATCGTCACGCTCGCGACGTGGTCGATCTGGAGCGGCGCGGCACTGTGGATCCTGCCGACCGAGGGCGGGACGATCCCCCAGAGGTTGATCGACATCTCGAACGGCAGCGTCCTCTCCCTGACGACACCGGTCTGGATGATCCTGGCGCTCGTCGTGTTCTGGGCCTGGTTCAAACGGATACGCACGGGAATCGCGATCCGCGCCACCGGTTCGAGCGAGAACTCCGCGTACCTGTCCGGGGTGCCGACGCGGCGCACGACCACCACGGCGTACGCACTGTCGGGGCTCTTCGCAGCCCTCGGCGGGCTCTACCTCGTCACGCAGACCGCGTCGGGCTCGCCGACCGTCGGCAACGACTACATCCTCGACTCGGTCGCGGCCGTCGTCATCGGCGGCACGAGCCTGTTCGGCGGACGCGGCGGAATCGGTGGGACGATCGCCGGCGCGTTCATCCTGACGCTGATCGCGAGCGTGATCTTCACGCTCAACATCTCCTCGTTCTGGACGCCGGTGGTGACCGGGCTGCTCCTCATCCTGGCGGTGCTCGCAAACTCGCTGATCGAGCTGTACGTCCGGCGCCGGGGGGTCGTATGAATCGCTCGCTCGTGCTCCGCCGGCTCGCAGGAAACCGCAGCATCATCTTCGCGTACTTCGGCGCCCTGGTCCTGTTCGCGGCGACCAGCGCGTTCTCGACCGGGTTCGCGAGCGCGAACCACATCCGCATCCTGCTGATCGAGGCGTCGTTCATCGGCATCGTCGCGCTCGGGCAGACGTTCGTGATCCTCGGCGGCGGCATCGACCTGTCGATCCCATGGACGCTGAACGGTGCCGCCATCCTGATGACGCTGTTTGCAAACGGCAAGAACGGGCCGCTCATCTGGGCGATTCCGCTCGTCCTGGGGATGGGCGCGCTCGTCGGCGTGACCAACGGCGTCGGGATCGCATTCCTCGGCGTCTCGCCGATCATCATGACGTTGGGGATGAACGTGATCCTGTCCGGCGCGCTCCTGCTCTACACGAACGGGGCGCCCACCGCAGGTGCGCCGCCCGCGATCCAGTCGCTCGCGACCGGGCGGGTCGGCCCGATCCCTGCGGACACCATCCTCTGGCTCGCGCTGGTGGCCATCGCGACGATGGTCTTGACCTGGACCGCGTTCGGGCGCCACCTGTACGCCCTCGGCACGAATCGCACGGTCGCGCAGTTCTCCGGCGTCGCGACCTCTCGCGTCACGGTGATCACGTACGTCATCTCCGGGACCAGCGCAGCTCTTGCCGGCATCGTCCTCACCGGCTACGTCGGACAGGCGTACCTCGGCATGGGTGATCCGTACCTCTTCTCGTCGGTCGCCGCCGTCGCGATCGGCGGCGCGTCGATCCTCGGCGGGTCAGGGCACTACCTCGGCACGGTCGCAGGCGCACTCATCCTCACCGTGCTCGCCGGGCTCCTCCCGATCCTCAACCTCAACCCGGCGGCGCTCCAGATCATCTACGGGATCGTCATCCTCGTGACGGTCGCTGCGGCGACGATCCCCAACCGCGAGGCGGTCACGCGATGAGAATCACCCGAGTCGAGACGATCACGGTCGGCGCCGGGTGGAAGAACTGGCTGTTCGCGCGCGTGCACACCGACGAGGGTCTGAGCGGCATCGGCGAAGGGACGTTGAACGGGTTCGTCCGCACGATCGAGGCCGCGGTCCACGAGCTCGAGCACCTGGCGGTCGGCGAGGACCCGACGCGCCCGATCCCGCTCGCCAAGCGCCTGCTCGAAAGCGTGTCGAACGACGGCGGCCATCTCCACAAGCACGCGGTCGCAGCGATCGAAACGGCCTGCTGGGACATCCTCGGCAAGTCAGTCGGCCTGCCGATTCACGCGCTGGTCGGCGGCCGCGTGCGCGAGTCGGTGCTCGGCTACGCCAACGGCTGGTACCGGACCGAGCGGACGCCCAAGGCCTTCGCGGCCGCAGCGCAACAGGCGGTCGAGCTTGGGTTCAAGGCGCTCAAGGTCGACCCCTTCGGCACGGCCCAGGGCTTCATCGCCGACGATGACCTCGCGCTCGCCCTGGACATCGTCTCCGAGCTACGACGGCGGTTCCCCGAGGTTGCGGTCCTGATCGACGTCCACGCGCGCTTCACCGAGGCGGAGGCGGTACGAGTCGCACAGGCCTTCGAGCCCGTCGGCGTGTACTGGTGGGAGGAGCCGTCGACACGCGAGCGGGAAGAGCCTGCGTCCGCCGTGGCGCGCCGGACGAGCCTGCGGGTCGCGACCGGCGAGACGTTCCACACCGCCGGCCAATTCTTCACGCTCGCCAAGGGCGGCGGCGTCTCGATCTGGCAGCCCGAGCCGATGTCGCTCGGGGGCTTCGGCGCAGCGCTGGGCGTCGGCCACCTCGCCGGCGCCGCCGGCGCATGGATCGCGCCTCACCAGAGCGGCGGCCCGGTGGCGACCGCGTTGTGCCTCCAGCTCGCCGCTTGCGTCCCGAACTTCCTGATCCAGGAGCACTTCGACCCGTTCAACGATCCGTGGACCGCGGATCTCGTGACCTGGCGCCCCGAGATCGATGCTGCGACCGGTCATCTGTCGCTGCCGACGGAGCCGGGCCTCGGGCTCGACCTGGTCGACGAGGTCGCGCTAGCCCACCCGTACGACGAGAACGCGTACCTGAACGTCTGGGCCGAAGGCTGGGAGCGCCGGCTCGGCAACGAAGGAGCGACCAATGCAGGATGAATCGACCGAGCGGGAGGCGCTCCGCGCCGCAACCGGCCTCCTCGAAGGCCGCGTCGTGATCCTGACCGGGGCAACCGGCGGCATCGGCACGACGATCGCGCGGATGCTCGCCGGAGCCGGCGCACGCGTCGCCGTCACGGACCTCTCGGAGGACCGCGTGTCCGAGCTCGCATCGGAGCTCGACTGTCTCGGCGCGGCGTCCGACGTGTCGTCACGCGAGTCGTTCGGCGCGTTTCACGCACGCGCCGAGGCGACTCTCGGCCCGACCGACGGGATCGTCAACTGCGCGGGACTGTGGGCGCCGCTGCCGTACGAGGAGATCGACGAGGACGCGTGGGCGCGGACGATCGCCGGCAACCTCACCACGGCCTTCGTGACGTGCCGAACCGTCCTGCCGGGAATGGTCGAGCGCGGTGCCGGCTCCGTCGTCAATTTCGCGTCGACGGCAGGCGAGTACGGCTCGATCACACCGGCCGCCCACTACGCGGCCGCCAAGGGAGGCGTCGTCGCGATGACGAAGTCGCTCGCTCGCGAGGTTTCGCCCCACGGTGTGCGCGTGAACGCCGTGTCGCCGGGCCCGATCGACACGGTCGCCCTCGGCGCGGCGACGCCAGAGCAAAAGGCCGCCGTGGGAGCACGCACGCTGTTCGGCCGCCTCGGCCGTCCGCACGAGATCGCGGGTGCGTGCGTGTTCCTCCTCTCCCCGCTTTCGACGTTCATGACGGGCACCGTCGTCCAGGTGAACGGGGGCTCGCTGCTGTGACAGCGGTCGTCGCACCGGGCGAGACCCGCACGAAGGTTCAACGCATCGAGACGATTCGCCTCGCAGTCGCAGCCGAACATCCTCTGGGTCGAGGTGACCGACGAGGAGGGCGTGACCGGGCTCGGCGAGACGTACTACGTGCCGGGCGCCGTCGAGGCCGTCCTCCACGACCTGATCGGCCCGCTCGTCCTCGGGATGGACGCGCAGCGCATCGAGCAGATCTGGCAGACGGTGTTCGCGTGCGTGAACTTCCACGGCTGGGCGGGTGCCGAGGCGCGAGCGCTCTCGGCACTCGACATCGCGCTCTGGGACCTGCTCGGGAAGCGCACCGGACTCTCGGTTGGGACGCTCCTCGGCGGGCCGCGTGCGCGATTCGATCCGCGCCTACAACACGTGCGTCGACGCCGGCCCGCATCTCGACATGCAGGGCTGGCTCGAGCGACCGGGAGAGCTCGCCGACGAGCTGGCCGATGCGGGGTTCGCCGGGATGAAGGTCTGGCCGTGGGACCGGTTCGCGCCGCAGATCGCGGCCGAGCTCGTCACCGGGCCCGGCCGGCTGGTCGGCGATGGGGCCGGTCGGCCACGACCTCACACCCGATCAGCTCGCCGCGGGTCTCGCGTGCGTCGAGGCGATTCGCGGGACGGTCGGCTCACGCCTGGACGTCATGATCGAGGCGCACTCACGGTGGGATCTCAACGCAGCGGTTGCGATCTGCCGCGCACTCGAGCCGTACGACGTCGCCTGGATCGAGGACGTGCTTCAGCCGACGAGCGCCGGCAGCCTCGCGCGACTCGCACGCGAGACGCGGGTTCCGCAGGCGGTCAGCGAGCGGCTGATCGGCAAATGGGCATATCGCGATGTGCTCGAGGCCGGCGCCGCGCAGCTCGTGATGGTCGACGTCGTCTGGACCGGCGGCCTCACCGAGGCGCGCAAGGTCGCCGATCTCGCGGACGCTCTACCACCTCCCGGTCGTTCCCCACGACTGCACCGGGCCCGTCTGCCTCGCCGCTTCGCTCCAACTCTGCGCGCACGCATCGAACGCGAAGGTGATGGAGGTCGTGCGCGGCTTCGTCGAAGGCTGGTACCACGACGTCGTCGACAACCCGCCGGAGGTCGTCGACGGGCAGGCGACGATCCCCGACCGCCCGGGTCTCGGGCTCTCGCTCCTTCCCGACGTCCGCCGCCGCGACGACGCGACGGTTCGCACCTCCAACGCCTGATGCCGACGGCCCTCCTCACCGACGCCGACCGGTTCCCATTCGACGTGGAGGATCGTGCAACCCTCGAAGCGGCCGGCGTCGAGCTACGCGAGCTTGCGGGTCACGACCCCGGCGATGTCCTGCTGGCCGCCCGCGGCGCGGACGTCGTCTTCGTCTACCACGCGCGCTTTCCGCGCGAGGCGATCGAGCAGCTCGACGGCGTACGCGTGCTCGCGCGCTGCGGCGCGGGCTACGACAACATCGACGTTCACGCGGCACGCGAGCGCGGAATCGAAGTCGTCTACGTCCCGGACTACGGCGTCGACGACGTCGCCGATCATGCACTCGCTCTGCTGCTGGCATGCGCCAGGCGCGTCGTGCAGTCGGACCGCGCGATCCGCGCCGGAGGCTGGCCATCGTACGGCGAGCTCTCTCCGATGCGCAGGCTCCGCGGCCTCACTCTCGGCGTGATCGGCTACGGCCGCATCGGACGGAACGTCGGGGAAAAGGCCCGTGCGCTGGGCTTCCGGGTGCTCGTCCACGACCCGTTCGTCCCCGACGAGTCCGTCGAGCGCGACGTCCTCCTGCGCGAGGCGAACTTCGCGTCCCTCCACGTGCCGCTCACGAGAGAGACGCGGCATACGATCGGTCGCGACGAGCTCGCGCTGATGAAGCCGACGGCGATCCTGATCAACACGGCGCGTGGCGGGATCGTCGACACCGTCGCCCTCGTCGATGCGCTGCGCAGCGGTGCCCTCGGCGGTGCAGCCCTCGACGTGTTCGAGGAGACGCCACTCCCGCTGGATCATCCCCTGCGCTCCCTCGACAACGTCGTGCTCACACCCCACTCCGCCGCCTACTCGCGAAGAGGCGCTTGCCGAGGTACGCAAGCGTCCGCTTGCAGACGCGTTGCGAATCCTCAGCGGCGAGACGCCGAGGGACGCGGTGCCGTGATGGAGGACCTGTATCGCACGATGCGGCTGATTCGGCGCTTCGAGGAACGCGTCGTCGATCTCGTGAACGCGAACGAGATCGCCGGCGTGACCCACGAGTACGTCGGGCAGGAGGCGGTCGCGACAGGCGTGTGCGCCGCTCTGGCGCCAGGCGACGTCATCACCTCGACGCATCGCGGCCACGGGCACGTGATCGCGAAGGGCGCCGACGTTCGGAGGATGATGGCCGAGCTGCTCGGACGCGTGGACGGGCTGAACCGCGGCCGCGGCGGCTCGATGCATGTAGCCGATCTCAGCGTCGGGATCCTCGGCGCCAACGGGATCGTCGCCGCGGGCGCGCCGTTCGCGGCGGGGGCGGCGTGGGCCGGCCGGCAGGACGGCACGAATGTCGTCGCAGCGACCTTCTTCGGGGAAGGAGGCGCGAACCAGGGCGTGCTCCACGAGACGCTCAACCTCTGCGCGCTGCTGGCGCCTGCCGGTGCTCTTCGTGTGCGAGAACAACGGATACGCGGTGACGCTGTCGCAGGAGCGTTCGACCTCCGGGTCGCTCGTCGAGCGCGCGGCCGCGTACGGGATGGCGGCCGAGAGCGTCGACGGCATGGACGTCGAGGCGGTGCTCGCTGCAGCGACCGCCGCGGTGGCAAGGGCGCGCGCGGACGGCGGCCCGACCTTCCTCGAGTGCCGTACCTATCGCTTCTACGGTCACCACACGGCCGAGCGGACGATGAAGCTCGGCTACCGGACCGAGGAGGAGATCGCACGCTGGCGGGAGCGGGATCCGCTCATCACCGCCGGGGCGATGCTCGGCGACGGGGTCAGAACGCGGATCGACGCCGAGGTCGAGGAGCTGCTCGACGGCGCAGTGGCCTTCGCGCGTGCGAGCGCAGCACCCGACCCGGCAGGCGCGCTCGACTTCGTCTACGCCAGCGGGCTTCGACCAAGAGACGGTGTCGCCTCGTGATCCGCATGCGCTACCTGCAGGCGCTGGCAAAGGCCCTCCGCGACGAGATGGAGGCCGACCCGAAGCTGGTCGTGCTCGGCGAGGACGTCCGCGAGTCGCTGCGGGGAGTCACGAAGGGCCTCGCCGCCGACTTCGACGATCGCGTGCTCGACATGCCGATCTCGGAGCAGATGTTCACCGGCTTCGCGACCGGCGCTGCACTCGCAGGGCATCGCGCGGTCGTCGAGTTCCAGATCCCGGCGCTGCTCTACATCGCGTTCGAGCAGATCGTCAACCAGGCGCAGAAGCTGCGGCTGATGACCGGTGGCCAGGCCTCGGTCCCTGTCGTCTACCTCGTCCCAGGCTCGGGAGCCCGTCTCGGCCTTGCCGCGCAGCACTCCGACAATCCGTACT
The DNA here is from genome assembly GCA_963774355.1 of uncultured Thermoleophilia bacterium. Taxonomy (GTDB): domain Bacteria; phylum Actinomycetota; class Thermoleophilia; order Gaiellales; family Gaiellaceae; genus PALSA-600. Next base: position 297,342 of record CAVZER010000005.1, on the reverse strand, counting down.
CGTTCTTCGTCCACGCCGGCGTGAAAACGGTCGTCCCCGCCACCGCCTCCGACGCGTACGGGCTGCTCGTGTCGGCGATCCGCGACGACGATCCTGTCGTCTTCTTCGCGCCCGCGGCCGCGCTGCCGCTCCGGGACGAGCTCCCCGAAGGGCCGTACGCGATCCCGCTCGGCAAGGGGCGGGTGCATCGTGAGGGAAGCGATGTCACGGTGGTCGCCGTCGGCCACCTCGTTCACGACGCGCTCGCGGTCGCCGACGAGCTGGCCGGCGAGCTGTCGATCGAGGTGCTCGACCCTCGGACACTCCATCCATTCGACTGGGAGCTGCTCGCAGAGTCGCTCGAACGCACGCGACGACTCGTCGTGTTCGACGATGCGAGCCGCAGCTGCGGGTTCGCGGCCGAGGTCGTCGCGACGGCCGCGGAGGAGATGACGCTCGATGCTCCGCCGCGTCGCGTCACGCGAGCCGACGTGCCGATCTCGTACGCCGTGGAGCTCGAGCTCGCCGCGCTGCCAAGCCGCGAGCGACTCACGGCGGTCGTCCGAGACGTCGTGACGCAGGCGGCCCGCCGATGACGGACGTCCGGATCCCGAAGATGGGGATGTCCACCGTCGAGGTCGACATCGTCGCGGTGCACGTCACGCCCGGAGACCGGGTCGAATCCGACTCGATCGTCGTCGAGGTGGAGTCGGAGAAGGCCAACTACGAAGTCGAAGCAGGAACCGCAGGAACCGTGAAGGAGGTGCTCGTGCAAGAGGGGGACGAGGCAAGAGTGGGAGACGTGATCGTGAGGGTCGAGCAATGACGTCGGCGACGCTCGTCGAGGTCGACGCGCCGTTCGCCACGGCGCTCGTCGACCTCGGCCGCAGACGCGAGGACGTCGTCGTCCTGTCCGCAGACCTCTCGAAGTACACGGACGTCCTGCCGTTCGCGGAGGCGTTTCCCGACCGCTTCTTCCAGGTCGGGATGGCAGAGGCGAACATGATGGGAGTTGCGGGTGGGCTCGCGAAGACCGGACGTCTGCCGATCGCGGTCACGTACGGCGTGTTCGCCACCCGGCGTGCGTACGACCAGGTGGCGATGGCGCTGGCGACGGGGCCGTCGCGCGGGATCGTCGTCGCCTTCCTGCCCGGCATCACGACTCCGTTCAAGGCGACGCACCAGGCGATCGACGATCTCGCCCTGATGCGGGCGCTCGCCGGGATGACGGTGGTCGATCCTGCCGATGCCACCGAGCTTGCCGCGGCGCTCGACCTCGCCGTCGCAGCCGACGGCCCCGTCTACCTGCGCGGGCTGCGAGGATCGGTCGCGAGGCTGTTCGAGCCGGAGGGGTTCGAGGTTCGCCCGCGTCTCGTCGCCGACGGCGGCGACATCGGGATCCTGAGCACGGGGCTCGCGACGCAGTGGGCGCTCGAGGCCGTCGAACTGCTCGACGGCCGCGCCTCGATCCTCCACGTGCCCGTGCTCAAGCCCTTCCCGGCCGAGCAGGTGGTGTCGTTCGCAAACCGGTTCGACGCCGTCGCGACGATCGAGAACCACTCGATCATCGGCGGACTCGGCTCGGCGGTCGCAGAGGCGCTTGCCGAGGCCGGCCCGGGAACGCGGCTCCGGCGGCTCGGCGTGCCGGACAGCTGGGCGCCGGCCGGATCGCTCGGCTACATTCGGCGGCAGCTCGGCCTCGACGCCGCGGGCATCGCGGAGGCCGTCCGATGACGGCCGCGACCTCGACCCCGACGCTCGCGGAGCGCGCGCATGCGATCCGTCGGACGGTGCTCGAGATGTGCCGCGGGCGCGGCCAGGGCTACGCGGGCCAGGGGCTCGGGCTGGCCGACCTGATTGCGTGCCTGTACTTCTCGGAGCTGCGCGAGGGCCTCGACCATTTCGTGCTCTCGACCGGACACAGTGCAATCGCCGTGTTCGCTGCGCTGCACGAACGAGGCGTCTACGACCTCGACGAGCTGCGGACGTACGGGATGGACGGGTCGCGGATCGAGGAGAGCCCGCTCGAGGGGACGCCGGGCTTCGAGATCACCGGGGGCTCGCTGGGACAGGGAGTCTCGCAGGCCGTCGGAATGGCGCTCGGAGAACGTCTCCACGGGCGCGGAGCCCGCGTCTACTGTCTGCTCTCCGATGGAGAGCTCCAGGAGGGGCAGGTGTGGGAGGCCTTCATGTCGGCCGGACATCACCGGCTCGACAACCTGGTCGTTCTCGTCGACAACAACCGAATGCAGGCCGACGGCGCGACGGCCGACGTCATGACAGTCGAGCCCGTGCCCGAGAAGCTCGAGGCATTCGGCTTCGCTGCGCGGCGACTCGACGCGAACTCGATCGACGACGTGCTGGATGCGTTCGCCTGGGCAAAGGAGCAACGGGGCCGGCCCGCCGGGCTCGTCTGCGACAACGTGCCGGGCAAGGGTGTCCCCAGCTTCGAGGTGTACGAGAAGGTGCACTACATCCGGGCCGCAGATGCGGTGTGGGAGCAGGCGCTGGAGGAACTCGGTTGAACCTCAGAGAGCAGACATCAGCCGAACGCACTCACTCGCTCGGGATCGACCGCCCATCCAAGATCATCGCCGTCGGGCTCAACTACCACGACCACGCCACGGAGTCGAAGATGGAGGTACCCGAACGGCCGCTCCTGTTCGCGAAGTGGCCGAACGCACTCATCGGCGACCGCGAGCCGATCAGGATCCCCAGAGAGAGCACCGAGGTCGACTACGAAGCCGAGCTCGGCGTCGTGATCGGCCGGATGGTGAAGGGGCCCGTCCCCGTCAGGCGCGCGCTCGACCTCGTCGCGGGATACATCTGCGCCAACGACGTGAGTGCGCGCGACATCCAGTTCAGCGACGGCCAGTGGACGCGCGGAAAGTCGTTCGACACGTTCTGTCCCGTCGGACCGGCGCTCGTCCCGGCGAGCGAGATCCCCGACCCGCAGAAGCTGCGGATGCGGTGTCTCGTCAACGACGAGGTGATGCAGGATGCGACGACCGGCGACATGATCTTCTCGGTCGCCGAGGTGATCGCCTACATCAGCTCGTCGATCACGCTCGAGCCCGGCGACCTGATCCTCACCGGCACCCCACCGGGTGTCGGCTTCGCCCGCGTCCCGCCGAGATTTCTCCGCCCCGGCGACACGGTCGCGGTCGAGATCGAGGGAGTGGGAACACTTACGAATCCCGTCGTCGGCCTGTGACCGTGATGATCTCGTCGAGCGGATACGGTCGATCAGCGGGATAAGCGGCGGCCGCTACAACTGACTCGATCGGCGGAGCGCGCTCAGACGTCTTTCGAGCTCCGCCCGCTCGACGGCGTTGCTGCTGAGCGCGATCGCCCGCTCGTACGCGCGCGCGGCGCCTGCGGCGTCGCCCGCGCGGCTGAGCAGCTCGGCGTGGGCCGCGTGCAGCGGCTGGTAGTGCTCGAGCGTCGAATCGCCGAGCAGCGGCTCGAGCAGCGTCAAGCCCGCTGCGTGGCCGTCGGCCAGGCCGACGGCGACCGCGCGGTTGAGCTCTATCACCGGCGACGGGTTGAGCCTGACCAGCGCACCGTAGAGCTCCGCGATCTGCGCCCAGTCGGTGGCGTCCGCGTCGGGCCCTGGATCTGCAGGGCCGTGATCGCGGCCTGCAGCTGGTACTCGCCCGGCCGCCGCAAGCGCACCGCGCGCTCCAACCTCGCGAGACCCTCCCGGATCCGGCGCTGATCCCAAAGCGACCGGTCCTGCTCGTCCAGCGCGACGTAGCGCCCGCTCGGATCCACGCGGGCCGCCCGGCGCGCGTCGTGCAGCAGCATCAGGGCCGACAGTCCCGAGACCTCGGCGTCGTCGGGCATCAGCCGGCACAGCAGCTCGCCGAGGCGGATCGCCTCCTCGCACAGCTCCCCGCGCACCAGTTGATCGCCCTCCGTGGCGGCGTAGCCCTCGTTGAAGATCAGGTAGACGACCCGCAGCACGCCGCGTAGGCGGTCTGGCAGCTCGTCGTCGGCCGGCAGTCGGTAGGGGATGTGCGCGTCGGCGATCTTGCGCTTCGCGCGCACGATCCGTTTGCCCATGGTCGGCTCCGCGACCAGGAATGCGCGGGCGATCTCGCCGGTCGTCATCCCGCCGAGCGTCCGAAGCGTGAGCGCCACGCGCGCCGAGATATCGAGCGCCGGATGACAGCAGGTGAAGATCAGCCGCAGCCGGTCGTCGACGATCGAGCTTTCGTCGTCCATCGGTAGCTCCTCCTCGTCCTGAGCCTCCATGCGGGTCAGCTCGGCCAGCCGCGCGGCGCGATCGGCCACCGACCGGTCGCGACGCAGGCGGTCGATCGCCCGCCTCCGCGCGGCGGTCGTGATCCACGCGCCCGGATTGGCCGGAACACCGTCACGCCGCCACGCCGTCACGGCCGCCTCGAACGCGTCCTGCACCGCGTCCTCGGCCAGCTGGAAGTCGCCGGCTTGCCGGATCAGGGTGGCCAGCACGATCGCGCGCTCGTCGCGAAACGCGCGCGCGACCGCGGCCGAGACCGGATCGGACGCGTGAACGCCGCCGCTCATGCCATGTCTTCGACCGCCTCGTCGGGCAGGTCGGCGCCGGCCTCGCGTGACACGCTCAACCACTCCTCGGCCGACATGATCGGGCGCACCTCGATCGTGCCGTAGCGCGCGGCCGGCACCCGTGCGGCCTGCTTGAGTGCCTCGTCGAGGTCGGCGCAGTCGAGGATGTAGTAGCCGGCCAGCACCTCCTTCGTAATCGCGAACGGGCCGTCGGTGATCTCCGTCTCTCGATCGCGCACGCGCACCGACGTCGCGCTCTCCGTGGAATGCAGGCGCTGGACGCCGACGAGCAGCCCCGCCTCACGCAGGCTGCGGTGCAGCTCCACGAACAGCGGCATCTCTCGCTCGCGCTCGGCCTGCTCCGCCGAGTCGACCTCCGGTTGGTACACGAGCAGCATGTATTGAGCCATCGAACCTCCAGCGTTCGTCGTCTTCGCCGCACCTACGCGGCCCTCATCATTACGTCGCCGCACGCCGCGCCAGTTGGACAGCGCCGGACGCCCTCACAGCCGGAGCCGTGAGGGCGGTCCAAATCGCCTTCCGTGCTGCGACGTCTTGTCGAGGAGTCCCTCAACTACAACGACTCGCAGGACAAGGAGGCTGTCGTGAGCGCGAAGTCGATGGCAATCGAAGGTAAGGCAGTTCTGGTGACCGGGGCCAACCGGGGTCTCGGGCAGGCGCTGGTCGAGGAAGCCTTGAGGAGAGGCGCGATACGGGTGTATGCCGGTACGCGCCAGCCGTTGGTTCATCCAGACGAGCGCGTCACGCCGCTGAGCCTGGATGTCACAGATCTGACGCAGGTTCAGCGGGCTGCGGAGAGGGTCGGATCACTCGACATCCTGTTCAACAACGCCGGCGTGGCGCTGCCCGACGAGTTGAGCGATCGTTCCGCGCTCGAACGGCACCTCGCGGTCAATCTCTTCGGCACGTGGGGCGTGACCGAGACCTTCCTACCGCTCCTCATGCGGAGCGGCGGAGCTGTCGTCAACGTCGTCTCCCTCGCCGCCTTTGCCGCCGTGCCGGTCCTTCCGGCGTACTCGATCTCGAAGGCGGCGGTGTTCTCGCTCTCACAGTCGCTGCGCGCCCTCTTCGCGGACCGCGGTGTAAACGTGCATGCGGTCATGGCCGGCCCGATCGACACCGACATGGTCCGAGGTCTCGACATCCCGAAGACCTCTCCGGAATCGGTCGCCCGCGGCATTTTGGACGGGGTGGAGCGAGGGGACGAGGAGATCTTCCCCGACCCGCTGTCCGAGACGATGGCCGAGAGCTGGCGTGCGGGCGCTGCCAAGGCGCTCGAGCGCCAGAACGCGACGCTCGTCCGAGCAGCGCCCGTCGCGGCATGAGCAACGCGGTGCGACGCCGCATCCTTGTCAGAGCGCTTTACGACCATGAGGAGAGAACGAGATGACGCAGCAAATGACTGATCGCAGAATCGGAACACGTGATGAGTGGATCGCCGCACGTGAGCGGCTGCTCGTCCGCGAGAAGGAACACACGACGCTCGGCGACGAGCTCGCCCAACTTCGCCGCGAGCTGCCCTGGGTGCGAGTGGAAAAGGAATACCGCTTCGACACGGACGACGGCGAGAAGGAAATTGGCGAGCTCTTCGACGGGCGCTCGCAGCTGCTCGTCTACCACTTCATGTTCGGCCCCAGCTACCAGGCCGGTTGCCCGGTCAACTCGTCGATCGCCGACGCGGTCGACGGCGTGCTCCCGCACCTGCACGGTCGTGACGTGTCGTTCGTCTTCGTCTCCCAAGCCCCGCTGGAGAAGCTGCAGGCCTACAAGCACCGAATGGGCTGGAGCTTTCCCTGGGTGTCGTCCGCGCACACCGACTTCAACTTCGACCTGGGCTTCTCACACACCGAGGAACAAGGCCGCGAGGCTGTCGCGCAGATGACGGGGGCTGGGCTACCGCCGATCGTCGAGCACAACGCACGCTCGACGGGCACCGACGTCGCTGGTTACCTCACCGAGAGCCCCGGGTTCAGCACATTCGTACGGGACGACGACAACGTCTACCACGCGTACTCGACGACATGGCGTGGATTGGAGTTTCTGATGAGCTACTACCCGATCCTCGATCACGCACCGAAAGGCCGCGACGAGGGCGAAGAGTGGCAGCTCTGGATCCGCAGACACGACGAGTACTAAAGCGTTGACGAGATAGCGCCGCCTTCGTAGGGTCGGTTGCTCGATGACTCGCGTGGTGAACGTGCTCGTCGTCGGCGCCGGGCAGGCTGGTCTGGCGGTCAGTCACGAGCTGACGGGGCTGGGGGTCGAGCACGTCGTGCTGGAACGCGGCATGGTCGCCCAGACGTGGCGGGATCGTTGGGACAGCTTCTGCCTCGTCACGCCGAACGCGACGATCGGGCTACCGGGCGGAAGCTACGCCGGCGACGATCCAGACGGGTTCCTGCGGAAAGGTGAGATCGTCCGTCACTTCGAGCGATGGGCCGACTCGTTCCCGGCTCCGGTCGTCGAGGGTGTCGCCGTCACGTCGCTCGCGCTGTCCGACGACGGCGGCTTCACGGTTCAGACCTCCGAGGATGCGTTTCGCGCGCGATCGGTCGTCGTCTGCACCGGCGCGTACCAACGGCCACATCGGTCGACCGGCGCGCCGTCGGGTGGCATCGTCGAGCTCGACGCCGATTCCTATACGAACGAAGCGGCGCTCCCGTCGGGCAAGGTGCTCGTGGTCGGGAGCGGACAGACCGGTTGCCAGATCGCGGATGAGCTGCACGAAGCGGGCAGGCAGGTCGTCCTATCGTGCGGTCGCGCACCCTGGGCACCGCGGCGCGTGGGCGGTCGCGACATCATCCTCTGGCTGATCGACGCCGGGTTTTACGACGAGAGTGCAGCGGCCCTGCCCTCGCCGACGGCGCGGCTTGTCGCGAATGCGCAGGCGACCGGACACAACGGTGGGCACGACCTCAACTACCGCACCCTACGCGACGCCGGCGTGACACTCGCGGGGCGCTTCCTCGGTGCGGAGGACGGGCAACTCCATTTCGCCTCAGATCTCCCCGACTCCGTTGCGTTCGGTGACGCGCGGTACGCGGACGTTCGCAAGCGCATCCTCGACCACTGCGCGCGGGTCCAAATCGAAGCGCCCGAGTTCCCCGACCCACCGCCGTTCGACCCAACCGCGCCTGAGCGTCTCGACGTCGACGGCTTCGGCGTGATCCTCCACACCTCCGGATTCCGGCCCGACTACAGAGCATGGATGACCGTGGACGCATTCGACGACATGGGTTTCCCGGTGCAAGAGAACGGCGCAAGCTCGACCGTTCCCGGTCTCTACTTCTGCGGCGTCCACTTCCTCCGCAAGCGGAAGTCGTCGCTCCTGATGGGCGTTGGCGAGGACGCCGCGATCGTGGCCGATTCCATCGCCGCGCGCCGGTCCCAACGACTTCACAGATGACAAGCGAGAAGGAGGCATAAAGATGGGAGCGATCCAGGTGCACGAGTTCATGAGCCTCGACGGTGTGATCGACGCGCCGACGTGGACGTTCGACTACGGCTTCGACCCGAAGATGGGCGAGGCGATCGCCGCCGTGACTGAAGGCTGCCGAGGCATCCTGCTCGGTCGTACGACCTACGAGATGTTCGAGCCCGCCTGGTCACAGCGGACGGTCGAGGACGATCCCGGCGCGCCGTTCTTCAATGACACAACGAAATACGTCGTCTCCGGGACGCTCGCGACGGCAACGTGGAGAAACTCGCAGGTCATCGGGCCGTACGACCCCGACGCGATCCGCCGCCTGAAACAAGAGGTCGACGGCGACCTCTACGTCAGCGGAAGCGGCACGCTCGTCCGTGGCATGATCGCCGACGGCCTCGTCGATGAGCTGCACTTGTTCGTCTTCCCGCTGACTCGCGGAAGCGGGCCGCGCCTCTTCTCCGAGAATGCTGCACCGATCAAGCTGTCGCTCGCCGCCAGCGCGTCCTACGACAATGGAGTCGTTTACCTCGCCTACCGACCCCAGCCATGAGGCCGCCGCGGACGAGAGCGTTCGCGAGGCGGCTCAGAGGTAGGCAGGTTCGCGGACGAACGCCTTGATCGTCGCGAATCGACTCCCAGGGGCGCTCCCGGCGGGGCGGACTCGATATCGACCGACAGCCGCGGGCACCACGAAGGTTTCGGCGTAGTGGACGAGCATCGGCTCGAACGCGTCGGACGGGCTCTCCACTACCACCTGTTCGCCTTCGACCAGGTTGAGCACGTTGACGGTTTGGTTCGTGTCGTGGTCGACCGGTGCGGTGAACCAGTGGCGCCGCGTCTCGATGAACTGCGATTCGTGCAGGCCCGTCGCCTCTTCCTCGAAGCCCGGCTCCCGCCGGATAGGACGGACGAGGTCGAGCAGGTTCTGCCGCACCCAGTTGGTCGTGCGGTCCCACTGGATGTTCAGGAGGCCGTACTCGAGATGGATCGGACGTCGCTTGCCGTCCAACCCGAGCCGATCCCAGTCCCATAGCTTGAAGGTGAAGATGTACGGGGTCGCGCTGATCTCGAGGACGACGTTGTCCTTCCCCGAGCAGTGCAACGTGCCGGCCGGGATCGAGAAGTGATCGTGCCTCCGCGCGGGCCAAGCGTTGACGTACGTCTCGACCGGAAATGGTGGCCCGCCGTTTTGTGCCCGTCGCAGATCGCGCTCGAAGGCCGCCGGACTCGCGTTCTCGGTCAACCCGAGGTAGACGACGGCGCCCGGCTTCGCGTCCAGGAGGTAATAGCTCTCGTCCTGCGTATACGACAGGCCGAAGGTCGCAGCGATAAACGAGCGCAGCGGGTGAACCTGGAGCGACAGGTTGCCGCCCCCCCATGTGTCGAGGAAGTCAAATCGAATTGGGAACTCGGCGCCGAAGATACGGTGGACGTAGGGGCCGAGGAGCGCTTCCGGATGTCTGTGCACAAGCGGGAGTGCCGGCGTATGAACCCGACGTCTGCCAAATCCAAAGAGCAGACTGTTCTCCTCGGGCACACAGTCGAAGCACCAAGCGAAGTTGGGCGCGTCCTCCGGGAGGTCGAACCGTCGCCGCATCCACTCCCCACCCCAGGGGCCAGGGTCGAAGAACGGCACCAGGCGAAACGGTCGCTTGGTTGTCTCCTCCAGCGCTCGGCGGTACAGGGCGCCGCTGATCAGGCGGGGCGTGTCGCGCAGGTTGGTGTCGAGGTAGTGGTCGATGCGGTCGAAGATCGCAAGGCGATGGCGATCGGCGGCCCGCCAGTCGACAAAGTAGGCGCGCTTGTACAGCTCGGACGCGGAAGCGGCTGCGTTGCAGGCGCCCAGGTTGCCGGTCACGTGCCTGCGCTGCCGCTGCTGGATCTCCCACCTCGTCAGGTCGGCGTAGACGAGAAGATCGGCATCCGGAGCGACGAGGCTCGCGCCGGTCCCGACCACGAGCACGACTCCTTCGCCCGCGTCGACCTGCCGTGCGAGCTCGGCGAGGCGTTCGTCTGCAAAGAACCGATCGAGATCCCACGGGCAAAGAAAGCCGAAGACCGGATCGTCGCCGAGATACGGTCGCAGGTCCGCTTCGAGCTCCTCGGGCGGTCGCAGAGCCGATTCTGCGTCGACGACGTAGGTCGGACGAAGTCCAGCGACGAAAGCTTCACGCAGCTGCGCGGTGTCGACGCCGGGATAGCACTCGACGGCGACGACGCAGCGCGGAGTGCGCTCGACCTCAGCCGCGACACGTGCGAGGACCTCGTGCCAGCCTTCAGCGCAGTCAGCGCTCGCTTCGCTGACCTGCAAAAGCGGGTACTTGTCGTACGCGCTAGCGATCACTCGACGCAGCGAGCTCTGCGGCGCCGACGAGCGCCGCAGCTTGCCCAAGTTCGGAAACCTCGATGCGCACCCGCCCTTTCGGGTACGTCCAGGCGCGGACGCTCACGTAGTCCCGCAGCCTCGGCAGGAACTGATCGGCCGAGGCGCTTACTCCTCCACCGACGACTACGACGTCCGGGTCATAGGCGTGCACGAGCGAGACGACGCCACTCCCGAGGACGTCGGCGAAGCGATTGACGCAGGCGCGGGCGACCGCATCGCCTCCGGCGGCCGCCGCGAACACTGACGCCGGCTCGAGATCATTCGACGAGAGCACCGAGCTCTCTCCGGCCCGCAGCCGGCCGGCGGCGTCGGCCACGATTCCTTGCGCTCCGATGAGGGCCTCGAGGCAGCCGCGGTTGCCACAGCTGCAATCCGGTCCGTCGACGGCGACGGTGAAGTGGCCACCGAGAATCCCCCACATGCCGCGCGGGCCGCGCAGGATCTCGCCACCCGACACGACGCCAACCCCGATTCCAGTGCCGATCGTGATGCAGACAAGCTCCGTCGCGCCACGCGCAGCTCCGTAGCGCAACTCGCCGAGCGCGTGGGCGCGCGCGTCATTCTCGACCCGGGCCGGTGCGCCAAACGCCGTTTCGAGCCGAGCAGCGAGCGGCTCACCGATGAGGCAGCGAAGGGGCGGATTCACATCGACAACCGTTCCCGCAATTGGGTCGACGATGCCCCGGACGCTGATCCCGATGGCGCTGATCTGTGTGTCCGCGGCGACCGAGCGACCGAGTGACACGAGCTGGGCGTGCACGTTCGCGGCCTGACCGGAGTCGTCGGTCGACGCGGTCACGCTGGTAAGGACGCGCCCGTCCGCAACAAGCCCAGCTTTGATACGCGTCCCGCCGATGTCGAAGGCGAGAACCGTCACCTATCCCCTTGACGAGCCATCAGGGTTGCGGAACAGCCAAAGTTCCTGATGACACACGGTCGGTTGTCGTCACGGGCCAGATCAGTGGGGCACGTCGAGTCGCTGAGCGTGCTCGACGAGAACATCCGCATTGAGTGATGCAAGCGAGGCAAAGCCGTATCGAAGTCGGATTCTCCCGCGTTGGACGCGCGGAAAGTTCGTCTCCCAGTAGTTGTTGACGGCCCAGGCGAGGAGTAACGGGTTTTCGTCGCGCGGTACGGCGTCAAGTGGCGGGCCGAAGTGGAAGTTGCCGAACTGGACCAGCGGTGCGTCGGGACAGAGGAGAGCGACTGCACCGGCATCGTCACCGATCGACGCCAGGCTCTCGACGGTCACCCAGTTTCGGCAGGCTCCGGGCAGCTGATCCTCGTCGACCCGCACCATCTGCCCGGCCGTGTCGTAAACAGCGTCCCAGCCGGCTCCGCACGCGAGTGGGAACGCGAAATAGACGGCTTGCGGGGAGGCGTCGGGCTCGAGCTCGAAGTCAGCCTCGAGCCGGATGACGGGATCGGCGGCACGAAACACCAGTCGCTGGGTCAGGTGGCGCAGGCCCGGTGCCGCCAGGACGCGCTCGAGACAGATCTCCCGGGCGGATTCGTGGACCTCGCAGCGGAGCGTCCGGGTTGCTCGCTCTCGGATCGGCGACCAGTCTTGCCAGCAGGACTCGTCGACCATTTCGCGATCGAGCTCACGTTGGTAGAACGCATAGCGTCGGCCTTCGTCGAGCTCGTCCGTCCGTTCGCGGACGAAGGCGAAGAAGTCGAGGCCGTCTCTGAGGCGCGAGCAGCTCGCGTTGCTGGATCCGGTCGACGAGCGAAAGGATGCGACCCGATTCGGCGTCGTAGGACAGGCGGAAGAAGGTCGACTCGATCGTGCCCAGGCGCCGGCGATGATCGGAGGCAACGGCGAGACCTGCCGCGTCCGTCGCAAGTGTCTGTGCCTCCAGCTGGTGCGAGAGATCAGACGTCGTCTCCGGAGCCGGCAGTCGCTCGAGGGGAACGATCTTCCATGAATGCGGCGCTCAACTCGATCGGCCCGAATGAACGAGCGCGACGACCCGGGAAACCGCTCTCCCAAGAGCGTCCGTCGTAGCTCATCCGTGCCGCGCGATACGTGCGATCTGTTGACGGCTCGTCGTCGAACCACGCCTCAGGCAATACCGGATGGACGGTGACCGGCTGCGGGCCCGTGTTGCAAAGCAGCACTCCCTTGACGCCTCGGCCGGCGGAAGCGTTCGCTGCAATCCGTTCGAGCTCCTGCATCACTGCGAGGGAAGCGAGCTCGTACCCTTCGTTGCGCAAGCGCTTGCTTCAGCACGTCGATCGTCTGGGCTTGCGGATGGTCGTCGGCGGTATCCCAGTACGAGAACGTGTGCTCGTCGAAGAGGTCGACGCGCTCGACCGCGCGCTCGAGTGCGTCTTGCTGTTGGCCGCTGCCGAGAAGCGAGGCGGCGTCGAGCAGCGGCTTCGCTCGTCGGCTGAGTGCGGTCGCGATCGGAGCGCTCCCGTAACCGAGGCTCCAGTAGTCGGTCCAGTCGCCGCGGAGCTGAGCGAGCTCGCTTTCGGGCACGGCTGATGCACGCTCACGGAGATCGTCGAACGTTGCATAGCGCACCTTTGGACCCCGTCCACTGTCGTTCCATCGTTCGATCAGCGAAGGCATGAACGGATTGGGCGGGCTGTTGTCCCACATGACCGGCGAACAGGTGCTGGTCAGGTAGAGGAACCGGTACGGGTAGCCCGTCTCTCGCAGACGTTTCTCGAGAACCGCCCATCCTTCGGCCATTCGCTCGACGGAGTCGTCCCAGGCGAGCAGCAGCTGGTCGAACATGGTGTAGGCGTGGCCGTTGAAGACGCGCAGAGCCCGCCCCGACGGTGCTTCCCACATGAACATGCCCGGCCGCGGCTGCACCGCACGGCCGAGGTGCGGGTTGATCGCCATCACGAAGAAGTCGATGCCCGCGTCGAGGAGGACGTCGGCGAGCGGCCACGGCACGCCGTTGACGTCGTGTTGGCAGGCGACACGAACGGTGGTCTCGAGCACCTGCTCGAGCTCGTCCTTGCCTGCGAGCAACCGCTGCAGCCCAGCCCTGTCGACGCCCGCGGAGATGTGCCAGCGCAGCGCTGCCACACCGATCCGGCCCTCGTTGTGGAGGTCCTTGAACCGTTCGATCTGGGCAGGAGATGACCGCCTGAGCCAGCGACGCAAGGGCTCGGTCACTTCGCATGTCCACTTTGGTCGGCTGTCGCTCGGGAGAGCGTCGGTCTGTTCGAGCCAATCGATCGCCTCGCTGATGTACTCCTGCTGGAGCTCCCAGAGGATCGGCTGTGAGTGCGTGTAGCCGACGTCGAGGTGGCTGTGGTGCAAGAGAAGAATTTCCTCGATCATCGGATCAGCTTTTGCCGGCCGTCAGGCCACCGTCGATGACGAGTCCGCTGCCGACGACGAAACGCGACTCGTCGGAGGCAAGGTAGAGCGCGGCGTTTGCGACGTCGGCAGCGCTGCCGAGCTCGCCTGTGAGTTGGCGTGCGCGGATCGAGCGGCGCCCCTCCTCAGGGTCGGGATAGGACTCGGCAAGGTAGCGCTCGACGAACGGCGTCATGATCGTGCCGGGGAGCAGCGCGTTCACGCGGACGTTGTATGGAGCGAGGTCGACCTGCATCGATTTCGTAAAGGCCAGCACCGCGCCTTTCGACGCGGCGTAGGACACTCGTCGCGCAAGACCCGTCTCGGCAATGGCCGACGACATGTTGATAATCGATCCGGACCGCTGGGCGATCATCGTCGGGACAACGGCCCGCGACATGAGGAAGACGCCGCGCGCGTTGACGCGCATCACGCGCTCCCAGAGCTCGAGTGTGGTCTCCTCGAGGTCACCGACGCCGGCGATGCCGGCGTTGTTGAACAGGACATCGACACGTCCGTGCTCGGCGACGACAGCAGACACGAGCGCAGAGGTCTCCTGCTCGTCGGTGACGTCGACACGGTGCGTGACGCCGTCGAGAGCGAGATCGAGGTCGGCTGCGACGACGGTGGCGCCCTGCGCCGCGAACAGCAGCGAGCTGGCGCGGCCGATCCCCGATCCCGCGCCGGTGACGATGCAGATCTTGCCGGCGAGCCGCACGGATCAGAAGCGCTCGCGCGGCGGCGTCTGGACGTTCGAAACCGCGCTCAGGAACTCCGGCGGCGAGCCGGATGCGGGCTGGGCCAGTGGCACCGGCGGCGCGTCTCGACTCGTTTCCCCTCCCCCGGTTCGCGGGGTCGCGATGCCCGTCTCGAGGTCAAAGAAGTGAAGCCGGTTGGCGGCGAACGTCAGCCTTACCTCTTCTCCGACGGCGAGGCGTGTTGCCGCGGGCAACCGGGCGACCATGCGGGCGAGATCACGCCGCGAGTCGGCCGTCAGGTGCTGGAGTGATACGTCGTCGGTGTCGGCGACGATCTCGCGCACCTCGTCCATGGCGATCGGCACAGCATCGGTATCCAGGTGGGCGATGACCTCGGCGCCGAGATCCTCGACGTAACGGACCCGCGCAGGCATGCCGTCTGAGCCGCCGAGGGTGAGATCCTCGGGACGGATACCCACCGCCAACTGCTGCCCTTCGCTCGCACCGCTCGCACCATGGATATCGACGGTCACGCCGCCGAGCTCGACGGCGTCGTCCTTGACGGAGGACCGGAGCAGGTTCATCGCGGGACTGCCGATGAAGCCGGCGACGAAGATGTTGGCCGGGTGAAAGTAGAGCTCGTGCGGCGGAGCCACCTGCTGCAGCACCCCTTTGCGCAAGGACCGCGACCCGATCGCCCATCGTCATCGCCTCGACCTGGTCGTGGGTGACATAGATCGTCGTCACGCCGAGCTCGCGTTGCAGCGTTCGTATCTCGGCGCGCATCTGCACCCGCAACTTGGCGTCGAGGTTCGACAGCGGCTCGTCCATCAGGAAGACCGAGGGATGGCGCACGATTGCGCGACCCATGGCGACGCGCTGTCGCTGTCCTCCTGACAGCGCCCGTGGCTTCCGGCTCAGGTACTGCTCGAGCTCGAGGAGGCGAGCGATCTCACGAACTCGCTGCTCGACCTCTCGCCTGGGCATGCGCCGCTGCTGCAGGCCGAACGCCATGTTCTCGAACACGGTCATGTGTGGATAGAGCGCGTAGGTTTGAAAGACCATCGCGATGTCCCGCTTCGCCGACGGGACGTCGTTGACGACCCGGCCGTCGATCGAGATCGCTCCTCCCGAGATCGCCTCGAGACCCGCGGTCATCCGCAATGCAGTCGTCTTGCCGCACCCCGATGGGCCGACGAGCACCATGAACTCCTCGTCGGCGATCGTAAGGTTGAGCCCGTCGACGGCGCGGACGTCGTCGCCGAAATCCTTCGTGACCCCGTCGAAATCGACGCGAGCCACGTCAGTCTTCTTTCCGTGGGCGCACGATCATCCTTTGGTCGCGCCGCCGGTGAGACCGCTGACGAAATGGCGCTGCAGAAACAGGAAGAGCGCGAGGATCGGGAGCGAGGCAAGCAACATGACCCCGAACTCCTGCCCGTAGTCGATGGAGTAGGTGCCGATCGCCAGGTAGATCCCGGTGGTGATGGTCACGCCGTGTGCTGCGCCAAGGATGATCAACGGCGTCAGGAAGTCGTTCCACGTCCAGAGAGCTGTGACCACGATCACGCTCGCGGTTGCCGGACGCATCAGGGGGAAGACGATCTTCCAGAACACCTTCATGCTCGAGGCACCGTCGATCGCTCCTGCTTCGTCGAGCTCTCGGCTCACCGAGCGTAGGAACCCGCTGAACACAAACACACCGAACGGAAGGTAGTAAGCGGCGAAGTTCAGAATCACGCCCCAGTAGGTGAACATCAGATGCAGGTGCCTCAGGATCACAGTCGTCGGAATGAGGACGATCTGCGGCGGCAGCATCAGTCCGAGCAGGAAGAAGAGCATGAGCAGTCGCGCCGCCTTCGAGTCCCAGCGAGAGATGTAGTACGCCGCCATCGCCGACAGCGGCACCATCAGCAGGATCGTGCCGACGGTGATGATCAGACTCGTCTTCAGCCCGTCTTGAACGAGGTTGAGCCTGGCCGCGCTGACGACGTTCGAGGTGGTGAAGTCAGAGGTCGGGAGTGCAAGCGGATGAGCTCGGATCGCCTCGGCCGGCTTGAAGACGTTCACGAGGGCGAGATAGAGCGGCGTCGCGAAGATCACGGAGACGATCACGGCGAACAGGGGGCGGACGCGCCCGCGCCAGAGCGGTGAGCTCATGCCTCCACCTCTCGCCGACGGAGGAGGATCACCGCGGTAGATGACAAGCCGGCGACGATCACGAACAGCACCACAGCCTGCGCCGAGGCGAGGCCGAATGCGTTTTGCGTGAAGCCGACGTTGTAGATGTTGAGCGCCATGTTGTTCGTGGCGCCACCCGGCCCTCCGTCGGTGATGATCTTCACGTAGTCGAACAGCTTGAAGCCGGTGATGAGGAGCAGCACGGTGTTGATCGTCACTGCAGGCGCGACGAGCGGCCAGATGATGCGCCGGAACTTGCGGAAGCCGGTACAGCCGTCGACCTGGGCGGCCTCCATCAGTTCGTCCGGGATCGCTTTGAGCGCCGCAAGGTAGATGACTGCGCAGAAGCCGACGTATTGCCACGTCGCGACGGCGACGATCGATCCGATCGCGTGGTTCGGCGTGTCCAGCCAACCTTGCTGCAGAGCCCCGAGGCCGATCGTCGACAGCACCGAGTTGATGACGCCGTAGTCGGTGAGCATCGCCTGCCAGATGAAGCTGACCACGACTCCCGCGAGGACGATCGGCACGAAGAAGATCGTCCGGAGAACCGCGGAAAGACGGCTTTCGGCCCGCAGCAACAACGCGATTCCAAGGCCAAGCGCGTTCGGCAACAGGACGATCAGGGCGGTCATGATTGCTGTCACCTTCACCGACTGTTTGAAGACGCCGTCGCTTAGAAGCTCGTGGTAGTTCGCAAGTCCCACGTAGTTCGTGTGTGGGGCGAGCAGGTTCTTGTTGGTCAGGCTGTAGCTGAGCGCGAGCACGAGCGGGAGAAAGACAAGCCCGACGTACAGCAGAGTGGCCGGCCCGGCGAAACTCGGGATCGTCCAGAGCCGGAGGTTCGGGCTCGTGCGTCGCGAGCGAGCGCGTCTCCGCCGAGCCCAGAAGCTGGCTGACGCCGTGGCGTTGTCAGTCGCGGTACCGATCACAGCGCTCCGCGGACGATAAGGGTTGCCGGGTCGGCTCGCCGACCCGGCAACCTATTCGCCCCCAGCGAACTACGGGTTGTTCTTCTCCGCTTTGTTCCACTGCTGGTCGAGGAACTTCAGCTGTGCCTGGACCGAGTGGCCGAGCAGGATGTTCTGCGCGGCACTCGCATAGAAGGCATCCATGCCAGGCTCGGATGCACGGTCACCGTTGTTGAAGAACATGACGTCGACAGCCTTGACCGGATGCTGCGGCGTGCTCTTCTGGTTGTACAGAGCAGCCGTCTGGTAGAAGACCGGAGGAAGGCCGGTCGGCTGCTTGAAGCCCTTCGTCGCGATCAGGCCCGCGTCGTTCTTCGCCAGCGTCTGATTGGTCGCCGGGTCGAGCGACCAGAACTCGGCCAGCTTCTTCGCGGCAGCCAGATGCGCAGACTTGGCGCTGACGACTGCTCCACCGTTCGTGAAGACGGCCTGGACCGGCGGCCCGCTGAACGGCGGGAGCCGGAAGACGCCGACGCCGAACTTGGCCGCGCCGACAGCGGTCGCAGATGCAGCCCACGTTCCCATCGGGTACATCGCTTCCCTGCCATCGAGGAACTCCTGCTGCATCCCGGCGTAGTTGAGACTCAGCGCGTCCTTGTTGAAGTACCCGTTCTTGTAGAGCTGCGCCCAGGCGTTGAACACCCTGGCGACCAGCGGATCGGTGAAGTGAACCTTGTTCGCCTTCCGCTGCACGATCCAGTTCGGGTTCTGACCGAGCACGTCCGTTGAGAACATCCCACCGAGGAAGATCCAGGACGTCCACGTGTCCTGGCTGCCGCCGATCGCGATCGGCGTCTCACCGCTCGCCTTGATCTTTTGACAGATGGTCAGGAACTGAGCCCAGGTCGTCGGCGGCTTCAAGTGAAGCTTCGCGAAGACCGACTTGTTGTAGTAGATGAGGGGGATCACCTGAGAGCTGTTCGGGATGTCGTACTGCTTCCCGCCCAGCTCGCCGGCAGTCGGGAACAGCACGTTCCAGGTCTTCTGCTCGGCGGGTGTCCATGCGTAGAGCAGACCCTGACTGGTGTAGTCCTGAAGCGTGATCGACTGCAGGACGTCCGGGAACTGACCCGACGCAAGAAGCTGCTTCGCGTAGGCGTCCCGGTCGGTCGTCGGCGACGGGAGAAGCTTCACCGTGATGCCCGGGTTCTTCGCCTCGAACCGGTTGACGATGTCCTGCCAGTACGAAAGGGGCAGGTTGGACGTTTCGAACATCATCCACGTGATGGTCACGTTGTCGCGCTTCTGCGTCGTGGCAGCCGCAGCGCCCAATGCAACGACGGCAGCGACAATCACAACGGAGGCGACCGCGATGACCGTTTTCGGGCGGCTGAATCTGAGGCGTTTCACTCCTTTGATCCTTTCCGGCAGGGTAGTCCTGCCTCCGTTTGTGGTCGGATGACCGCTGCTCATGCCCGCACCTCCTCCTCTCGCGTGTCCGTGTCCTTCCACCAGCCGGCGCCGTTGGGGAACGCGAACTCGGAGAGCGACTCCTGTTTGATCTCGATGCTGAAACCCGGGTTCTCCGGCGCCCGGTAACGGCCGCCGACGACGTGAACCGGGTCGACGAAGTGCTCGTGGAGGTGATCGACGTACTCGCACACTCGGTTGTCGAAGGACGCCGCGACCGCGACGTAATCGAACATCGAGATGTGCTGCGAGTACTCACACAGCCCGACACCGCCGGCGTGCGGGCAGACCGGTACACCGAATTTCGCTGCGAGCAGAAGCACCGCCAGCACCTCGTTCACGCCACCGAGACGGCAGCAGTCGAGCTGGCAGACGTCGATCGCGCCGAGCTGCAGGAGCTGTTTGAACACGACGCGGTTCTGGACGTGCTCGCCCGTCGCGACCCGGATAGGAGAAACCGCCTCGCGGATGCGCAGATGACCGAGCACATCGTCGGGGCTCGTCGGCTCCTCGATCCACCACGGATCGACCTCGGCGAGAACGCCGATCGCCTCGATCGCCTCCTGGACGCCCCAAGCCTGGTTCGCGTCGAGTGAGAGGCGCGTCTCCGGGCCGATTGCGTTCCGGACGACCCGGGCCCGCTGGAGGTCGCTTTGAACGTCCCGACCGACCTTCAGCTTCAGATGGGTGAACCCCTGGTCGAGCGCCGCGCGGGCGCGGTCGGGCAACGTGCGCTCGGAGTACCCGAGCCAGCCGGCTGACGTCGTGTACGCAGGGAAACCGACTCGCCGAAGAAGAGCTTCTCGATTTGGGATCGTCGCGCGGTTGTGCTCGAGAAGCTCGAGAGCCTCTTCCGGAGTCAGCGCGTCCTCGATGTAGCGGAAGTCGACACAGGCAACGAGCTCCGCCGGCGGCAGGTCGGCGAGGAGCTTCCAGAGCGGCTTCTGCTCGAGCTTCGCGTAGAGATCCCAGACCGCGTTCACGATCGCCGCAGTGGCGAGGTGGATCACCCCCTTCTCGGGGCCGAGCCAACGGAGCTGCGTGTCACTGACGAGCCGGCGCCAGACGCCGCCCAGGTCATTGACGAGGTCGTCCAGGGCAACCCCGACCACATGCGGGGCGAGCGCTTCGATCGCGCTGACGCACACCTCGGTGCCACGCCCGATCGTGAAGGTCAGCCCATGGCCGGCGAGCTCGTCGGGATGGTCGGTCTCGAGCACCACATAGGCAGCCGAGTAGTCCGGGTCGAGATTGACGGCGTCCGAGCCGGCCCCACTTCTCGACGTCGGGAACCTGACGTCGTAGGTGACTGCCCGCACGATGCTTGGTCTCGTCGCCATCTGAACGAGAGCTATCTATACGAAACATCCGATGTCTGTCAAGTCATTGGTCGGATGTTTCATCGAAGTCCGAGCTGTTATGGCAGGATCCTGGCCAGAATCAGCGGTTAAGATCTGATCTCTTGACCAAGACGTATGATCTCTGATGTGACCGACACAGCCCCCCCGCCGAAGCACAGGCGTCGTCGAGGAGGCGATCGACCGGATCCGCGAGCTCGTCGCCTCGGGCGAGTGGGGACCGGGAACGCGTCTGCCCCGCGAGGCTGACCTCGCCGCTCAACTGGGACTCTCGCGTAGCTCTCTACGCGAGGCAGTACGGGCGCTGGCCCTCACCCGTGTCCTCGAGGTCCGACAGGGAGACGGAACCTTCGTCTCGAGCCTCGAGCCCGGCGTGCTCCTCGAACCGACTCGATTCGCGACGCACCTCCTGCACGGGAAGACGGTGCTCGAGCTCTTCGAAGTCCGCCGCATGCTCGAACCGGAGGCCGCCGCGATGGCAGCGCTCCGAGCAGACGAAGAGATCAAGAGCGGGCTGCGCCGCGAGCTCGACCGGATGTTCGCCGCCGGCGACCGAGCCGATGAACTGGTGGCTGCAGACGCCGCGTTCCACGACGTCATCGGCCAGGCGCCCGGCAACGCCGTCCTGCGATCGCTTCTCCAAAGCCTCTCGACGAGCACGGTGCGAGCCCGCCTCTGGCACGGCATCACCGACCGCGGTGCGCTCGATCTCGCACGAGCCGAGCACACACGTATCTACGAGGCAATCTGCGCTCGCGATGCCGACCTCGCGCGGGCGGCGACCCTCGTCCACATCGCCAACAACGAGTCCTGGCTCCAGAGCCACCTGAGCCCGACCGAAGACATCCCGCTCGGGGACGGCGCCGTCACGCTCCAGACGTCGTAGAGAACGACTCTTGCGCCACGGAACCCTGAGTCGCCTCGGGCTCGGAACCGCTCCGCTCGCCGGCCTCTATGGTGCGGTTTCCGCCGAAGAGGCATCCGCCGTTGTCGACCGTGCATGGGAGCTCGGAGTCAGGTTCTTCGATACCGCACCGTCGTACGGCTCGGGTCTTGCCGAGCAACGCGTCGGCGAAGCGCTGCGGGGTCGTCCTCGGGCGGAGTTCGTGATCTCGACCAAGGTCGGACGCTTGCTACGGCCTGGAGCGCCGGACCCGGCCTTCGTGGGTGCCCCCCAGCTCGCGCCCGTGTTCGACTTCTCGTACGAAGGGACGGTTCGCTCCCTCGAAGAGAGCCTCGACCGGTTGGGTCTCGATCGCGTCGACATCGCGCTGATCCACGATCCAGACGACCACTACGAAGCGGCGCTCGCCGGAGCCTACGTGGCCCTCGAACGGCTCCGAAGCGAGCGTGTCGTCAACGCCATCGGCGTCGGCATGAACCAGACAAAGCTGCTCGTTCGCTTCGCATGTGAAAGCGACATCGACTGTCTCCTCGTCGCCGGCCGTTACACGCTCCTCGATCGCAGCGCTTCAGATGAGCTGTTACCTGTCTGCGAGGATCGCGGGATCACGGTGATCGCCGGCGGCGTGTTCAACAGCGGGATCCTGGCCGACGGCTCGACCTACGACTACCGGCCTGCGCCGACCTCCATCCGCGCGCGAGTCGAGGAGCTCCGTCGCGTCTGCGATCGGCACACGACGCCTCTCGCAGCTGCTGCGATTCAGTTTCCATTACGCCATCCCGCCATCACGACCGTGCTTGTCGGATGTCGGTCGGCGGCCGAGATCGCGGAGGACGCGACACTGCTTGGCCGCCGCATCCCAGCAGAGCTGTGGTCGGAGCTCGAGGCGTGATCGTCGATGCGCATCACCATCTCTGGGATCCAGCGACTGCGGACTACCCATGGATGACCGACGAGATGACCACGATCCGGCGGCGGTTCGACACCGAAGACCTGGAGCCGTTGCTCCGTGAGCACTCGGTGGCCGGCACGGTCGTGGTGCAGGCTCGAAGCTCACTCGACGAAACGCGCTCGCTCTTGTCGACAGCAGCGGAGACGCCGTTCCTGCTCGGAGTCGTCGGGTGGGTCGATCTCACAGACCCGCTGCTACCGGCGGTGCTCGCAGCGCTCGCGAGTCCGCATCTGGTTGGGGTTCGCCATCAGGTGGAAGATGAGCCGGATCCGCGCTGGCTGCTTCGCTCCGATGTGCTTCGCGGCCTCGATGCGATCGGGGCCGCCGGCCTCGCATACGACCTGCTCGTCCGTCCACGAGAGCTACCCGCAGCGCTCGATGTCGCCCGGCGCCTGCCGCACGTCCGATTCGTCGTCGACCACGTCGCGAAGCCGACACTGGGCGCCGCGCCAGATGACGAGTGGGCCCGAGGCCTCGCCGCGATCGCCGCTCTGCCAAACAGCACATGCAAGTTGTCGGGGCTCGTGACCGAAGCCCCGCTCGGCGCACTCCAGCGAGACGAACTGGTGGAGGTTCTCCGCCGCGCGCTCGACTGGTTCGGCCCACACCGCTGCCTGTACGGCTCGGACTGGCCCGTTTGCCTCCTCGCAGCCGAATACGGGGAGGTCTTCGAGATTCTGCAAGCCGCGATCGCCGACCTCACGCCCGAGGAACAGGCAGCGGTCCTCGGCGAAACGGCCATCAACACGTATCGCCTCGACGTGACTTATCTACGAGCTCGTACATTTTCGTGACGGCGCGGATGAGATCGCGACGACGTGCAAGTCAGTCGTGGCGAGCCAGCCAATCGCCGACGACCTCCATGTACCGCTCGCGCTCCTCGAGGTGCGGCGTGTGGGAGGACTCGTCGAACAGGAACCACTCGGCGCCGTGCGATTCCGCTGCGAAGCACCTCCTGCAGCGCCGGCGTCGCCTCGTCGAAGCGCCCGGAGACCAGGAGTGTCGGCACGTCGATCGAGCCCAGCCGATCCTTCGACTGCCAGTCCTTGATCGAACCGATCACATGGAACTCGCTCGGCCCGTTCATCGTGTGGTAGACGGTCGGGTCGCGCTCGATCCACCCGAACGACTCCAACACTTCGGCGGGCCAAGGGTCGAGACGGCAGAGATGGCGTGCGTAGAAGACCTGGCATGCCTCGGCGTACGCCGGGTCATCCGTTGTCCCCGCCTCCTCGTGGCGCCGCAGGGTCGCCTCGACTTCAGGCGGGAGATCGGCTCGGAGCCGGTTCGCCTCGGCGACGAAGTCCGGGAACGATGCGGCAGTGTCGGCGAGCACCAGCGACCTGAGCCCCGGCGGTCGCGTGAAGGCGTACTCCTGGGCGAGAAAGCCGCCCCACGATTGGCCGAGCACGTGGTGACGGGCGCTTATCCCGAGTGCATCGACGAGATTGTGCAGCTCCCGCACGAATAGCTCGACCGTCCAGAAGTCGGCACCTCGATCCGGGAAGTGCGTGCTGCGCCCATTGCCCAACTGGTCGTAGTGGACAACAGCGCGTCCGTCGCGCGCCAGGTCCGCGATCGACAAGAGGTAGTCGTGCGTCGCGCCAGGGCCGCCGTGGAGAACGACCAGCGGCGCTGGAGCGCTGGCGCTCGCTCGAAGGCAACTCGCCCGTCACACGGAACCACGTGTCGGCTATCTCACCGCCGAGATTGAACGGAACCGTGCCTTCTCGAACTTCCTTCGACATCGATCTCACCGTGCGACGCTACACCGCGAAACCAGAGCCGCCAACCGGATAGCCCTTCCTCGAGCGGGCCACGGAGCTCAGTCACAAGCCAGGCCCACGCCTCCCCCAGGCGCTGTCAAGTGTGACGCGCGCAACACACCCTGTGTCAAGCGCGCACAGTTGCGCAAGACGCGGTCACTCGCCTCCGTCTCCTGGTCATGACGGCGACAACCACCCGGCAAAACACAGGAGGAAGAGAGATGAACCGCCACCCCCGCAGAATCATGACCTCGCTGGCAACCGCTGTCGCGATCGCGACACCGCTCGCGGTAGCTTCGAGCGCGTCGGCGACCAGAGTCATCGAGCCGACCCGCCCGCGGCCCCATCCACCACGTCCACGCCCATATCTTGCGTGTCAGCGGGGCGACCGCCACCAACCAGCTCAACGGCGCAGCGCTCAACCCGCTCACCCGCCTCGGCCCGGGCGCGGTCGACGTCGGCTGACGCCTCGACCACACCGTGCCCTGACGCTGGGCGGGCTCGCGCTCGCCCACCTGCGCCCCTCGCAGGTCGCGATCGAGACGGCTTGCTAGGTTCAACGGTCCAGGGGCCGGGCGCCGAGTTGTTGTGCGTCGGGATGGGGTCTAGCCTCGTAGGCGTGCTGGTTTGTGCGAGCTGTGGGCACGAGAACCGTCGGGGCGCGAGGTTCTGCGAGGAGTGTGGCCGCTCGTTCGCCCCAGCGCCGGCAGGCACGGGCGAGCAGCGCAAGACGGTGACGGTGTTGTTCTGCGATGTGACGGGTTCGACGACGTTCGGAGGCACGGTCGATCCGGAGCGGCTGCGTGCGTTGTTGGCGCGCTACTTCGAGCGGATGAAGGCAATCGTCGAGTCACACGGGGGCACCGTCGAAAAGTTCATCGGCGACGCGGTGATGGCAGTGTTCGGTGTGCCGTTGGTGCATGAGGATGACGCGTTGCGGGCGGTGCGGGCGGCCGTCGAGATGCGCGACGCGTTGCCCGAGCTCGGATTACAAGGACGGATCGGAGTGATGACCGGTGAGGTGGTGACCGGGACAGAGGAGCGGTTGGCGACCGGCGATGCGGTGAACGTGGCTGCGCGGCTCGAGCAAGCGGCAGAGCCGGGGATGGTGCTGATCGGCGAGCCGACCCTTGTGCTTGTTCGCGACGCGGTCGACGTCGAGCCCGTCAGCCAACTCGAGTTGAAGGGCAAAGCCGAATTGGTTGCCGCTTATCGATTGCTGGGCGTGCATGCCATGCCAGACCGACGCCAAGCGGACTTGTTCGTGGGACGTGAGCGCGAGCTCGCGTCCTTGCAGGAGGTGTGGTCGCGTGTGCGGGCCGAGCGGCGCTGTGAGTTGGTCACGGTCGTCGGCGATGCGGGCGTCGGCAAATCGCGCCTGGTGGCTGAGGCGCTCCTGTTGTTCGACGCCACGGTGGTGCGTGGCCGCTGCCTCCCGTACGGCGAGGGAATCACCTATTGGCCCGTGGTCGAGGTGCTAAAGCAGCTCGATGTGCTGCCTGAGGAGGACGCTGCCGCGGCGGCCATTCGTTCGCTGCTCGGTGAGCGCGAGGCCGCCACGTCGGCGGAGGAGATCGGATGGGCGTTCCGCAAGACGCTGGAGGACGCAACGGTGGAGCAGCCGCTGGTTGTTGTGTTCGACGACGTCCAGTGGGGAGAGGAGACGTTCCTCGACCTGGTCGAGCATGTCGCGCTTCTCTCGTCGGGCGCCTCGCTCCTGCTGCTCTGCATGGCTCGGCCAGAGCTCATCGAGCGCCGACCGGCCTGGCCCGTGACGCTCCGACTCGAACCACTGGGCGACAAGGAAGTGGAAGAGCTGATCGCCGAACGTGTCCCGGCGCGATGGCGCGACCAGGTCGCCCGGGCTTCGGGCGGCAACCCGCTCTTCATCGGCGAGATGCTGGCGATGGCCCGTAAGGGTGGGGATGAGATCGAGGTCCCGCCGACGTTAAAGGCGCTGCTCGCGGCACGGCTCGACCAGCTCGACCCCGGTGACCGGCGGGTGCTCGAACGTGGCGCGGTCGAGGGTGAGGTCTTCCACCGCGGTGCCGTCCAGGCGCTCGGACCGGAGGAGACGCAGGTGACGCCGCGTCTTGCCGCGCTCGTGCGCCGGCAGCTGATCCGCCCAGACACTCCGCAGTTCGCACGAGAGGACGGCTTTCGCTTCCGCCATCTGCTGATCCGTGACGCCGCCTACGACGCACTCGCGAAGACCACCCGGGCGGAGCTGCACGAGCGCTTCGTTGCCTGGCTGGAGCAGCGCGGAGATGAGCTGGTCGAGCCCTACGAGATCCTCGGCTATCACCTCGAGAAGGCCGCCCGTTACTGGGACGACCTCGGACAACCAGACGCGGCCCTGGCCGAACGCGCCGGCGCGCAGCTCGCAGCCGCCGGCCGCCGCGCGATCGGGCGGGGCGATGAGCGCGCTGCCGCCGGACTGCTCGAGCGGGCGCTCGAGCTGACGCGGCCGGTTTGCGTGGACGTCGTGCTCGAGCTCGACCTTGCCCACACACTCTCCGAACGTGACGACGCGACCGCGACCGCCACCGCCGATGCCGCGGCTGAACGTGCTCGGGCAGCCGGCGACTACACCGGCGAGTTGCTCGCCCGGGTCGGCGCTGCCTTCCAGCGCGTGCTCGTCGAGGCTGAGCCGAACGTCGACGAGCTCGAGCGGCTCGCGCGGACAGCGCTGCCGCTGCTCGAACGGGCAGAAGACCACGCAGCGCTCGTGCATGTCTGGTTTGCACTCGGGATGGGGGTCGCGAACAGCCGCGGGCGCTTCGAAGACTGGGCGCAAGCGGCGGAGCAGGCAATCCACCACAACGGTCTCGCGGGCCGAGGCAGCGCCAGCCTCTTCGGCCTCGGGGCGGCTCTCGTCTCAGGGCCGCGCCCGGCGGATCAGGCGCTGCACACGCTCGACGCGGTCCTACCCGAGAACCCACATCCCAGGCTGCTGGTGACCCGCGCATGGCTGCTGACCATGCTCGCGCGCTTCGACGAGGCCTCGCTGATTGCCCGCGAGGCCGACGATCACTATCGGGAACTGACCGGCGGCGACACGCTTCACGACCTCGGTCCGATCGCGGCCACCGCCGGACGCCACGACGAGGCGGCCGTCTACCTCCGGAAGTACTGCGACCTACTCGAGACCCGCGGCCTGCGCAGCTACCTCTCGACGTACGCGCCGGAGCTCGGCCGCTCGCTGTGCGCGCTCGGACGCCACGACGAGGCCGAACCGTTGGCCCGGCTCGGCCGCCGGCTCGGCGGCGAACAGGACGCCTGGACGCAGACGCGCTGGCGGCAGGTGCAGGCACTCGTCAGGGCGAACCGAGGCCAACACAGCGAGGCGGAGCAACTCGCCCGCGAGGCCGTCGCGATCAGCGAACGCACCGACGCGCTGAACTTACAGGGTGACGCGCTCCGCGACCTCGCCGAAGTACTCCACGCCGCCGGCCGAAGCAACGAAGCCCAAGCCGCACTCGCCCAGGCGCTCAAACGCTACGAACGCAAGCACAACCTCGCCCAGGCGGGGCAAGTGCGAGACCGACTCGCCGAGCTCCAACACACAGCGTGGCGGTAAAGCTACGAAGACGACGAAACCCGCCGTTTCGAGCGGGTTTCGGTGATTGGGCAGTACTGGGCTCCGACCAGTGACCCCCAGCTTGTCGATTCAATCTGGGCAGTGGCCTGCAACAACAAAGACCTGCAAAATGGAGCGTCGGTCGTTTCCGACCACAATCCGACCACACTCGGCCGTCAGCCGCCAGGCCCGAGACTCGGGGAGTCGTGTCCGGTTGGTGGCCCACGTCAGGCGCGCGTGAAGCGCCGTCGCGGGCTGTGGGCCCACGTCCCGTAGCCGCCGCCGTGCGCACGCCAGACCAGTGGGCGCACGACGAAGAAGAACAACAGCGGGACGGCGACCCAGCCGACGTGGCCCCCGGCGATCGCCGCGATCGCAGCGAGGAACAGGAGCGGCAACGCGAGCGGCCAGGGGCGCCAGCGCCGGGACCCAGCCGCGGGTCGACGCTCCGCCTCCTCGCGCGGGAAGTCCGCGACGAGATCGTCGAGCTCCGCATAGGTCTTCGCCGCGAGGCAGTGCTCGAGCCGCGTCTGGAACTCGTCCGAGTCGATCCGACCCTCCACATGGCGCTGCCGCAAGATCTCGCTGACGGCATCTCGTTCCTTGTCGCCGACACGGAGCGAGCGGTCGCGCGGACCGCCGTCAGGCTCGTACCGATAGTCATTCGATGCTGCCACGTCTGTCCTCTCGATCGAATTTGGTCACTCGTCCCCGTCGTCCTCTGCGAGCAGGGAATACAGCGCCCGCCGCGCCTCTGCGAGGACGACGCGCGCCCTGGCGATCTCTTGCGCGTTCCCGAGGTGGCCGATCTGGCCGGCCGCCATCCCCACGCGGCGCATCTCCCCGAACAACGCGGCGACATCGTCGTCGACCGAGTCGCTCATCTGCTCCCACGGAGCATCCAGCTCGCCGCGGCGCTCGTCGACATACGCCCGCCCGGCGTCGGTCAGCACATAGGTACGACGATCACCGGCTTCTTCGGCGCGGACCAACCCCTCATCCTCGAGTTGGGCCAGCGCCGGGTAGACCGAGCCCGGGCTCGGCCGCCAGACGCCGTCGGAGCGCATCTCGATCTCCTGCATGATCTGGTAGCCGTTGCGCGGCCCTTCCGCGAGCAGCAGCAAAGCCGCCGCCCGGACGTCGCCTCGGCGAGCCCTCGGCCCACGCGGAAACCCGCCCGGGCCACCGAAGAACGGGCCGCCGAATCCGCCTCCGGGCCTGAACCGAGGCCCGTACCGACCCCGGCCTCGCGCGGTCATAGCCAGTGCAGCGCCCCCAACCAGGGCGCCCCAGCCCCTGGCGGCTGGCGGCCGACGGCCGAGGAAACAGCGCCACTCGAGAGCGTCGGCGTACACACTCACAGACTAACACGATATATCGAGATAGCACGGCCCGACGAACCTCTAACCCCGCGGGACTCGGAGCGCGTGTGTTCAACGCCGGGGTGCCGGGTCGGCTCGCCAGGGTTGTGGCGTCTATCTCGGACGAACAGCCGGCCGCTGCTGACGAGAGCGTCGACTGCTGCGGTCGCGGCGTCGCCGACGCGGAAGAGCGGCTCACCGTCGATCTCGCACACAAACTCGCGGGAGGTTTCGACGAACGGGTTGGGCCTGATCACCTGCAGGTCGAGCACCAATCTGCCCGGCTTGACCGCTTCGACCATCCGCCCCAGGACGTCCACGACATCCTCCGGCTCGACACATCAGAGTGACCAGGAGAAGACGACCAAATCGTACGCGTGCGGCTCAAGCTCGATCTCTTTGCCCGAGGCGACCTCGTAGGCGACGCGCTCGGCCAACTCGACCGGCAGCGACCGACGAGCTCGCTCGACCGCTTCGCCATCCGGGTCGAAAGGCGAAGACCTCGGCGGCCCGGGCGTCCCAATCTCGGGTGGCGCCGGGGCCGGCGCGCTCCCGACTCGTGCGGATTAGCGAAATCACAGCGCCGCGCTCATCGCCGCCCCTTCCCGAATGCGACCAGCGCCCTGGGTGTTAGCCCTCTACGCAGGACTACGGAGAGGCGACTCCAAGCACTTCCGCGGGCGTCGAGCGGTGATCGAAGTGGACTGGAACGCCGGAACGCGCTAGAAGCGCGCGAAGCGCTCGATGTCCTCGTCGAAGTCGCGCGCCATCGCGTTGTTGATCGACGGCCGCACCTGGCTCGCGGCTTGGACGAAGTCGGCGGTCGTCGTCTCCGTGTCGTCGCCCAGCAGCGAGCGCTCGAATGCCGCCTGGGCGGCCTTTTGCGCGGCGAACTCGATGTCGGCTGCCGAGAAGTACTGCGAGCAGGCCGACAGTTCGTCGAGATCGATCTCGTCGTCGTCCGCCGTCGAGATCATCGAGACGTAGCGCGCCCAGATGCCTCTGCGGGCACTCGCATCCGGCGGCCCCACGGGGACGAGGTAGTCGAAGCGGCCCGGCCTCGTGAACGCATGGTCGAGGTCCCGCACAGAGTTGGTCGCGCAGACGAGCAGCCGCGACCCGCCGTCGCGAAAGTTCGGAATCACTTTCAGGAGCTCGTTCGCGATCACGTGCGTCTCGGGGCGCGTCTGCCGCGCCGAGGCGATGTCCTCGACCTCGTCGATGAACACAACGACGTTGTCGAGGTACGTCAGCCGCTCGAACAGCTTGCGCAACGCACCGGCCCGCCCGTGGGCGTCGGTACCGGGTAGCTGGCTCGGGAAGACCTCCACGAACGGCCAGCCGAGCCGACCGGCGATCGCCTTCGCGAACGTCGTCTTCCCCGTGCCGGGCGGGCCAAAGAGGATGACCGACGACGCCGGCACGACGCCGTGCCGTCTCGCTTCCTCGCGCTCCGCCAGCGGCAGGATCACGCGCCGCTCGATCAGGTCCTTCTCGCGATCCATCCCACCGATCGCGAGCCACAGCTCCGCGGACGGCCACTGCCCGCCGAGCTCCTCGATCCGCTCGTCTGCAGCCGTCGCGTGCAGCTGTCGCTTCTCGAGGTAGAGCGTGTCCTCGTGCAGCACGTAGCCCTTCGCCACGGCGGTCTCTGTGCCCAGACTGTCGCGCGGAGCGAGCATCGAGATCTCGCGCACGCCGAGCGCCTGCAGCCGCCGCTCCAGCGCCCCGAGCAGCGAGGCGCCGATCCCGCGACGGCGCGAATTGGCCTCGACCGTCCAGCGTAGGATCCAAGCCCGTTCACCGTCGACCCGGGCGGCGATGGCGCCGATCACCCGGTCGCCGGCGAGCGCAACGAGGGCCGGCTCACGGGCGACGACCGCCGCAAGGACCTCGGAAAGCGAGAAGGCAAGCGCATCGTTGGACTCGGTGCTCTCCCAGAGCTTGACCGCCGCCTCGAGGCGGCTTTCGTCCAGATCACGGATGGTGGTATCCGCAGGAGTGACGATGGCGTCCAGTTCCAAGGTTGGAGACTAGCGTTTCGGATCCGAAACCGCCGAGCGAGCTAGGTTCAACGACGGTGGCGAGGCGACTCCACGTCGGCGTGTGTCCTCCGAGACTCGATCGCGCGACGTGATCGCGAAGGGGGTGCCGGGTGCCGCGTGCCAGGTGTGACGTTGCGGCAGCAGGTCGCGAAACGTCGTCGCTGCCTTGACCATCCTGTGGCTTGCACTTGCGGAGATCCCCAGCCGGCCGAGCTTGTGATGCGCTACCAGCTGGCATGGATGCAGGCGTCAACAGCAGCGTGTCACTGCAGTGGCTCTACCTCGTCCAGGTGCGCACGCCACAGAGCAGCGATCTCGTCTGATGACATGTCGCGGATTCGCTGCAGATCCTCCGGGACTCGGAACGACGTCGCGACGGGTGCCGGGTGCCGGGCTGACAGATCGTGTTGCAGCAGCAGTGCCGCACCGCCGAAGCCATTGACGCGGCCAAGGACAGATCCGCGGAATCCAAGTTCGCGGCCCCCCACGCTCCATCCCCTCGAGTCGCGTGTAGTCGTGGGCCGCGTTTGACGTTAAGGTCGCGTCAATGTCCCCGAACGTCCGCCGGTACCTGCCTATGTTCGTGATCGTTGCCGCGCTCCTCTTCATCGTTCCGGCATTGACGAGGAAGAAGAGCAACTCGTCGGCGAGCTCTAAGACGGCCGCAGCAGCGACGGCCGACGCGATGCGAATCGTCGCGAGCAGTGAAGGCAAGTACCTGGCGGCGCACGGCCGCTACAGCACTCATCTCGCCGACCTGGTCACACTCTCGCCGCGGCTCGGCGCAGACCTCTCTGCAGGCGTTGCCATCGCGCTCGACGTTGCTACCGGCGGCAAGACCTTCCTGGCGCAGGTGTCGAGCGATCAACTGAGATTGGTCCGAAGTCGCAACGCCACGAAGACATTTGCGAACAACTGCACGTCGCTCGCGTCGGGCGCGAAGTGCCCCGTGGGCACGAGCCCGACGGGATAGCAACCGGCTGCCTCCGCGGCGTCGGTGTCGGCGATCCTTGGGACTCGGCCGCGCAGGTGAATCGTGGGGGTACCGGGTCACCTCGCCTGGAAAACAGCGCGCATGCGCAGGTGGTCGACCTTGTTGCCGGCTCGTCGGTTCTTCCAGCCCAGCCACCCTCCTTACATCTCGGTCGCCGATCCGACCACAATCCGACCACGCCCGTAAACACCGCGTGACGACAGGCTTCGAGGCCTGACCACCACCCTGGCAAGTCGGTGCGTCAACCGACCCGATGCGACACCAGTCGCCGGCGAGCGGACGACACCAGGTCCGTCAGGCGTCATGACGCCCACATTCGCCCCGGCTCGGCTAGAAGGCCTTGAAAGCGCGGTGGATCCACTCACGTAGCGACGCGCGCGAGCCGCCGGCCGCTGCCCAGGGCTGTGCGCCGTTTCCAGCGGGTTTTCGAGTTGGGTGGTACTGGGCTCCGACCAGTGACCCCAGCTTGTCGAGCTTGCACTCTTCCACCTCAGGCGAGTAGAACGCTCGCGTAGGCGGTGGAGGTTACGCCTGCGTAGGGTTGTTCGTATCTCGCGGCCGGGCGGTGAGCACGACCCGCCGAGTACGCGCAGAGGCGCTTTTCATCGACCTTTTATCCCTGCTTCCTTGGGCTGTTATCGAGCCGAGCGATCATCGGCAGCGTGAACCCGTCGTCACGTGTAGCGCTGTTGTGATCCGACGCGGCGTAGAACTACACCCATGACAGCGTGTCGGATCGTCACGTAGGCAGAAGGCCGGCGAAGGACTTAAGGCTGTCAGCGAGTACCGGCCGTGACGAGGTAGTGCTGCTCGGCCCGATGCACGGGTCTGCGTCGGCGGTCGGGCGCGGCATCCGACCGGCATGGGCGGAAGCCGCGCTCGCCGTTGCCGCATTCGCGGCGCTGTGCGTCATAGTCCTGTCCGTCGCGCCTCAGGCGGCTGAGCCGGATGACGGCGCGTACCGCGCATCGATTGTCGCGATGACCGAAGGGCATTTCCTGACGTTGTCAACCGCTCAGGCAGAAACGCTGGCAAGGAAGCTGGGCGACAACCCGGCCGCCCCGCCGAACCAATGGGTCGAGCTCGCCAACGGGCGGTACATCAGCGAGAAGGATCCCGGCTATCCGTTCCTCGCAGCGCCGTTCGAGGCGCTCGGGATCATCCGATGGGCGCCGCTGTTCTACGGGGCACTGGCCTGCCTCGGGCTGTTCATCGGCGCCCGGCGCTGGCTGGGACGCTTCGGCGGCCTCGCTGCGGTAGGCCTGTACTGCTCATCCGGGGCCGCCTTGGCCTTCGCCTGGCGCGATTACATGCCGACGTTCACCGACGCCTCGCTGATCGCCGCTGGCTCCGGCGTCTTACTGTGGGCGATGCTGGCGACCGCGGCAAGTTCGCGGCGACGCACCTGGGCCGGCCTCGCCGGTTTCGTGGCGATCGAACTCGCGACCTTCGTCCGCTACACCAACATCGTGATCCTCGGCTGCGCCCTCGTCGCCGTGATTGCGGCGTGGCGGCTGCGGGCGGCGAGGCTGCCGCTCCGCACGCTGTGCTGGTGGCTCGCGTCAGCGGCCGTTTTCGGCGCCGGCCTGGCGACCTTCGACGACCTCGTCTACGGCGGCCCGCTGACAACCGGCTACCAGCCCGGCGAGGTCACGTTCAGCCTCGGCGCGATCGGGCCGAACCTCCGGATCATGCCCGCGCATCTACTACAGGCCATGCCAATGCTGGTACTCGCCTTGACAGCGCTGGCCTGGATCATCGCGCGGCGCCTCGTACTGCGCGATGCTCACGACCAAGACGGTGCACTGGCTCGGCGCGATCTCTGGGTAGGCCTCGCCCTCGCCACGTCCTGGTTCGCAATCTGGGGTCTCTACTCCGCGTACACCTGGACGACCGACCCGACCAGTGTCACGGTGCAGGTCGTCAGGTTCTACCTCCCGGCGACCGGTGCGATCTCCCTGCTCGGCGCCTGGCTAGTGACCAGGATTCCCGGCCGCCTCTGGCCGGCCGCCATCACCTCGACCGCCGTGATCGCCGCGCTGTTCGGCCTGGGCGTATGGGCATTCCACGCCATGTACGCAGCGTTCGGCGTCCCACTGGGCTAGGCCATAAGGGTCAGACAGTTCCAGCGGCCTCAGTAGATGGGTGAGCAAAGATGGGGACACGTGTTGTGTTAGCTCCGTTTGTAACTCGTCAGGACTTCCCGACCGCTCCGGGGTCATTCGTGAAGACTCGCGGAGACGAGCCTGCTACTCACCGGAGCGGTGCGAAGAGCCAAAGCCAGCGTACGTCCAACGTCACCCTACGTCCGCTCCGCGAGCGGACGAACCAGGACCGAGCCCAACCAACAGACGGCCGCCCGATAACAGGTCGATCGCCGCGAGGATCTTCGCGGTTGCCGCCGGCCCGCGGAGCACCGGCACGGCGACGGTCGTCGCGAGCGTCATCTGACCGCTGTGTCCGAGCATGGCGGCCAGCGACGTCGGCCCATCGAGCCACGCGCGCGAGAACACGAGATGGTCATTCGCGCAGAGATGCGTGTAACCGAGATCACGTGCGGCTTCCGTGAACGCGCGCAGCTCATCGAGCGACCGTTGCTCGCCTGCGAAAGAGATCAGCGGAAGGTGTACACCGAACTCCAAGTCGGCCTCGCCGAGGAGTCTACGAAGCGAACGCCAGCCTTCGGCCGCTCGTAGCAAGGCCGGCCGCACAGGCGCCGATGAGACATTTCACTTACCTCACGTTCGTCGGCACGCGACGTCGCTGGCGCACGCTATGCGCCCGTGAACCGATACTCAGTCTGCCAGGCGTCCTTCGAGTCGGCGTGGGCGGTCCAGAAAAGCTCCGCGATGTTGTCCGGATCGAAGTCCGTCCCCGACTTGACGGTACCGACGATCGTGACGGTCGCGGCGTGGATGCCGTCCTCCCGGACGCCGGCGGCGATCAGCGTCTGGGCCGAGCGCAGGGCGGCCTTCCCCATCGAGAGGCTCGCCAGTGCGGGCACTGGATTGTCGGCGAAGCCGCCGCTGGTGACCAGCAAGGTGCCGCCGCCGGCTGCCCGCAGGACGGGCGCGGCTACCTGTGCCACGACCACGGCGCCGAGGACATCGACGTCGTGGGCGGTTCGGAGCCGCTCGACCGTGGTGTCGAGGATCTCGCCCGGATCTGGCAGCGCAGCGTTGTACACGACGACACCGGGGGCACCTGGGGCGCTGAAGATCCGTTCGAGCGTCTCGCGGTAGCCGTCCAGATCCTCGATATCTGCACCGATCGCCTCTATCTCAAGGCCGCCGCTGCGCAGTTCAGGGGCGAGCTCGGTCGAGCGTTTCCCTGCGGGAGATGAGTGTGCTGCGGAAGCCCTCGCGGCCGAAGCGCCGAACCACACTGGCGCCGACTCCTGGTCCGGCCCCGATCAGCAGGAGATGATGGGGGTCAACAGGGTCGGACATATTCCACCTCCGAGTTGAGCTTTCGCCCGACTGTCATCCTGGGCTGCTGTGCCTTTCTTGTTAGTGGGCCGCAGAGCCCGTCAAGGCTGTGTCTCCGATCACGTCGCTGTTCGACTCGTCTCCGCTGATCGAAAGCAAGGGGATTCTGGAGTGGAAGTGCACGTAGCCGTTGGCGCTGCCGAAGAGCTCCGAGGTCAGCCTGCCGCGGCCGCGTGAGCCGAGCACGACGAGGTCGTAGCCTCCAGACTCGATCTCGTCGACGATTTCCTCACCGATGTGTCCGCTCCGCGTGACCGTGTGAACGTTCAATTCGTTCGGAGCCGTCGAGGCGCCTTCGTGAGCGGTCCGTTCGGCCCACTGCTGTAGCTCGGCACCAAGCTCGTCGATGCTGACGCCACTCAAGCCGGCGAGCGGCGCCACGGACGGCGCCACGGTCAAGACCGTCACCTGCGAGTTGTTGGCCTTCGCGAGCTCGAGCGCCTGCTGAGTTGCCGCGCGGCTGGACGACGAGCCGTCGTAGGCGACAAGAATCTTGTTGAACATCGCTCCTCCCTCACAACAGGTGGACGAAAGAACTTCGCCTTACTTGACGACACAACGTTCGTGCGGAAGCGTCCATTCCGCCCACGGCGACGGTCATGCCGCGTCGCTCGGTTATCTAGGCCGACTCTGCAGCTGGGGTCGGTGCGCCCACGAGTTGGCCGCCGGCGCAGCTCTCGGCCTTGACGGTGCGTCGCGGGTTGACGATTCCGACCGCTGCGGCCAGTCCGCCCGCCGCGATCAGCGCTGCACAGGCGGCCATCGCCTCGTGGAACGCGCGCACCGATGAAGGGTTCGGCGCGAAGGTGTTGCCGACGAGGGTGCTCGCGACCACGACGCCGATCACCGAGACGCCGATGAGACCGGCGACGCGGGCAATCGTGTTGTTGATCGCCGATGCGATCCCTGCGTCACTCTCGTCCGCGTCTGCCATCACCGTCGCGGTCAGCGGGGCTACGGTCATCGAGAGCCCGACCGCGAACACCAACAAGCCCGGCAACAGGTCGCGCACATACGAGGTATGGACACCCGCCCGAAGGAATGTCAACACCCCTGCCGCGGCGATCAACGGCCCAGCGGTCATGAAGAAGCGCGGCCCGTACCGGTCGGCGAGCGCACCGAAACGCCGCGATAGCGCGAACATCACGAGCGTCACCGGCACCGTCGTCAGCCCGCTCTGCAGAGCGCTGTAGCCGGCGACCTGCTGCAGGAAGATGACGAGGAAAAAGAAGAGGATCGAAAGCCCCGCGTACACCGCCAGGGTCTCGAGGTTGGCGACCGAGAAATTACGCCGCTCGAACAGCTCGAGCTTCAGCATCGGCTCAGGCGTGCTGCGTTCGTAGAGGATGAACGCGCAGAACGCGATCACACCACCCACGAGAGGCAGGTAGATGAGTGGGCTGCTCCAGCCGTAGCGTGGCTGCTCGATCAGCGCGAACACCACGCCTCCCAGCCCGATGAAGCACAGCGCTGCCCCGACGAGATCGACGCGGCGCCCCGACAGCTCCGCCGTAGGCGGCACAGCCGCGAAGATGAGCGCAAGCGTGACCGCGACGAGCGGCAGGTTGAGCGCGAAGATCCACCGCCACGAGACCTGGTCGACGATCCAACCACCCGCGAGCGGCCCGATGATCGCCGCGATCCCTCCCCACGCCGTCCAGGAACCGATCGCCGCCCCACGCTCCTTCGGCGAAAACGCTGCGACGATCACCGCCAGCGAGCTCGGTGTCAACAGAGCGCCGGCTGCACCCTGCAGAGCCCGCGCAGCGATCAGGAACCCGATCGTCGGCGCAAGGGCGCAGGCGAGCGAGAGCACGCCGAATCCGCCCACGCCAATCGCGAAGATCTTCCGCTCGCCATAGATGTCGCCGAGCGAACCGCCGATCAGAATCAGCGATCCGAGCACAAGCAGATAGGCATTCGACACCCATTGCTGCCCGGCCAAACCCCCACCAAGGTCACGCTCGATCGCAGGGAGCGCGACAGTGACGATCGAACCGTCGATCGCCGCAATCCCGGACCCAAGGATCGCCGCGAGCAGTGTCAGCCGCTGGCGACGACTCATCGGATTCCAATCTTGCCGACTAGCTCCGAGGGTTCATCGGCTGCGACTGCGCGAGCTCGTGGAGCGCTTCGGCCAATTCAACAACGGCGACCTCGAGGGCGTCGATGCGGGCGACGACCGAATCGAGAGCCGCCCGTGTCCCCGTCGTCGACAGGATCGGCTCCCGGCCTTGGGCCAGAAGCTCTTGAACCCGTTCGGAGAGAGTCTCGCTCATGCTTCCCACAATCCCACCTCCTGTTGCGGCAGCCCCCGGACCAACTCTACGCCGGAGGGTCATCATCTGCTCATCGGCCCCGATTACGGTCTCGGCCGTGAAAGATCAAGCAACTTGAGCAGCGCCTCGCAGCAGATGAATCCGGAAGGAAACGAGCGGCTGACAGCAACCGTTGGCGTCGTCCTGATCCTTCTCACCCTCGTCGAGTTGGCGACGCTGCTCCTTGGCTTGCACCAATTCCTCTCGCTCCACGTGTTCGTCGGCCTCGTCTTGATCCCGCCGGTCGTGTTGAAGCTCGGGAGCACGGGCTGGCGCTTCACTCGTTACTACACGCGAGCGGCGCCCTACCAAGTGAGAGGAGCACCCCAGCTCGCGATGCGCCTGTTGGCACCCTTGCTGGTCGTGGCCACGGTCGTCCTCTTCGGAAGCGGCGTGGCGATGGGGGTGTTGCACGGGAGTTCCCTGCGGCTTGCGCGACAACTGCACGGGCCGGCCTCAGTCGCATGGATGCTCATCGTCGGGGTGCACGTCCTCGTCTACTTGAGACGGGCACTCATCAGCACGAAAGACGACATCGAACCAGCCTCGAGGTTCGCCGTGCGCGGGGCGAACGCGCGCTCGCTTCTCCTGGTGTCGGCACTCGTCGCGGGGCTCCTCATCGGAGTAGGAACGCTGTCGGTGCAGCACCGCTGGCTGCACTTACCACCCAAGCACGATCACCGCGGCAGCGAGTCGCCCCCGCTCGCGATCGCGGCCTGTCTGATCCTTCGCAGCATTCCGTCGAAGATCACGTAGTGAATCGGGTAGAGCGCGTACCAGTACGCGAGTCCTGCGAGGCCGTGGGGATCGAAGATCGCGGTCTGGCACAGTGTCGCTCCGGCTTGGTCGCCGTCGACCTCGAACTGCAGCCAGATGCGCCCTGGGGTCTTCATCTCGGCCGAGAGCCGCAGGAGCCGATCTTGCTCGAAGGCCTCCACCCGCCAGAAGTCGAGTGTGTCTCCCACCGCCAGCCGAACGGGATCCCGACGTCCGCGGCGAAGACCGACGCCGCCGACGATCGAGTCCATGAGGCCGCGCAACCGCCAGAAGCCGTTTGCGTAGTACCAGCCCGTCTTGCCGCCGATCCGCTGGATCGGCGCGAACGTCTGCTCGGGCGACGCGGCGACTTCGATCTTGCGAGATGCGACGGCCCGCCGGCCGAGTGTCACGCCGCCCCAGTTTCGCCCTTGGTGTGCCGATAGCGCATCCGACCAGCGGGTCTCGGCGAACTCCCTGTCCTCGTTCGCGAGCGCGCGCTCGATTGCCTGGCTGACGCCTCGCGGACGGATCGGAAACACCTCGCGGGCAGATCCGTCGCGAACGACGGTGTCGTTGCGCAGGCTCTCGATCAGCTCACGGCCGATGCTCGCATAGACCGGCGTCACGAGGCTCAACCAGACCCCCGAGATGCGCGGGGTCGCGAAAGGGACGCGAACGACTGCGCGGTGGAGGCCGGCCTGACGTGCGTACTCCCGCATTAGATCCGCGTACGCGACATGGTCGGGGCCGCCGATCTCGAACAGCCGGCTCTCCTCGAGCTCGAGGTCGAGAGCGGCAAGCAGGTACGCGAGCACGTCCTCGATCGCGATTGGCTGCGCGCGTGAAACAACCCAGCGCGGCAGCAACAGGACGGGCGAGCGGTCGACGAGCGAGCGCACGATCTCGAAGGAGACACTTCCCGAGCCGATGATGACCGAGGCGCGAAACTCGATCGTCGGGACGCCCGACTCGCGCAAGATCCTCCCGACCTCGTGACGGCTCTCGAGGTGAATGGAGAGATCGTGCTCTGCTCCGAGGCCGCCCAGGTA
Organism: uncultured Thermoleophilia bacterium; assembly: GCA_963774355.1. GTDB lineage: Bacteria > Actinomycetota > Thermoleophilia > Gaiellales > Gaiellaceae > PALSA-600. The sequence continues at coordinate 257,822 of CAVZER010000005.1, read as the reverse complement.
GACGATCCTGCTCACGCCACTCCTGTGTGCGGCGGCCGCGAAGTTCTCCGCGCCGCGACGGTCGGCGCCGGCGAACGGCCCTGACGCCGCCATCGAGTGAACGAGGTAGTAGGCGGCCGTGACCCCCGTGAGCGCCTCGTTCAGAGAATCGGCGTCGAGAACGTCTCCGTGAACGACCTCGGTTTGCTCAGCCGCCCGTCCCGACAGGGTCTCGGGTCTGCGCACCATGCAGCGCACCAGTCGCCCAGACTCCTCCAGCTTCCGCAGGAGCCGGCCGCCGACGTAGCCGGTCGCCCCGGTAAGCAGAATCCGCGCCGGCGCCTGGTCACGCTGACGTGCTGAAGCGCCCATCTGCCTTCCCTTCTGTAGACGAGTGCGGCCCCGCTCCGAGTTGGAGCGGGGCCGTGGCGGGCTCAGCGGTAGCCCGGCCGTTCGCTATCGGCTATCCGTTCGGGAGGATCGTTCCGAACAGCCCGTCGGCCTCGTCGTTCAGGCCGGCGGTGAAGAACAACGTGTTCGGGGTCGCGCCGGGGGTTGCAGGCGCGAACCGCAGTCCCCAGAGCCCGTCGATCGTGATCGGGCCGCCGCCCGAACCGCTGAGCTCGCCCTGCAACTCGCCGGTCACCGGGTCGTACGCGTGGATGCGGCCGTTGCCGAAGTTACCGACGAGGATGTCGCCGCCGAAGACGCCGAACGTCGGCGGCGCCAGCGTCACCGCCCAGGGCGAGTCGAGCCTGCCCCGGCTGACGAGCCGCTGAAGCAGGTCGCCGTTCGGCGAGAAGACGTCGACGAAGCCGTTGCCGGGCCGGGCGGCGTCGTCGTTCTTGCCGGGGCCTTGCTTCGCGAAGGTGACGTACAGCTTGCCCCCGATGTTGTGGATTCCGAACGGTGCGAACCCTGCGGGGATGGTGGGGTCGGTGAAACTGTTGACGAGGTTGAAGTGGCTGTCGAACACGTCGACCGTTCCGAAGCGGAAGCTCGTCGCGTAGATGAACTTGCCGTTCGGCGTCGTCACGAGCGCAAGGCCCTTGTAGTTGGCGCCGACGTCGCCGACGCTGTCGGTGGCGGTCGAGCGATCGACGGCGATGACCGCGTGCGTCTTGTCGACGTTCGGGTTCCAGCCGGCGATCGTTCCGTCCTCGGTCGCAAACAGGAAGAACGCGGGGCCGGACTTACCGTCCTTCGAGATCACGAAATCCGACGAGGACGGGTCGAAGGTGTTGAACGCCTGCCCGGTCGGAGCCCCCACGGCGCCGGCCCCGGCGGACGGTGGCGCCGGAATCGCGACCATCAGCGACTGGGCGTTGCCCGCGCCGTCGTACAGCGTCGTCACCCCGGCGTGGTTGTCGGACACCCAGATTGGGCTCCCCGGGCCGACCGACGTGCCCCACGGGTTCTTCAGGTTCGGGTCCGTGTGCGCGGCCAACCCGGGAATGTCCGAGACCAGGTTGGTCTGCACGTAGGAGCGAGTCGCGATCCCGCCACCGTCGGCCGAGGCCGACCGGGCGCTCCCTGTCAGTGCGATCGAGGCGGACAGCGCGACCAGCGCTGCCAGTGGAAAGACGAAACGGCGTACGTTCATGATTTCTCCCTTCGGGTTAGGTGATGCGCTCGTATCGATCGCTCCGCTACTTGCCGGCGGAGTCGTTGGTGGGCAGGAGCGCGTTGTGGAGGACAAACCCGGCCACGTCATGGCCGAGTGCGAGCCCGGCGACGTGGTCGAGCCGTGTGTGCTGGCCGGCGTAGATGCGGCTGAGACCGGCCTCTTGTGCGGCGGCGCTGAAGCTGCTGAACGAGCGGGTCACGCCGGGAAGCGCCGGCGAGGTGAGCGAGAAGTGCTGGTTGTCGCCGTAGAAGCTGGCGAGCACGTCGGCGCCGGCGGCGCTGATCGTGCTGTGGGCGCCGGGGTAGGACGGGTCGGCGGCGGTGTTGCCGGCGAGCGGGAGCCAGTTCGGGTCGGCGACGGTGTTCGGGTTCCCGTCGGTGTCCGCCAGACGGATCGCCGTGACCGGCCGCCAGAGCTGGTAGGTGTACTTGGCGTCGTAGAAGGCGATCGCCGAGTCGGCGAAGCTGAGGTTGAGCGCAGCGAACAGCCGCGCCGTCGTGGGCAGGTCGCTGTGGTGGGCGAGCGCAACGGTCTCCGCGATCTGGTTCCAGAAGTTCTGGATCGGCGGGCCCCAGAACTGGCCGATCTGGGTCTGGTCGGGCGTGCGGGTGGTGCTGGTCGCCGAGCCGAGGCTCTCGACTTCGTTGATCGCCGCTGCGTAGGCGGTGCTGGTGAGGGCGGGCGGCGGTGCGGGGCGGAACTGGTCGCCGCTGTCGAGCACGAACGGCGTTACCTGCCCCCAGGTGGTGAAGACAGGTGCCGGGAAGTTGGGCGGCGTCGGCCGGTAGTCGCCGGGATTCGTGCCGGCAACGAACGGTGACGGGATGACACTCGAACCGTCGTTTGCGCGGATCGCGAGCAGGTCGCTTGCGACCTGCTCGCCGAGGCGCACGCCCTTGTCCTTCGCGGGACCGTCCGGCACCTTGGCGAGCTCAGCCGCGTAGTCGGCGTCGAGGCTGCTCTGCTGCGCGGGGTAGAGCCCGACGAGGGCCGAATGCGCGGCCGCGTCGGCGGCTGCGGTCTCCGAAGCGCCACGAGGCGCACGAACGGAGATCAGATACGGCTCGTGTGTGCGGTCGATCGAGTTGACCGCGTCGTAGATCGCGGCATGGAGGATCGCAAAGTTGCGGGTTGGCTGGATGCTCGCCGGTTGCGCACCCGGTGTGTTGACGATCGAAAGGAGAGCCTGGTTCCAATCGATCACGGGTTGGCCCGACTCCTGCGCCGTTCTGGCATGCCGCGTGGGCCCATGGGTCTTCATTGCGGCTGTTTGCGGCGTGCGTGCGTAGGCGCCGGCCGCGAGAACTGCTGCTCCGCCGAGGGCACCGACTACGAGTCCCAGCGCGAACAGCCGTACAGAAAACCGTCTCATCGTCTTCCTCCTTGGTGGTTGGTGGTTGCGGATCGTTTGGTCGTCATGGACTGCAGAGGTCGCGAAACTGCTGCGCGGCCGCGACGCAGAGCAAGGCGACCGGCAGTGCGACCGCGACGGCCGTCTCACCGCGCAGCCTCGAGCGCGACAGACCGTGCCCAGATGCGGAAGTCGAGCGATCCGCCGTTGAAGAGGACGGCGAGCCTGTCTTCGCGTTTCGTCCGGAAGACGCCTCTGATCGCGTCGCACGCGAGCAGCTCCCAGTGGAGGTGGCGCCGCTGATCCGGGGTTGCGGCCCAGCCGATGTCGAGCTCGTAGATGCTCATGACGGCGGGTCGACCGGGTAGAGCCACGACTCGAGGCCGGTGACGGGCTCGCCGTCGCCCTTCAGCGCGAAGCCGTGGATCTGCGCCTGTGCGCCGGTGCCGTCCACGCGGCTGACGCTGTAGAGGCGGTCGAGCCAGAGATGTCCATTGCGGATCGAGAACGCATAACGGTCGAGCGCGCGTGGAGCCGGTCCGGCGATGCGGTTGCCTTCGGTGTCGAATTGGCTGCCGTGGCAAGGGCAGCCGAAGCCGGCGGGCTGCGTCGGAATGAGCCCGACTTCACCGCCGGCGGTTCGCTCGGCCCTGCGCTGCCCGAGGAAGAGCGGCCCGTTCGGTTGCGTGGGGCAGCCGACGTGCGTACAACGGCTCGACATGATCGTGAAGCTCGGTAGGTTCCCGAGCAGCCCGTTGTTGCGTACGTAAGCAGCCCTTCGCGTGACCTCGCCTGCTTGCGGGTCGGAGAGGAACGTGGCGACAACGAACTTGCCTTCGGGGAAAGCGTCAATCGGACCGAGGTCGACGGCGCGCCGGCGCTGGCCAAGGAATGACGGGAGGATGGCGAAGCCGGCCGCCGGCAGCGCGACGCCGAGGGCGATGAGGCCGCCGAGACCGAGCGTCGCCCGCTCGAGCAGTCTGCTGCGCGGGAAGCGCTCCTCGGCCGTTTCGTCGCCCGGCACCTCCGCGGGTGGGGCGGCTGGTCGGCGCGCTTTCGGCTGGTTGCTTCTCACCCAGGCGAACCCGGCAGCGAAGGCGATTGCGGCGCCGAGCGGCGCAATCACCAGGGGACTGACGATCAACCCGACGAGCAAGACGGTGATGCCGATCGCAAAAGCGAGTGGCCCGACGGATGCTCCGGTCGGCGACTGTTGCGTGTCCATCAGCCGACCCGGACGGCCGCGACGCCGCACGGCCCGGTCGACAGCAGCTGTTCCCTTGCGTTCTCGACTACCGACATCTCCGTGCTCTCCTTTCGCTCGCGTGACGAGAGCGAAGTCGGCCGCTCTCGCAGGTCGGGCACCCGCGGTTGCGGCCCGGAGAGTTGGTCGAGCGCGAGGTCGTCTTCTCTCTCGATACGCCAGCCGGTTGGCTGCGCGGGAGAGGCGACCTTGGCCTCGAGCGGCGTCGTCGAGAACGCCGTCCAAAAAAACGCTAGCAGGACGCGCGCAGGCTGCGTCGAGCAAGTGACGAAAACCATTCGCCCGTCACCGAGGTAAGAGGATCGGCGAACGTCGCCGGGATTACGGAAGCCACCGCCGTCGTTCACTTCACCAAGCGATCCTGTGTCGAGCTTGCCAACCGACCACGTTTCTGCTGCTTGGCCGCCTGCCCGGGCGGCTCTCGTACCGCGCCTCGGCGGCGTGTGGCGGCCGCGCATCGGCACGCGACAGAGGAGAAGTCGGCGAGAACGCCACCCTCGAGCTCGGGTTCCGCTTTGCCGCGGTACAGGTCGGCTACTGGCTCGGCTGGGCGTCGATCGTCGTCGTGGTCGCCGAGCTCGCGCTCGACGTCAGTGCGAAACACCGTTGGCTGCTTGTCGGCTCGACGCTGGCCGCCGCCGCCGGCAACACCGTCGCCATGGTCATTCCGTGGCGCGACTGGCTTGGAACTCGCCGCGGACGGGTCCTGCTCGACCTCTGGTGCGGCGGATTGATCGCCTTCGTCGCCTTGCTCGTCGTCGCGGGCGGCTCGACCTTTTCCTTGCTGCTCTTTCTTGCAGTGCCGTTCATTGCAGTCGTGCAGGCCGGCTGGCGCCGCGGCTTCTGGCTCGCGGTCGTCGCGGGCACGTGTTTGGTGGTTGCTGCGTTGATCCCGCTCTCGGCCGGAGCGACGGCGATGCGGCTTGCGCTCGTCGGAGCGGTGGTCGCTGTGACTCTCGTTCTCGTGCGCACGATCCGCCGTGAGGCCGCGGGGCACACGCGCGCGGCTGCGCGCGCCGAGCTCGAGCGAACGCTGGCACAGGAGGCGAACCACCGCATCAAGAACGACCTGCAGACGGCCGCCGATCTCCTCCTGCTCGGTCGCCCAGACGGCACGGACGGGACAGCATTCGACGAAACGGCGGCACGCATCCGATCGATCGCGATGGTGCACCGACTGCTGACAGAGGACGACGGGGGTTGCGTCGACGGCGCCGCACTCCTGCACGAGATCACCGCGGCCGCACCGGTGCCGGTAGCAGTCGAAGCAGAGCCAAGCGCGTTCGACGCCGCCACGGCGCAAAAACTCGGACTTGTCGCCAACGAGCTGATCACGAACGCGTTTCGACACGGCGCTGCTCCGATCGTCGTGCGGCTCAGCGGAGGCGACCTGGTGCGGCTGTGCGTCGACGACTGCGGGGGCGGTGTCGAACGCACCGCGGGCTTCGGCCTCGACCTCGTCCGGCGGATGGTCGAGCAGGGACTCGATGGCCGCTTCGACCTACGCCCGCGCTCCGGCGGCGGCACCCGTGCCGAGGTCGTCTTCCCGATGGTGCCGCAGTGAGAGTGCTCGTCGCCGAGGACGATCCGCTGATCGCACTCGGCCTGTCGGAGCGCTTGCGGTCGCTTGGACACGACCCGATCGGCCCAGCCTCCGACGGGCAGCAAGCGATCGAGCTGGCACGGGAGAGCCTGCCCGACCTGTACCTGTTCGACATCGAGATGCCGAACGTCGACGGCCTCCAGGCGGCGAAGCGACTTGCCGGTGACGGCCTGCGCCGACCGGTGGTTGTCGTCACGGGCGTCGACGACCCGAGCCTGATCGAGCGGTCGATCGCAAGCGGTGTCAGCGCCTATCTGACGAAGCCGGTCGACTCTCGCGAACTGGAAGCTGCATTGGTGCTCGCCGCCGCACGCCACGCCGAGTTCGAGGCGCTCGAGGCCGAGGTTGATCGCGCCCAGCAGGCGCTCGAGGATCGCAAGCTCGTCGAGCGCGCGAAAGGACTGTTGATGTCGGCGCTCAACCTCTCCGAGCAGGATGCGTTCCGCCGTCTACAGCTGACGGCGCGCGAGCGCAACCTGCGCCTCGCCGACGTTGCCGGTCGAATTGTCGAGCAGCAGAGTCTGCTCGAGCCGACTCGCAAACGGCCTCTCCGCTAGAGGCTTGATGTGAAACTCACGCACCCACGGCTGGTGCGTCGGACACGGCGCGGCTCGGCCCGGCCGGGCTCGCCCGTAGCAACCACTACGGGCAGCGCCCGCCCCGCCCAATCCGCTTGGTCTGACGCATCCCCGCGGGCACGCCATTTCACATCAAACCTCTAGCCGACATCCGGAGCGGGTCGCGGCGTAGACCCGAACGGTCCTGCTAGCTTGATCGTGCGGCGTTCAAGAAGACGTCGCGCGAGGCCAAGGCCGCCTCTTCCGAGTTACTTCAACCGGAAAGGCAGGGGCTATGGCCTCGACTCGTTCCAACCTCAAGTCGCGTTCTGCGGCACAGCCGGCGCGCGGGGAGACGCCCAGGGATGCGCTGGCAGCCGTCGCACGTGACGGCGCTCGCATTCAGATCGCTGCCATCGGTGCAGCGGGGAAGGCCGTCGCCGTCTGGACGCAGGCTGCCGATCGGTTCACCGAGGCAATCGGCGACGAATTGCTCCGCCGCGTCGACGGTCAGACCGACTCGCGTGAGCTGATCGTCCGCGTCATCTCTGCGGCGGATCTGCACCTCCGCGACCTGGCCGCACTTCCGAGCGCCGCCACCGACCACTTCGACGCGCTGCTCTCTCACGCGTCGATCAACAACTAGGAGGTTCCCATGAACCACTGGATCAAGCTGCTGACCGCATTCGCCGCTTCCGCACTGGTCGCCTCGACCGCCGCGGCGTTCGCTCTCGCGGGCGGTGCGACGACCGGCGGAGCCAAGGTTGCGATTGGCAAGTCGAAGCTCGGGCGCATCCTCGTCGACAGCAAAGGCATCACGCTGTACGACTTCGTCAAGGACAAAGGGTCGACCAGTGCGCTGCTACGGGGCCTGCGCGGCTCTTTGGCCGCCGCTTCTGACGACGGGCAAGCCGGTCGCCGGGCCTGGCGTGCGCGCGTCCCTGCTCGGCACGACAAAGCGGAAGGACGGCAAGCTCGAGGTCACGTACAACGGTCACCCGCTCTATTACTTCGTGACCGACCGCAAGCCCGGCCAGACGACCGGCCAGGGCGTGAATCAGTTCGGCGGCCTGTGGTGGGTCCTCTCAGCCGCGGGCAAGGAGATCCACCGTGGCTAGCGCAGCGGGTCACGCCCGTCGCGATCCCGCGCTCGAGCTCCAGGGAACGGTGCGAGCGTTCGCTGCTCGTCGCAGCCATCGCCGAGAGATGTCCGCCGAGATCGCCCGCTACCTCGGCGCGGTCTCGATTCTCCTCGTCGGTGCCGTCCACGCTCAGCAGTACTACGACGCCTACTTCTACGTCGTACCGACGATCGGCACGCTCTTTCTGCTCAGCTTCATCGGCGCCAGCGTCGTCGGTGTCGTCCTGTTCGCACCGGTGCGGCTACTCGGCCGGCGCTTCGGCGACCTGATTCTCTCGCTCGCCGCACTCGGCGCGATCGGGATCGCCCTCGGAACGCTCGTGAGTCTGCTGATCAGCGAGTACACGCCGCTCTTCGGGTTCATGGAGTCCGGCTACCGCCTCGCCGTCGTCCTCACCCTGCTCTTCGACGTCCTGACCACTGCCTTCCTGGGCTTCTTCCTCCTGGTCGTGGGGCGGCAGCTCATCCAAACCCTTACGACCGGAAGGAGAACTCGATGAAACAGCTTCTCTCAACTCGGCTGATCGCGCTCGGGATCGTGATCGGCGCCGCGGCGATGCTGGTCGCGACGGCGCAGGCGATGGTGTCTTCCAAGTCGCGGGTCCGCGACACCGGCACCGTCGTTGCGCTCAGAAAGACGGCGATCGGCGCGATCCTCGTCGACTCACGCGGACGCACGCTCTACCTGTTCGAGAAAGATCGCAACGGGGTCAGCATGTGCAATACGGCCTGTACTTCATACTGGCCGGCGCTCACCAGCCACGGCGCGCCCCGCGCCGGGAAGGGAGTGCATCAGTCGCTGCTCCGCCTCAGCCGAGCGCACAACGGAGTGCAGCAGGTGACCTATGCAGGACACCCGCTCTACACCTTTGTCGGCGACAAGCGGGCAGGCCAGACGACGGGCGAGGGACTGAGCAACTTCGGCGCCGGCTGGTACGCGCTCGCCGCCAGCGGCCGGAAGGTCGAGCAGAGCAACACCGGCGGTGGTTCCACCTCGGGCGGCGGCGTCTACGGCTAGGCTACGGCTCAGGCGGCGGCTACTAGCGGTAGCTGGTGTCATGACGATGACACCCGCACTCGCGCTGCTTCCCCGTGCCACACCGGTGCCGCCTGACGTGCACCGGTGTGGCACGGTGCCGCGAGATCGCGCACAGGCAGGAACGTGCACGCGGGACGTCCGACCATGACGCCCGTGAGGTGGTCACGCCCGCGCCGCGGCGCCTCGATCGGCATTGCCGCGGGCCTAGCAGCGTTCGCGGCAACCGCGGCGCTGGCGTTGACTCGACACGATGGCGCGCGATCCACACCGCTGCCACTCGCCGCGCTCGCGACCCTCGGGCACCTCCGTCCGGTTGCAGCGGCCGGGCCCTTGGGCCCTGAAGACGTGCCGATCCCTCATGGCCCGGCGCTGGCGCGTCAGCGGCTGCTCACGAGCGGCGAGCAGATCGACGGCATCGCCTGCCAGACAAGCGAGCAGGTCGTTCTTCACATCCACGCCCACCTGACGATCTTCGTCCGAGGCAGTGCACGGCGGGTGCCTGCAGGAATCGGCATCGCCCCACCCTACGAGGTAGCGGAGACTCCGGTCGGGGCGTTCATCGGGGGAGCCTCGTGCTTCATGTGGCTGCACACGCACTCGGCGGACGGGATCATCCACACCGAGTCGCCCGTCAACCACATCTACAAGCTGGGCGAATTCTTCGACATCTGGGGACAGCCGCTCAGTCGTGAACGAGTCGGCCCTGCTCACGGGCCCGTCACGGCACTCTTCAACGGACACGTCTTCACCGGCAGCCCCCGCCAGATCCCCCTACTCCCGCACGCACAGATCCAGCTCGAAGTCGGCAGACCACTGATCGCGCCCGAGCACATCACGTTTCCCAACGGTCTGTAGAACAGCGAGCGCAGGTTCGAGGCTCGGATGTTAAGTGTCGTTGACAGCTGCCTGTCGACCGCGCACACTTCGCAGCTCTGCTTCAGCGCATTCGGCGCCGGAGCGACGTCGAAAGGAGGCCGGACATATGAACGCAGTCATTACCGTTCCGTCGTGGCCTTGGCTCTTCGGCGTCACGCGCAACGCCTGCTGACGCAGCTAGCGCGTTGACAGCCGGGCGGCCACGACCGTCCAGCGGCTTCCGGCGATGACGCCTGCTCGACAGACGTAACCGCGTCGTCGGCCATCCGCCGCTCAACCCACGAAAGGAGACCCAGTTGGTGGGTCAAGCAACAAGCACGCCTCGCGTGCCGAGTCCGCGTCCCTTCGACAAGCGCGAAAGGAGGAGAAATGGGACCTTACGACCAGGACACTCGCCACCTGATCATCCAGGAACACATCGAGCAGTTGGCGCGCGACTACCGGAGCATCCCTCGTGATCGTCGACGGCGCGGACGTCTGCAGCTGCTCGGGCTGCTGGGCGCCAGAGCCTATCGCCGGTTACGGAATGCTCAGCCCGCGCGCGCATGAGGAAGAGAACGCAGTGCGCCGGATCCTCACCGGCAGGAGCAGCCGAGGAGTCCGGCGCACTGCGAGCGCTAGTCGGCCGACTCGTACTTGAACGAGATATCGAGCCGCACGCGATAACTCGCGATCTTGCCGTCCTGGATCGTGACGTCGAAGCGCGTTGCTTCTGCGACTCGAAGGTCACGGACCGTCGTGGCGGCCGTCTCGACTGCATTGCGCGCCGCGGCCTCCCATGAGTCCGGGCTCGCACCGATGACCTCGGTGACCCGGTAGACGCTGTCGCTCATCTTCGCTCTCCTTTTGTCGTGCGTTAAGTCTTCACGCGGCAACCGCCTACGCGTGCACCCGCACCCAGGGCATCCACGCCGACGGCGGAGGCATCCATGAACCCGAGGTGTGTTCCATTCGGGACCACGAGCCGCCACCGGCCGACACGAGGAAGCCGCACGACCGCTCGCCACGTATACGGCCCCGTACGACGCAGCTCGATCCCGAAACCATCGCGGGGAATGCTCGCCTTCGCGAGCACGGAATCACCAGTGACCTTCCCGACGACGTCGTACCAGTCCCTTCCCGGCGCAACTGCGATCAACCGGAGCCAATCATCGGCCGGAACGACATAACCGGTGCGGATGTAGACCGTAAACGGTTGGCCCACCTGCGGCGACGCATCGCCGACCCTGACCGAGATCCGACCCTTCGCAAGCGCGGCCGGCGCTGCGATTGCGGCGATGCACAAACCGAGAGCGAACCACCTCATGTCCTTCGAGTCCGAGGATAGCGCAGGGTTTTCGGAGGCTCGGCTTCGCAGCCGGGTCGCGTCAGACGACGGCGAGCTCGAGACCGAGCAGGTCCGCCACCTTACGGAGCCGCGCGACATGGTGGCCCACGCCGAGAGCGACGTGGTGGGTCGGGCCGTGCGAGCACCATTCGTCGAAGAACTCCCTCGGTCCCGCGGCGAAGCGGATCCGTGAGTTCGTGTTGCCGATCCTGAACGTCGGGCCTGCGATCGACTCGCCCTCGGCGGCGAGCAGCTTGAGGCTACCGTCCGCTGTCTGCGAGACCCCGAGAATGGTCACCTCGCCAAGCCGCACCTTCATCTCGATCGAGAGACCGGCGCCGGCCTTGCCGTGGTACAGCTTGAGGGCGCGCGCGACAGGACGGCCCTCGGCGATCGCCAGGTGCCCCGGCCCGTCATGGCCCATCAGGACGAACTGCTCGTCGAAATCGAGCGCGTAGAACTCGGTGTACGACCCGCCGGCGCCGAGCCGGTCGAGCAGCAGCATCGCGATGCTCGTCTTCAGGTCACCTTCGCCCGAGGCCGGGACGCCCCGGGCCGTCAGCAACGAGTTGCCGACGATCAATCCGGCTGCGACACGTTCGGCGACGTTGCCGCCGGCGCCGCGGTAGTAGTAGGTCAGGCCGTCGAGTGAGAAGTCTGCGACAAGCCGGTCGAGGCCGACCGCGACACGCGCCGACCACTCGAAGGTCTCCGGCGTGATGTCGGCCGCGATCGGGTCGAGCCCGGCCTCGACGAGATCGAAGGTCGCGCGGATCTCTTCTCCCTTGCGTTCGATCTCGGCGGCATCCGCCGACTCGACCCGCTCGACGAGATCGTCGATCTCCAGCACCTCGACGTGGGCACCCGTCTGCGCGTGCACCTGCGTGAAATCGGAGTACATGTCGAGCATGCCCGGATACGTGTGCCCGAGAAAGCCGAGACGCGCATGACGCAGGCTGTGAACGGCGCGAGCGGCGGCGAGCCAGTCGTCGACGGCACGCCATGCCGGGTCGTCGCCCAGAAGTGTCCCGGTGACCGTCCGGAAGGGGATGCGGGCGCGGGTGAACGCGCCTGCGATCTCGGGCACGCAGCACGCGGAGCAGTTCGCGAGCCACTCGACGGTCGTCATCGACTCGTAGTCGAGCGTGCGCGTCGGCTGGAGGTTGAGGATGACGACGGGGGCCCCGGCGCCCTGGACGACCGGCAACACCTGCGACGACGTCGCGTACGTCGCCGTGTAGAGCAGCAGCAAGTCGAGCCCGGCGGCGCCGAACGTCTCCCCCGCTCGCCGCGCCGCCTGGGGTGTGTCGACGAGCCCAGCCGAGACGACGTCCGCGCCCGCGGCGGTGAGCCGCTCCTCGATCCCGCGCTGGTAGCCCTCGAGCCGCTCACGCAGGCCCTCGAACTGCGGCCAGTAGGCCGCGAGCCCGATGCCGAAGACGCCGACCTTCACCGGTTCTCCACCTGGATCGCTGCCGCTCGGTGTCGGCGGGCAACCGCACTGCGGAGACGCTCACGCGCACGCCGGTAGAGGTCGCCCGCGTTGGGAACGATCACGCTCGCGAGGAGAAGCGCTCCGACGACGATGTTCTGGTCCTGCGCAGGCACCAGGTCTGCGGTGAGGGCCGTCTGCAGGGTGCCGAGGACGGCAACGGCAAGGACGACGCCCGCGATCGTGCCGCGCCCGCCGAAGATCGAGATGCCGCCGAGAAGCACGATCGTCACGACATAGAGCTCCTGCCCGATGGCTGCGTCGTAGCGTGCGGACGCGAACCGCAGCGTCCACAGCACGCCGGCGAACCCGCAGAGGAGCCCGCAGAGAACGTAGAGCCAGAACTTGATGCGCCTGACGCGGATGCCCGCGAAGAACGCCGCCTCCTGACTCGCGCCGATCGCGAAGATCGCGCGACCTAGCGGCGTCGCGTGCAGCACGATCGCGAAGATGATCGCGAGGGCTCCGAAGAACGCGATCGAGTACGGGATGTGCGTGCCGGGGATCGGCTCGACGCCGATGTTCGTCAGGTGTGCCGGAAAGCCGCCGATCGTGTCCGTCGGCAGGATTCCCTGGGCGATCCCCCGGTACAACGTCAGCGTCCCGATCGTCACGGCCAGCGACGGAAGCCCGACGCGCGTGACGAGAAAGCCGTTGAACGCGCCGAGGACCGCGCCGAGAGCGACGGCGGCGATCATCGCGGGCCAGATCGGCCAGCCGTGCTTGAAGAGCTCCGCCATCGCAACCCCGCAGAGCCCGAGCATCGACGCCACGGAGAGGTCGATCTCGCCGGTGATCACGATGAGTGTGAGCGGCAGCGCCATGATCGCAACCTCGCCCACGTTGAGGCAGATGTAGAAGAGATTCGTAGACTCGAGGAAGTAGGGCGAGACGCTGGCGCCGAATGCGATCGTCGCACCGAGCAGGACGACGAGCAGCGCCTCCCAACGGAGAACGAACCCGAGCCCCGTGCGAAGCCTCTGCTGTCGCTGCGGCCTGCTCGGGACCTCGTCGCCGGGTTTCAGATCGTCGACGTCAGCCACGACTGCTCCTTCGCGTCCGCAGGGCCGGCGCGACACGCACCGCGATCAGACGGTCGAATGCGATCGCGCCGATCAGCAGGGCACCCGCGATCGCCGACGTCCAGAACGACGAGATGTTCACCACGTCGAGGGCACTGTTGATCGTGTTGAGGAGGAGCGCGCCGAGTGCCGCTCCGAGCACGGTGCCGCTGCCGCCGAAGATCGCCACGCCGCCCACGACGACCGCGGTGATGACCTGGAACTCGTAGCCGACGCCGGCGATCGCGTCGACCGATCCGTACAGAGACAGCCAGATTGCCCCCGCGATCCCGGCGATCCCGCCGCTCAGGACGAACGCGAGAAACACGCGCGATCCGACCGGGATCCCTGCCAGCCGTGCCGCCGCCGGATCGGAGCCGATCGCGTAGAAGTCGCGGGCGGTGCGGAAGCTGCGCATCGCATACGTCGCGATCGCGACGGCGACCCCCGCGATGACGGCGAGATACGGGATCCCGGCGATCGTCCCGTAGCCGATCCGGTTGAAGCTCGTCGGCAGCATCGACGCGTTCACCTGGTTCCCGCCGGCCCATGCGCCGTCGATGCCGCGGATGATGTAGAGCGTCCCGAGGGTGACGACGAGGCTCGGGACGCGCGCGATCGTCACGATCGCTCCGTTGACCACCCCGCAGACGACGCCCACGCCGAGCGCGACGGGGAACACGATCGCGAGCGACACGTGCGGGTGGTGCACGTAGAGGACGCCCGTCGCGTACGCGGAGATGCCGAGCACCGAGCCGACCGACAGGTCGACGTTGCGCGTGATGATGACGATCGTCTCGCCGATCGCGAGCAGCGCGATGATCGCCGCTCCCGAGAGGATCTGCTGGACGTTGGTCAGGCTGACGAAGTTGCTGTTGACGATCGCCGCACCGGCGACGACGAGCACCAGCGCGAGCACGATGCCGAGCTCCCGGAAGCGGACAAGCACCTCGGCGACGTGGCCCGAGCTCGACTGCGGCTCGAGAACCGCCTTCTCTTCGGCGATCGTCGTCACGCCGCCTGGTCGACGATTCCCGTCGCCGCCTGCATGATCGCGTCCTCGGTCGCCTCGGCCCGCGCGAACTCACGGCTGACGCGACCTTCGAAGAGCACCAGGATCCGATCGGCCATCCCGAGCACCTCGGGGAGCTCCGACGAGATCATGAGCACGGCGACACCCTGGGCCGCCAGTTCGGAGAGCAGCCTGTGCACCTCGGCCTTCGTGCCGACGTCGATCCCGCGGGTCGGCTCGTCGACGATGAGCAGCGTCGGCTTGCGCGCGAGCCACTTTGCCAGCACCACCTTCTGCTGGTTCCCGCCCGACAGCGTCCAGACGGGGTTTGACAGCTTGCTGTACCTCAACTGCAGCCGGAGCGCCCAGTCCTTCGCGAAGCGGCGCTCGGCACCGCGCGGGATCACGCCCGCACGCCGGACGCTGTCCAGCGACGCGAGCGCGACGTTCCGTTCGATCGAGAAGTCCATCACCAGCCCTTGCTGCCGCCGATCCTCCGGGACGAGCCCGACTCCGGCCGCCATCGCCAACGTCGGCGACCCCGGCTTGAGGCGACGGCCGTTGATCTCGACCGAGCCCGCGTCCCAGCGATCGATCCCGAAGATCGCGCGGGCGACCTCGGTGCGGCCGGCACCGACGAGCCCGGCGAGGGCGACGATCTCGCCGCGCCGCACCTCGAACGACACGTCGGTGAACGCGCCCTCGCGCGTGAGGCGGTCGACCTTGAGGACGACCGGGCCCCGCTCGGCCGCCACCTTCGGAAAGAGCGCGTCCATGTCTCGCCCGACCATTGCGCGGATCACGGACTGGACCGTCAGCTCCTCGGTCGGCTGCGTCAGGATGTGCCTCCCGTCGCGCATCACCGTCACGCGCTCGCAGATCGCGAAGATCTCCTCGAGGCGATGCGAGACGAACAGCACAGCGTTTCCCCGCGAGCGCAAGGTCTCGACGATCCCGAACAGGCGGTCGACCTCGGTCGTCGCCAATGCCGCCGTCGGCTCGTCCATGACGATGACGCGGGCGTTCGTCGTCAGCGCCTTTGCGATCTCGACGAGCTGCTGGTCGGCGATCGACAACCCGCGCGCGACGCGCTCCGGGTCGAGCTTGACGCCGAGCTGATCGAACACCGCGCCGGCTTCACGGCGCATCCGCCGGCCGTCGATGCGCCGAAACCGCTTGAGCGGTTGCACGCCGACGAAGATGTTCTCGGCGACCGTGAGGTCGGGGAAGAGCGTCGGCTCCTGGAAGATGATCGCGATCCCCGCCTCCTGGGACTGCTTGGCGTTGTCGAAGATCTCCTCCCGGCCGTCGAGGACCAGCCGGCCCGCGTCGGGCCGGTGGACGCCGGCGAGGATCTTGACGAGGGTCGACTTGCCGGCGCCGTTCTCGCCGACCAGGCCGTGCACCTCACCCGCGTACAGATCCACGATCCCGTCCTCGAGCGCACGAACCGCGCCGAAGCTCTTCTCGGCGTGCTCGAGCGAGAGAAGCGGAGCGGGTTGGGTCGACGTCACGTTGGTGGTACGGGGGGCGCTGCCCGGCAGCGCCCCCCATGTCCTGCGTCTAGAAGTTGAACTTGTCGACGTTCTTGATCGTGAAGGTGAACGGCGGTCCGAGGATGACCTGCGGCCGGCCGTCCGGGCCCTTGATGATCGTGTACTTGCCGAGCTTGCCGGCCGTGAAGGACTCGCCGACCTTCCCGGTGATCGTCCCGTCGGAGAGTGCCGAGACGGCATAACCCGCCAGGTAGCCCAGGTTCTCCGGGTTCCAGAGCGCGAACGCCTTGACGGTGCCGTTGTGCACGTACTTCTTCATCTGGCTCGGAAGCCCGAGCCCGGTGAGGACGACCTTGTTCTTGTACTTGGAGGTCGAGAGGTACTGCGCCGCCGACGAGATGCCGACCGTCGTCGGGGACTCGATCCCCTTCAGGCTCGGGTACGCCTGAAGCATGGCAACCGTGGCCTGGCGAGACTGCGCCGGGTTGTCATTGCCGTAGTAGATCTTGACGAGCTTCATGTTCTTGTAGACCGGCTTCTTCAGCTCCAGCTTCATGTACTTGATCCACGCGTTCTGATTCGTGGCCGTCGAAGCTGCAGAGAGGATCGCGAACTGCCCGGTGTAGTGCATCAGCTTCCCGAGCAGCTGGATCTGGCTGCGGCCGATCGTTGCGGTGTCTGCCTGGTTGATGAACAGCTGGCGGCAGTTGACGTCGGAGTCGAACGAGACCACCTTCGTCCCCTGCGCTTGTGCCTGCTGCAACGCCGGGCAGACGGCCTGCGGGTCGTTGCCGGCGATGACGATGCCGGCGGCGTGTGCCTGAATGGCGGCCTGGATGGCCGGCTGCTGCGCCGCCGCGGTGTCCTCGGTGCCCGACGAGACGACCTGGGTGTCGCCGAGCGCGGTCAGCGCCTCCTTCCCGCCCTTGTCCGCGATCACCTCGTACGGATTGAGCGTGTCCTTCGGGATGAAGTAGAACGTCTTGCCGGCCGAATGGCGACTCGAAGCCGCCAGCGCAGCCGTCACGGCGACGCCTGCAACGAGGACTGTCGCAGCGACAATTGCCCATCTGCGTCCATGCATGCTGGATCGCTCCTTTATCTGGGGGGTTTGACGTGGTTTGACGGTCCGGTGCAGGGTGCGCCTCCTTCGCACTTACCGGGGGTACGCGGCGGTGACGCCGCCGTCGACATTGACGACGTTTCCCGTCGACTTGTTTGACCGTGGGCCGGCGAAGAACGCAATCGCCTCGGCGACGTCCTCCGGGAGGACGGCGACGCCGAGCTTGGTGCGGCCCTTGTAGAAAGTCTGGAGCTCTTCTTCGCTGACGCCGTAGGTGCTGGCGCGTTCGGCCTTCCAGTCGGAAGACCAGATGCTCGATCCCTGGATCACCGCGTCGGGGTTGACGGTGTTGACCCGGATTCCCTGCGGCCCTCCTTCCTCGGCGAGGCAGCGCGCGAGGTGGAGAGACGCCGCCTTCGCCGACGAGTAGGCGGCTGCGTTCGCGCCTGCGACGAGGGCGTTCTTCGATGCGACGAAGACGATCGACCCGCCGCGTCCCTGCGCCTCGAGAACACGGAACGTCTCACGGGCGGCGAGGAAGTAGCCGCGGGCGAGGACGGCGTAGTTCTGCTCCCACTCCTCGAGAGTCGTCTCCGTGATCGGCGAGCTGGTCGCGAGCCCCGCCGAGGCGACGAGGATGTCGAGACCGCCGTACTCGAGCACCGTCCGGCGCGTCATCTCGACGACCGCCTCCTCGCTCGTCACGTCCACGGGCACGGCGAGCGCGCGACGCAACCCATACGTGTCCAGCAGCTCGTCGGCGACCTCCTGTGCTCCTTCGACGTTGAGGTCGGCGACGACGACGTGCGCGCCGCGCGCCGCGAGCTCCCGCGCCGTCGCTCGGCCGATCCCACTCGCGCCGCCCGTGATCAAGGCCACGCGCCCGGAGAGCTCGCCACGCGGCGGCGCCTGCGCCAGCTTGTAACGCTCGAGCGGCCAGTATTCGATCGCGAATGCCTCGGCCTCGCTCAGCGACCTGAAGCCGCCCAGCGCGTCGGCCGCGTCCTCGACGGCGATCGCGCGGTGGTACAGGTCGCGCGCGAACCGGGCTCGGCCCGCGTCGGGGCCGGAGGCGACGAGGCCTACGCCGGGAACGAGCACGACCCGCGGGCCTGCAGGGTCAATCGCGAACGGCCGCGTCTCGTCGTCGAGGTTCCGCTCGTAGTACTCGCGGTACCACTCGGCGTACTCGGCCGCGCCGCGCGCCAGCATGTCACCGAGCACCCGCGCGTCGTCGCGCTGCGGGTCGAAGTCGACGACGAGCGGTTTGTGCTTCGTGTTGATCAGGTGGTCGGGGCACGGCGCTCCCACCTGGCTCACCTCTGCCGTCCGGCGGGCCGACGCGAACGCGACCGCCTCGGGGCTGCTGTCGAGCTCCAGGATCACGCCCTGGCCTTCCTCCATCAGTGAGCCACGGAGCACGGGGAGGGCATGCGCGAGGAGGAGACTGCGCTCGCGCTCCCCGACCGCCGCGGTCTTCTGGCCCCCGAGGCCAAACCGGCTGCCGGCTTCCTCGTCGATCGCGCGCGCCGCGCGCGAGACGAACTCGATGGTCGATTCGTAGCTCTCCTCACCCGTCTCGCCCCAGGTGACGAGCCCGTGTTTCTCGAGCAGAACGGCCCGCGCGGAAGGGCTCTGCTCGAGCAGCTCGGCGATGCGGCGGGACATGTCGAAGCCGGGGCGCTGGTAGTCGAGCCAGACCGCCTCGTCACCGAAGGCCCGCTCCGCCAGCTCGCGTCCACGCGGCGTCGACGTGAGCGCGATCACCGCGTCGGGATGCGTGTGGTCGACATGCGGCGCGGCGATGAATGCGTGCAGCAGTGTCTCGATCGACGGGCGCGGCTGGTCCGGGCGAACCCCGGAGCGCAGCAGATAGTCGACCATCTCGGCGTCGCTCATCGTCTTCCGGTGGCGGAGCGGCAGGACGTCGTCCAGCCTCAGCCCGGGGAAGCCCGAGGGGGTGATCGTCGCGAGATCCGTGCCCGAGCCTTTCACCCAGAGCACGCTGATCATGCGACCCGTGTGGTCGGCGATCCTCTCCTTCGTCGAGGTGTTGCCGCCGCCTTGATTCGCGAGCGACCGGTCGGCGCCCAGGAGGTTCGAGCGATAGGCGAGCGCCTCGAGCGTGGACAGCCCGGCCGCGGCGGTGCCTTCCCACCGGCTCACGGGGGTTGCGATCCCGCGTGGCGCGCTCAGCATCTCGGTCACGCCGTCACCCCCACGCTTCGCTCGATCACCGCGAAGCGCTCCCGGGCTTCGCGCCACGCGGCGTCGGACGCCGGTTCGTAGCGCTGCTGGACGAACGAGGCTCTGACGAGCTCCCGCCCCTCGTCGACCGACGAGAGCTCGCCGAGCGCGAGTGCCTGCACGAGCAGATTGCCGACGACGGTCGCCTCTGCAGGCCCCGCGAGCACGGGCCGTTCGGCCGCCTGAGCGGTCCAGGCGCAGAGCAGCTCGTTCCGGGCGCCGCCGCCGACGACGTGCAGCTGCTCGATCTGCCGCCCCGTCAACTCCGCGAGCAGGTCGATCGTCTCCGCATGCTTCAGTGCAAGGCTCTCGAGGATGCAGCGGACGGTCTCCGCCGCCTCGGCCGGGGCGGCCTGACCGCTCTCGCGGCAGAACGCGGCGATGCGCGCGGGCATGTCGCCCGGCTCGGCGAAGAGCGGATCGTTGGGATCGATGAACGAGCGCAGCGGCGGTGCCGACTCTGCGAGCTCGACGAGCTCGGCCGCTTCGTACTCGTGCCCTGCGCCGGCCCACGCGCGTCGGCACTCGTCGAGCAGCCAGAGGCCGGTGACGTTCCGCAGCACCCGGTACGTTCCGCCGACGCCGCCTTCGTTCGTCAGGTTCGCGCGGAACGCCTCGTCGTTCATCACCGGCTCGTTCGACTCGACGCCGACCAGCGACCAGGTGCCGATGCTGAGATAAGCGCAGCTATCCGTCGCGAGCGGCACAGCGGCGACGGCCGCCGCCGTGTCGTGTGTCGCGCCGGCGATGACCTGCGCGCCGTCCAGCCGCGTCTCCGCAGCGGCGATCGCGGAGACGGTGCCGAGGCAGGTGGCGGGCGGAACGACCTGCGGCAGGATCGCGGTCGGTACGCCGAGACGCTCGAGCAGGTCGCGCGCCCAGTCACCCGCGTGCGGGTCGAAGCACTGTGTGGTCGTCGCGTTCGTCCATTCGGTCGTCTCGCTTCCGCAGAGCCAGTGGTGAAAGAGGTCGGGGATCAGCAACAGCCGCCGGGCGCCTTTCAGCGCGGGGTCTCCGTCCGCCGCCGCTCCGGCGAGCTCGAAGATCGTGTTGATCGGCAGGAGCTGGATGCCCGTGCGTGCGTAGAGCTCGCGCGGCGGGATCAGCTCGAGCGCTCCCTCGAACGCCGCCGCGCGGCGGGAGTTCCGGTAGTGCGCCGGGTTGCGCAGGAGTCGACCCGAGCCGTCGAGCAGCCCGAAGTCGACCCCCCATGAGTCCACTGCAACGGACTCGACCGGCAGGTCGCGAGCCGCCCGACGCAGGCCGTTCCAGACTTCCACCCGAAGATGCTCCACGTCCCAGCGAAGGACCCCGTTCTCCTCGACCGGCTCGTTGGCGAAGCGATGCACCTCTTCGACGGTCAGCCGGTCGCCGTCGAAGGTGCCGACGGCAACCCGCCCGCTCAGCGCGCCGAGGTCGACGGCTGCCAGCCTTCTCGTCAGTTCAACTCCTCCGTGTTCCGCACTGCCCGACGCAGGTCTCGCGGCCGGAGCGGCGGCGGCTCGGACGCGCCGGGATCGGCGACGACCACGTCGACACCCGCTGACCGCCAGGCCTCGATGTCGTCGGGCGGGGCGCTCGAGTCGGTGACGATGCCCGTCAAGTCCTCGAGCGGCACGAACGAAAGGAGTGCGCTTCGGTGCCATTTGGTTCCGTCGAGGATGCCGTGGATCTGTTCGCAGGCGTCGGCCATCTCCTGCTTGATGCGGACCTCGTCCGGGTTGAGATCCATCAGTCCACGCTCGAGACTCAGTCCGCGGGCACCGAGAAAGCCCTTGTTGATCCTCGTGGTGCGCAGGGTATCGGTGCCGAAGTCGCCGACGAGCGACATCGCCGACAGCCGGAGGATGCCTCCGGTGACGAGAACGGTGATGCCCGGCGCGTCGGCCAGTGCCGTTGCGACGAGGAGGCCGTTCGTGACGACGACGAGCTCACGCTTGCCGCGGAGCTCGAGGGCGAGGTAGTAGGCGGTCGTGCTCGCGTCGAGCGCCACCGCTTCGCCTTCGCCGACCATCGCCGCCGCGGTGCGCGCGATTGCCCGCTTGCGCTCGACCTCGAGGCGAAGCCTGAGGTCGAAGCCGACCTCGGACTGCCCTTGCTCGAGGGCCCGGACGCCCCCGCGCACGCGCGCGACGAGACCCTGGCGGGCAAGCGAGGTGAGGTCGCTCCTGACCGTGACCTCCGAAACCGCAAACGCTTCCGCAAGTTCCGAAACCTGAATGGAATCGCGTGTCTCGAGAAGGCGGAGCACGTGCCGCATCCGCTCTTGTTGCGGAAGCCCGTGTGTATCGGCAGATTGGGTGATGGTCGGCGACGTTACGCCTCCCGGGAAGGCAAGTCAAGATCGTCGAAGCTGCTTTCGTTTCTTTTTGATCGAAAGCAGCTCGTAATCGAGGTGCAAATGTGTCAGGCTCCAGATCCATGACCGAGAGCGTCGTCCTCGAGCGCCTGCAACGGCTCGAGATCGAGACCCCGTCGTGGGGATACGGCAACTCGGGCACCCGCTTCCACGTCTATCCATGGCCCGGGGCGGCTCGCAACGTCCACGAGCGGATCGCCGACGCGGCGCTCGTCCATCGGCTGACCGGTTGCTGCCCCACGGTCGCCCTCCACATCCCCTGGGACGCGGTCGCGGACTACGCCGGGCTCCGCCGCTACGCCGAGGAACAGGGCGTTCGGATCGGCGCGATCAATCCCAACCTCTTCGGCGACGACGACTACCGTCTGGGCAGTCTTTGCCACCCCGACCCCGAAGTGCGCGCGAAGGCGCTCGACCACTGCCGCGAGTGCGTGGCCATCGCCGGAGAGGTCGGCTCGAAGCTGATCAGCCTCTGGCTCGCCGACGGCACGAACTACCCGGGCCAGGACGACCTGCGGGAGCGTCACGCGAGGCTGTTGTCGGGGCTCGAGGAGCTCTACGCGGAGCTGCCCGACGGCATGCGGCTCCTCGTCGAATACAAGTTCTTCGAGCCTGCCTTCTACAGCACCGACCTTCCCGACTGGGGCACGGCCGCGCTCGCCTGCCGGCGTCTCGGCCCGCAGGCCCAGGTGCTGGTCGACACGGGGCACCACCCCCAGGGCACGAACATCGAGCAGATCGTCGCCGTCCTGCTGGCGGAGGACCTGCTCGGCGGCTTCCACTTCAACAATCGCAAATACGCCGACGACGACCTGATCGTCGGCTCGATCGACCCGTTCGAGCTCTTCCGGATCATGCGCGAGATCGCACGCGCAGACGCACCCGAGCGGATCGCCTTCATGATCGACCAGTCGCACAACATCGAAGGCAAGATCGACGCGATGATCCAGTCGGTCGTCAACATCCAGACCGCTTACGCCAAGGCGCTGCTCGTCGACGAGGAGCGCCTGGCGAGCGCACAGCGCGCCGGAGACGTGCTCGGCGCGCACCGCGTCCTGCTGGAGGCTTTCGAAACCGACGTTCGTCCGCTGCTTCGCCGCTTGCGCGAGGAGTTGAACATCGACCCGGACCCGGTCGAGGCGTTTCGCCGTGGAGGCTTCGCCGAACGGCTCGCGCAGGAGCGGGGACTTGCGTCGGTCGAGAGCGCCTACGAACGGACCTGATCCGCGTGCGGATCGCGCTCTTCGTCACGTGCATCGGCGACATGTTGTTCCCCGAGGCGGGGCGGGCGACGGTCGAGGTCCTGGAGCGGCTGGGCCACGAGGTCGTCTTCCCTGCGGAGCAGACGTGCTGCGGGCAGATGCACCTCAACAGCGGCTACCGGCGCGAAGCGGAACGGCTTGGCGAGCGGTTCCGTTCGGTCTTCGACGGATACGACGTCGTCGTCGCACCGTCGTCGTCCTGTGTCGGGCATGTGCGCGAGTTCCTCGGTCTGGCAGACGTGTTCGAGCTGTCGGAGCTGCTCGTCGCGAAGCTCGGCGTCGAAGACGTCGGCGCGTCGTTTCCGGCGCGCGTGGCGTACCACCCGACGTGCCACTCGCTCCGGGTGACACGTGTCGGCGATGCTCCGCGACGCCTGCTCGGCAAGGTTCGCGGCCTCGAGCTCGTCGAGATCGCCGATGCCGACGAGTGTTGTGGCTTCGGAGGGACGTTCGCGATCAAGAACGCCGAGACGTCGAGTGCGATGCTCGCGGACAAGTGCGCGGCGCTCGAGGCCTCGGGGGCCGAGGTCTGTACGGCGCTCGACGGGTCGTGCCTGCTGCAGATCGGCGGAGGTCTCTCTCGGCGCGGCTCCACTGTGCGGCCGCTGCACATGGCGGAGATCCTCGCGTCGCGGTGACGAGCTTCCCCGAAGCAGCGAGGGTCGAGCTCGCGAACACGCAGCTACGGACCAACCTGCGACATGCCACCGAGACGATCCGTGCCAAGCGGGCCCGCGTCGTGTCGGAGCTCCCGGACTGGGAGGAGCTGCGGGAGGCGGGCAGGAGGATCAAGCAGGACGTGCTTGCGAACCTCGACCGGTACCTCACCGAGTTCGAAGATGCGGTGGAAGCGGCAGGCGGCCGCGTGCACTGGGCGCGCGACGCAGCAGAGGCGAACCAGATCGTCCTCGAGGTCGCGCGCGCGCACGGCGTTGACGAGGTCGTCAAGGTCAAGTCCCTGACGACCGACGAGATCCGACTCAACGAAGCGCTCGCCGAAGCCGGTATCAGCGCGATCGAGACAGACTTCGCAGAGCTGATCCTCCAGCTCGACGGCGACTGGTCGTCGCACATCCTCGTGCCTGCGATCCATCGCAATCGCGACGAGATCCGCGCGATCTTCGCGCGGACGATCGCGCCGGGCATCGAGTCGAACGAGCCGGCCGATCTCGCGGAAGCGTCGCGCCTGTACCTGCGGGAGCGCTTTCTCGAGGCGAAGGTCGGCGTCAGCGGCGCCAACTTCGGTATCGCCGAAACGGGAACGCTCGTCGTCGTCGAGTCAGAGGGTAACGGCCGCATGTGCACCACCCTGCCGCCGGTTCTCGTTTCGATCCTCGGGATCGAGAAGCTGCTCCCACGTTTCGCCGACCTCGAGGTCTTCCTGCAGCTTCTGCCCCGCTCGGCGACCGGCGAGCGGATGAACCCGTACACCTCGCTCTGGACGGGTGTGACCCCGCGCGACGGGCCGCAGGAGTTGCACGTCGTGCTGCTCGACAACGGCCGTACGCTTGCCCTCGCCGACGAGGTCGGCCGCGACGCGCTGCACTGCATTCGCTGCAGCGCCTGCCTCAACGTCTGCCCCGTCTACTCGAGGACGGGCGGCCACGCATACGGATCCGTATACCCCGGGCCGATCGGCGCGATCCTCACACCGCAGCTCCAGGGCATCGAGCACGCCGCTTCGCTTCCCTTCGCGTCCAGTCTCTGCGGCGCCTGCTACGAGGTTTGCCCGGTCAAGATCGACATCCCACGCATCCTCCTGCACCTGCGGGAGAAGGCGGTCGAGGCGAAAGCGTCGCGTGGCGAGCGGACGGCGATGCGCCTCGCCGCCTGGACGTTCGCGGGCGCCGGCCGGTTCGCGTTCGCGGAACGGCTCGCCGGGGCACTGGGACGCGGACGGCCGATCCGTCGGCTGCCGCCGCCCCTCTCCGGCTGGACGGAGACCCGGGACCTCAAGCCGCCGGCACGACAGAGCTTTCGGTCGTGGTGGAGCAACCGATGAGCACCGCGCGCGAGGAGGTGCTCGCCCGGATCGGGGCGGCGATCGAGGGAGCCGTGGCCCCGGCGCCGGAGCGCGCCTACCGCCGAGCCGATGCAACCGATGCGGAGCGACGGGTGGCCCTGTTTTGCTCGAGGGTCGCCGACTACCGGGCGGACGTGGTCCGCATCGGCGTCGGCGAGATTGCGGCCGCGGTCGCCGCGATCTGCGGGGATCGCGATGCTCGACGCATCGCCGTGCCGCCCGCGCTTCCGGCGGAGTGGCGGCCGTCGTCTCTTCCGATCGTCGAAGACCACGGTCTGACACCTCGTTATCTCGACCGACTCGACGGCGCCCTGACGGGCTGCACCGTCGCGGTCGCCGAGACAGGCACGATCGTCCTGACGTCAGGTGCACACGAGGGCCGCCGTGCACTCACGCTTGTGCCAGACCTCCACATCTGCGTCGTCCGGGAGCGTCAGATCTCGATGCTGCTTCCCGAGGCGCTCGAGCGCCTCGCAGAACTTGGGCTCGCAGCACGCCCGATCACCTTCGTCTCCGGCCCGTCGGCCACCTCCGACATCGAGCTCGATCGTGTCGAGGGAGTCCACGGGCCGCGCACACTCCACGTCCTCGTCGCCAAGGAGCCGACATGACACAGCGCGCGGCATTCGTCCTTCATGTCAAACCCGATCGGATCGACGACTACGTCGATGCGCACCGGAACGTCTGGCCCGAGATGCTGCAGGCGCTCCGGGAGGCGGGCATCCGGAACTACACGATCTTCCGCTCGGGCGCCGACGTGTTCGGCTACTTCGAATCCGACGACCTCGACCGCGCGGGCGCTCACATGGCGTCGCAAGAGGTCAACGCACACTGGCAGGACACGATGGCCGAGCTGCTCGAGCAACGCGTGCCCGACGGCGGCCCGACACCGCTCGAGGAGATCTTCCGGCTGAACTGACCGCTCGTCAGCCTGACGCTCGAACCATCGGCGACAGCGTCCCGTCGGCGCTTGCCGCCAGCGCTGGATCCCATTTGCAGATCGCGCAAGCGTGGCGGACTACGGATCGGCCGAACTCGAGTGCGAACGCGTGAGGGTTTTCGCTCGCGCGCACATCGTCCCAGTCGAGGATGTACTCGCCGAGGTCCGCGCTCCACCGGGCAGCGGGGGGCGAGAGGGTGGCGACCGAGAACCCCTCGGGCGCAGGATGCGCGTAGGCGTAGAACGCCGCCTTCGGATAGCGCACGTCGCCGGGCCACCAGCCGACGGCGACCTCCTCGGCGTCCATGGCGTTGCGCATGATGAAGTCCCGCGAGGGCGGATCGGCCGGTCGGCCGGAGAAGAGGCTCACGGCAAGATCGAGCGAGCCCCACCACGCGTTGACCGGCGTGGACCGGCCGCGGTAGGGCGCGCGCAGCTCTCCCAGAACGAGCGCGGCGCGTGTCGCGGCTTGAAAGTAGTCG
The DNA here is from genome assembly GCA_963774355.1 of uncultured Thermoleophilia bacterium. GTDB lineage: Bacteria > Actinomycetota > Thermoleophilia > Gaiellales > Gaiellaceae > PALSA-600. Next base: position 231,621 of record CAVZER010000005.1, on the reverse strand, counting down.
GCAACCTGCCGCGTGTCGTAGCTTGCGTGCTCGTCGTCCTCGTCGAGCGGCGTCGTCCACGCTGTCTCCTGCGGCGTCGGATCGATCTCAACGGGGCCGGCGACCGTGCGGACTGCCGCCAACACCGCACGCGTGACCTCGCCGACCGGCCGGTGTGGAAAGAGCGCGATCCGCACAACGCGGCCGTCCCCATGCTCGACGACCGCTTCGTGTGCACGTAGGTCGAGCGCGACCGAGAAGACGCCTGAACCGTTGGGGCACGGGAGCGGGAGCGTCTCCCAGCCCCGCACGCTCAGCCGCAACGCCGCATGCTGAAGCTGCGGCTCCGGCGGGGCGAGAGCGGCGGCAAGCTTGCCGAGAACCTGTGTATGGGCGTGGAGGGTGTCGCACGTTGCGCTCCACTCCTCGTACGGCAGCGCGGGCCAGCCAACGGTCACGCACGCACGCTAGCTTGCCGATCGCGGTCTGGAGCGTCGGCAGTTCGGCGCTCACACCGGCTTCAGCTGAGCGTACGGTGTGTCCGTGGCTGAGCGCGTGGTGTTGGCGGTCGACGTCGGCGGGTCCCACGTCAAGGTTCTGGCAAGCGACCAGACCGAGCGTCGCAGGGCCGTCTCCGGGCCGACGATGACGGCCGAGGAGATGGTCTCACAGGCGCGCGCGGCGGCTGAGGGCTGGAACTTCGACGTCGTCTCGGTCGGCATCCCGGCGCCGGTTCACGGCGGCCGTGTCGTCGCCGAGCCGATGAACCTCGGCACCGGCTGGGTCGGCTACGACTTCGAGCAGGCGTTCGGGAAGCCGACCAAGGTGATCAACGATGCTGCGATGCAAGCGCTCGGAAGCTACGAGGGCGGAAAAATGCTGTTCCTCGGGCTCGGAACGGGGCTCGGCACCGCATTGATCGACAACAACGTGATCGAACCGATGGAGCTCGCCCATCTCCCCTTCAAGAAGAAGAAGACGTACGAGGACTACGCCGGTGAACGCGGGCGCAAGGAACTCGGGAACAAACGTTGGTCGAAGGCCGTCGCGGAGGTCGTCGAGGAGCTGGCCAAGGCGCTCGAGCCGGACTACGTCGTCCTGGGCGGCGGCAACGCTCCGAAACTCACCGAGCTGCCGAGCAACAGCCGGCTCGGGAACAACCTCGATGCATTCACCGGTGGCTTCCGGCTCTGGAGCGCCTGAGCGATACGCTCCTGAACGGGTGCCGGGACCTGAACCGCAGCCTGTTCTGACGCCGCTCACCGAGGCGGCGATCTTCCTCGTCGTGGCGATCGACCGCGGCGCCGAGGATCGCGTCCGAGGGCTCCTGGCCGACGTCAGCGGGCTGCAGCGATCGGTCGGGTTTCGCATCCCCGAGGGCGGGCTGACGTGTGTCGTCGGTGTCGGCGACGAGGCCTGGGAGCGCCTGTTCGGCCGGCCGCGGCCGGCCGAGCTCCATCCGTTCCGCGAGGTCGCCGGTTCGCGGCACACGGCCGTCGCCACGCCGGGCGACCTCTTGTTCCACATGCGGGCGCATCGCCTCGATCTCTGCTTCGAGCTGGCGCAGCGGTTGGCGGACCGGCTGCTCGGCTGCGGACAGGTGATCGACGAGGTCCACGGCTTCAGGTCCTTCGACGACCGCGATCTCCTCGGCTTCGTCGACGGCACCGAGAACCCGGACGGCTCCGCGGCAGCCGCAGCGGTGCTCATCGGGGACGAGGACGACGAGTTCGCGGGCGGCAGCTACGTGATCGTGCAGAAGTACGTCCACGACCTCGCCACCTGGGATGCGTTGCCGGTCGAGGAGCAGGAGCGGGCGATCGGGCGAACGAAGCTGAGCGACATCGAGCTGCCGGACGAGATCAAGGCCGCCAACTCGCACGTCGCGCTGAACACGATCGTCGGCGACGACGGCGAGGAACGGCAGATCGTGCGCTTCAACATGCCGTTCGGCAGAGTCGGCACCGGGGAGTTCGGCACGTATTTCATCGGCTATGCCCGCGACCCAGGCGTGATCGAGCAGATGCTGACGAACATGTTCGTCGGCAGGCCGCCCGGCACGTACGACCGGATCCTCGACTTCTCGACGGCGGTGACGGGCAGCCTGTTCTTCGTACCGAATGGCGGCTTCCTCGACGATCCGCCGGCCCCGACTTCCGCGGCCACACCCACCACAACCGAGGCCGAAGCCGCGGGCGACGAAGGATCGCTCGGCATCGGCAGCCTGAGAGGAGTGTCTCGATGAACCACCTGCTGCGCTCGCTTGCGCCGATCAGCGACACCGGCTGGCAGCTGCTCGACGAAGAGGCACGCCAACGGTTGAGCCCTGCGCTCGCTGCGCGCAAGCTCGTCGACTTCTCCGGCCCGCACGGCTGGGAGCACTCGGCGACGAACCTCGGCCGCGTCGGCCCGCTCAAGTCGGCGCCCGGCGAGGGCGTGTCCGGCCTGCAGCGGCGGGTGCTGCCGCTCGTCGAGCTGCGCGCGGACTTCGCGCTCTCGCGCTCCGAGCTGCGCGACGCCGACCGCGGCGCCGACGACAACGACCTCGAGCCGCTCGACACCGCCGCGTACCGGATCGCGGCGGCGGAGAACGCCGCCGTCTTCCAGGGCTGGCAGAAGGCGATCACGGGCGTCGCCGAGGCCTCGCCCCACAAGCCGATCAAGCTGGCCGAGGACGCAAACCTCTATCCGCACCAGATCGCCGAGGCGATCGACCGCCTGCTCGGCAGCGGCGTCGGCGGCCCGTTCGGGCTCGCGCTCGGGCGCGAGCAGTACACGCGCGTCGTCGAGACCGCCGAGCACGGCGGGTACCCGCTGCTCAACCATCTGCGGGAGATCCTCGAGGGCCCGATCGCCTGGGCGCCCGGCGTCGAGGGCGGCGTCGTGCTCAGCCTCCGCGGCGGCGACTTCGTGTTCGACTCGGGCCAGGACATCTCGGTCGGCTACGACTCACACGACGCCGACACCGTGCGGCTGTACCTCGAAGAGAGCTTCAGCTTCCACGTCGCGACGCCCGAAGCAGCGGTCGCCCTGTCGCCCTAGATGGCCCAGGAGCTCGAGTTCGGCCTCGACACGTTCGGCGACGTGACCGTCGACGCCGCCGGCAAACGCCTGTCGGGCGCCGAGGTGATCCGCAACGTCGTCGCACAGGGCGTGCTCGCCGACGAGCTCGGCGTCGACGGTTTCGGTATCGGCGAGCACCACCGCGACGATTTCGCCGTCACCGCTCCCGAAGTGGTGCTCGCGACGATCGCCGCGCACACGACCCGCATCAAGCTCGGCACCGCCGTCACCGTGCTCAGCTCCGACGACCCGATTCGCGTCTACGAGCGCTTCGCGACGCTCGACGCCGTCTCGAGCGGCCGCGCCGAGATCACACTCGGCCGCGGCTCGTTCATCGAGTCTTTCCCGCTCTTCGGCTACGACCTCGCCGACTACGAGAAGCTTTTCGACGAGAAGCTCGAACTGTTCGCGGCCGTCCGACGGGAGAAGCCGTTCTCCTGGGAAGGCACCGTTCGTGCGCCGCTCGAGCACGCGGACGTCTACCCGAAGACCGCCTCCGGATCGATCACGACCTGGATCGGCGTCGGCGGCAGCCCCGAGTCCGTGGTTCGCGCGGCCCGCTACGGGTTCGGGCTGATGCTCGGGATCATCGGCGGCGATCCGGCGCGGTTCGCGCCGTACGCCTCGCTCTACCGCCAGACGCTCGCAGAGCTGGGCGCACCCGAGCTGCCGATCGGCGAGCACTCGCCAGGCTTCGTCGCCGACACCGACGAGGAGGCGCGGGAGCTCCTCTTCCCCTACTTCAAGGCTCAGCGCGACCGGATCGGCCGGGAGCGCGGCTGGCCGCCCGCGACTCGCCCCCAGTTCGACTCCGAGGTCGCCGACGGCGCCGTCTTCGCAGGCTCACCGCAGACCGTTGCCGCCAAGATCGCCCGCGCGGTGCAGGCGCTCGGCCTGAGCCGCTTCGACCTGAAGTACTCGAACGGCGCCATGCCTCACGAGCACCTGATGCGCTCGATCGAGCTCTATGCAACCGAGGTCGTTCCGCGCGTCCGCGAGCTGCTGGCCTGACCCCCGTCGCAAGGGTCTTGCAAGAATCTGCCGTATAGTTGCAGTGTGGCTGCGAACCTTGCGGACGTTGCCAAGCAGGCGGGCGTCAGCGAAGCGACCGTGAGCCGCGTGCTCAACGGGCGCTCGGGGATCTCCGCCACGACGAGGGCAACCGTGCTCACGGCCCTCGACGTCATGGGGTACGAACGCCCTTCGCACCTACGCGTTCGCCATGGACGCATGGTCGGCCTCGTCGTCCCGGAGCTGCAGAACCCGATCTTCCCCGCCCTCGCCGAGGTCGTCTGCGAAGGGCTCGCCCGGTCCGGGTTCAACGCCGTGCTCTGCACACGCACCGGAACGATGTCCGAGGCCGAATACGTCGACATGCTCCTCGAGCGCCAGGTCTCAGGCATGGTTTTTGCCGGCGGCCAGTACGCCGAGGCGGACGCTCCGCACGACCACTACAACCGGCTGCTGAAGCTACGGCTCCCGGTGGTGCTCGTCAACGCAGCCGCCGAGCATCTCGACTTCCCCCGCGTCTCGACGGACGATGCGGTCGCGATGGAGCAGGCCTACGGCCACCTGGCGGGGCTCGGACACGAGCGAATCGGACTGATCCTCGGGCCGCCCGACCACGTCCCGTCACGCCGGAAGCTGGCGGCCTTCGAAGCGGCCGGCCGCGCCACCGCGGAACTGGTCGAACGGACGATCTTCTCGCTCGAGGGGGGCCATGCCGCAGGCGCGCGCCTGATCGAGCGAGGTGCGACCGGCATCGTCTGCGCAAGCGATCCGCTCGCCCTCGGCGCGATCCGTGCCGCCCGGCGCGCCGGGCTGTCCGTGCCGGCCGACCTGTCGGTGATCGGCTTCGACGACTCGGCCTTCATGCACTGCACCGACCCCCCGTTGACGACGGTGCGCCAGCCGATCGAGGCAATCGGCCGCGCGGTCGTGGCGATGCTGACGAGCCAGATCGAGGGATCGGCGGTCTCGGCCGAAGAGCTCTTCTTCGAGCCCGAGATCGTCGCGCGCGGATCGACCGCGCCGCCGCCCTCGCGCGCCTGAATCCTGCGCATCCGTGGCAGACCGGACAGCGAGCGGGGTCTAGACATCAGTCTGTACGACGTTTTCTTGCACTTAATAGTTTGACTCTTGCATTCAATTGTCGAATGTGCAAAGGTCGCGCCCGTGGCGCCCACCCCGAACGGAGCGACGAGCGGAAGCACGACCACCGCACCCGAAGGCCGCTCGCGGCGCGACCTCAGGCGGAGCGCAATGGTGGCGTAACGCCGTCGTCTACCAGGTCTACGTCCGGAGCTTCGCCGACGCCAACGGCGACGGGATCGGCGACCTGGAGGGTGTCCTCGACCGGCTTCCGTACCTCTACGACCTCGGCGTCGACGCCATCTGGTTCAACCCCTGGTACCCGTCGCCGATGGCCGACACCGGCTACGACATCGTCGACTACCGCGCGATCGATCCCGCACTGGGAACCCTCGAGGACGCGGAGCGCCTGATCGAAGAGGCACGCGCGCTCGGGATCCGGTCGATCATCGACATCGTCCCGAATCACGTCTCCGACCAGCATCCGTGGTTCCAGGAGGCTTTGGCCGCACCCCCTGGCTCGCCCGCGCGTGAGCGGTTCTGGTTCCGGCCGGGTCGCGGGCGGCTCGGGGCGGAGCCGCCGAACGACTGGCAGTCGAACTTCGGCGGTCCGGCCTGGACACGCACGACCGACGCCTCCGGCGCCCCCGGCGAGTGGTACCTCCACCTCTTCGCCCCCGAGCAGCCCGACCTGAACTGGACGCATCCGGACGTGTCGGCCGAACACGAGGACGTCTTGCGATTCTGGTTCGACCGCGGCGTCGCGGGTGTTCGTATCGACTCGGCCGCCCTGCTCGTCAAGGATCCCGACCTGTCCGAGGAGACGACCGGCGGCGCCCCCGGCGAGCATCCCTTCACCGACCGCGAGCCGCTCCACGAGATCTACCGGGGCTGGCGCGCGATCGCCGACAGCTATCAAGAGCCCAGAATCCTCGTCGGAGAGGTGTGGCTGCCCGACGCGGCCCGGTTCGCCCGCTACCTCCGTCCAGACGAGTTGCACACCGCCTTCAACTTCGACTTCCTCGCCTGCCCGTTCGATGCCGACGCAATGCGCACATCGATCATCGCGGCGCTCGACGCGCACGCCCCGGTCGACGCACCCACGACCTGGGTGCTGTCGAACCACGACGTGACCAGGCCGGTGACGCGCTACGGCCGGGCAGACACATCGTTTGCCTTCAAGTCGAAACGCGAGGGCCGGCCGACGGATCTCGAGCTCGGCACACGCCGCGCGAGAGCTGCCGCGCTGCTCGCCATGGCGCTCCCCGGCTCGCTGTACGTCTACCAGGGCGAAGAGCTCGGGCTGCCCGAGGTCGAGGACATTCCGCCCGACCGCCGGCACGACCCGATGTGGCACCGGTCCGGCGGGGTCGACCCGGGCCGCGACGGCTGCCGCATCCCGATCCCCTGGTCGGGTGACCGGCCGCCGTATGGGTTCAGCGAGTCGGGAGCCGACCGGCCCTGGCTCGACCCTCCCGACGACTGGGCGCCTCTGACCGTGGCGGCTCAGTCGACGGACCCGGGCTCGATGCTCGCGCTGTATCGCGCCGGGCTCCGCCTGCGCCGCTCCGCCCCCTGGAACGAGGAGGCGACGCTCAGCTGGCTCCCGACCACCGGCGCGGTGCTCGCGTTCTCCCGTGGAGACCTGTTCACCTGCATCGTCAACTTCGGCCCCGAACTCGTTGAGCTGCCCGCTGGCGCCTCCATCCTCCTCGCCAGCAGTGAGCTCGAAGGAGGTGCGCTTCCGCAGGACACGACCGTCTGGCTGCTCGAACCGAGCCGCCGGAAAACCGCCCCCAAGCCCCCCGCCCACGCGAACGATCACGAAGGAAAGGGAGTGACATGAAGTCCACCCGTACGGCCACGATGATTGCTCTCGCGGTCGCCAGCCTCCTCGCGCTGACCGCCGGCACGATCTCGCGCGCGGCCGGAACCAAGTCGGTGACGATCAGCGTCGCATCGCTGATCCCCGGTAGCACCCCGGCTGCGATCCAGCAGTTCAACAATCAGGTCGCGGAGTTCCAGAAGGCCAACCCCGCGATCAAGGTGAAGTCCGTCCAGTACCAGTGGACCGGCCCCACGTTCGCCGCGAAGCTCGCCGCCGGCACGCTTCCGACCGTCTTCACGGTGCCGTTCACCGACGCCCGCGCGCTCGGCGACAACGGCCAGCTCGCGGACCTGACCAGCCTCATCAAGGCCCTCCCCTACTACAGCAAGTACAACAAGTCGGTCCTCGCGGAAGGGATCGACTCGAAGAACCAGATCGTCGCCGTTCCGACGGCCGCATATGCGCAGGCGCTCCATTACAACCGCAAGCTCTTCGCGGAGGCGGGCCTCGACCCGAACAAGCCGCCCACCACGTGGGCCGCGGTGCGCGCAGACGCCAAGCTGATCGCGCAGAAGACCGGGCAGGCCGGCTACGTCGAGATGGCGAAGGACGACAACACCGCCGGCTGGATCCTGACGACGCTCGTCTACGCCCTCGGTGGCCGCATGGAGACCGGGACCGGGACGAAGGCGGTGGCAACGCTGAACAACCCGCAGACGGTCACCGCGCTCAACTTCCTGAAGACGCTGCGCTGGACCGACAACTCGATGGGCTCGAACTTCGACTACGGCTGGAGCGACATCAACCAGGCGTTCGCTGCCGGCACGGTCGGCATGTACATCAGCGGCTCCGACGTCTACACGAACCTCGTGTCGGCGAGCAGCATCGACCCGAGCATCTACGGCGTGACGACGATCCCGCTCGCCAAGAATGCGAAGGCCGGTGTGCTCGGCGGCGGGACGCTGGCGGCCGTGCGGCCGAACGCGACCCCCGCCGAGAAGGCAGCGGCAGTCAAGTGGATCGACTTCTTCTACGAGCAGCCGCTGATCAACAAGACGCAGGCAATCAGGAACGCGAGGACGCTCACCGCGTCGAAGCAGCCCGTCGGCGTCCCGGCGCTGCCAGTGTTCAACAAGGCGCAGTACGATCTCGCGAACACCTGGATCAAGCCCTACATCAACGTCCCGATCGCTCAGATGAAGCCGTTCACCAGTCGGATCTTCGGCCAGCAGCTCGTGCCGGAGCCCGAGGCATCGACGCAGAGCGTGTACCACTCGCTCGACGCCGTCGTCGAAGCAGTCCTCACCGACAAGAACGCCAACATCCCGCAGCTGCTGCAACAGGCGAACAGCACTGCTCAGGGTCTCATCAGCCAGGGGAAGTAGCGGACGCCGAACGCCGGGTGGCCGACTCGGAGACGAGGTTGGCCACCCGGCGGGGCCGGTGTCCGAACGCGGACGCGCGCGTCCGCCGCGCGTCCGCGCCACGCCGCTGACCTGGGCGAGGGGCGAAGGCCCCGCCGCCCTGCTCTTCCTGCTGCCGATGCTGCTCGTGTTCGGAGCGTTCGCGTGGTACCCGATCACGCGGACGGTGATCATGTCGCTCCAGCACACGAATCTCGTGCAGCCGGCGACCTGGGTCGGCTTCGCCAACTTCCGCACCGTCTGGCACGACCCGCTGTTCCGGATCGCCGTCAGAAACACGGCCTACTTCGCGCTCCTTGCGCTGATCTTCGGTTATCCGATCCCTCTCGCCGCGGCGGTGCTGATGAGCGAGGCCCGACGGTTCCGCGGCGCCTACAGCGCACTCGCGTATCTCCCGGTCGTGATCCCGCCCGTCGTCGCCGTGCTGCTCTGGAAGTTTTTCTACGACGCGAGCTCGACCGGTGTCTTCAACACCGTGCTCGGTTGGATCGGTGTCGGCCCCTATCCCTGGTTGCAGTCACCGAGCTGGGCCATGCCGTCGCTCGTCCTCGAGTCGACCTGGGCGAACGCCGGTGCAACGGTGATCATCTACCTCGCGGCGCTCACCAGCGTGAACCGCGAGCTGTACGAGGCCGCCTCGGTCGACGGTGCAGGGCTCTGGCGGAAGGTCTGGCACATCACCTTGCCGCAGCTGCGCGGTGTGCTGCTCGTGACGATGATCCTGCAGATCATCGGGACAGCCCAGGTCTTCCTCGAGCCCTACCTGTTCACATCGGGTGGCCCGACGAACTCCACGCTCACCGTGATGCTGCTGATCTTCAACTACGCGTTCGGGAACTCGCTCGGCGGGGATTACGGCAGCGCGGCTGCACTCAGCCTCATGCTCGCCGGCTTCCTCGCGATCTTCTCGATCGTCTACCTCTGGGCGACACGCTCGTGGAGCGACACGTGATCGCGTTCGGACGCCGCAGACGCCCGCGTGACACGAGCGAGTCGGGGGCCGGCCTCGTGTCTGCATCCGAATGGCGGAAGCCCACGGTGCGGATCGCGTTCGGCAGCGCGCACCTGCTCCTGTTGGTGGGCCTCGTGGTCGTCGGCCTCGGCCCGCTGATCTGGCTCGCCAAGGCGGCGATCACCCCGACCAACGACACGATCAGCCACCCGATGGCGCTCTTCCCGCACGGAGCTGCCTGGAGCAACCTCCGGGAGGCGTGGGTGAACGTCGACGTCGGCCGCTACTTCTGGAACACGGTCGTCCTCGCGTTCGGCTCATGGCTCACGCAGATCGTCGTGGCGACGACTGCCGGCTTCGCGCTTTCCGTCTTGCACCCGCGCTACGCGCGCTTCCTCACGTGGGTCGTGCTCGCAACGCTGTTCATTCCCGCAGTCGTCCTGCTGGTTCCGCTGTACATCGAGATCGTGCACCCGCCGCTGATCCACCACTCGTTCATCGACAGCTACTGGGCAATCTGGCTCCCGGCAGGTGCAAGCGCCTTCAACGTCATCATCGTCAAACGGTTCTTCGACAACCTGCCGCGCGAGATCTTCGAGGCGGCGAGAATCGACGGGGCCGGCCCGTTCGTCCTCTTCTGGAAGATCGTGCTACCGCTGTCGCGTCCGATCCTCGGCGTCGTCTCGGTCTTCGCCGTCCTGGCGTCGTGGAAAGACTTCCTCTGGCCCCTGCTCGTGCTGACCGACCCGAACCGTCAGCCCCTGTCGGTTCGGCTCCCGACGATCCAGTCCCAAACCGAGCTCGGCGTCTTCCTCGCGGCGATGCTGATCGCGTGCATCGTCCCGATCGTCGGTTTCCTGATCTTCCAGCGTTCGTTCCTCCGTGGCCCCGGCCTGGGCGGCGCGATCAAAGGCTGATCGGGCCGATCGCTCTCAGCCGCACCACCCCCGTTCGTGCAAGACTTCTCGAGGTGACGGTTCCGGGCTCAGCCCGGTGGAAAGGAGCGAGGCGATGAGCGGAGCAACGGAAAAGGCGATCCTCGCCGGCGGGTGCTTCTGGGGAATGCAGGACCTGATCCGCAAGCGGCCCGGCATTCTGTCGACGCGGGTGGGCTACAGCGGTGGGGACGTTCCGAACGCGACCTACCGTAACCACGGGACACACGCTGAGGCGATCGAGATCACCTTCGATCCCGAGCAGACGTCCTACCGGGAGCTGCTCGAGTTCTTCTTCCAGATCCACGATCCGACCACGGTCAACCGCCAGGGCAACGACATCGGCATGAGCTACCGCTCGGCGATCTTCTACCTCGACGACGAGCAGCGCCGTGTCGCCGAGGACACGATCGCCGACGTCGAGGCATCCGGGCTCTGGCCGGGCAAGGTCGTCACCGAGGTCACGCCCGCAGGGCCCTTCTGGGAGGCCGAGCCCGAGCATCAGGACTACCTCGAGCGCTACCCGAACGGCTACACCTGCCACTTCCCGCGGCCCGGCTGGGTGCTTCCCCGCCGCACCGAGGCGGTCCCCGGCTAGCACGCGACCGATGAGTCTGGAGCGCCGGCTCCGTCCAACTCTTCGCCGACACCGATCTGAAGGCGGGAGGAGACGTCCGTGCAGAAGAGACTCGTCACGCGTTATGCCATGAAGTCGCCGGAGGCGGCCGACGAGAACCAGCGTCGCGTCGAGGGCGTGTTCGCCGAGCTCGCCGCCGCCGAGCCCGACAGCGTCAGCTACATCGTCCTGCGGCTCGCCGACGACTCGTTCGTGCACGTGTCGTTCCACAACCACGGCGACGACGAACCGAACCCGATTGCCTCGACCGCTGCCTTCGCGCACTTCCAGGACGGGCATGCCGACCGGCGCGACGGCGGCGTCGACCAGCAGAAGGCGGAGCTCGTGGGCGCCTACGTCACGACGATCGACTGACGCATCACGACCGGCACGGAGCAAGCACGGTGAGCGTCCTCTCGATCGCCTCGCCGAGCGCTTCTGCGCTGGTTCCCCAGAGCGGGCCGCCTCCGGCGGTGATCAGCTCGGTGACGCGCAGGATTCCCGCCGGGGTGACCGGCTCGTCTCCGCGCTCGAGCTTCTTGGCGAGCGCCTCGAGCGAGATGCGACGCTCACGGGCCGCGATCAACCTCGGCCCGAAGCCGCCTCGTGACCGCTCGCGGGCGCGCTCGGCGACCAGCCGCAGCGACCTCGCCAGCATGCGACGCTCCTCGAGCGAGGTCAGCTGCGCAGCGCGCCAGGCATAAGCCGGCGGAACGACGTTTCCGGTCGCAGACCGGAGCCAGCTGTCGGCACGGAGCCGGACGACGAACAGGCCGTGGATGCCCCGGACGAGCTGCAGGAGGCCGAAGAGCAACGCCGACACGGCGACAACGTCGACGAGATCGGCAGCGGAAAAAGTCAAACAAGCGACCACCGCTGCGATCGAGGCGACGACCAGCGCGCCGGGAGGAGCGAGTGCTCGTCCGGTACCAGGCATTCCACGAAACAGCATGTGAAAAGTGTGCGCCCGCCGGCTCGCGCCGCGCATCGGCCGCACGAGCGAACAGCCGTCCTCCGCGCGGACGAGCCCGCGCCGTCCCACGGAACGACGCCCTGAACCAGCTCCGAGAACGACGCTGTCTTTGCCGTCAACCGCGCATGCCGGTTGCCGGAGCGCGCGCGATCCGTCAGTGTCGTCCGCGTGCCGGCCGTCGTCGACCGTGAGATCGTTGAGGCGCAGCTTGCTTACGGCTCGAGGGTCGCCGCGGTCGAGCCGGGCGGGGTCGAGTTCATCCCGCTGGCCGAGCGCCACGGCACCGCCCTGCAACTGCTCTGGACCTGGTCGTCGCCGAACATGGAGTTCGCGACGATCGCGGTCGGGCTGCTCGGCGTCCTCTACTGGGGGCTGACCTTCTGGCAGACCGTCTTCGCGATCGCGATCGGGACGGCTCTGGGTTCGATCAGTCACGGCGTGCTCTCGACCTGGGGGCCGAAGAGCGGCCTGTGCCAGATGGTGCTCTCGCGCAGCGGGTTCGGCTTTCTCGGAAACGTCCTGCCGGCGGGTCTGAACGCGTTGACGGCCGGTATCGGCTGGTTCGCCGTCAACTCGATCAGCGGCGCCCTGGCGCTGCACGCACTCTGGGGGTCGCTGCCGAAGGGCCTGTGCCTGCTGATCGTCGTTGCCGCACAGCTCCTGGTCGCCTACGTCGGTCACAACCTCGTGCACGTCTTCCAGCGTTACGCGTTCCCGCTCCTCGCCGTGATCCTCGTCGGATCGAGCATCATCGTCCTCACGAAGGCCCATCCAGGAATGGCTGCGGCGAAGACCGGAGCGCCGCCGACGATCGGCGGATTCCTCCTGATGGTCGGCGCATCGTTCGGCTACGCGGCAGGCTGGAACCCATACGCGTCGGACTACACGCGCTACCTCGACCCGAGGACACGATCATTCCGCATCGCGCTCTGGGCGGCCCTCGGCATCTTCGTCTCCTGCGTGCTGCTCGAGGTCGCAGGTGCTGCCGTGGTCACGGCCGGGGGCAACCTGGTCGACCCGAGCTCGTTCACGCACTTGCTCCCGACGGCGATCGGCAAGCTCGCACTGCTCGCGATCTGCCTGGGGGCGGTCGCGGCGAACGTCCTCAACATCTATTCCGGCTCGATGTCGTTCATGTCGATCGGCATCAGGCTCCCGACGCGTACCGCCCGGGCTGCGGTCGCAGTCGTCCTCGCGCTGATCGGGCTGGTCGTCGCCTACAAGGGCTTGAAGAATGCCGGCCAGAACTACGAGAACTTCCTGCTCGTGATCGCCTACTGGATCGCTCCCTGGCTGGCGGTGGTCTTCGTCGACCGCTGGCTGCGACGCGGTCAAGACGTGACCGAGCTCGTGCAGAACACGCGCCTGCAGAACTGGGCGGGCCCGATCGCGATGCTCGTCGGCATGGTGATCTCGATCTGGCTGTTCTCGAACCAGACCCGCTACGTCGCCGTCATCCCGAAGCACCACCCGGCTGTCGGCGACATCACCTTCGAGGTGGGGTTCGCGATCTCGGCGGTCACCTACTACGCGCTCTACAAGCTGCTCCCGCGCCGCTCCGCCGTGGCATGACGGGCAACGCCGAAGCGTCTGCGATGCTCGCCGTCGCCGTCGCCGAGGCCCGCGCGGGCCTCGCGGAGGGCGGCATCCCGATCGGCGCAGCGCTGTACCGGAACGACGGCACGCTCCTCGGCCGCGGGCACAACCGGCGGGTCCAGGACGACGACCCGTCGATGCACGGCGAGACCGCGGCGTTTCGCAACGCCGGACGCCAGCGCTCGTACCGCGACACGATCATGGTGACGACACTGTCGCCCTGCTGGTTCTGCAGCGGCTTGATCCGGCAGTTCGGCATTCCCCGCGTCATCGTCGGAGAGGCCCGGACCTTTCAGGGCGGACACGACTGGCTGGCCGAAAACGGGGTCGAGATCCTCATCCTCGACGATCCCGAATGCGTGACGCTGATGACCGATTTCATCGCGGCCAACCCCGCGCTCTGGAACGAGGACATCGGCGAGCCGTAAGACTGAGGGGATGGCGGAGAGTCGCGGAGCGCTCGGCAGACGTCGAACCGACCGTCTGCCTCCGTACGTGTTCGCCGAGGTCGACGCGCTGAAGCGCGCGCTCCGGCAAGCCGGACGCGACGTGATCGATCTCGGGTTCGGCAACCCGGACATCCCGTCGCCCGACGTTGCGGTCGAGAAGCTGCGCGAGGCCGCGCTGCAGCCGACGAACCACCGCTATTCGGCGAGCCGTGGTATCGGCCAGCTCCGCCTGGCGATCGCCGAGCGCTACCAGTCCGTGTTCGGGGTCACCCTCGACCCCGAGCGAGAAGTCGTCGCGACGATCGGGGCGAAAGAGGGCTTGTCGCACCTGCTGTGGGCGGTGGTCGTGCCGGGAGACAAGGTGCTGGTGCCGACACCGACCTACCCGATCCATCGTGTCGCACCACAGCTCTCGGGCGCCAAGGTGATCACGGCGCCGGCGTCCGGCGGCGTCGATGCGCTGGCAGCCTCGATCGCGGCGAGTCGTCCAAGCGTGGTGATCGCCTCGTTCCCGCACAACCCGACGACGACGATGGCGACCGCGAGCGACCTGCAACGCCTGGTCGATCTCGCACTCGAGCACGAATTCCTGATCGTCCACGACTTCGCCTACGCGGACATCGCGTTCGACGGTCACCGGCCTCCGTCGATTCTCGCCGCCGAAGGCGCCATGGAGTGCGCCGTCGAGCTCTACAGCCTGACCAAGTCGTTCTCGATGGCCGGCTGGCGCGTGGGTTTCGCACTCGGACGCGCCGACGCCGTCCAGGCGCTCACGCGGCTGAAGTCGTACCTCGACTACGGCACGTTCCAGCCGATCCAGATCGCAGCGATCGTGGCGCTACGCGAAGCCGCCGACTATCCACTCGAGGTCTGCGAGATCTACCGGAGGCGCCGTGATGTCCTCTGCGCCGGGCTCGAGCGTGCAGGCTGGCCGGTCACACCGCCCGCCGGGACGATGTTCGTCTGGGCGCCGATTCCGCCCCGGTTTGCGCCCGAGGGGTCACTCGAGTTCGCGCTGCGGCTCGCGCGGGAGGCGGACGTCGCGGTGAGCCCGGGCGGAGGGTTCGGCGAGGGAGGCGACGGCCACGTCAGGTTCGCGCTCGTCGAGAACGAGCAACGAATCCGCCAGGCGACCCGCGCCATCCGCCGCTTCCTGCAGTAGCAGTCTCGCCTACGGGCCCGTGCGTCGACAGGCGGTCGCGATGGACGACCTCGACGTTCGACGGTCGCCCCACGAGGTCTCCGGCATCGACGGATGCAATTCCCTTCGCAAACGCGACGCCGTCCGGGCCGACGAGCTCGACGCCGTCGCCGGCGCGAAGGTCGTCGTCCCAGCTGACCACGCCGACTGCGAGCAGGCTCGCGCCGGACTCGAGCACTGCCCGGCGCGCGCCGTCGTCGACGGTGATCCGTCCCGTGACACGCTTGCCGTGACGCAACCAGAGCTTGAAAGCGGACTCCGCCTCAGCTGCAGCGAAGCGCGTCCCGCGCCCGGCGCCGGCGAGAACGGGCGGCAGGACGGGCCCGTCCTGGTTCCCCTGCGCGATCACGGTCGGGATGCCGGCCGCGGCAGCCAACTCGGCGGCGGCGATCTTGCTCTCGATCCCACCCCGACCAAGGGGACTGCCCGGCCCGAGCGACGCCGAGCGCGCCTGTGCGCCGTCGGCGATCAGCTCACCGTGGTGCAGCACACCGGGAACCGACGTGAGCAGGACGAGCTGGCTCGCGCGAAGGAGCACCGCGACGTGCGCGGCGAGCGCGTCGTTGTCGCCGAAGCTGATCTCGTCCGTCGAGGTCGCATCGTTCTCGTTCACGATCGGGACGACGCCGAGGCGAAAGAGGGCGGCAAACGCATTGCCGGCATTCACGTAGGCTCGCCGCTCGCCGATCTCGGCACTGGTGAGGAGAATCTGAGCCGCATCCAGCCCGTACGCGCCGAGGGCGGCGTGCCATGCCCGTTGCAGTTGCGGCTGTCCGATGGCGGAGGCCGCCTGCAAGCGCGGAAGGCTCGTGGGTCGCCGCGCCTGGCCGAGCCTGCGGAGCCCGAGGGCGATCGCGCCCGACGAGACGACGCAGACCGGCGTTCCGCTCGCGACGATGTCCGCGATCTCGGCCGCTCGAGCGCGGAGCAGCGTCCGACGCGGGCGGCCGCGCTCGTCGACCGCCAGGCTCGACCCGAGCTTGACGACGAGCGGTCGCTTCACCGGCGTTCGGTCCCGCTGCCGACGACGCGGTACTGACGCAGCCAGAGGTCGCCGTAGGTCACAGGCCCGCGCGGACCGGGCACGCGGTCGACGTTGATGCCCGTCTCCGGTGCGCCGGTGAGCGCGAATCCGTCGGTGAACCTCGTCGTCGCGTTCCAAAAGGCCGTCGTTCCGCGGTAGGCGGAGAGGAACCGCTCGGCCGCCGCCGCATCGTCGGTCACGATTGCCGCCGCGAGGCCGGAGGTCTCGTCGTTTGCGAGCGACACGGCATGCTCGACCGAGTCCACGACGCGGACCGTGACGGAGGCGATCCGATCGGGATCGTTCGCCCACTCGTGCCCGAACGTCGGCGGGGTGCCGACCTCGATCCCGAGGCGGTCGAGCACCGCCCGGAGGCCGGGCAGCAGGCCCTCTGCTTCACGGTCGACGAGCAGGACGTTGAGTCGGTTGCAGACGCCGAGGCGGTCGAGGCTCACCTCGACGAGACGCTCGGCCATCTCCGGATCGGCCGCCGCGCCGACGTAGAGGACGCCGCCGCCCTCTGCATGAGCGAGCGTGCGAACGCCGTGCCTCGCCGCTTCCCGCGCCAGATCTGCCGTCGTCTCGCCGCTGCCCCGCAGGATCACCAGCGGCAACAGCTGCGGCAGCGAGACGAGGATCCGCGCGCCCTCGCGATCGGCCGAGCGCACCAGCCCGATCGCACCCGGCGGAAGGCCGGCCTGGGCGAGCGCAGGGCGCAGCACATCGTCGACGAGCGTCGTCACCGTGCGCAGTGCTGCACCGCCGGTGCGCAGGACGCAGGCGTTCAGCGACTTCAACAGCTGCCCGGCCACGTCGACTGCGACATTCGGCCTGGCTTCGAAGTTCGCCCCGACGACGCCGACGGGGATCCGGCGCACCGAGACGTGCAGTCCGTTCTCGAGCTTCCACGAATCTTCTTCACGCTCGAGAGGAGGCAGCGACGACAGCGCGACGAGCTGGGCGGCGAGCGTTGCGATGCGGGTCTCGTCGAGGCGGAGGCGGTCGACCGACCCCTCGTCCAGGCGGCCCTCCGCCGCCGCGAGGTCCTGCGCGTTGGCCTCGGCGATCTCTGCCGTCCGCGAGCCGACGAGCTCGGCCGCCAGCGCGAGCGTCTCCGCAACTGCCGCGTCGGTCAACGCGACGACGGCGGCCTGCGCCGCCGCTGCCTCGCGCTCGATCGACTCCCGAAGGCCCATGTCCTGGCCCGCAGCCTGCGGAAAAACGGCTGGCGGCGCAAGCAGGAAGCGCCGACGGGCCGAGTACGCTCGCGGAATGGTGCGACGGCTGATCGCGGCCGACAACAACTCGCTCGGCGAGTCGCCGATCTGGCCCACGGTTGCCATCGTCGCCTCCGCGATCCTGTACGCCGACCTGCCCGTGCGCTTCATCGCGGGCAGCTCGGCCGGCGCGTTCTCCGTCCTGCGCTGGGTGATCCCGGCGCTGACGGTGCTCGTGTTGATCGCCCTGCTCGTCACCGTTCCGGGCGGGCGCTTCATGAGCGCCGTCGGCTGGCACGACCACCGTGCCCACGTCACCCGGCGCTGGCTCGCCCTCGCACTGATCGCCCTCGTGAGCGCGGCCAACGCCGCGTCGATCATCCTGCTCGTTCACCTGCTCGTGAACGGCGCACACGCGAACGCGCCGACCCTGCTGCGCGCGGCCGTGCACATGTGGGTGGTCAACGTCCTGCTCTTCGCGCTCTGGTACTGGCAGCTCGACGGCGGCGGGCCGGTCGAGCGACCCGCGTGTGAGCCGGGCGGCTGGGATTTTCTCTTTCCCCAGCAGGCCGATTCCGTGCTGCTGCAAAGCGGCTGGCGACCGCTCTTCCTCGACTATCTCTACGTGTCGTTCACGAACGCCGCGGCGTTCAGCCCCACCGACACGATGCCGCTGAGCCGCTGGGCGAAGATGCTGATGCTCGCCCAGTCGGCGATCAGCCTGAGCCTCGCGGTGATGGTGGTCGCCCGTGCGGTCAACATCCTGAGGTAAAGGCCGTGCAGTTCGTACACGGCCTCGAAAGCTTCTAGCCCGCGACCGGAACGGCCGCCGCTGCAGTCTGGATCAGGCTGACCACGTGATCGGGGTTCGACACCATCGCCACGTGGTTCGTCGAGACCTCGACCGTCTCCGCGCCCATCCGCTTTGCGAACAGCCGCTCGGCGTCGGGGGGGATCGCCTGGTCGCCTTTGGCGACCATGTACCAGGTCGGCTGCGACTTCCAGGCGGGAGCTGCCCATCACCTCGCCGAGAGCCGAGGCCGCGAGTGGCTGCTGCACGGCGTACATCACCTTCGCTTTGACCGGGTCGACGTCGGCCGCGAAATGGCCGACGAAGTCGTACTCGGGAATCCAGGCGAAGCCGAGGTCGTCGATCATCAGGTTCGAGAGCGCCGGCGTCGGCGGTCCTTGCTGGAGCAGCTTTCCGATCGACTCGCCTTCGTCGAGCCCGAAAGCCGCGATGTACACGAGGCCGACCACGTTCGGTGCGTCGTCGCCGAGCGCGGTCATGATCTGACCGCCGTAGGAGTGTCCGGCGACGATCGTCGGCCCCTCCTGCACGGCGAGCACCTGACGCAGCCGCGCGACGTCTGCCGCGAGCGAGGTGAGCGGGAACTGCGGTGCCCTGACGTCGAACCCATCGGCCTGCAAGCGCTCGATCACGGCGCTCCAACTCGAACCGTCGGCCCAGGCACCGTGAACACAAACGATGTGTGGTAGCGCGTCCATCAGCGAGCTCCTTCCAACCAGCGGGAGCGTGCAACAACTCACTCGAGACTAGCTGCACGCGTATGACGCGGCGACGAACGTGCCGCCACACCGTAGTATCGGCGCGTGGATACCGAACGGGCACGTGAACTGTTGCAGGCCGAGCGCTCGCGTATCGAACGCGAGCTGGGCGAGACGCGGCACGAGGACGACAGCGAGCCCGCCGACGAGTTCGACCCCGGCAATCTCGCCTCGGACCTCGCTCAGGACGAGCTCGACGAGGGCCGCGCAACCGACCTGAGAGAACAGCTCGCCGCTCTCGAACGGGCCGAGGCGCGTCTCGAAGCGGGAACGTACGGGCTCTCGGTGCGGAGCGGCGTTCCGATTCCGGACGAACGCCTCGAGATCGTCCCCACGGCCGAGCTGACGGTCGAAGAGGAACGGACCGAGGCTTAGAGACTCAACGCACGATCGAGCGCGCCCCGGCGATCCGCACGGCCGCGGAGAGCGTGGCGATGTCGTACGCGCCGTAGTGGCGGTGCCCGTTGATGAAGAAGGTCGGGGTGCCCGTGACGCCGCTGAGGTCGGCACCGTCGACGTCCTCCGACACCCGCCCCGCTCCTTCGTGACGGTGCACGAACGTCGTGAACCGATCGACGTCGAGGCCGAGCTGCTCGGCGTAGCCCACGAGGTCCTTGGGCATCAGCGCCGTCTGATGCTCGAGCAGCAGGTCGTGCATCTCCCAGAACGCGCCCTGGTCGGCCGCCGCTTCCGACGCCTCGGCCGCCAGTTGAGCCTGAGGGTGCACGTCGCTGAGAGGGAGGTGGCGCCAGACGTAGCGCACGTCACCGAAGTCCCTGAGCAGTTCGCGGACGATCGGTTCTGCCTGCCCGCAGTAGGGGCACTCGAAGTCGCCGTACTCGACGACGGTGACCGGCGCTTCCAGCAGTGCCCCCCGGATGTGGTCGCGATCCGGGTCGACGTCGACGTAGAGATCCGTCAGCTGCTCGGCCGTCCCGAGCAGAGCCCGAATCCGCAACCTCCGCGGGAGCAGCGCAGACGCGCGAAAGAGCAGCCACGTCACAACCGAGGCACAGAGGGCTGCGCTGAGGATTCCGACCTTTGCGTCCTCGAGCTGCGTTCCGCTGAACGCGAGCGTCGCGACGAGCAGCGACACCGTGAAGCCGATGCCGGCGATCGTGCCGGCGCCGACCACCGCGACCCACCCGACCGGAGGCTGGAGCCGACCCCTGCTCAACCGCGTCACGAGCCACGACCCGCCGACGATGCCGAGCGGCTTCCCGAGCACGTAGCCGACGAGGACGCCGAGTGTGATGCGAGAGGAAAACGCAGCTCCCAGGAACCCGCCGGTGACCTTGATCCCCGCGTTGGCGAGGGCGAAGACCGGCACGATCGCGTAGCTCGTCCACGGGTGGAAGAGCTGCTGGAGCCGCTCGTTTTGCGGTGTCGCGGCACGCAGCTCCGCCCCGGCCGAGCGCGCCAGCTCGGCCGTCGGCTGCTCGCGGAACTCGCGGAAGCGCTGCGTCGCGAGCTCGAGGCTCGACCGCGGCGCCGGGTACGCGAGCGGCAGGATGCCCATCGCGAGCCCGATCACCACAGGATCGACCCCCGCCTTGAGCAGCGCGACCCACGCGATCGTCCCGAGCAGGAAATAGACGAGGCCGATGCGCAGACGCAGTACATGGAGGAGCAGCACGACTCCGTAGCTGACGATCGCGACGATCAGCGCATCGACGTCGATCGCTGTCGAGTAGAAGATCGCGATCACGATGAGCGCGACGACATCGTCGACGACGACCACCGTGAGCATGAAGGCGCGAAGCCGATCCGGGAACCGCGGCCCGACGAGGGCGAGCATGCCGAGCGCGAAGGCTGTGTCGGTCGACATCGCGATCCCCCATCCGTGCGCGGAGGGTCGGCCGGCGTTGATGACGAGGTAGAGGGCGACCGCTGCCGCGACGCCGCTCACGCCGGCGATCAGCGGCAACGCGAAACGGCGCCTCTCCCGCAGCTCGCCGAGATCGAACTCCCGCCGCGCCTCCAGCCCGACGACGAAGAAGAAGAACGTCATCAGGCCGCTGTTGACCCAGCCCCGAAGATCGAGCGAGACACCGTGGTCGCCCACGCGAATCGAGATCTGCGTCGACCAGACCGAGTGGTACGACGACGCGTCGATGTTGACCCACACGAGCGCCGCGACGGTCGCGGCCAGGAGCACGGCAGCGCCCCCGGTCTCGGTTCGCAGGAACTCGCGCAACGGGGTCGGGACGCTGCGCGCCCAGGCCGTCCGCCCCGTGAAGCGCGGGCCGCTGGTTGTCGTGCTCACGGCGTGAACCTCGCGATCTCCCGGTGGCTACACGGGCGCGGAACGCCGTAACGCCGGGTCAACACTCCGTCGGTCACGATTCGCGGACATTGGCTGCATGAATCGTGACACCCGGTGGGAATCGCGCGATTCCCACCGGGTACGAGCACATCGTTACGCGAGCGCCTTCTGCTTGAGCTGGTCGAACTCCGCCTGGGTGATCGTCCCTGCGTCGAGCAGCGATTTCGCCTTCGCGATCTGCTCGCTCGGATCTCCACCCGAAACGGATTGCACGTACTGGTCGAACTCCTGCTTCGAAGCCTGAGCCTGCTGCATATTGCGATCGGCCATCCCCTGATGCTCGACGAGTAGATAAACCAGCACGCCGAAGTACGGGATGATGATCACGAATATGACCCAGAGGACCTTCGAGAGGCCGGACGTGTCGTGCCGGCGGAACAGATCGGAGAACACCGTGATCAGCAGCCAGAACCAGATGATCCAGGCCATGAACAGGAGGACGTCCCAGAAGAAGCTCCAGAACGAATAAGCAGCGAGCACAGAAACCACCCTTCGATCGGTTGACAGTGACGATCCTACGGCGTAACGGGGATGGAGAGTGCTGCTCTGGTTCGTCAGCCGCCGACGGCGGCCTTCACCGTGTCGAGAGCCGTGGCCTCGGTCGGAGCCACTCCCTTCGCCGCCTCGGCCACCGACTGCGCGACGTCGAGGACGAGCTCGCGATACGCGGGAAGCTCGTCGGGCGCCTTCGCCTGGAGCGCCGCGACCGCCGTGTGCAGCGAGTCGACGGTGCCCTGCTCGACCTCCTGCGGAGAGGCGGTCAGCCCGAACGGGTTGCCGTGCACGGTCGCGAGCTCACGCATGAGCTCGCTCTCGTTCTTCGCGTGGGCTTCGGCGAGATGCTTGGCCAGCGCGTTCGCCTCCTTGAACGTGTCGAAGAATCCCCGGTCGCTGATCGCAACCAACATCCCCGCGCCGGAGATCCCCTTCTGCATGGCTTCCCACTCGGGCTCCGTGAAATCGGCCTTGGTCGCCATCTGTTCGCTCCTCTCTGTCAGTTCTCGATCGTGACAAGTGTCCCGATGGGCGTGTAGGGCCACAGCTGTGCCGCCGCAGCGAGCGGCAGCTCGACGCAGCCCAGGCTCTGAGGCGTTCCGAACGATGCGCGGTTGAACGAGTGGAGCGCCTCGCCGCCGTGGAAGTAGCTGATCCATTGGATGCCGGGGTCGTTGTAGTGCGAGCCGTCGGGATTCGTCCCGCTCATCGTCCCGACCGGGATGTGCTCGAACACCGGCCAGGTGCCGAGGGCCGTCGGCGCCGCCGGAACGCCGGTGTTCCCGGGCGACGTCAGCACGATCTGGCCGTTGTGCCAGAGCGTGAGCAGCTGAGGCACGTTGCGGTGCACGTAGACGTAGCTGTAGCCGTCCGTTCGGCGCTTGCCCGCGAGCGCATCAGCGAGCACGGCATGCCAGACCTGCGGCCCCGCGATCCCGTCGACCGTGAGCCCATGGTCGTGCTCGAACATCATTACCGCGCCGCGGGTGACCTCGTTCGGCTGCCCCGCGGTCCAGAGCGCCTGCAGCTCGGGCGGCGTGTTCGGGTACCGCCAGGAGAAGCTCCCGGCCGGGGGCGACACCGCTGCGTTCAGCTCTGCGCGAGCCGTGCCCGTGGCGAAACCCGGCTTCGGCGTCCAGTCGACCGGCAGGTAGCCCTGCTCGGCAAGCAACTGCTGCATCCGCAGAAAAGACGCGGGAGCGACCGACCAGCTGACGGTGTTCGACTGATGAACGGCCTTGCCACCCGGCGCGACCAACCCGACGGCAGCAGGAAGCCGCACGCGAACGCCGACGGCGAACGGCATGCCGAAGCGGCCGGTCGGGTGAAAGACGACCGAGTGACTGTCGACGGCGACCCAGTGCCCGCTGACGCCGGCCGGAACGGGCAGCGCCGATCCGCCGAGAACGGAGGAGACCGGGCGGGAGAACGTGAGCCGAAGCGGTGTCGCCGGAGCGATCCGGGACCCGGGCGCCGGGCGGGCGAGCACGACCGGCCCGTTCGACTTGGGGAACCACGTGACGCGAACCGGTGCACCGAGCTGCTCCCACGACCGCGCCGCAGCCGACACCTCGACCGAGCCCGCCTGTTCGGCGGTCGGTACCACGGCGGACGACCGGTCCACGGTAGCCGGGGCGGCCCCGAAGGAGACCGCGCTCACCGGCGTGTCGAAGCGAACTCGCGGATGATCGCCCTTCGGCACTGTGACCCACTGCTGCACGACGTGCGCCACCGGCGTGGAGACACGGAGTGTCTCTCGACGCTCCTTGCCGAGCGCCCAGCTCAGCCAGCCCGGCCGCCGGATCACGACGGTGACCGAGACCGATTCGCCGGGCACGAGCTTGCGCAGCGGGAACAGCCGCCCGCCGCGATCGACGAGGGCGACGTTGCGGCCGTCCGGGCCAGACGCGGCGACCTCGACGAGCGACCCGGCGAACGGCTGCAGGGCGACCCGCGCCAGCGCGGAGGAGTCCCCGACGAGACGCGCGCCCGAGAACGCCACGACGGAACCGGCGGCAGCGACGACGACCAGCACCGACACGGCGAGCACGAGCCAGCGCCCTCGCCGCGAAGGCTTCTGCCGCACGGGCGACCGTCTGGTCGAACGCACTAGATTGGACCGCGTGACCGTCGACATCACCGACACGATAGACAGCGGTCACGGTTGCGCCGCCGAGGCGCGGAGTGATCGTCTCCGGGACGTTCACGATCCCGATTTGATCAAACATCTAGACGATCGATCGATGTGTCCCCACCAAAGATCCGGTCACTCGAACGAGTGACGGTCGCAGAGTGAGGAATGTGGCCGGTGACGACGCTGCTCGCTCCCCTGAACTCGATCAGGTTCGGCGAATGCTCTTTCCCGGGCTCCCACCCGACGAGGGTTGGGCCAAGATCGATGCGGCGTTCGCCGGCGCATCCGACGAACGGCGAGTCGAGGCGATCGAGGCGCTCGCCTCGGGCGACCTGAGCCAGGATCTGCTCGAGCTGATCCGGGGCCTCGACAGCTGACGAGCAAGCGCTCTCTCGCATTACTTTACTTTTTGAAGCCCGGCGGCTAGTGTCTCGGGCATGAGCGCTTCGGCGCAGATGATGTGCCCTTGTTGCCCGCACCGGCTGATCGCCGGGTAGCGGGCGCGTTTCCTTTTCACCGTCCGCGATTGCCTTGAGCGACAGAGCAACCGACACCCCCACCCTCGAATCCGTCCTGAAGCGGAACTCCATCGAGCGGCTGAAGCGGGAGAAGAGCCCGCTTCGGATGCTCGACGAGCTGCCCGCGCTGATCGCGGCGGGATACGAGGACGTCGACGAGGAGGACATCGTCCGCCTGAAGTGGTGGGGGCTGTATCACGACAAGCCGAAGATCGGGACGTTCATGCTGCGGGTGAAGATCCCCGGCGGGATCGTCTCGCCGGCCCAGCTCCGCGCGATCGGTGACATCTCGAACGAGCACGGCCGCGGCGAGGGCGAGCTGACGACGCGACAGAACGTCCAGCTCCACTACCTGCAGCTCGGTGCCCTGCCCGACGTCTTCGATCGCCTGCACTCCGCCGGGCTCACGTCCGCAGGCGCCTGCGGCGACACGGTGCGAAACATCACCGGCTGCCCCGTCGCCGGCCTGGCTGGAGACGAGCTGTTCGACGCGACACCGGTGCTCGAGGAGGCTGCTGCGCTCTTCTACGGCAACCCCGACTACTCGGACCTGCCGCGGAAACACAAGATCTCGATCACCGCGTGCGCCGACAGTTGCGCGGCCCCGGAGATCAACTGCATCGGCCTGCAGGGCGCGCTTCGCGACGGCGCGGAGGGCTTCGGCGTGCTGGTGGGCGGCGGCCTGTCGTCGGTGCCGAGGATCGCGCGCGATCTCGGCGTGTGGGTGCCGAAGGAAGAAGCCGTCGAGGTGATGGCCGCGATTCTCGACGAATGGCGGGAAGACCTCCGCTACCGCGTGTCGCGCGTCAAGGCACGCCTGAAGTTCATGGTCGACGACATCGGCGCTGAAGGGGTCCGCGAGCGCGTCGAGCGCAGGCTCGGCCGCGCGCTCGAGGACTACGAGCTGCCGCCGCAGCCGCGCCCGGGCAATCACCTCGGGGTGCGCGAGCAGCGCGACGGCCGACTCCTGGTCGGGGTGCCGGTGCATCTCGGACTGGTCGGCGGCGACCAGCTGCACGCTCTTGCCGACCTCGCCGAGTCCTGCGGCGGCGACGTGCGGATCACGCGCCAGCAGAACCTCGTCCTCACCGGTGTCTCCGACCTCGCGGCAACCGAACAGGCGCTCGCAGAGGCCGGGTTGCCGCTCGACGCCGGAACGCTGCGCGGCGATGCGATCGCCTGCACCGGTGAGCCGCACTGCAACTTCTCCGTGACCGAGACGAA
Organism: uncultured Thermoleophilia bacterium; assembly: GCA_963774355.1. Classification (GTDB taxonomy): domain Bacteria; phylum Actinomycetota; class Thermoleophilia; order Gaiellales; family Gaiellaceae; genus PALSA-600. The sequence goes on along the minus strand of CAVZER010000005.1, from coordinate 206,007 downwards.
GACGCGCATGGACGGTCTGGTCGAGCTGCTCGAGTCTCGGTTCGGCCGCTCGGTCGACGGACTGCGGCTGCACCTCGACGGCTGCCCGCACGCCTGCGCCCAGCACTGGGTCGGCGACCTCGGCTTCCAGGGGACCACCGTTCGCGACGCGGACGGCAAGCCTCACCAGGCATTCGACGTCTACCTGCGCGGCAGCCTCGACCGGCCGGCCGCGATCGCGCGACCGGTCTTCCGGCGGGTTCCGACCGGAGAGCTCGATGACGTCGTCGTGCGCCTCGTCGACGGGTGGATCGACGTCCGTAGCGAGGGCGAGAGCTTCCGGTCGTTCTGCGACCGGTCGACGGACGAGCAGCTCGGCCTGATCGCCGGTCGCGAGCCGGCACCGATACGAACGAAGGAGCGGAGATGACGACGGAACTTCTCGACGATCTGGAGGCAGGCGAGCTGAGCGTCGAGTTCGAGAGCGAGCCGCCCGAGGCGCTGCTCGCCTGGGCGATCGAGCTCTTCGCACCACGGCTGTCGATCTCCACGGCGTTCCAGACGGACGGCGCCGTCCTCCTGCACATGGCGTACGAGATCGACCCCTCGATCAGGCTCTTCAGCGTCGACACCGGGCGCCTCCCGCAGGAGACCTACGACCTCATCGAGCAGATGCGAGACCGGTACCCGAACCTGCAGCTCGACCTGCTCTCGCCCGACGCCGAGACGGTCGGGGCCCTGGTCAAGCGACACGGGCCGAACCTGTTCTACCGCAGCGTCGAGAACCGGCTGCTCTGCTGCCAGATCCGCAAGGTCCAGCCGCTGCAGCGCCACCTGGCCGGGCTCGATGCCTGGATCACCGGGCTGCGCCGCGACCAGTGGGCCACCCGTAGCGACATCCGCAAGGTCGAGATCGACCACGACCACGGCGCGATCGTCAAGCTCAACCCGCTTGCCGACTGGACCGAGGACGAGATCTGGGATTACGTCCGGCAGCACGACCTTCCCTACAACGGCCTCTACGACAAGGGCTTCACGTCGATCGGCTGCGCGCCCTGCACCCGCCCGACGGCCCCCGGTGAGGACCTTCGCGCCGGACGCTGGTGGTGGGAGTCGAACGCGCCGAAGGAATGCGGGATCCACTGCGCGATCGAGACCGGCGGCCTCGAGCACGAGCTACACGCCCTCCTCGGGAAGCACACCGATGACTGATGTCGTGACACTGAAGGGAGAAGCGCGTGAGGTCGCACTCGCGGAGGCGCAGACCGTGCACGCGATGATCGGCGAGGGCGAGAAGCGTGATCGGATGAGCGAGCTCCTTGCCGCGGTCGACGAAGGCGAGGTCGACGGGGACTCGGCCGAGCTGCTCGAGTCGGTGCTCGAGCTCGGCCTGCAGGCCGGGCGCATCCGCGCCTACTACGGTCCCGGCGGCGAGCAGGCAGCGCTCGCAACGCTGCGGCGGCTCCCGCGCGGACGTCTCCGCAGCGAGAGCGCGCAAGAGGTGACGGACGCGCTACGAACCTTCTCGGGCCGCACCCTCGACACGATCAGGATCGCCGCCGTCGCCCCCGGTGCGTTCACCGTCTCGGTCCATGCCGACGGGGTCGAGGCGTCGATCAGGCTCGACACCACCGGCGCACGCGTCGTCAGCCTGGGGACTTGAGATGACCGACGCGCGCTACTACATGGCCTGCCTCGACCTGCGGGGACAAGACTGCCTGGTCGTGGGCGGCGGACGTGTCGCCGTCGAAAAAGCGCGCGGGCTGCTCGACTGTCACGCGGACGTCACGGTCGTTGCGCCCGACGTCGACGACGAGCTCGAAGCGCTCGACGTGCGCGTCATCCGGAGGCCGTTCACCCGAAGCGACGTCGTCGGACGCTTCCTCGTGATCGCCGCGACGAGTGAACGGACGGTGAATGCATCCGTTTCCCAGGCGGCGGCCGAGCTCGCGACGTTGTGCAACGTCGCCGACGATCCGGAGCTCTGCAGCTTCATCCTGCCCGCAATCACCCGCCGGGACCCGATCGTCGTCGCGGTCTCGAGCGGCGGCGCGTCACCTGCGCTCGCCAAGCGGATCCGGGACGACATCGCGACGCGGATCGGTCCCGAGCATGCCGACCTCGCACAACGCCTCGCATCGCTCCGGCCGTGGGCGAAACGCGCGCTTCCGAGCTACGAGGCGCGTCGCGACTACTTCGAGCAGCTCGTCGCCGAAGAGTTGGGACGAACATGACGGTGGCAATCGTCGGCGCCGGCCCGGGCGATCCGGGGCTGATCACCGTCCGAGGGCTCGAGCTCGTGCGCGCGAGCGAGATTCTCGTGTACGACCGGCTCGTCGGGCACGAGCTCGTCGCCGAGGCGACGGGCGCAGCACTGATCGAGCGCGACGGGCTCGGCCAGGACGAGGTCAACGAGGTCCTGGTCAAGTACGGCCGGCGCGGCCGAGCCGTCGTGCGCCTCAAGGGCGGCGACCCGTTCGTCTTCGGGCGCGGGTCCGAGGAGCTGGAGGCACTCGAGGCCGCCGGCGTCCCCGTCGAGGTGGTGCCGGGCGTGTCGTCGCTCACCGCGCTCCCGGCGCTGGCGAGGATCCCACTCACGGCGAGAGGAATCGCCTCGCAGGTCACCGCGATCACGGGCACGAGCGCAGACGACGCCGACCTCGACTACGACCGCCTGGCGAGCACACCCGGAACGATCGTCATCTTCATGGGCCTCGGCCGGCTCGAGCACATCGCCGACAGCCTGATCCTCGCCGGCCGCCCCGTCGACGAGCCCGCAGCGGTCATCTCGCGCCTCTCATTCGCCGACGCCGAGATCTACAGGGGAACGCTTGCGACGATCGCCTCGGTCGCTTCTGCTGCGTCGACACCCGCACTCGTCGTGATCGGCGGCGTCGCGAGCCGGTCGGCAGCACCGATACTCCGTTGAGAAAGCACCATCGGCGCGTGGGTCAGCGGCCGCGGTAGGACAGGGCTCAGGAGTCCGCTGGAGGCGTGCGCCCGAGCTCGCTGCGGATCTTCTTCAGCGTGTTCAGCTTGGTCGAAAGCTCGGCGGCGAAGTCGTCCAGCGTGCGCTGACGCGCACGGACGAGCTCGAGCTGCTGTTCGACGAGCGGGATCGCCGAGTCGACGATCGCGGCACGTTCGCTGTCGGTGTCGCTGCCGGCCCACTGGTCGCGCAGCGCTGCGCGGGCCTGCTCCGTCTCCGCCAGAGCGGTCAGCTCTTCGAGCGAGAGGCCCAGCAGGTCGCGCAGGCGGAGCAGCTCCTGCAGCCGAGCGATGTCGGAGTCGGCGTACAGCCGGTGAGCGCCTTTCGAACGGAGGGCGTCCGATCCGAGCAGCCCGAGCTCCTCGTAGTAGCGAATCGTCCTCGTGGTGACGCCGACGAGCTCTGCGACCTCGCCGATCCGGTACCGCGCCTCTGCGACGCCGGCGGTCAAGCGACCTCCTCGACCGCGTCGAGCGCGGCCACCTCGATCGGAGCGGCCGACGTCGCCTCGGCGTGGTGGTATTTGCCTCCGCGCAGCAACGATGCGACGGCGGCCACGACGCAGGCGACGATCGCAAACGCGAACGCGTAGACGAGCGCGGTATGGAACGGGCCCGAGATGAGGTGCGGGAAGAACCGCCTGCCCGTGACGATCTGCGCGTTCTGGTGGGAGATGCTCGCGACGCCGTGCGGCCCCAGCAAGGTCGCAACCGGGTTGAAGCCGAGGAACGACGCGAACAGCGTGGCCACCGGCGGCAGCTGCGACACACGGGTCGCATCCGCGGCGGGCACGCCGTGCGCGACGAGGCCGCTCTGAACGGCGTGCGGAAGACCGGCGGCGAGACCGACGATCATCAGCGTGAAGAAGACACCGATCGAGAGCACGCTCGACGCTGTCGTCGCCGTGGTCAGCACTCCGGCGCCGGCGCCGCGTTGCTCGGCGGGGAGCGAGTTCATCACCGCCGCGTTGTTCGGAGGGGTGAACAGGCCCATGCCGGCCCCGATCAGGAGCAGGATCGTCGCGAACCAGACATACGCGAAGTTGACCGGCAAGGCGATCAGCAGCGCGAAGCCGAGCGCGGCGATCAGCATGCCGCCGGTCGAGAACGGACGCGCTCCGAAGCGGTCGGACAGGTAACCCGAAGCCGGGCCGGCGATGAGGATGCCGAACGTGAGCGGCAGCATGTAGATGCCGGCCCACAGGGGCGTCTGTGAAAACGCGTAGCCGTGCTGCGGAAGCCAGATTCCCTGTAGCCAGATAATCAGGATGAACTGCAGCCCGCCGCGACCCATGGCGGCGAGGAACGCAGCGAGGTTCCCGGCCGCGAACGCACGGACCTTGAACAGCTGGAGGTGGAGCATCGGCTCCGCGACCTTCGTCTCGACGAAGCAGAACGCGATCAACAGGAGCACTCCGCCCGCGAGCGTCGAGAGCACGAGCGGCGAGGTCCACCCCATCGTGTGCCCCCCGTACGGCTGGATGCCGTAGGTGATCCCGATCATCACCAGGATCAGGCCCGTCGCGAACGTCGCGTTTCCCCACCAGTCGATCCGGGCCGCCTTGCGAATACCGAGATCGCGCAGCGAGTGATACGACCAGACGGTCGCGACGACACCGATCGGCACCGAGATCGCGAACACCAGCCGCCACTGCAACGGTGCGAGCACGCCGCCGAGCACGAGCCCGATGAACGAGCCCGCCACGGCCGCGACGCTGTTGACCCCGAGCGCGAGCCCGCGCTGATCCTGGGGGAACGCGTCGGTGAGGATGGCGCTCGAGTTCGCGAACAGCATTGCGCCGCCGACCCCCTGGCCGATACGCATGACGATCAACCAGATCGCGCCGTCGCTGCCGTGCAGCCACGTAACCGTGAGCAAGATCGAGAAGGCGGTGAAGACGGCGAAGCCGAGGTTGAACATCCGCACGCGGCCGAACATGTCTCCAAGCCGGCCGAGGCTCACGAGCAGGACCGACATCGCGACGAGGAAGCCGAGGATCAGCCACAGCAGATAGCTGCTGTTGCCCGGCGCGAGCGGATCGATCCTGATCCCGCGAAAGATGTCCGGCAGCGCGATCAGCAGAATCGAGGCGTTGATCATCGCGAGCAGCACGCCGAGCGTCGTGTTCGACAATGCCACCCACTTGTAGTCCAGCCGCCTCAAGCCCCTGCGCGCTCCTGTCTTAATGTTTACGTAAACGTTAACTTAGCAGACGCGCAGCGCCCGAGCGCGCCGGTGACGATCCGAGAGCGCGTCTACCGGGTGACGGTCAGGCGGGCGACGATGCCCAGGGTGCCGCCGCCGCAACGTGCGGTGACGGTGTAGACGCCCGGTGCCCGCAGCAACGGGACGCGGGCGACCACCGAGAAGCGCCCGGCCGAACCGACCTCGGCGTACACCGCCGGGACGCCGGCGAACGAGTGCGTCGCAGGGAAGGCGCGAGAGAGGATCGTGACCGTGTCGGTCTCGGTGCACCCACCGGCGACGCCGCGCACGAGGACGGTGTGCCCACGGTGGACGGTCGCCGGAGTGAGCGTCAGCGCCTTGGTGATGCCGGTCGTGCGGCTGCTGACGTCGAGGCCGCTCGCGACGATGATCGCGAGGCCGACCCCTCCGAACTTCGGTCCTGCCGAGGCGCTCAGGACGAACGACCGCCCACGCTTGTCGGTGACGCAGCGCCACGCGGTCCCGCCATTCGTCCCGGACGACGACCAGAACACCTTGTTGCCGCCGACCTGGTACGTCTGATCCTTTGTCATCCAGCTCGAGCAGGCGGTGGACGCCGGCAGCCGTTGCACGTGCCAGACGAAGGTGTCCTTCGTCCAGCGCCAGAGCCCCTGGCGAACGCGCACGCGGTTGGTGAACGTGACCGATAGCTGTCCGTTCTTGACCGCGGCGCCCGAGCGATAGCGATAGAAGAGGGGAGTCCGGGCCGGCAGGTAGAGGCTGCCGCCGCTCTGCGCCGCGAGTTGGGCGCGCAGGGTCGCGGGGACGTAGCTCCAGGCAGGGGTGAAGCCCGCACGGGCAACACCCGCCGCGACCGCCCCCACGGCGCACACCGAAAGCACGATGGCGCTGGCCGAGAGAATCCTCACCGGCGAAAACCTATCCGGCGCCTGTACGGGCTGTGTGAGCCGCCGGTTCGGATTCTGGAGCCGCGGCGGCCGGTCCGCTCAGGCTGGGCTGCGGGCGATCGCGAAGAACTCGAGGTAGGACTCGATCTCCGCGAGCAGACGCGCGCCGCCGCGGCCGAGCAGGCGCACCGTGGTCTCGCCCAGACGCGCCACCTCGAGCTCGTCGTCGGTCGGGCCCGGCCGGCGCGCCGGCTCCGAGGTAGACCGGAAGTCGCCGAAGGCGTCCCACTGCGATGCATGCGGCGTGTTCATGCCGCGCGCCTCTCGAGAGCTCTCCACGACACCGGCACGGCTTCGTCGGACCGCGGCCGAGCGCGCACCCGCTCGTCGGAGAACTCGCGGTTGATGCTCGAACCGAGCACCGAGATGTCGGCGCCGTAGACGTGGACGGAGATCGCGAGCGTCGTCCCGCAGTTCTCGACGCGGTGGACGTCCTCGTCCGGCGGAACGAGCACCGACACGTCACCGCGCTGCGACACCAGCGAATCGCGCGCCACGACGTACGGATCGTCGTCGCCGTGCAGCTCGTAGGTGGTCTCACGCTCGAGCCCGCGCCAGACGCCGACGACGCACCAGCAGCGATGGTCGTGGATCGGCGTCGCCTGCCCGGGCTTCCAGACGAGCGCGACGACCGAGTAGCGACCGGCCGGATGGACGTGCACGAGATGCTGGCGATAACGATCCGCTGCGGGCTCGCAATGGCGCGACTCGAGCAGTCCCGGATCGCCGAGCGCCGAGCGGAGCAGCATGCCCGCGCGCGACGCAACCGTGGACGCGTCGAGCTCATCGGCAACGAGAGCGTCCAACGAGCGGGTCAGGCGCTCGAGCCCCCGAGTCCGACCGAAGGGCCGTCCAGTTTCGAGCTCGAGTGCGTCGACTGCCATGTCGCAAGTCTGAGCGAGACGCGACGCGCCGTCGTCGGCCGCAGGCCTGAAACATCGTCGGCCGCACGAACGAACCAGGCGTCGTCCCTCAGGACGATCGATGACGCGGTGTCACGGCTGGAGGCGGTAGAGGTTCCCGCTGCTCACAGACATGAGGTAGAGCTCACCGGCGTTGTCCTCGGCGAAGCTCGAGAGGCCCGACACGGTGAACGGCTCCTTGCGCACGCCGGTTGCTCTGGCGCCCGCGACCTTCAGGCTCCAGACGGTGCCCGAGCAGTTGTCGCCGAAGTAGTAGCGGCCGGCGTCAGCAGGCAGCTTCGTACCGCGGTAGACGTAGCCGCCGTCGACCGCGCAGCCCTCGCTGTGCGCGTACTCGAAGACAGGCGGGACGTAACGGCCCGGACCGACGAGCTGCACAGAAGCCGAGTAGACGTGGTTGCCCTCGAAGCGGCTCCAGCCGAAATCGGCGAGCTTCGTGGTGCCGTGCCGCAGATAGTCGATCTCCTCCCACTCGTCCTGGCCGACGTCACCGATGTACAGATCCCCGTTCGCCCGGTCGAAGGAGAACCGCCACGGGTTGCGCAGGCCGTACGCGACGAGCTTCCAGTGCGCGCCGGCCGCGCGGACGTTCAGCTTCTCGATCTTCGCGAACGGCCTGTTCAGGTTCTGGCCGTTCAGCTCGGGATCCCCTCCTCCGCCTCCGTCGCCGTTGCCCCAGTACAGCCAGCCGTCCGGCCCGAACTGCAGCTGGCCGCCGTTGTGGTTCGGCGCGAAGTCCTTCACGAACAGCAACTGCTTCGCCGACGACGGAATCGCCGTCACGCCGTTCGACCGGTACCGCACGACCCTGGTGTCGCCGTTCAGATCCGTGTAGTCGACGTAGAAGAGATGATTGGTCGCATAGCCGGGATCGAACGCGACCGACAGGAGCCCCTGCTCGCCGCCGCTCAGCACCTTCGAACGGATGTCGAGAAACGGCTGGGGTCGAGTCTTTCCGTTCTGCCACACGACGATCTGGCCGGCCTGTTCGACGACGTACAGGACGCCGTCGACGCCCGGCGGTGACCCCGCGAAGACGGGCGCGTCGAAATGCCCCACCTGGACGAGCCTGCCGCCCGTCGTCTCCGCCCGCCGGCGCTCGCCCCGACGATCGCGAGCCCGAGCAGCGCGACCAGCAGGCCGACCCCGATCACCCTCGCCTGCACACCCGCAGTCTACGAGGAGCGCCTGCGAGCCTTAGGATTTCTCGAGGAGGAGGGACGCCTGGTCGTCGAAGCGGAAAGGACGAATGCCCGAAGGGCTGTCTGCGAGCGAAGTCGGCAAGGAGATCGGAGAGCACGCCGAACGCAAGGCGGAGCACTCGAGCCCCGGGCGCGGCATCTCGATCATCGAGGCTGTCCTGCTCTCCCTGGTTGCGATCCTCGCGGCCTGGTCGGGCTTTTCCGCGGCCAAATGGGGCACCGAATCGTCGCTCAAGCTGGCGAAGGCCTCGGCGACGCGGACGAAGGCGAACCGCGCCTTCCAGGAGGCGTTGAGCCTCCGCACCGGAGACGCGGTGACCTTCAACGCGTGGTTCGGCGCCTACATCGCCGGGAACAAGAACGGCGCTCGTGTCGCCGCGAGGCGCTTCCGGCCGCAGTACGACGTCGCCTTCCGGGCATGGCTCGCCACGCACCCGTTCACGAACCCGAACGCCCCCAAGGGCCCACAGTTCATGCCGCAGTACCACCCGACCGGAGCGGCCGAATCAGTGGTCCTCGACAACGAGGCGGACTCTTTCTACTCCGAGGGCGAGCACGCCGCCGAGATCGGGGACAAGTACGTTCGCGACACGGTGATCCTGGCCAGCGTGCTCTTCCTGGTCGGGATCAGCACCCATTTCCCGATTCGCTCGGTGAGGGTCGGATTGATCAGCGTCGCGACGGTCCTGCTGGTCTTCGGCGTGATCCAGATACTCCAGCTTCCAGGCCCTCCGGGCTGAACGACCGCCGTCCAACCGACGAAAGGCACGAATGAGCACCCCCTCGCCCAACGCCGTTCCGACGATCGAGCTCAACGACGGTCGCGCGATCCCGCAACTCGGCTTCGGGGTCTTCCAGATCCCGCCCGAGGACACCGAGCGGGCCGTGAGAGTTGCCCTCGAGGCCGGCTACCGGCACATCGACACCGCCGAGATGTACGGCAACGAGAAGGGCGTCGGAGCTGCCATACGCGCCTCCGGGCTCGATCGAGCCGACGTCTTCGTCACGAGCAAGCTCAACAACGGCTTCCACGAGCCGGACGTTGCTCGCAGAGCATTCGACGGGACCCTCGCCGAGCTCGGGTTCGACTATGTCGACCTGTTCCTGATCCACTGGCCGCTGCCGACGCTCTACGACGGCGATTTCGTCTCGACGTGGAAGACGCTCGAGGAGTTCCAGCGGGAAGGCCGTGCGCGTTCGATCGGCGTCTCCAACTTCCAGGTCGCTCACCTCGAACGTCTCGCCGCCGCGAGCGACGTGGTGCCGGCCGTGAACCAGGTCGAGCTCCATCCGTACTTCCACAACGCCGAGGTCGACACCTACGGCCGGGCGCACGGCATCGAGACCGAGGCGTGGGCACCGATCGCGCAGGGCAAGGTGCTCGGCGAGCCGGCCCTGACCGAGATCGGAGGCAGGCTCGGGAAGTCGGTGGCACAGGTCGTCCTCCGCTGGCACATTCAGCGCGGCAACATCGTGTTTCCCAAGTCGACGACTCCCTCGCGGATCAAGGAGAACTTCGAGCTGTTCGACTTCGAGCTCGAGCCCGGCGACGTTCAGACGATCGACGCGCTCGACCGGGGCGAAGCGGGACGGAACGGGCCGGACCCGGACACGTTTGCCTACATCCCGTAGCGCGCGATGAAGTCGTTGGCGAACGTCCCGGTGCCGTCGAGACGCTCCCGGAGCTGCCGGAATGCCGGGAGCTTCGGGTAAAGGGCCGTCGAGCTCCTCCGCCGACTCGATGAACAGCTTGCCCCAGTGCGGCCGCGCGCCGAACGGCGCGAGCACTGCTTCGATCTGTGGAAGCACCGCGAGCACCTCGGCGGCAAGCGGCTTCCAGGTGAAGTGAAACGCGATGCTCTCCCGCTCGTAGAACGGACTGAGCCACAGCGAGTCCGCAGCGACCGTGCGTATCTCCGAAATGAGCAGAAGCGGAGAGACGACCGGGGCGAGCCGGCGAAGCTCGCGCAGGGCCTCGGCGCCGTGTGCCCGCGGCACGACGTACTCGGACTGAAGCTCGTCGCCGCCGCTCGGGGTGAAGCCGAGACGGAAGTGCGGCAGCCGGTCGCCCGAAGGGCCGGGAACGCCCAGCTGTGTGGTGCAGTTCTCCCAGTGCGCGCCCGGAACCGGGTTGCGCGGCTGCGTCGCAGGCGTCGCGTCGAAATACGAGTCGATCTCCTCCGCGGTCTTCACCCAGACCTGGTCGATGCCCAGGTCGGTCCAGGACGTGAACAGGCTGACGCTGTAGCCGCCCGCGAGAATCTCGTCCAGGTTCGCGTCGACGACGGGCCACGGAAGCCCCTCGAAGACGTACTGACGCAGCTCGAACGCCGGCACGACGTCGAGCGACACGCGCACCACAAGCCCAAGCGCTCCGAGGCCGACGACTGCACCGTCGAAGTCGCGATCGCCCCGGCAGAAGCCGGCGGACGGAACCGTCGGCGCCGACGAGGTCGATCGCCGAGACCGCCGCGGCCAGCGACTGGTTACCGACGCCCGACCCGTGCGTGGCCGTGGCGATCGCTCCGCCGACCGAGATGTGCGGTAGCGAGGCCAGGTTCGGCACGGCGAGGGCGTGCTCGAGCAGCATGCCGCTCAACTCGCCGTAACGAATGCCCGCCTCGACGGTGACGGTCGTGTCGCCGATCTCGACGATGCGATTGAGGTGCTCCGTCGACAGGAGCGCGCCGTCGGAGTCGCCGACGAGGTTGAACGCGTGGCGCGTGCCGAGTGGCCGGATCTTCTCGGCGCCCTGGATCAGCTCCTGCGCCTCCTCGACCGATCTCGGCCGCAGGACCCGTGGTGTCGAGTAGGTGACGTTGCCGGCCCAGTTCCTCACGTCGAGCTGGAGCGACCTCGGCGGAGGCGCCACGCCGACGCGAGCAGCGCCAGGCCGATCAGCGCCAAGACGGCGCCGAGAACGGCATAGCGCCCTTTGCCGGTCATCATCGACCCGTGCAGCGCGCCGGTGCCCTGCGCGATGAAGACGGCGCCGACGAGACAGAGAACCACACCGGGAATCACTCGAATCCACATCCTGAGCTCCTAGGAAAGCGCGACGACCTCGTCCATCCGCTCGAGCCGCTCGCTGCGATGGGTGATCAGCAAGACCGACGCGGGTCCCGCACCGTCGAGAACATCGTCGAGCAGCGACGTCGCCGTCTCCGCATCGAGATGCGCGGTCGGCTCGTCGAGCACGAGCACCGGCGCGTCCACGAGCAGCGCCCGCGCGACGACGAGCCGCCCGCGCTGACCGCCCGAAAGCTCTCGACCCTGCTCGCCGACGAGCGTGTCGAGCCCGTCGGGGAGGCTCGCAACCCATTCCCAGATCCGCGCGCGGCGCAACGCGCCTTCGATCGCCGCGTCGTCCGCATCGGGCCGAGCGATTCGGAGATTCTCCCGAATCGAGGTCGAGAACAGGTGCGACTCCTGGCCGGCGACCGCCACGGTCCGCCGCACGTCCGCCTGACGGAGCTCGCGAATGTCTCGTCCCTGGATCGTCACGCGTCCCGCCTCGGGATCGAGGAAGCGAAGGAGCAGGTTTACCACCGTCGACTTGCCGACGCCGCTCGGTCCGACGAGCGCGATCCGCCGTCCAGGATCGAGACGAAGCGACAGGCCGTCGAGAACCGACGGGCCGGCCGGGTCGTAGCGCGCGCGAACGCCGTCGAGCGCGACCGGGACGACGCCCGCTTCGAGCTCCGCGGGAGCCTCGGGATCGCGCACCGCCGGCTCACGGTCGGTCAGCTCGACGAGGCGGCGCCCTGCCGCCAGGCTCGCTGCGAGCTCGCGCGCCGCCTGCGCGAGCGGCTGAACACCCTCGAACGACGCGAGCGCGAGCAGCGCCAGGGTCGCGATCAACACGCGCTCGAGCCCTCCACCGGCGTGTGACGCGACCGCGAGAGCGAGCACGCCCCCGACGGTCGCGCCCGTCACGACGAGGCGCAGCGCATCCGCGAGACCGTCGGAGAACGCAGCGCGCGCCGCCAGGCGTGTGAGCGCGCGATCGGCGGCGCGGACCCGGTCGACCGCCTCGGCACCCCGACCGTAGACAGACAGCTCTCCGGCGCCGGACAGCAACTCGACCAGCTCGGCGGACAGCTCGCCGCGCGCAGCAGCCTCGCCGCGCGCCGCGTGGCGACCGACGGCACCTGCGACGAGCGGGACGCCGATCCCTGCGACGACAAGCCCTGCGGCGAGCACGACGGCCGCCCACGGCAGGAACGCCGCCGCGACCCCCACCGCCACCGCGCTCGCCAGCAGCGCGGCCAACGCCGGCACGAGCCCACGCAGATACAGGAACTGCAGCGCAGTCGACGTCCGTGACGACGCGCGCGAGGAGGTCGCCGCCGCGGTATCCCTGAAGCTCTGCAGGCGCCAGGGGCTCGATTCGCTCGTAGACGCGCACGCGGACCCGGCCCAGCACGCGGAAGGCGAGATCGTGCGACGCGAGCCGCTCGAGGTAGCGGACGATCGGTCGTCCCAGGCCGAAGAACCGCACGCCGACGATCGCGACGGTCAGCGAGAGGATCGCGGGCCGCTCGGCGGCGCGCGAGATCAGGTATCCCGCGGTCGACATCAAACCGACGCCGAAGAGGATCGTCAGCGCAGCCAGGACGGCCGCAAGAGCGAGACGTCCGCGAGGCGCGCGTGCGAGCGCGAAGACGTGCCGGATCATGCGACGACCTCCGCGTCCTGCTCCACGCATTTGCCGCCGGACAGCACGGCAACCCGGTCTGCGACGTGGGCGAGCTCGAGGCGGTGCGTGATCAGGAGGATCGTGCGCTCGCCGCGCAGGCGCTCGAGCGTTCGCGCGACGAGCGCCTCACTCTCCGGGTCGAGGTCCGCCGTCGGCTCGTCCAGCACGAGCAGTGGCGCATCGCGGGCGAAGGCGCGCGCGAGTGCGACGCGGCGTCGCTCGCCGGCCGAGAGCGGCCTGCCACCGTCGCCGACGACCGTCTCGTAGCCGAGTGGAAGCCTGTTCACGAGCTCGTCCGCGCCGGCAAGCATCGCCGCTCGACGTATGTCGTCGTCCGAGGCGTCTCTCGCGCCGAGCCGGATGTTGTCGGCCACCGTGCCGCGGAAGAGCGTCGGCCGCTGCGGCACCCACGCCAGCTGCTCGTGCCATGCATCGAGGTTGCTCGACGCGAGATCGTCGCCGCCGATCGTGATCGAGCCGTCCTCCGGTTCCGTGAATCCGAGCACCAGGCTCGCGATCGTGCTCTTGCCGGCACCGCTCTCGCCGACGAGCGCCAGGGTCTCGCCCGGCCGCAGCGTCAGGTCGAGCTCGTCCAGCACCAGCCCCGGGCGCGACGGATACGAGAAGGAGACACTGCGGAGCTCGACCGCGGCCACCGCCGGGCTCGGCGGGACACCTACCCGCTCGCGCGGGGCGTCGTCGTCGATCAACGCGAGGATCCGCTCTGCCACGGCGAGGCCGTCGGCGCTCGTGTGGAATTGGGCGCCGAGAGTTCGAATCGGGAGATACAGCTCGGGGGCGAGCAGCAGCACCGTCAGCCCGGCCTGCAACCCGAGCCTGCCGTCGTCCAGCCGGACGCCGACGGTGACCGCGACCAGCGCGATGCCGAGGGTCGCGGCGAGCTCGAGCACCGACCCGGAGAGAAACCCGACGCGCAGCGTGCTCATCGTCGTGCGCCGGTAGCGCTCGCTGACGTCGGCGATCGTGGCCGTCTGGGCGCGGCTGCGGTTGAAGGCACGCAGCGTCGGCAGACCGCGCACGACGTCGAGATAGTGGTTCGAGAGGAGCCGCAGCGCCTCCCATCGCTCGCGGCTTCGCTCCTCCGTGTAGCGGCCGATCAGCCACATGAACACCGGCACGAGCGGGAGCGTGATGAACATGACGAGCGCCGAGGTGACGTCGATCGCCGCCACCCAGATCAGAACTGCAAACGGCACGACACATGCGAGCACGACCTGAGGCAAGTAACGCCCGAAGTAGGCGGCGAGCGGATCGATCCCTGCCACGCTCGCCACGGCGATCTCGGCCGCCTCGACGCCGTCGAGCGCCGTCGGGTCCTCCCGCAGCCGCTGCTCCGCGAGTGTCAGCCGCAAGCCCGAGAGCACGGTCGCCGCCGCCCGTCGCCCGGCGACCTCGAATGCCCACGCGAGCAGTGCCCGACCTACGAACACGCCCACGAGCGCGACGAGCTCGGGCTCGACCTCGTGAAGCGATGCGCCGTGGAACGCGCGGGCGACGATCCAGGCGAGCAACGTCGCCTGGACGAGGACGAGCACCGTCGTCGCAGCGCCGATCCCGATGTCGGCGACGAGCAGCACACGCACCGAACGCGCGCGGCGAACGAGCCGCGGGTCGAGCGCCTTCATCAGTAATGAGCTGTGTCGCCCGTCAGCCGCTGCCGGAAGACGTGATACGTCCAGCCCTGGTAGAGGAGCACGACCGGCAGCACCAGCAAGGCGACGACTGTCAGCACGACCAACGTGTAGTGCGCTGACGAGGCGTTCGACACCGTCAGGCTGTTGGCGAAGTCGGAGCTCGAGACCATCACCCGCGGATAGAGGCTCGTGAACAGCGTGGCGACGAGGAGGATCGCGCCGAGTCCCGTCATCAGGAAGGCGCGGCCCGTGCGTCCCTGCAGCACGAAGGCGACGGCGAGCACTGCGGCGCCGATCGCGAGGATCGCGGGCAGGACCGGCGGGAACACGCTCTTGTCGTTGCGATCGACCGCGACGATCACCGTCAGGATCGCGAACGCGGCCGCGAGCGCGGCGGCCGGGAGCGCGAGCAGCCGGGCAGCCTTGAGCGCTCGCTCGCAGAGGTCGCCCGAGGTTCGAAGCGTGAGGAAGACGGCGCCGTGGAACGCGAAGAACACGACCACCGTGAGCCCGGCGAACACCGTGTATCCGTTGAAGAGATCCCAGAACGTGCCCGTGAAGTCGCCACTCGAGTCGAGCGGTGTGCCGTACAGCAAGGCGGAGAGCCCCACCCCCCAGACAAACGCGGCTCCGAAGCTGCCGATCGCGTTCGCGGCCAGCCAGACGGCGCGCCAGCGCGGGCTCGTGCTCCTCGCGCGCCATTCGAACGACACCACGCGGATGATCAGGAAGAAGAGGACGAGCAGCAGCGCCAGGTAGAAGCCGGAGAACATCGATGCGTACCAGCTCGGGAAGGCGGCGAACATCGAGCCTCCGGCGACGACGAGCCAGACCTCGTTGCCGTCCCATACCGGCCCGATCGACTCGAGCATCAAACCGCGCTCGCGTTCGTTCGACGGCAGGAACGGGAGCAGCATCCCGACGCCGAAGTCGAAGCCCTCGAGCAGGAAGTAGCCGGCCCACAGGACGGCGATCAACACGAACCAGAGAATTGGGAGCGTCATCAGAAGCTGGGGACCGGCTGCGCGTCGGGAGGCGGCCGCTGGTCGGGAGCGGCGGGATCGAGACCGGCGTACCGGCGCATCAGCCAGATGTC
This sequence comes from uncultured Thermoleophilia bacterium, assembly GCA_963774355.1. Classification (GTDB taxonomy): domain Bacteria; phylum Actinomycetota; class Thermoleophilia; order Gaiellales; family Gaiellaceae; genus PALSA-600. Next base: position 190,330 of record CAVZER010000005.1, on the reverse strand, counting down.
GACGACGAGCAGGGCGAGATAGAGCCCGATGAAGACGACCAGACTGATCCCCAGCCAGGTCGTGGTCACGTTGGGCGAGTTCGCGTTGCTCGTCTTGAGCAGCCCCTGGACGATCCACGGCTGCCGGCCGACCTCCGTCAGCACCCAGCCCGCGGACGTGGCGACGAACGGGAAGAAGCTGTTGGCGACGCCGATCCACAGGAACCAGCGCAGGCGCTCGAGCTTCCGGCGCCAGAAGAGGTAGGCGCCGACGAGCGCGATCAGCGCGATCAGCGAGCCCACACCTGCCATCACGCGCATGCTGATGTAGATCGGCCGCACCGGCGGCTTGTAGTTCCCCGGCCCGTGTTGCTTCGCGTACTGCTGATTCAGGTTGTTCAGCCCTCGCGACGGTGCCGCTCAAGGAGCCGGTGGCCAGGTAGGAGAGCAGGTCGGGAATCTCGATCGAGAAGCTCGGCGTCTGATCGCTCTCGGTGAAGCCGCCGATCTGGAAGATCGAGAACTTGCAGCTGCGAGCAGCTGCTCCATTGCGCCTCGCTGGCCGCGATCTTCATCGGCTGGAGCTTCTCGACGAGGATGCCGAAGTGGCTGCCGAACCAGAGGTTCACGCACGAAGCGGGCACCAGCACGAACAGCGCGACCTTCGCGGCCGGCCGAAAGACCTCGAGGTTGCGGCCACGAGCGAAGTGCCAGCAGCACACGCCGAAGACGACGGCCGAGCCGGCGGTCAGCCCCGCGAGCATCGTGTGCACGAAGGCATAGAGCGGCCCAGCGGCTCGAGACGAGCTGCCAGACGCTCGTCAGCTGCGCCTCGCCGTTCACGATCTTGTAGCCGACGGGATCCTGCATCCACGAGTTCGCGACGAGGATGAAGTACCCGGACAGCCAGGTGCCGGCGACGGCAATCCAGAGCGCGGCGAGATGGAGGCGCGGCGACAGCCGGTTCCAGCCGAAGATCCAGAGACCGAGGAACGTCGATTCGAGGAAGAACGCCGCGAGGCCTTCGACCGCGAGCGGCGCACCGAAGACGTTGCCCGACGAATCGCGAGTACACCGACCAGTTCATCCCGAACTCGAACTCCTGCACGAGCCCGGTCGCGACGCCGATCGCGAAGTTGATCAGGAAGAGCGTCCCGAAGAAACGAGTCAGCCGCAGCCAATTGTCGTTCCCGCTCCGGTGCCACAGCGTCTGGAAGATCGCCACGATCGGGCCGAGCCCGAGCGTGAGCGGCACGAACAGGAAGTGGTAGAGCGAGGTGGTCGCGAACTGGCCGCGTGCCAGGTCGACCCGCGTCGAGGCGAGGATCAGGTGCACTCCAGCCCCCACTCCGCGGTGAACGAGGCGCCGGGCTCGAGCGCGATCAGTGACTCACCGCTGCGAAAGGCGTTCGGCGGACAGGTCATCGGCTCGACCGCGATGCTGCGACGAGCGACATCCGGAAGCGCGTCGCCGCTGAAGACCATGACGTAGTCGTAGCCGTCGCCGACCCAGAGCACGAGACTGCGACCCGAAGGATCGTGTAGCACGATTCGCGCCCGGCCGTCGCCGTCGCGTTCGAGATCGGCGTAGCAGTTGTCGAGCCGTACATCGCCGACGCGGCGTGGGCGGCTGAAGTCGAACTCGGTGCCTTCGACAGGGCCTCTCCCCGTGGGCAGGCTGCGCCCGTCGGACTGGAGCACCGTTCGCGCCGGAACGTGCAGCGAGAGCAGATCGACCGTCGGCGCATCCAGCCGGACGTACGGGTGGGCGCCTGCGCCGAAGGGGCAGCGCACCGACCCGACGTTCGTCGCGGTCGAGCGGACCGACAGTCCGAGGTCCGACAACGCGTACTCGATGCTGAGCGCAACGGTGAACGGGTAACCGGGCTGCGGCCGGATCACGTGCTCCATCACGACACGGTCCTCGCCGCGCTCGGCGACGCGCCAGTCCGACCAGCGAACGAGGCCGTGGATCGCATTCCGATTCGCCGGCTCGTCCAGCGGGAGCTGGTGCGAGCGGCCGTCGAACTCGTAGCTGCCGTCCTCGACGCGGTTCGGCCACGGCATCAGCACCTGACCGCGCCCCGATGCGCACATCTCGTCCAGGCCGTAGCCGTCCAGAACCTCCCGGTCGCCGACGGAGAAGGAGCGAAGACCGCCGCCGACCTCGACCACCACCGCCCGCTGGTCGCCGAAGGCGATCTCGACCTGCTCCCCGGACGGCGGGCTCACGCGGTCGAGCCCAGCCGCTCCAGCAAGTGGTCTCCGACGCGAAGCGCGTTCGCCATGGCGGTCAGCGCGGGATTCACCGCTCCGATGCTCGGGAAGAAGCTCGTGTCGACGACGTAGAGGTTGTCGACCTCGTGGGTGCGGCAGTTCGTGTCGAGGACGGAGGATTCCGGATCGAGCCCGAAGCGAGCCGTCCCGGCCTGATGGGCGCACCCGGCGACCGGGATCTCGTTCTTCATGTACGCGAACCGGTGGATGAGGTGGCCCTGGTTCAGATCGAGCGGGCCCAGCAGCGAACGCAGCTTCTCGTACAGCTGGCGCCTCGCCTCGGTGTTCGTCTCCGTGTAGCTGAGCGTCACCTTGCCGTCACCGTCGACGCTGACGCGGTTGTCCGGGCGAGGAAGGTCCTCGGTCGAGAGCCAGAAGTCGATCGCGTGCTTCGCCACGCGATCGAGCGTCCACTCCGGCGCGAGCCTGGTCTCGCCCGGCTTCTCGCCCCTGAACATCTCCGCCTGCGACTTGCCGACCATCTGGATGTTCCCCATCGGGAACTCGAAGTCGTCGCTCCCGAAGTAGAAGTCGTTGAGGCCGAGGGTCTTCTGGTAGACGGTCGGGTTCTCCTCTCGCGACAGTGCGAGAACGGCGACGCTGTCGTGGAACATGAAGTTGCGGCCGACCTGGTCGGAGCCGTTCGCGAGCCCGTTCGGATGCTTGTCGTTCGCCGACCCGAGGAGCAGCCGCGCGGTGTTCGCCGCGCCGCACGAGACGACCACGACGTCGGCGGCGAAGGTCTCCGTCGACCCGTCGCGCTCGGCGACCACCTTGGCGACGCTGGTGCCGGCCTCGTCGGTCTCGAGCTTGACGACCTTCGTGTTCGTGAGCAGCGTGACGTTCGAGTGCTCGAGCGCGGGGCGGACTCCGATCACCTCCGCATCGGACTTCGCATGCAGCACGCACGGGAAGCCGTCGCAGTTGGCGCAACGCACGCACGTGCTGTACGGCATGTTCGACTCGTCGAGCATGATCCCGCACGGCGCGTGGAACGGATGGTGCCCGACCTTCTCGAGCGCGTCGGCGAGCTGCTGGATGCGCGGCTCGTGGGAGACCGGCGGGATGCAGATACGGGGCGCTGGCCGGCGGCTCGGTCGGGTCCTCACCCCGGGCGCCGTGCACCTGATAGAGGTGCTCGGCCTGCGTGTAGTACGGCTCGAGCTCGTCGTAGGAGATCGGCCAGGCGGGAGAGATCCCGTCGTGGTGGCGCAGCTCGCCGAAGTCCTCCTGGCGCAGCCGGTACAGCGCCGCGCCGTAGAGCTTCGTCGCCCCGCCGACGTAGTAGTGGACCTGAGGCTGGAACGGCGCGCCGCCCTTGTCGTACCAGGTGTCCGGCGAGACGTAGCGGTTCTCGACGAAGACGTCCCGGGCGAGCCAGTTCTGCGGTTCGCGCGGCAGCCAGTCGCCGCGCTCGAGCAGCAGGATGCGCTTCCCCGACGGTGCGAGGTGGCGCGCCAGCGTGCCGCCGCCCGCTCCGGTTCCGATGATGATGACGTCGTACCGTTCCATTGTCAGTGGCACTCCTTTTTCAGTACTGCTCCATCAGCTCGGGGAGCATGATCCGACCCGCTGCTTCCATCAGCGCCAGGTGGGAGAACGCCTGGGGGAAGTTGCCCAGGTGGCGGCCCGTGGGCGCGTCGAACTCCTCGGCGTAGAGGCCGAGCGGCGAGGCGATCCGGAGCAGACGCTCCATCAGGTCCCGCGCCTGCTGCAGCTCGCCGACGACTGCCAGCGCCGAGACCAGCCAGAACGAGCAGATCAGGAACGTCCCCTCCTTGCCCGAGAGGCCGTCGTCGGTCTCGTCGGTGCGGTAGCGGAGCACGAACCCGTCCTCGGTCAGGTCCTCGGCGATCGCCTTGACCGTCGCGACCAGCCGCTCGTCGTTCGGAGGCAGGAACTCGAAGATCGCCGCCAGCAGCACCGACGCATCGAGCGCGTCGGTCTCGTAGTGCTGCTTCAGCACGCCCTTGTCGGAGACACCGTGCTCGAGGATGTCGGCACGGATCTCGTCGGCGACCGAGCCCCATTTCTGCTGGAGGTCGCCGTCGCCGCGGATCTCGGCCAGCTTCGCGGCCCGATCGAGCGCGACCCAGCACATCAGCTTCGACGACACGTAGTGCTGCGGCTTGCCGCGCGCCTCCCAGATCCCCTGGTCGGGCTGCTGCCAGACCTTCGACGCACACTCGGCCTGGCTCACGACGATCGGCCAGAGCCGCCGGGGCAGGCGCTCGGCACGCCGCGTGTGCAGGAGGATCGAGTCGAGCACGGCGCCGAAGACGTCGTTCTGCCGCTGGTCGAAGGCGCCGTTCCCGACGCGTACCGGTCTCGCCCCCGCGTAGCCGGTGAGGTCGTCGCGGGTCGTCTCGGTGAGGTCGCGACGCCCGTCGATCCCGTACATGATCTGCAGCGACCCATCCTCGGTCGGCTCGATGTCGGCGACGAACTGCATGAACTCGTCGGCCTCCCAGTCGAGATTGAGCAGGTGCAGCGCCTGCAGCGTGAAGGTCGTGTCGCGCATCCAGGTGTAGCGGTAGTCCCAGTTGCGCTCACCGCCCGGCGTCTCGGGAAGCGACGTCGTCGAGTGCAGCGACCGTCGAGCCCGGTCGGCATGTACGTGAGCCCCTTGATCGCCAGTGCCGAGCGCTGGATCGGATCGCGCCAGCGGTGGTCGGGGATCCGTGCCCGCCCGAGCCACGAGCGCCAGAAGCGCGACGTCGCCGCGAGGCGCTCCTGCGCCTGGTCGATGTCCTCCGGCGTAGCGAGCTCCTCCGCCCACGAGAGCGCGCAGAACATCCGATCGCTCTCCTTGAGCACGTGCCGCGCGCGCACGCGGTTTCCCTCGATCCCGAGCTGGAGGTCGGTCCTGAGGCGCACGGTCTGGCCGGCACCCGTCGCATCGGCCATGTGCAGGTCGTCACCGACGAGCGACCACTCCGCCGGCGTACGGCCATAGTCGAACACCGGCTCGCAGATCAGCTCGACCTCGACCTGGCCCTCGATGCACTCGACCGTCCGCACGAGCATGTGCTCGCCGTCGTCGTCAACCGGCGGTCGCGTGTGCGGCGTGACCTGGTCGCGCCCGCGCGTCGGCCCCATCGTCAGCGCGTCGCGGACGACGATCCACCCGGCGGGCGTCTTCCACGTCGTTTCGAGCACGTTCGTGCCCGGGACGTAGGCGCGCGCCGTCGGATGATTGATCCCGTACGGGCCGAGCCGGAACGACCCCGCCTGCCGGTCGAGCAGGCTGCCGAACACGCTGGGTGAGTCGAACGCCGGCGCGCAGAGCCAATCGATCGCGCCGTCGGGCGCGATCAGCGCACCGGTGTGGCAGTTCGAGAGGAACGCGTACTCCGCGATCGGCGGAAACGGGGACGGGGCCGCTGCGCTCTGCGGCGCCTTCTTGGTTGTGGCGGCGGTAGTCATGATCCCAGCCACGGCTCGTGCCACCGGCCGTACCCGGAGACGAGGTCGTTCGCCGCGTCGGGGCCCCAGGAGCCGCGGGCGTAGCGATACACCGGCGGAGGCGCGTCCAGCAGCGGCTGCATGACGCGCCAGGTCTCCTCGACCGCGTCCTGGCGCGTGAACCGCGTCGTGTCGCCCACGAGCGCCGCGTGCAGCAGCACCTCGTAGGGCGTCGGCCCCTCACCCCCCTCCTCCGAGAACTCGACGTCGAAGGCGATCTCGGACGCCCCTTGCTTGTCCGCTCGATGCGCCTGGGCCTCGAGCCTGATCCCGGTCGTCGGATCGAGCCTGACGATCAGCGCGTTCGGCTCGGGATGCCGGTCGAACATCGCGAAGCCGAGCCGCGGTGCGTGCTTGAAGACGAGCCGAAGCTCGGTCTGCGTCGCCTTGAGGCACTTCCCGGTTCGGATGAAGAACGGCACACCGGCCCAGCGCCAGTTCTCGATCTCGAGCTGGAGGGCGACGTACGTCTCGGTGGTCGAGCCTGGTGCGACGCCGTCCACGTCGAGGTAGCCGTCGTACTGGCCGCGGACATACTGGGCCGGATCGGCGGCGTTGACGGCGCGGAACAGCGACACCTGCGAGTCCTTGATCGTCTGCGGGTCGCCGCGCGACGGCGGCTCCATCGCGCAGGCGGCGACGACCTGCATCAGGTGGTTGACCACGACATCGCGGAGCGCGCCGACCGGATCGTAGAAGTGGCCGCGATCGGCGACGTCGAAGTCCTCCGCCATCGTGATCTGCACCGACGAGAGGTAGTTCCGGCTCCAGAGCGGCTCGAGCATCGTGTTGGCGAAGCGCAGGTAGAGGATCTCCTCCAGACCCATCTTCCCGAGGTAGTGGTCGATCCGGTAGAGCTGCGACTCGTCGATGTACTGGTGCAGCTCGGCGGCGAGTGCCTCGGCCGAGGCGAGATCGTGCCCGAAGGGCTTCTCGACGACGACCCTCGCGCTCTTCGTCAGGCCGGCCTCCGAGAGCCCCTTCACCACGCGGCCGAACAGGAACGGCGGGATCTCGAGGTAGAAGACGGGCAGCTTTGCGTCGCCGACCGCTGCCTTGACCCGGTCGTACGTCGCGTCCTCGCCGAAGTCGCCCGAGACGTACGAGAAGCGCTTCGCCAGCTGGGCGAACACCTCCTCGTCGAGTTGCTCGCCGGTGCCGACGATCGACTCGCGCGCACGCTCGACGAGCTGGTCGACCGTCCAGTCGTCCACCGCCACGCCGACGATCGGGCAGTCGAGCAACCCGCGACGCTCGAGGCGGTACAGCGACCGGAACGTCATCACCTTCGCCAGATCTCCGGTGATGCCGAAGATGACGAACACGTCTGCAGACTGCTCGCTCAACTCTCACTCCTCACTGCTCGTGGACGTCTCTCTGGACGGTGATCCGGTTCGAGCGCTCGTGCGTGAAACCGGCCCAGGTCCAGTCGATCACTGCCTTCGCGCGATCCTCTCCCGTGGACAGGAGCGCGAGGTGCACGGCACCCCAGGCGAGCGACGCGGCCTTTCCCTTCATCGTTCGGCCGCGGCGGAACTGCACGACGGCGGCACCGCGGCCGATCGTCGCCATCGTCCCCTTGTCCTCGTACTCGAACGGCTTCGTCTCCTTGCCCTCGAGCAGCCTGGCGATGTTCTCGCCGGCCCACTCGCCGGCCTGCAGCGCAACCGAGCCGAGCTGCGGTAGCACCTCGTTGGTCTTCGAGTCGGTGATCCACGCGATGTCGCCGACGCCGAAGACCTCGGGGTGCCCCGCAACGCTGAGGTCGGGCTCGACGGGAACCCGGTGCCCGCGTTGCAGCTCGACCGGAATGTCGCCTGCGCGGTCGCTCGCCCGAAGGCCCGCGCCCCAGACGAGCGTGTGCGCATCGATCACCTTGCCCGACTTGAGTGTGACCCGAGTCGGAGACACCGACTCGACGCTCTCGCCGACCAGCACCTCGACGCCGCGCTGCTGGAGCGCCTTCTCGGTGTAGTCGCGGATGTCCTGCTTGAACATCGCGAAGAGTGTCGGACCGGCCTCCACGAGGATCAGCCGCGCCTTGTCCTGCGGCACCTGCGGATAATCCTCGGCGAAGTTGCTCCGGTAGAGCTCCGCAAGCGCGCCGACGCTCTCGACGCCGGTCGGGCCACCGCCGACGACGACGACGTTCAACGCACCGTCGTCGACGAGCGACGGATCGCGATCCGCCGCCTCCCAGCGTTCGAGCACCTGGTCCTTGAGGCGAATCGCGTCGGCGAGCGTGTACATCGGGAATCCGTGCTCGTCGGCGCCCTCGGTCCCGAAGAAGTTCACGGTCGCTCCGAGCGCGACCACGAGATAGTCGTACGCGAGCGGCTCGCGGTCGGCGAACTCGACGACCTTCTTCTCGACGTCGACCGATGTCACCGTTCCCTGATGGACCGTGGCGTTCGGCTGGTCATGGAAGAGGTCGCGGAGCGAGTGCCCGACCGCATCCGTGTCGAGCAGGTCGGTCGCGACCTGGTAGAGCAGCGGCTGGAACGTGTGGTAGTTGTTTTGATCGACGAGGACGACGTCCGCGTCCGCGTCGGCGAGCTTCCGGGCGGCTCCGATCCCACCGAAGCCTCCTCCGAGCACGAGAACCCGCGGCCGTTGATCGCGCCCATCGTCGCGGCGATCGGACATTCCACGCGCGACACTAGCTCAGGCGATTCGTGTCAGGCCGTTTGAAGGCGCCTTCTTACACCACTTCGTCTTATCCGCTCGGTCTATGCCGGCGCAGGCTTGCCCGTCGGCTCGGCTCGCTGCTTCGACGGCGCGAGATGCGCCGATGCGACGTACGAGACGACGACCGCGACGATCACGAGCGGCATCAGGGCAACTGCATCGGCCTGGAGGAACAGGCTCACGAGCAGGACGGACGTGAACGGCAGGTTGAGCATTGCGACGGTCATGGCGCCGATCCCCATCGCGGCGCCGGCGATCGCCGGCAGGCCCGGGAGATGAGAGAGCGCGATACCGCCCGCGGCCCCTAGGAACATGCCGGGGAAGACGGGGCCGCCGCGGAAGCTGCTCAGCGAGCCCGAATAGGCAAGGCCCTTGCAGACGATGAGCAGGATCAGCGCGCCCACGGTCCAGCCTGCTGCGCCGTCGATGAGCCCGGGGAGAGCGTCCTGGCCCGAGTAGAGCACCTCCGAGAATGGGTGGCTCGTTCGTTCCTGGAACACGAACGCGAGCCCGCCGATCGCGAGCCCGACGAGCGGCATCAGGAGCAGCATGTGCCGCTCCACGATCGACTGCAGCAGGAGAGCGAGCCGGCGGATCCCGCCGCCGAGCACGGAGGCGGCGAGGCCGATCGCGATCGCCCAGAGGAACTCGGCGCCCGTGGGCGTACCGGCGTGCGGAATGTTCGGGATCGACGAGCGAGAACGTCCCGAAGCCGGTCCAGCTGTCCAGGCCGACGAAGATCAGCGCGCCGATCCCGGCGGCGAGGAGCCCCGGCACCAGCACCACTCCGAGCAGCGCCCCGCCGAGCCCGGCCGCCTCCATCAGCAGGAACGCTCCGGCGAGAGGCGAGCCGAGGAGCGTGCTGATCGCTGCGAAGCTCCCGGCCGCGCCGAGCACGGCGCTCGCCTGGGCCGGAGCGCCCTTCTTCGCGAGATGCAGCACGAGCACGCCGAGACCGCTGCCGATTGCGATCAGCGGCGCCTCGGGACCGAGCACGACGCCGAGGGAGAGCGTCGCGAACGACGCAGCGACGATTCCCGGCAGCTCGATCGGCGAGACCGGTCCTCCGGTCTTGAACCCTTCCGCCGGCTTGTGGCCCGACGTGCCCGGCAGGTACCGGATCGAAGCGGCGACGAGCACGCCGCTCAACGTCAGCCATGGTGCCGGCCACCACGCGGGCGGCGTCCCGTAACCGACCTCGCCCGGAAGCGTCGTGAAGACGTACTTCTGGACGTCGCCGACCGCCTTCAGGAAGAAATAGGCAACCACCGCGGCGACGACGCCGACGACGGCTCCGAAGACGACGAGGCCGAGATAGCGGCGGCTGCGCAGCAGCTCGACCGGATCCGGCGAGGCCGCCGGTGACGCGGGGTTCGTCAGAAGCATCTCCACGTGTGATCGGGAGGCTAACGCCTCGCGCCGGTCACGCAACCTCAGAAGAGCCCGACGATCCCGCGGACGATCAGGAAGACGCCGAGAGCTCCGAGGACGCTGGTGGCGAGAGTGTTCGCGTTGCGATCGAGCCAGCTGTTGAACTGCATCGTCTTCTCGGTCGCGCCCTCCGGCGCGACGAGAAACCCGATCAACGGCAGCTCGATGAACGCGAACATGATCAGGAAGAAGCCGATCACGATGGCGACGGTCGGGGCGGTCGCCCAGCCGAGCTGGGCGATGTCCTTCAGCGCGACGAGGGCCGAGAAGCCCGGAAGTGCACAGAGCAGGAGGCCGGCGACGAACGCATACGGAGCGCCGCGGTCGAGCGCCCGCTCCAGACGGTCCGGTTTCTTCTCCTCGTCTTCCTGCTGCGGATCCTTCGCTTTCTTGACGAGCAGTTGCTTGCGACGGACGAACCACGCCGCGAACAGCGAGAGCGCACCGATGACGAGGTAGACCGCCGGATCCAGGTGAGAGCTCGACGACGAGTCGACCGACGCCCCTTGCAGCGAGAAGACGATGACGAGCCCGACGGTCGTCGCAGACAGGAACCCGCCTGCGAGGAAGCTCGCGAGCAGCAGCTGGGGGCGTTGCGTCCTGAGCGCGACCAGAACGACCGCGAGCAGCGCCGGGAAGAACATCGCCACCAGTCCGAGCAGCAGGATCTCGAGCACATCACCCATGCCGGCTCCCGCCTGGAGCGTTGATCAACGGGCTCGCACGGCCGTTCAGGCGCGCACGACCCGGCGATGATGGAGGATCAGATAGACCGGGATCGCGATTGGCGCGAGGCACGTGACGAGAATCAGCCAGACGATCTTCGCCAGCACGGAGATCGAGTCCGTGACGATCACGAAGAGCGTGACCAGCCAGATCAGAAAGAGACCGCCGAGAACGACGATCGAGAGGAACGCTCCCCAGCCCGAGGTGAGCTGAAGCGAACCGAGAATCGCGGCCGTGGGGCTCATGCGGAGAGTGATATATCGGTTTCACGCCGGCGGTGATGCGTGAACCGGCTGTCGCTGCGCTCCTGGCCGGAGCGAGCCGCAGACCCGTAATCTTGGTGGCCGCAAGCACCCCCGCATCTGTTCGCCGAAGGAGGACACGGAGAGATGAGTCAACGAAGCCTGGAGGAGCTGCTAAAGGCGACCGGCAACCCGGTCGACCTGGTTCGCAACTCGCAGATCGGTCCGTACGTCTATCCGAAGGTCCCCGCCGAGTTCTCGAACTGGCGCGACGAGCAGGTTGCGTGGCGCGAAACGTGCGCGCTCTTCGATCAGTCGCACCACATGACCGACCTCTACATCGAAGGCCCCGACGTGATCCGGCTGCTCTCCGACCTCGGCGTGAACACCTTCAAGAACTTCGCGGTCAACAAAGCCAAGCAGTTCGTCGCCTGCAACGAAGACGGCTATGTGATCGGCGACGGCATCCTCTTCTACCACTCCGAGAACAGGGTCAGCCTGGTCGGACGCCCGTCGGCCCACAACTGGGTCCAGTACCACGCCGAGACGGGTGGCTACGACGTCAAGCTGGAGCGCGACGAGCGCACCGCGGCCAACCCGACGGGCAAGCGGAAGCTGTATCGGTTCCAGGTGCAGGGACCCACAGCGCTCGAGGTGCTGACGAAGGCGAACGGAGGCTCGTTGCCCGAGATCAAGTTCTTCAACATGGGCGACCTCACGATCGGCGGCCGCCAGGCGCGCGCGCTTCACCACGGAATGTCGGGCGCTCCCGGGATGGAGGTGTTCGGGCCGTGGGAGGACGCGGAAGACGTGCGCGCGGCACTGGTCGAGGCGGGCGACGATCTCGGCCTGCGCCAGGTCGGCTCACGGGTGTACGCGACGAACACGCTCGAGTCGGGGTGGATCCCGTGCCCGCTTCCCGCGGTCTTCACGGGCGACGGCATGAAGGCCTATCGCGAATGGCTGCCTGCGAACTGGTACGAAGGAACGGGGTCGCTCGGAGGTAGCTACTACTCCGACGACATCAGCGACTACTACCTGACGCCGCACGATCTCGGCTACTGGCCGTTCGTGAAGTTCGATCACGACTTCGTCGGGCGCGAGGCGCTCGAGCAGATGACCGAGCCGAAGCGCAAGAAGGTCACGCTGGCCTGGAACGGCGACGACGTGGCCGAGGCGATGGGCACGCTGGTCACGAAGAGCGACGGCCCGGCGGCGAAGTACATCGATCTCCCGCTCTCGAACTACGCGACGTGGCCGAACGACAAGGTGCTCTCGGGCGGCGAGATGATCGGCGTCTCGACGTTCTCCGGCTACAGCTACAACGAGCGGTCGATGCTCTCGCTGGCGATCGTCGACGTCGACGTCGAGATCGGCGCCGAGGTGGTGCTCGTCTGGGGCGAGGAGGGCGGCGGCTCACGGAAGCCCGTGGTCGAGCGCCACGTGCAGACGGAGATCCGGGCGATCGTCAGCCCGTGCCCGTACTCGGCGGTCGCACGCACGACGTACGCCGAAGGCTGGCGCACCAAGGCAGCTGTTTAGCGGCGCTCCTCTCCCTCCCGCGCGTGGTGGTCGCGGCCGAGGAAGGTGTTGGCCCACGCGCTCGTCCCGGCGAGCGCGTTGTCCTTCACGACCACCGGGCCGTCGAGCATCCCCTCCTCCTCGCCGTAGGCCTTCAGCCGTTCGTAGGCCTGCGACCAGATGCATTCCGTGTCGTAGACCTCGCAGAGACCGTCGCGCGTGCCGCCGCACGGCCCGTTCCGCTGGTTCTTGGCGCACAGCGACTCCGGGCAGACGTAGGCGATCTCCGGCAGCGAGCAGTCGCCGCAGTCCTTGCACTTGAACATCGTCACCTTGGCCGCCTGCTCGAGTGCGTGCGCGACCTTTCCGACCGGGCGCGGTGACCGCTCGACGCCGCGGTACAGCCCCCGGCCGGCGGGGAAGAGCGGCGCGTCGTCGGCGAAGGCGATCGTGTGCAGGCGCCGACTGAAGCGGTACTTGACGGGCACGCGCAGATCGGTGCGGCGCGTCCGCTTCGACTCGAGGTACGTCGCGCTGACGTCGTTCGACGAGAGCCCCGTCGCCGCGTCTCGCTCGAAGAAGTAGAACTCGTCCGGGTACGCGAACTGCATGTCGCGCGCGAAGCCCAGCCAGTCGTCGGCGGCGAACGAATCGGCGCGCTCGAGGATCTCACCGAATCTCGACGCCGGCATGTGGCCGCCCATGTACACGCCGTCGAAGCCGAGCCCGCGCGAGATCGCGACGTGCTTCGCCGCCATGTCGACGAAGAACGAGCGGCCGCGATCGGCGCCCGCTCCGTACCGTTCGGCGACCTCGAGCAGCTCGTCGGTCACGACGACGCCGGGGATCTTCCCCTGGTGGAACGCCCGAGCGGCGGTCCGCGAGAGCAGATAGACGTTCGCGATCACCGAGACGTCGAGTGCCGCTCGCCTGATCCAGCGCAACAGCTCGTCGTCCTTCCGGGCGTTCCAGCCGATCTGGTTGATCACGAAGCGCGCGCCCGCCGCGACCTTCTTCTGCAGCTTGAAGTACTGGGGCATCACCTCGCGCTCGTGACGCTTGCGGTTCGTGACGACGCACCCGACGAGGAAGTCCGTCCGGTCGAGTCGCAGCTCGGGCTTGCGCGTGTCCCGGAGCCCGTCGTTCATCTCCGCGAGCAGGCTGATCAGCCCGACCGAGTCGATGTCGAAGACGGGTGCCGCGAGCCCGCGGTGGCCGGTGATCGGGTAGTCGCCGGAGAGCGCGAGGACGTTGTCGAACCCTTCGGAGCTGAGCTTCCACGCGCGACTCTCGAGGGCGTTCCGGTTCCAGTCCTTGCACGACAGGTGGATCACGACCTCCTGCCCGCGCGAGACGAGGTCGGTGCCGAGCGTGTCCGGCGCGAGCATTGCGTGGCCCCCGGGGTTGTCCGTGATCGAGAGCACGTCGACGCGCGGATCCTCGGCCAGCGCCCGTGCGATCCCGAGCAGCTCCTGACCGGTGCTCGCGGTGATCAGCCCGCGGCTGGTGACGAGCTCCGCGGCGACCACGAACGACCCCGGCTCGGCGAGCCGCTCGCGGAAGGTCGGCTTCATTCCGCGTCTCCCACGGGCGGCGTTCCGTAGGTGTGGAAGCTCTCGATCGTGTGGACGCCCCAGAACTGGCCCCGCGCCCGCTCGGCCCGGGTCCAGATCGTCGGCTCGAAGTCCGGGTCGTAGACGAAGTAGCCGCCGGTCGTCACCTCCACGCGGTTTCCCCCCGGCTCGAACGCGTAAAGGAAGAAGCCCTGCGCGATCGCATGCTTGGAGGGTGCCGCCTCGATCGGAATGCCGTTGTCGACGAAGATGTCGGCCGCACGCAGGCACTCCTCCCGGGTGTCGACCCAGAAGGCGAGGTGGTGGAGTCGGCCGCGCGCGCCGTACGCGTCCGCGACGTAGATCAGCTCGTGGGCGGCGATCGACAGGCTCAGCCACGCACCGGTCTCGGTCCCGTCCTCGAGACGGATCGCCTCGTACAGCCGGTAGCCGAGGACGTCCTCGGCGAACACGCGACTCGACCGCACGTCGGCCGCGAGCAGGTTCACGTGGTCGAGGCGCTTCACGCCGGCGCCGCGACCGACATATCGCTGGGGCTGGTTGCGCCAGGAAGGCTTGAGGTGGTCAGGCGCGACGTACCGCTCCGCCTCGTAGAAGACCTCGAAGATATGGCCGTCGGGATCGTTGAACCGGTACGCAGGGCCGTGACCGACGTCGCCCTCGATCCACCCGAGCCCGAGCCCGGCAGCCTCGATCGCCGCGACGCGGCGCTCGAGCGACTCCGGGCTCCAGGCGCGGAAGGCGAGGTGTCCGATGCCGGACTGCGGCGCCTCCGTCAGCTTCAGGCTGTAGCGCAGGTAGTCGCCGAAACCGCGCAGATAGACGGACGTGCCGTCGCGTGCCTCCTCCTCGAGCCCGAGCACGTCGACGAAGAAGCGCAGGCTCTCGTCCGGCTTCGGAGTGAGCAGCTCCGCGTGGCCGATCCGCGCCAGCTCGTGCAGCGGCTGCGTCAAAGCCGTAGGCTTGACGGAGGCTCAGAGGGAGCGGAGGTGCCGGCGTTGCCGGCGCCGGAGCGGGGTCTGAGCCGTAGGCTTGACGGAGGCTCAGAGGGAGCGGAGGTGCCGGCTTTGCCGGCGCCGGAGCGGGGTCTGAGTTCGACGAGTTCCCGCAGGCCGTCGAGGTCGTACGAGAGCGCCCCGGCCTGAAGCTTCGCCCGCTTCTCGACCTCGCGCTCGGCGCGGGCCCGTGCGGCGGCGAGTACCTCCGCGACCCGCTCCCGCTCGACCACGACCGCCCCGTCGGCGTCGAGGATCACGGCGTCGCCCTGCCGGATCGTCGCCCCGCCGATCTCGACCGGTTCCCCGATCGAGCCCGCCACCTGCTTCTCCGCCCCGGAGACCCGGACGTAGCGCGCCCAGATCGGCAGCCCGAGCTCCTGCAGCTCCTCGACGTCGCGAACCGCAGCGTCGACGAGGATCGCCGCAATCCCACGACCGAGGGCCTGCGTCGCGAGCAGCTCGCCGACGAGCGCCACCGGCGCCGGTTCGGGCATGGTCAGCACGAGCACCTCGCCCGGCTCGGCCTCGGCGATTGCCGCGTGCACCATCAGGTTGTCGCCCTGCCCGCAGCGAACCGTCCGCGCCGGGCCGGCAGCGCGCGAGCCCGGCACGACCTGGACGAGCGGCAGGTCGACGACCGGGCTTCGCGCAGCCGCCTCGTGCACGGTTGCGCTGCCCAGCCGCGCGAGCTCGCCGTAGACCTCGCTCATAGTTCCCCCACGACCTGCGGTGTCACGCGCTGGAAGGCCTCGGCGAAACGAACGTCCGACGATCCCGGACGACCGGCGCGCATGGTTCGCACGCTGCTCGGCGCGCTGGCCGTAGTAGGTCTGCAGATACGACTGCGCCTTCATCTCCTCCATCGCTGCGCGCTTCTGCTCGATCACCGGCGTGATGTCGACGAACGTCGTCGGCATGAAGTTGCAGAGCTCGGGCTGGTGCGGCTCGAAGAGGAACAGCTCCGGCGGCGTGATCGTCTCGAAGGCGCTCGCAACTCCCGCTCCGGCCGCGAGCGCGCGCGCCCGTTCGACGGCGAAGAACGCACCGGCATGGTCGGGGTTGAACGGATCGCGGTCGGTGTGCGTGATCAGGACGTCCGGCTTGAACGCGCGGATCGCGTCGACGAGGCGCTCGAGCCCGTCGCGGTCGATGTCGAGTGGGTAGTCGCCGAGATCGAGGCACGCGAACTCGGCTCCGAGTGCCGCCGCCGCCCGCTCCGCCTCACCGTGCCGGATCTCCTTGACGCGCTCGATCGTCTGCCCGGGCTCCTTCCAGAGCTCTCCCGACTCGCCGCGCTCACCGTACGACAGGGCGAGCACGCGCGCCTCGCCGCCGCGCGACGTCGTCACCGCGACCGCGCCGCCCGCACGCCAGACGAAGTCGGCGGAGTGCGCGCCGACGACGAGCAGCCTACGGCTCACGGCTCCACCAGCCGGCGCGACTGCCCGACGATCAGCTCGCGCACCTCGTCGTCGGCGAAGCCCGCGCCGAGCAGCCGGTCGGCCCACAGTGCAAGGCCGTCCTCGACGGCCGGATAGTCCGGGTTGCCGAAGTCGCTCGAGAAGAGCGAGCGCTCGACGCCGACCGCGCGCACGCCCTCGTAGACGTGCTCCCACGTCGTCTTGCCGCTGAGCGGAGTGCTCAGACAGCGCTCGAGCCAGCAGCCTCTCTCGGCCAGCTCGACCTGATCGGCGATCGAGAAGTCCTGGCACGGGAACTCGGGATGGGTGACGACGATGTGCTCGACCCCCTCCTCGAGCGCCCCGTCGACGACGGCGAAGGTGTCGTCGCGCCCGAGATGCGCCGTCGCGAGGATCAGGCCGTGCCGCGCGATCGCGCGCAACACGTCGCGCGTCTCCGGCAGCAGCGCGCCGGCGTCGTCGGTCACGTGCACCGGCTCGATGCTCAGCCCGAGTGAGTGCAGCTCGTGCTGGAGGCCCGCCCACAGCGGAACCTTGTCGCCCGGCGTCGGCTCTGTGCGCCCGGCGGTCTCGGCGGGCGAGTCGACCGTCGGCATCCAGACGATGCGGGCGCCCTCGCGCGCGGCGATCTCGACGGCGAGCGGGTTCATGCCGCCGACCGCCTGGTTCAACGTGATCGTCCCGATCGCGCGGACGCCCGGCGCGACCGACGAGACGATCTGGGCGCGCTCGGCCGTCGACGTGTAGTGCGACTTGAGCCCGAACCCGGCGAGCCTGAGCTCGGCGAAGCGGTGGGCGAGGGCGACGTCGTCGATCCGCCGGCGCGGGACGTCGGGCGCGACGTGGATGTGCAGGTCGTAGCCGCCCTCGACCAGTGCGCGCGCCCGCTCACTCGGCGGGGGAGCCTCCGCGGCGTGCGCCATGCGCCTACTCTAACGGCGCGCCTTCGGCCGACCCGGCAGCGAGCCGCGCCAGCACGGCGGCGCTCGCGGCGGCGATGCTCGGCTCGATCCCGAGCTCGACGAGCAGCTCCGAGGCAGCCTCCATCTCGTCGACCCGGCGCACGGCATGCGCACGGCTGCCCTCGACGAGCCGCTGCAGGAGTTCGGCGCCGATGACTGCCGCGATCTCCGCCTCGAGCCATTCGGCCTGGCCGGCGACGGCCGCGGCGTCGAGGCTCTCGATCGCGGAAGCCGCGAGACCCTTCATGAAGACCGAGCGAAGAAGCTTGCGCGCAGCGGCGTCGCCCGCCTCGGTCGAGACCACCTCGACGGGCATCCCGAGCGGGCCGAGCGCCTCGGCGAACGAGCGCGCGCCGGAGCCCGAAGCGAGCGCCGGCGTGCGGAGACCGCGGGCGGGGACGGGCCCGAGCAGCGCAACGTCCGCGAACGCCGTGTCGCCGACCAGCCCGGCAAGCTCTCGCTTGAGTGCAGGCGACGCCGTGTTCAGATCGGCGAACACCGCGTCCGGTCGCAAGGCAGGCCGCGCAGCGGTCGCCGCTGCGCGCGCCGCAGCCGCGCTGTTGACGCTCAGGACGACATCGCAGCCCGAAACCGCGCCTTCGGCGTCGGGCCTGCGCGCGACGCCCGCCGGGCCTGCGTCTGCCACCGGGTCGTATCCGCGCACATCGGCGCCGGCCGCGACGAGATCGGCCGCCAGGCGACCGCCGGCCTCGCCCAGCCCGAGCACCGCGATGATCGGTTGCATCCGCACGGTTATCGTAAATCGTCCTACGAGAACACGATCGTGCGGTTCCCGTCGACGATCACGCGATCCTCGAGGTGCCACTGCACCGCCCGCGCGAGCACGGTGCGCTCGAGATCGCGGCCGATCCGCGCCAGCTCGCCCGGAGTGTCTCGGTGCGTGACGCGCGCGACGCCCTGCTCGATGATCGGTCCCTCGTCGAGATCCTCGGTCGCATAGTGCGCGGTCGCGCCGATCAGCTTCACGCCGCGCTCGTGTGCCTGCGCGTAGGGCGCCCGGCCGGCGAACGCCGGCAGGAACGAATGGTGGATGTTGATCACCGGCACGCCGACGCGCCCCAGGAAGTCGTCGCTCAGGACCTGCATGTACCGCGCGAGCACGATCAGGTCGACTCGACCTGCGAGCAGGTCGAGCGCCCGCTGCTCGGCCTCGGCCTTGCGGTCCGGAGTGACGGGCACGTAGTGATAGGGAACACCGAACGGAACGACGTGCTTCTCGAGGTCCGGATGGTTGGAGACGACGGCGACGATGTCCGCGTCGAGCTCGCCCCGCTGCCGGCGCCAGAGCAGGTCGAGCGCGCAGTGATCGTGGCGCGAGGCAAACAGGGCGACTCGCTGCGGCGCGCCGGCGAGCGCGATGCGCCAGTCCATCGCGAAGTCGGCGGCGACGGCGCCCAGCTGAGCTTCGACCGCTTCCCGCTTCTGTGCGAGCCCCTCGAGATGGAACTCCATCCGGAGGAAGAAACGGCCTCCTTCCGGATCGGTCGAGTACTGGTCGGACGAGATGATGTTGGCGCTGTTCTCGGCGAGGAGCTGCGAGAGCGCGGCGATGATGCCCGACCGGTCCGGGCACGCGACGATCAACCGCGCGACATCCGACCCGTCCCTCACGCGCTCCCTCCGATCGTCGCGCGAACCGCCGCGACGACGTCGTCGCGTCCCGGCAGATACGCGTCCTCGAGCGGCGGGCTGAACGGAACCGGGGCGAACGGCGCGCCGACGCGGGCGATCGGCGCGTCGAGCTCGTCGAAGGCTGCTGCCTGAACCTGCGCCGCAACCTCGGCGCCGAAGCCCCCGTGCTCGACCGCTTCGTGCGCCACGACGAGCCGGTGCGTCCTCGAAACCGACTCGAGGATCGCGTCGAGGTCGAGCGGGACGAGTGTCCGGGGATCGATCAGCTCGACCTCGATCCCTTCCTCGGCGAGCTGCGCGGCAGCAGCCAGCGACTCCTCGACGAGGCGCGAGAGCGCGACCACGGTGACGTCCCGCCCGGGGCGCACGACGCGCGCTCGGCCGAGTGGCACGGGCGCGACCTCGTCGTCGATCTCCTCGCGACGGAAGTACAGCGACTTGTTCTCGACGAAGACCACCGGCCCGGGATCGTCGATCGCAGCCCGGAGCAGACCGGCGGCGTCGGCCGCCGTGCTCGGCATCACGACCTTGAGCCCGGGCACGTGCGCGAGCCAGGCTTCGAGGCTCTGCGAGTGCTGCGCAGCGCCACGTTGGCCGGCGCCGCCCTGCGTGCGCAGGACGAGCGGCACGGTGAGCTGCCCGCCGGACATGAAGTGCGCCTTCGCCCCCTGGTTGACGAGCTGGTCGAGCGCGAGCGTGAGGAAGTCGATGAACATGATCTCGACGACCGGACGGAGGCCGGACTGCGCCGCCCCGATCGCGACACCGCAGATCGCCGCCTCGCTGATCGGCGTGTTGCGCACCCGGTCTGCGCCGAACTCCTCGGCCAGCCCCGCCGTCCCGCCCCAGGGACCGCCCTCGGCGACGTCCTCACCGAGAACGACGACGCGCGCGTCGGAGCGCATGACATCGGCCAGCGTCGCGGTGATCGCGCCCAGGTACGTGGTCTGCGTCACGACGCGTACACGAGCTCCGAGATCACGTCGACCGGCGGGAACGGGCTCGCGCGGGCAAACCGCACGGCTTCGTCGACGCCGGCACGAGCGGCGTCCTCGATGTGCGCCCGTGCATCCTCGCCCAGCCAACCTTCGGCGACGCCGCGCCGCTCGAGGCGCCGGATCGGATCGAGCTCCTGCCACTCCTCGGCGGCGACGGCTGCCCGGTACCGGTCGGGATCACCTTCGTAGTGGCCGCGGAGCCTGTGCGTCAGGCATTCGAGCAGCATCGGGCCGTCTCCGTCCCGCGCGCGGGCGAGGAACGGCGCAAATGCCTCGCGCACGGCCACGACGTCGTTGCCGTCGACCGTCTCCCGCTCGACGCCGTACGGCGCCACGACGTCCGAGACGCGCTCGACGTTCGTGTGCGCGGACCGCGGGGTGAACTCCGCGAAGCCGTTGTTCTCGCACACGAGGATCACCGGCAGACGCCACAACGCCGCCAGGTTCACCGACTCGACGAAGATGCCGCCCTGCACGGCCCCGTCGCCGAAGAAGACGACCGCGACCTGGTCGCCTCCGAGCAGGCGGCCCGCGAGGGCGCTGCCGAGCGCGAGCGGGACGTTTCCGCCGACGACCCCCGTCGCACCGAAGAAGCCGTGCGCTGCGTCGACCAGGTGCATCGAGCCGCCGAGCCCGCGGCAGAGCCCATCTTCCCGCCCCATGAGCTCGGCGAGCACCCGGTGGAGCGGCGCGCCCTTCGCGATCGCGTGCCCGTGCGCCCGATGACCGCTGTAGGCGACGTCGTCGGGCCGAAGAGCGCCGCAAACGCCCGCCGCCACGGCCTCCTGGCCGATGCTCAGGTGCACGAGCCCGTGCACCTCGTTCGCGCGCGTGAGCTCGCCGACCCGTTCCTCGAAGACACGGATCCGCCACATCGTCTCGAGGAGCGCGAGGCCCGTGCCTGCGTCAGGCCCGCCCACCTGACTCTCCATCGAGGTTATGCCGCGACGGGCGACGAGCCCAGCACCCGCTGAACGGCGGCCACGATCTTCCCTTCGTCGGGAAGCAGGTACTCCTCCATCGGCTGGCTGTAGGGGATCGTCGCGTCGAGTGCGGTGACGAGCGCGATCGGTGCCCTCAGCGACCCGAACCCCTCCGACGCGACCTCGGCCGCGATCACCGCCGCGGCGGAGCCGTGGCGCGTCGACTGATCCACGACGACGAGTCGACCGGTCTTGTCGACCGACGAGAGGATCGTCGCGGTGTCGAGCGGCGCAAGCGTGCGCGGATCGATCACCTCTGCGCTGACTCCCTCCGCGGCGAGCTGCTCGGCGGCGGCGAGCGCCTTGTCGACGAGCCAGCCGATCGCGACGATCGTGACGTCGGTTCCCTCCCGCCGGACCGCGGCCTCGCCGAGCGGCACGACGTACTCGCCCTCCGGCACCTCGCCGTGCTCGAGCGTCAGCAGGTAGTGGTGGAAGAAGACGACCGGGTTGTCGTCACGGATCGAGGCCGTCATCAGGCCCTTTGCGTCTGCTGCGGTCGCCGGGACCGCGACCTTCAACCCGGGAACGCCCATGAACATCCCGTAGATCGAACCGGTGTGCTGGCCCGACCAGCCCGCGGTGAAGCCGTAGCCGGCCTTGAGCACGATCGGGACCTTCACCTGGCCGCCCGTCATGTAGTGGAAGCGCGGTGCCTCGTTCACCACCTGGTCCATGGCGACGAGCATGAACTCCGCCATGTACAGCTCGACGACGGGGCGGTAGCCGGCGAACGCAGCTCCGATGGCCATCCCGATCTCCGCGGTCTCCGAGATCGGCGTGACGCGCACACGATCGGCGCCGAACGCCTGCAGGAACGGGTCGTTCTCGGTGGTGGCGATGTTCTGGCCGAAGTAGAGGACCTTGTCGTCGCGCGCCATCTCTTCGCTGATCGCCTCGCCGATCGCGGCGATGTACGGAAGCTCGCGTGCCATCTCTCGACCTCCTCGTCCTAGGCGTAGACGTAGCGGGTTGCGTCTGCTGCGGCGGGGAACGGGCTCTCGACCCCGAACGTGACCGCCGCTGCCATCTCGTCGCGCGCGGCGGCCGCCAGCTCGTCGGCCTCCTCCGCGCTCAACGTCCCGTCGGTGACGAGCCTGGCGCGGAAGCGCGGTACTGGATCGCCCCGTTTCGCGGCCTCGTACTCCTCGGTCGCGCCGAAGACCTCGATCGCCTCGTGCTCCGGGAAGTGGAGCGGGACACCCGGCGGCGCGATGATGTTGCCGTGTGCGCTCAGCCGGTACACGAGCGACTCCACCAGCGTCGGGCCGCCGCCCGAGCGCGCACGCTCGACGGCTGAGGCGACCACCTCGTGGACGGCGACGGGATCGGCGCCGTCGACCGTCACGCCCGGCATGCTGAACGCCTTCGCCTTGACGGCGAGCGGCTCCCCGGCTGCTGCGTTCGCGTCCTCCTGCTCGACGCGCGTGACGACGTTGTAGCTGTTGTTCTCCATCACGTAGACGATCGGGAGCTTCCAGAGCGCCGCGACGTTGAGCGACTCGTGGAACGCGCCCTGCTTCGACGCGCCGTCCCCGAAGAACGAGAGCACGACGCGGCCCTTGCCCTCGATCTGCGCGGCGTAGGCGGCGCCGGTGGCGTGCGGGATCCCCTGTCCGACGATCCCCGAGGTGCCGAGGAAGCCGCGCTCGACATCGGTCAGGTGCATCGAGCCGCCGTAGCCCTTGCAGAGCCCGTCGCTGCGCCCGTAGATCTCGGCCATCATCGCGCGCGGGTCGGTGCCGAGCACGATCGGGTAGCCGTGACAGCGGTAGGTGGCGAGCACGTAGTCCTCCGGACCGATCGCCGACAGCGATCCGACGATCGACGCCTCGGCGCCGTCGGCGAGGTGGGTGTGGCCGCGGATCACGCCGGGGTGCTCCTCGAACGTGCTCTTCACGCGCTCCTCGAACTCGCGTATTCGCAGCATCTGCGTGTACATCCAGATCAGACGCTCCCGGTCCAGGCGATGCTCAGACACCCGCACTCCTTTCGGCAGTCAACTGGGACATGCTGGTCTCGTACGACCGCTCGAAGATCTGCTCGATCGGCAGGTTGCGCAACTCGTCGGACAGGACCTCGACGCCCCACGGGCCGTCGTAGCCGATGTCGCGACACGCGGCGATGTACTCCGGGATCGGGAACTCGCCCTCGCCCGGCAGCTGCCGGTGGTTGACCGTCTCGTCGATCAGGTCGTCCATGTTCTCGTAGAAGCCGTCCGAGAGCTCGACCCACCCGAGACGCGAGAGCGGAATGCGCTGCAGGTCGTCCGGCGCGATGCCGAGCTTCGACATGTGCCAGGTGTCGATCGCGAGACCGCCGTTCGGCGCATCCGCCCCGTTCACGAGGGCGAGCGCTGTGTCGAGGTCGTGCACGTTGACGTCGAACGGCATGAACTCGTAGACGATCCGCGCGTCGGTGTGTGCGGCAGCATCGGCGCACAGCTCTGCGTATGCCTCGGTCAGCTGCGGCAGCTCGCACGGGGTGCCCGGGATGTTCCCGACCTTGATGTGGTGCGCCGAAAGCGCCGCGGCGGCCTCGAAGAGAAGCGCGCGCGTCAGGTCCGGACGCCTGGCGCCGCTCGTCGCTCGGATCGAGGAACCACTCCCAGAGAAACTCGAGCTCGAGGTAGGTCAGGCCGTGGTCGTCGAGGAGCTGCCGTACCTCGGCGAGCGTTCTCGTCTCGAGGACATGCTCGAGGTCGGCGTGCCAGAGCCCGGTCCCTTTCATGCCGACGCGTGCTGCCTGCGCGCAGCGGTCACGCAGGTCGAACAGGCTCCACTCGCGGCCGACGTGCACCTCGACCGGGCCGGAGACCGTCCAGTAGAGCCCGAGCAGTTCGTCGCCGCCAGCCATCCGCTTCCGGCAACCTAACGCGCCCGCGCGGCCCTCGGCAAATGGCGGTCACGCCGATAAGCTGACCCGTCAACTCACGACGAGGGCGGTGCTCGATGGTGGCTGACTACGTGATCGTCGGCGCGGGCTCGGCGGGCTGTGTGCTCGCAGGACGGTTGAGCGAGGATCCCGATGTCAAGGTGCTCCTGCTCGAGGCCGGCGGGCCCGACTCCGTTGCCGAGCTGCACATCCCCGCCGCGTTCCCGGCGGTCTTCAAGTCCGGTCTCGACTGGGACCTGTTCGGCGAGCAAGAGCCGGGCCTCGGCGGACGGAGGCTGTATCTCCCGCGCGGTCGCGTGATCGGCGGTTCAGGCTCGATCAACGCGATGATCTATCTGCGCGGCCACCGTGCCGACTTCGACGACTGGGCGGCGTCGGGCTGCGACGGCTGGTCGTACGACGACGTGCTCCCATACTTCAAGCGCTCCGAGGACAACGAGCGCGGCGCCGACGAGTTCCACGGCACCGGCGGGCCACTGAGCGTGTCGAACAGCCGCTCGCTGCAACCGCTGATCGAGGTCATGCTCGATGCGGCGGTGCAGGCGGGCTACGAGCACATCCCGGACCTGAACGTCGACCGTCCAGAGGGTGTGAGCAGGTTCCAGCTCACGCAGCGCGGCGGCTTTCGTTGCAGCACCGCCGACGCCTACCTCAACCCTGCGCTCGACCGGGACAACCTCCAGGTGGTCTCCGGCGCGTTCGTCCAACGGATCGCCTTCGACGGCGACCGCGCGGTTGGCGTCGAGCTCGTGCGCGACGGGAACGTCGAGACGGTGCGCGCCGAGCGCGAGGTGATCCTCTCGGCGGGCGCCTACCAGTCGCCCGCGCTCCTGATGCTCTCGGGCATCGGTCCGTCCGATGAGCTCGCTCCGCTCGGCATCGCCGTCCGGGAAGAGCTGCCGGTCGGCCGGAACATGCAGGACCACTTCATGGCGCAGCTCAACTACACGACCGACTCACCGACGCTGTTCGGGACGTTCACGCCGGAGAACTTCGCGCTCCTGAACGACGAGGGTCGCGGCCCGCTGACGTCCAACATCCCGGAGGCCGGCGGGTTCTTCCGGACGCGCGACGACCTCGACGCACCGGATGTGGAGTTCCACTTCGCGCCGTCGATGTTCTTCGACCAGGGGCTCACGGCGCCGAGCGAGGGCGGGTACTGCTTCGGCCCCGTGGTGATCAAGCCGACGAGCCGCGGACGGGTGATGCTCCGCGCGCCGCTCCCCGACTCGAAGCCGCGCGTCCTCTGCAACTTCTTGACCACGGAGGAGGACCGCCGCAGCCTGATCGAGGGGGTGCGGATCGCGCTCGACATCGCGTCCCAGCCGGCGCTCAAGGCGGTGGAGCGCGAGCCCTTCAGCGTTCCGGCGTCGACGTCGGACGAGGACATCCTCGCCTGGGCGCAGGTCGCCGGCCAGTCCGTGTACCACCCGACCTCCACGTGCGCGATGGGCGACGTGGTGGATCCCGAGCTTCGCGTCTACGGGATCGACGGACTGCGGGTCGCCGATGCGTCCGTGATGCCCACGATCACGCGGGCGAACACGAACGCGGCGACGATCATGATCGCCGAGAAGGCGGCAGACCTCATTCGATCCCGAACCCCGAACCAGGCGGAAACGCTGAAAGGAGCATCATGAGCGCGACGACCGAAGCGGTTGTCGAGACCCTGTCGAGACCTCGACGAGAGCGCGTGGACGGGGAAGATCTTCAGCGACGGCTGGGTGGACGCGCCCGCGCAGATCGAGACTCGTCGAACCGGCGACCGGCGAGGTGCTCGGCACGGCGGGTGCCGGCGATGCCGCGACGATCGTCCGGGCCGCGGCCTCCGCGAAAGCGGCGCAGCGCGCGTGGGCCGAGACTTCGTTCGTCGATCGAGTTGCAGTGATCAGGCGGGCGGCAGAGGTGATGGAGCGCCATCGTGACGAGCTGACGGGCTGGATGATCCGCGAGTCGGGCTCGATCGGCGGCAAGGCGGCCGTCGAGATCGGCGCGTCGATCGGCCAGCTCGACATGGCAGCGGCGCTGATCTCACACCCGCTCGGGATCATGCTGCCGTCGCTCAGCCCAGGACGGACGAGCATGGCCAGGCGGACGCCGGTCGGCGTCGTCGGCGTGATCACGCCCTGGAACTTCCCGTATGTGCTGGCGATGCGCTCGATCGGTCCGGCGCTGGCGCTGGGCAACGCCGTCGTGCTGAAGCCCGACGTCAACACGCCGGTGACCGGAGGCGTCGTGATCGCCCGCATCTTCGAAGAGGCGGGGCTGCCGGAGGGCGTGCTGCACGTGCTGCCCGGCGGCGCGGAGGTGGGTCAGGCGCTCGTCGCCGACCCGAACGTCCGCATGATCTCGTTCACGGGCTCGACCGCGACCGGACGGCTAGTCGGCGAGACGGCGGGCCGGATGCTGAAGCGGGTCGTGCTCGAGCTGGGCGGCAACAGCCCGCTCGTCGTGCTGGAGGATGCCGACATCGAAGCGGCGTCGTCATCCGGCGCCTGGGGGTCGTTCCTCCATCAAGGGCAGATCTGCATCGCGGTCAGCCGCCACCTCGTGCACGAGAGCATCGTCGAGGAGTACACGGCGGCGCTCGTCGAGCGCGCACAGCGCCTTCCCGTCGGCAACCCAGCGACCGACGAGGTCGCGCTCGGGCCGATCATCAACGAGAAGCAGGTCGCGCGCGTTCAGCGGATCGTCGACGAGAGCGTTGCGCAGGGGGCGAACCTGCTCGCCGGCGGCTCGCACGACGGCCCGTTCTTCTCGCCGACCGTGCTCGGCGGCGTGACCACGAGCATGCCCGCGTACGCCGAGGAGATCTTCGGCCCGGTGGCGCCGGTGATCTCGTTCCGCGACGACGAGCACGCGATCGAGCTCGCGAACGGAACCGAGTACGGCCTCGCTGCGGCCGTGCACTCGGCGTCGCCGCAGCGCGCGCAGGCCGTCGCCGACCGGCTGCGAGCCGGGATGGTGCACGTCAACGACCAGACGGTGAACGAAGAGCCGCCGGCACCGTTCGGCGGCTTCGGCGTCTCGTCGAACGGCGGCCACTTCGGCGGTGTCGCCAACCTCGAGCTCTGGACCGAGTGGCAGTGGATGACGTCCCGCGACAAGGCCGCGCCGTTTCCTTTCTAGACAACCAGGTGCCTGGCACCTAGGTGCCAGGCACCGTCACCTCGTAGGGACGTTGAGCTCGACTCGCACGCCGTTCGGGTCGGTGACGTAGAGCTGGCGCAGCGAGCCTCCTGGCACCTCGTTCGCGACGGCGTCGATCCCCGCCGCCTCGAGGCGCGCCGCGAGCTCGTCGTAGTCGCGGCCGCCGAACGCGACGTGATCGACGGCCGGGCCGATCGCCAGGCCGAGGAGCGCCGCCTGCGCCTCGTACTCGTCGCGGTCGGCGACGTGAACGCACGGAACCCCGTCGAGATACAGCCAGTAGCCCGAGAAGGCGAACGGCGGGCGGTCACCCGCTTCGAGCCCGAGCCCGTCGCAGTAGAACGCCCTCGTGGCGTCGATGTCGTCCGTCAGGACGAGCACGTGGTCGAGACGCCCGAGCGGCATCAGCCGGGCGCGGCCCGCGTCTGGGCGTAGGCGACGAACGCCTCGAGCGCGCTCGGGTCGACGAGCGCGTCCGCACTTGCGACGTCCTCCGCGGGGGTGCCGGTGAGGATCCTCTTCACGGGGAGCTCGAGCTTCTTCCCCGTCAGGGTGCGCGGGATCGACGGCACGGCGACGACGGCATCGGGTACGTGCCGCGGCGAGAGCCCGCCGCGCAACGCGCGCGCGATACGGCTGCGAAGCTCGGCGTCGAGCTCCGTGCCCGGCCGCAGGACGACGAAGAGCAAGAGCTCGTCGTTCGCCTCGAGGTGCACGACGAGGCTGTCCGTCACCTCGTCGAGCTCCTCGACGACCGCGTAGAACTCGCTGGTCCCGAGCCGAACGCCGCCGCGATTGAGCGTCGCGTCCGAGCGTCCGGTGATGACGGAGCTGCCCCGCTCCGTGAACGCGATCCAGTCACCGTGCCGCCAGACGCCGGGGAACTCGTCGAAGTAGGCGGCGCGATAGCGCGACCCATCAGGATCGTTCCAGAGCGCGACCGGCATCGAGGGCATCGGCTTGCAGATCACGAGCTCGCCGAGTGAGCCCACCACGGGCCGTCCGTCGGGCCCGAAGGCCTGGGCGTCGACGGCGAGGCAGCGCCCCGACATCTCGCCCGCGTAGACGGGCAGGAGGGGGCTTCCCTGCACGATCCCGGCACAGATGTCGGTGCCCCCGCTCCCGAGGTTGAGCAGCACGGACGAGTCGAACTGCTCGTACAGCCACGCAAAGCCTTCGAGCGGGAGCGGTGAGCCGGCGACCCCGAGACTGCGAATCGAGGAGAGGTCGAACCGGCGGCCGGGATCGACGCCTTCCTTGCGGCAGGCGAGCACGAAGCTCGGGCTGAGCCCGAGCATCGTTGGGCGCGTCGCCTCGGCGAGGCGCCACTGCGCCGAGAGGTCCGGGTACGCGGGGTTGCCGTCGATCAGAACGATCGAAGCGCGCACGAGCAGCGTCGAGACGAGGGCGTTCCACATCATCCACGCGGTCGTCGTGAACCACTGCAGGCGGTCGCCGGGACGCAGGTCCCACGACAGGCCGTGATTCTTCAAGTGCTCGAGCAGGATGCCGCCGTGCCCGTGCACGATCGCCTTCGGCAGGCCGGTCGTCCCCGAGGAGAAGAGCACGTAGAGCGGGTGCGCGAACGGCACCGGCTCGAACTCGAGCGGTTCGTGCTCGGCGAGCAGCTCGCGCCACGGAAGGGAGCCGGGCAGCTCGTCCTGCGGGCCGCCGGCATAGGGCACGTGCACGACGGCTCGCAGCGAGGGCAGCTGCTCGCGGATCGCCTCGACCTCCGCGCGACGGTCGATGAGCTTGTCGCCGAAGCCGTACCCCGCGACCGCGAGCAGGACCGTCGGCGAGAGCTGGCCGAGGCGATGCACGACGCTGCGCACGCCGAACTCCGGTGGGCAGGTCGCCCAGACGGCGCCGAGGCTCGCGGCGGCCAGGAACGCGACGATCGTCTCCGGGATGTTCGGGAGATACGCGACGACACGATCTCCGGGCTCGATGCCGAGCCGCAGAAGCCCTGCCCGTGCCCGCGCCACCTGCTCGCGCAGCTCCCCGAACGTGAGCTCGCTCGACTCGCGGGTCTGCGAGACGGCAACGATCGCCACCGCGTCCGCATCCTCGTCGCGTCCGAGCATGTGCTCGGCGTAGTTCAGTCGCGCGCCCGGAAACCACTCGGCGCCCGGCAGGTCGTGCGACGCGAGCACCCGCTCGTACGGCTCGTGCGCCTCGATCGCGAAGTAGTCCCAGATCGAGGCCCAGAAGCTCGGGAGGTCGGCGACCGACCAGCGCCACAACTCGTCGTAGTCCGCGAAGTCGAGGCTCCGTTCACGCCGAAGCCACGCGAGGTAGTGCGCAAGCTCCGAGTGCTCGCGCGCGTCCGCGGTCGGCGTCCAGAGGACGTCTCCCAACGTGAGCGGCGCGCCGGCCATCCCTAGCGGCCGTCGGGAACGAGAACGGCGCGACCAGTGACGTCACCGGACCGGAGCGCGTCGAGGACGTCGTTCACGGCGGTGAGCGGGTGCGTCTCCGAGCGCAGCGTCAGCTCGCCGCGGGCATGCAGCTGAAGGAGCTCCCAGAGGTCGATCCAGCTCCCGACCAGGTTCCCGGCGATGGTGTGCTCGGCGGCGATCAGCGCCACCGACGGCACCGACACCGTCCCTCCGTAGCCGACCACCGAGTAGACGCCGCGCCTCGCGAGCATGCGCATGCTCCCGGCGTGCGTCTCGTCACTACCGACGAGGTCGACGACGAGGTCTGCTCCCCTGCCGTCCGTCGCTTCGCGCACCGCGTCCGGGACGTCTTCCTGCTCGCCGAGCACCTCGGCGGCGCCGAGCTCCCGGGCGAGCCGGCGGCGGCGTTCATCCGTGTCGACCGCGATCACCCGCGCCGCGCCGAGCACGCGCAGCAGTTGCAGTGCGATGTGCCCGACGCCTCCCACCCCGATCACGGCGACGGTCGAGCCCGGAGTGAGCCGTGGGACGAGCTTCTTGACCGCGTGGTAGGCGGTGATACCCGCGTCGGCGTGCGGTGCGACGTCGGCCGGGTCGATCCCGGCCGGAAGCGGGACGAGCGAGCGCTCGTCGACGAGCACGTAGTCGGCGAACCCTCCGTCTCGAGTGAGGCCGGTGAACTGATGTCGCTCGCAGTGCATGTCGAGCCCACGGCGGCAGGCGACGCAAAGGCCGCAGCTATACGGCGGATAGACGAGCACCGGATCGCCGACGCGCGCCGCGGTCACGTCGTCGCCGGCCGCGTGCACCCAGCCCGCGTTCTCGTGCCCGAGCACGAGGGGCACCGTGACGCCGGCCGCGTCCATCAAGCCGTCGATCGCATGCAAGTCGGTCGCGCACACCCCGGCACCGCCGATCCGCACGACGACGTCGCGGCGGCCGACCGGCTCGGGCTCGGGACGCTCGACCAGCTGGAGCGGCGCGTGGTAGTCGCGGAGGAGCGCTGCCTTCACGCGGCGGTGAGGTAACCCTGCTCGTCGGCGTCGAGATGCTCGGCGAGCCGCGTCGCGAGCGCCATGATCGTCAGCGACGGGTTCACCGAAAGGGTGCGCGGCACGACCGAGCCGTCACCGACGTAGAGCCGCTTCACTTCGTGCGACTCGCCGTGCCGGTCGACGACCGAGCGCTCCGGGTCGTCGCCCATCCGGCAGGTGCCCTGGACATGCGTCGATGCCAGACCGCTCCACGCGATCTGGCGAGCGCCGGCCGCGAGCAGGACCTGCCGGCTGAAGTCGAATGCCCGCTCGATGCGCTCGAGCTCGACCGGCTGAAAGTCGATGTCGAACCGCTCGGCCCCGTTCTCCTCGACGACGACGGCGGCGTTGTTCTCGTCGTTGGCCATCGCGAGGACGCCGACCCAGTGCCTGAAGCCCCGGAGCGCCTCGACAAGCCGGCTGCCCCAGAGCGGTCCCTGCTCGTCGGTGAGCGTCGTCGCGAAGGAGATCGGGTCCTGGATCGTCGTCGCCTCGATCGCGAACCCGCCGTCCTCGTCGTGCTGGAAGGCCATGCAGTGCGCGCTGATCGGGTAGACCATGTGCGTGTCCTGCGGCTCGTCGAACAGGCCGTAGACGAGTCGTACCGGGTGCAGGCCGAGGTTGCGCCCGATCCACGATCCCCGAAGCCCCGACCTGATCAGGAGCTGCGGCGTGTTGAGGGTCCCGGCGGCGACCACGACCGCGCGCGCGCGGACGGTTCGACGCTCGCCCGCGTCGTCCAGATACTCGACACCGGTGGCCTGCAGGCCGTCGCCGCGGTCCTCGACGAGCACGCGCTCGACCGTTGCGTTCGCTCTCAGGTCGAGCAGGCCGCGGGCCCACGCCTCGTGGATATAGGTGTTCTGCGTCGACTTCCCCGCGTTCGTCGGGCAACCCTGCAAGCACGAGCCGCAGCGCATGCAGTTCACGTCCGTGTACGAGTGCACCGGTTCGAGCTCGACGCCCATCGCGTGAAAGCCGGGCTCGACGGTGTGGATGCTCTTGCACCAGTCGCGCCGCTCCCTCACACCGAGCACCTGTTCCACGCGCTCGTAGTAGGGATCGAGGTCACCTGCCGCGAACGGCTCGCCGCGCTCGTTCGTCAGGCCGGTCAGGCCGTGCCACTTCGCAACGTCGCGCTCGTGTGCGCGCAGCGCCACCTTCGTGTTGATCGTCGTCGTGCCGCCGACGCACCGGCCGGCGAGAAACGCGAACAGCTCGCCGTTCGGAAGGGGCGTCAGCCGCAGCGGCCAGAACAGGTCATGCGTCGCCTTCGCCTCGAAGCGGGTGAAGTCGGCCGCCGTGAGATGCGGGCCGGTCTCGAGCAGCACGACCTCGCGGCCCCGCTGGGCGAGCTCGCCGGCGACCACGCCCCCGCCCGCGCCCGAGCCGACCACGACCACGTCGGCCGTTTCACCGTTCATGCGATCCCCATGTACGACCAGTCCTTGGCGAGTCGCGTCGCGAGCGGCGAGTTGAAGTCGATCTCCGACCAGGCTCCAGGCCCTTCCGCGTCGGGGGCGACGAAGTCGCTGTAGAACGCCTCGACCGCCAGCGCGCGGATGAAGCCGAACGCCGGCGTCGCTGCGTGCTCGGCGAGCGAGTCGACGTCGTTCGCACCGGCGAGGGCGTCGATGGACGCGAGCGCAGCGCCCTGCACCTCGGGGGGAAGAACGGCGAGGCTGGCGTCGATGTACGTCACCGGCCCGACACGTCCCGAGCCCGGCACGAACAGCTCGCAGAGCCGCGCGAGGGTCTCGGCGCGGTCTCCGTCGAGCACCTCGAGCGCCATCAGAACACTCCTCCCGTCGGCCGCAGGACATCCGCGCGCTCGCGCAGCAGATACGCCGAGTGCAGTCGGTCCGGGTGCTCCTTCAGCTCGGCCGCCGTTCCGTGATAGACGATCCGCCCGCCCTCGATCACGTAGGCGCTCTGGGCGAGCGCAAGCGCGACGTGGACGAACTGCTCGATCAGGAGCACGCCGACACCTTCCGACGCGGCTCGCTCGAGCGCGGGCATCAGACGCTTGACGACCACCGGGGCAAGACCGAGCGAGAGCTCGTCGACGAGGATGAACTTCGGCCTCGAGACGAGAGCCTGCGCGAGCACGACCATCTGCTGCTCGCCGCCGGAGAGCGTGCGCGCGATCGCCCCCCACCGCGCCTTGAGCTGCGGGAAGACCTCGAGCGCGTAGTCGATGCCGCTCTTCGCGTCCTCACGGTTCAAGGCGTAGGTAGCCACCCGCAGGTTGTCGTTCACGGTGAGGTCGGGTAACAGCCGCCTCCCTTCGGGGACGATCGCGACGCCGGCCTTACGGATCTGCTCCGGGCGCAAGCGCGTCAGGTTCTGCTCGCCGATGCTGACCGTCCCGGCCGTCGGACGGAGGACGCCGCCGATCGTGAGCACCATCGTCGACTTGCCGGCACCGTTCGGCCCGAGCAGGGTCGTCACCGCGCCGCGCGGGATCTCGAGCGTGATCTCGTGCACGACCGGCTTGCCGCCGCGGGAGATCGACAGTCCTTCGATGTGCAGCGGGGCGCCGTTCTCGGTCACGAGGCCGGCTCCGATTCGACGTCGTCGACGACCTCGACGTCGAGCGTCTCCGTCCCGAGGTACGCGCGCATCACGTGCTCGTCGCGAAGCACCTCGGCGGTCGGCCCTGAGGCGATCAGCTTTCCGAAGTCGACGACCGCAGTCGTCTCGCAGCATGCCGAGACGAGGCTCATGTCATGGTCGACGAGGATCACGAGCGCGCCGACCGCTGACGGGATCTTCTGGATCACCGTCGAGAGATGCGTGGTCTCCTCGTCCGGGAGCCCGGCGGCCGGCTCGTCGAGCAAGACGACCCGAGGACGGCCGACCACGGCACGGGCGACCTCGACGAGGCGCCGCTCACGCGCTCCCAGCCCTCCGACCTTCGCGGTCGGCGGCGTTTCGAGCCCGACGAACTCGATCGCCGCGAGCACATCGCTCCGGCGCGACGACCCCTTCGCACCGGAGTGCTCGTGGATCAGCGCGACGTTGTCGTAGACGCTCAGTTGCTCGATCGCCATCTCGGTCTGGAAGGTGCGACGGAGACCCCAGCGGGCCCGCTTGTAGTCCGGGAGCTTGAGCAGGTTCTGCCCGAACGCCGTGACCGTCCCCGTCGCCGGCTTGACGAAGCCGCTCAGCACGTTGAAGAACGTGGTCTTGCCGGCGCCGTTCGGCCCGATCAGGCCACACGTGCCGTCGTGGAAGACGACGCTCATGTCGTCGATCGGCGTGACGCCGGCGAAGCGCACGGTGAGCCCCGTGACCTCGATCACGTCGGCTCCTCCTTCTCCTTCGTCGGCTCGTCCTTCGGCGGGCTCATCTTGCGTACCCCCCGCCAGGCCAGCCTGCCCAGGTTCGCCACGTCCTTCGGGACCTGGTCGACAAGGCCGCCCGGCGCGGTCAGCAGCACCTGCAGCAGGCCGGCGCCGAAGAGGATGAGCAGGAAGTTCGGATTGATTCCCCACTGCGCCTGGAAGACGAACGGCAGGAGCTGGTTGAAGAGCCCGGCGAGGACGGCGCCCCAGAGGCTGAAGATGCCGCCGATCAGCGAGGTCGCCGCCAGGGTCAGCGAGTCCTGCGTCTGGAACGTGATCGCCCGGGGCTCCCCGATCTGCGCCGCGAGCAGGCACCCGGCGACGCCCGTCATGAACGAGGAGAGGCCGAACGCCCACAGCTTGTAGAGCACCGTGTTCACCCCGGCCGCGAGCGCCGCCGGTTCGCTCTCGCGGATCGAGGCCCACGCTCGGCCCGGCTTGCCGGCGACGTGCAGGAGGGCGAGCAAGAACATGAGCGCGCCGACGATCACGACATACCGGTAGTAGGCGACGTCGGACACCGCGACGGCGGGCCTGCGCACCGCCTTGAGCCCGATCAGGCTCGCGTTGCTGGTGTAGCCCAGGAAGCCGTGCCCGCCGTTCGGGAAGTCGGTCGCGCCGAGGACGACCGTCGTCGCGCCGGCGAACATGAGCGTGATCAGCGCGAGATAAAGCCCGGAGAGCCGAAGCGCAGGCAGACCGATGATCACGCCGATCACGGCCACGATGCCGCCGACGACGAGCAGCAGCAGCGGGAAAGGGAGCGCCGTCGCATAGGCGAGGCGCGTCCCGACCCAGCAGCCGATCGAGAGCAGCGCAATCTGGCCGAGGGAGATCATGCCCACGCGTCCGTACAGCAGGCCGAAGCCGAGCGCAGCGAGCGAGTAGATCGCGACGCTCGTGAACGTTGTGATCCAGTCGGCACCGACGAGCTTGGGGACGGCGGCCACGACGAAGAGGAGCAGCACCGCGATCACCAGGCCGCGAATCGCCGTCGCGCGGTCGAAGTGGAGGCGCGAGGCCATTAGTGACCGACCCGCGACAGGGTGACCACGCGGCGGCGCGAGAGCACGAGCAGCGCTGCGATCGCGAGCACGAACGGCGCGGCGGAACGGTACTGCGTCACGGAGGAGTACGGCGCGAGCACCGCCTGAGCCAGTCCGACGAGGAGGCCGCCGAAGAGGGTCACCCAGAGCGAGCGAAGGCGCCCGATCAGTGCAGCGGCCAGTGAGGAGATGACGAGGAAGGTGAGCGCCGAGTAGTCGAGCGACGTGAGCAGATCGGGGAGGAGCAGCCCGGCCGCTCCGCAGACGATGCCCGAGCCGAACCAAGCGGCCGCCTCGACCCTTCGCGCCGGGACGCCGAGCGTCGCCGTGATCTCGCGGTCGTTCGCCAGGGCGCGCATCGCGGTGCCGAGCTTGGTGACGCGAAGGAAGATGGTGATGATCGCGGTGAGGGCGAAGGCCAGCCCGAGCGCGATGATCTGCGTCAGGTTCACCGCCGTTCCCCAGATCGTGTAGATGTGACTCGAGGACGGGAGCGGGAGGAACCGTGCGAACGCCCCGCCGATCGGCGCGCGCCACGACATGATCCCGAGCAGGATCAACGCGAGCCCGAGCGTTCCCATCATCTTGACGAGCGGATCGCGCCGCGCGAAGGCGGGGCCGAAAACCATGCCGTAAGCAAGGTTGACGACCCCGCCGAACGCGACGCAGATCGTGTAGGCCAGCCAGTGCGGCCAGCCGGTGTGCGTGACGATCCAGTAAGCGATCAACGCCCCTCCGGCACCGATCGCGCCGAACGCGAGGTTCAGCACTCCGGTCGCGCGGTACAGCACCACGAGGCCGACTCCGGACAGCGCGTAGACGCCGCCGAAGGCGAGCCCCACGACGATGAACGGCTTCAAGAACTCCCATTCGAGGCCGAAGATGCTGAATGCAAGGACGCCGGTCAACGACTTCCTCTCGGGTTGCTGATCGCCATGTCGTCTGCTTCTCCTAGTTCAGCTTGAACTGCTTCTCCCACTTGCGGGTCTGGGTGAGCTGCTTGTCGACCGGCGCGATCTCCGTGCAGCCTGTCCTCACAACGACCTTGCCGGCCTTGTAGTCGACCGTGATGTCGGTGTTGTTCGGGATGTGGTACGGCAGCGCGTTGCCGACGTACCAGGGCTTGCACAGCATGTCGGTCTTCTCGTCCTTCAAGCCGCGCACCGCACTGTTGTAGGACTTCGCCGTGATCGCGCCCTTGATGCCGAGCAACGCGGTCGTGGAGAACTTCGCATCGAGGAAGCCCATCTGCGCGAACGCCTGCGGGGCGATGCTCGACGCGTACTTCTTCAGGACCTGGAACATCAGCGCCGTGTCGGGACCGACGGACGGGTCGATGTTCTCGAACTCCTGGTTGATCCACAGGTCACCGTCGAACTGCGGGAACTGCTGCGCCATCACCGAGTTCGCGATCGGCGTCGACGAGCCCCACTTGACCTTGTTGACGATGCCCATCGTGACGGCCGCCTTCATGAAGGCCGGAGCGGTGTCGGGGGTGAAGTCGAGGATGATCCCGCCCCCGGTGCCGGCGAACTGGTACATCGACAGCAGCTGCGACGTTGCGTCGGTCACGGGCAGATGCGTCGG
The DNA here is from genome assembly GCA_963774355.1 of uncultured Thermoleophilia bacterium. Classification (GTDB taxonomy): domain Bacteria; phylum Actinomycetota; class Thermoleophilia; order Gaiellales; family Gaiellaceae; genus PALSA-600. The sequence goes on along the minus strand of CAVZER010000005.1, from coordinate 153,951 downwards.
GAAGATCTTCACCGCGACGCCCTTCTGCTGACCGAGAGCAGCAACCCCGCTGTCCGCGTACGCCGAGATGGTGTCAGGCGAGGCGATCGAGATCTTCTTGACTCCCGCCGCGATCAGCGCCTGAGCCGCTCCGACGTTGCTGTAGCGCGGGCCCATGTTCGTCTCGACGAACGACGGCGTCGAGTAGCACTCCGCCTGGACGCCGGCACCGAGCACGACGTAGCCCTTGCTCTTGTAGTACTTCCAGTTCGTGCCGCACTCGGCGAAGCTCGTGTTGCCGACGATGCCGACGGCCTTGTCGCTCTGGACCATCTTTCTCGCCAACGCAGCTTCCTGTGCCGGGTTGAGCTGCTCGTTGTAGAGCGTGTACTTGACCGGGCGGCCGTGGATCCCGCCGTTGTCGTTCACGCAGGCGAAATACGCCGCCGCGACCTTGCCGACCGTCGTGAAGTCCACGCCCGGGATGAGCATGTCGAGCCCGTCGATCTTGATCGGCGCGCCCGTCGCCTTCTTACCGGTGCCGAGACCGCACTTCGACACCGTCGCGGAACCCGTCCCGACCTTGGCGGTCGAGCTTGCAGCACCGGTGGCGAGCATTGCCGCCGCGATCAGTGCGATGGGAAATGCGATCAGCACTACTGCTTTCCGAACCGTCATCCGATCCGTCCTTTCTCGTGCTGGTGGGGGACTCCAGGGGGTTGATCCGCGCATGTGCGAATGGCTGGTGGAGGCCGGCTACGCATGGCTCCTCATGGCCCGAATGCCTCCGTCGGGGCGATTGCCACGTCGAGGAGCAAGGGGTCGCTGCGCCGGGCGAGAGTCGGAACGACCTCGTCCAGTACGGCGATCAACTCGTCGTAGGTCGCGACGCGACGCGCAGGACATCCGAAGCCCTGCGCGACGGTTGCGAGCTCGACCTCGCCGAACGACGGCCAGGGCGGAGAGCCGCCCTGGTTCTCGGCCAGTCGGTCCATGATTGCGTACCCGCCATTGGACAGTACGACGAACAGAACGCCCACGCGATAGTGGGCGGCCGTCCAGAGGCCCTGGATGGCGTAGATCGTCGAGCCGTCTCCGATCACCGCCACGACGGGCCGATCGGGCAGCGCCATGCGCAATCCCGTCGCTCCGGGAACGGCGAATCCGAGGCCGCCCATGGCCGCGCTCAGATACCCGAACGGCTCAGCGGCAGGCATCCGCTCCTGCAGCTCGGGCCGGTCGACCGGGGCTTCTTCGAGAACGACGGCGTCCGACGGCAGGCGCTCCGCGAGCGCTGCGAGCACGTGGCTCGCGCGGAGCGGTTCGCCTGCTGCCGGCGGCGGGGGTGTGGCGGGGGGTCGGAACGGCGCCGGCGGCGGGGTGTCTCTCGCCCGCACGCGGGCAGCCAGGGCGGCGCAGACCGAGGCGGGTGAGGCGAGCACCGCCAATTCGGCCGGGCTGCGGTAGGCCTCCTCGGGATCCTCGGTGACGAGCGCAATGCGCGTGCCGGGCATGGTGAGACGGCCGGGCGCGTAGAACGACTGGCGAAACGCCGGCCCGCCGACGACGAGCAGCGTGTCGTAGGGAGCGAGTCGCTCGCGCAGAGCGGGCCGGCCAGCGGGCAGCAGCCCGGCGAACAGCGGATGGTCGTGCGGGAAGCCCGCGCGCGCGCCGAACGCCTCCTGGTAGACGGGCGCGGCGAGCCGCTCGGCCAGGGCGACGACCGCCGCCCTCGACGCGGCGTCGTCGGCACCGGCGCCTACCACGATCGCCGGCGCTCGCGCGTCGTCGAGGAACGCCGCCAGGGAGTCGACGACCTCGGGTGCGACGGCGACGGCGCGGACGATTTCGCCGACGGCCGCGGCGGGCTCACGCTCGTCGTCCGGAGCAGCCTCCCAGTCGTTCATCGGCACGATCACCAGCGCCGGGCCGCGGGCGGTCGCCGCTGCGTGGAAGGCGCGTTCGACCGCGCCGGGCACGTCCTGCGCGCGGACCGGCTGCTCGACGCGGACGGGATAGTCGCCGGCGAGACCGGCGAGCCGGCCGGTGAGGAACGGCTCGTAGGCGAGATGCCTGCGGTCCTGCTGGCCGACGAGGACCACCACGGGGGCACGGTTGACGCGGGCGGTGGCGATCGCGGCAACGCCGTTGCCGAGCCCCGCCGTCGTGTGCAGGAGCGCGAGCGACGGCGCTCCTCGCCCGAGCGCATGCCCGGTGGCGAGGCCGATGACGGAGCTCTCGTGCAACGCGAGCACGAAGTCGAGGTCGCCCGGGAGGTCGGTCAGGAAGGGAACCTCGGTCGATCCCGGGTTGGCGAAGAGCGTCGTCAGCCCACGGCGGCGGAAAACCTCGAACGTCGCGTCGCGCACGGTGCGGCGAGTGCCCGCCCCCGGGGCGGACGTGCTCTCCGGCACGGATGTCGCCCGGGTGCTCAATGTGCGAAGAACACCGTTGCGTCGTTGCCCTGCATGCGGATGTCGAAGCGCAGTCCGTCAGCCTCGGAGCGAGCCAGCAAGGTTCCGCGCCGGGCCGGGTCGACGCCGGCGAGGACGTCGTCGTCCGCCGCGTCGCCGAGGTAGACGCGCGTCCACTGGTGGCGCAGAAGGCCGCGTGCGAAGACGTACAGCTCGAGGTGCGCGGCGTCGCGGGGCACACGGAACGAGAACCGGCCGTCCCCGTCCGTACCGGAACGGCCCCACCGGCCCCCGCCAGCGTCCCAGGCCTCGATCAGGCCGTCCGGGATGGGCGCGCCCTCCCCGTCGAAGAGCCGGCCCGCGAGCTCGATTCCTTCGGCCGCGAGCTCGTTCTGCGGCCGTCCGTCGTCGACGAGGCCGATCGTGTAGAAGGGGCCGACCGTCTGCGAGGGGGTCGTCATGCGTCTCCTTCGATCGGCGTGGCGTCGGTGCCGCCCCGCCCCAGCACGACGTCCCACTCGTAGCCGAGCGCCCAGTCCGGGACGGTCTCCGAGAGGTCGAACCGCGAGACGAGCAGGGCGCGCGACTTCGGATCGCGGACCGAGTTGAAGATCGGGTCGTACGGGAAGAGCGGGTCGCCCGGGAAGTACATCTGCGTCACCAGGCGCTGAGTGAAGAGCCGCCCGAAGACCGAGAAGTGGATGTGGGCCGGGCGCCACGCGTTCTCGTGGTTCCCCCACGGGTAGGCCCCCGGCTTGATCGTGACGAACCGGTAGCGGCCGTCGGCGTCCGTGAGGCAACGGCCGCCCCCGGAGAAGTTCGGATCGAGCGGTGCAGGGTGCTGGTCGACCTCGTGGCGATAGCGGCCGCACGCGTTCGCCTGCCAGACCTCGACCAGCGCGCCCGCGAGCGGCCGGCCGGACCTGTCGAGCACGCGTCCGTGCACGACGATGCGCTCGCCGAGCGGCTCACCCTCGTGCTGCCGCGTCAGGTCGGCGTCGGAGGCCTGCACCAGGTCCTCGCCGAACACGGGCCCGGCAAGCGAGTGGAGCTCCTCGGGCAACGTGACCAGGGGCCGGTCGGGCGCCCGCCAGCGCGTCGAGCGGTAGCCCGGGTAGTCGACCTGCACCTCCGGCCCGAAGCTCGGGTCGTCCGGCAGGACGATCTGGCTCGGCCCATCCTTGAGTGTCATGCGGAAACGCCTTCGAGCACGTGCTCGCTCATCCAGGTGTGGAACACGTCGCGGTCGCGGCTGATCGCGTCCCAGGCGACGTAGAAGTCGTTGTCGCGCTCGTAGTAGCCGTGCGCGTAGGAAGGTCGTGCGCCGCCGGGAACGCAGGCGACGGCGTCGATCACCCAGGCGGGCAGCACGACCGCGCCGGGCTGCAGTTCGAGCTCGTCGACGATCTCCTCGACGGTCACGATCGACCGCGCGGAGGCGAGGACGACCTCCTTCTGGATGCCGGTGATGCCCCAGAGCTGCACGTTGCCGTGCTGGTCTGCCTGCTGCGCGTGCACGATCCCGACATCCGGGCGGTGGGCGGGCACCGCGGCGAGCTGCTCGCCCGTGAACGGGCACGTGATCGGCCTGACGCGGGTGTGCGCGGGCAGGTCGGTGCCCTCGTAGCCGCGGAGGACGCCGAACGGCAGGTTCGCGGCCCCGGCCGCGTACGCCGCCGCCATTCCTGCGTGGGAGTGCTCCTCCAGCTCGAGCGGCGCCGGCCAGTCGTGCTCGACCGCGTCACGCAGCCGGTGCAGCGAGCCGACGCCCGGGTTGCCGCCCCAGGAGAAGACGAGCTTGCGCGCGCAGCCCATTCCGATCAGCTGGTCGTAGATGACGTCGGGCGTCATCCGCACGAGCGTCAGGTCGCGACGCCCCTGCCGGATCAGCTCCTGGCCCGCCGCATTCGGGATGAGGTGCGTGAAGCCCTCGAGCGCCACCACGTCGCCGTCGCGCACCAGTTCGGAGACGGCCTCACTCAGCGCGACGATCGCCAGTTTCCGGACACCCTCCTCGCTGGGTCTGAACCGCTCGGCCGCCTGATGGCTGCGACGCTAGGCGATTCGCGGTTCTACTGTCAAGGATAGCGTTCCGACTATTCGAACATCACAGCCCGAGCAGGGCGGCCGCGTTGTCCTTCAGGATCAGCGGCCGGACCTCGTCCCGGAAGGGTGCCTCCGCGAAATCCGACAGCCACCGGTCCGGCGTGATCAGGGGGAAGTCGGAGCCGAACAGCACCTTGCGCCGCAGCTGCGTGTTCGCGTACTGGACGAGCTGCGGCGGGAAGTACTTGGGCGACCAGCCGGAGAGGTCGATCCAGACGTTCGCCTTGTGCAGGCAGACCGAGATCGCCTCGTCCTGCCACGGGAACGACGGGTGCGCGAGCACGATCTTGAGCTCCGGGAGGTCGGCGGCGACGTCGTCGAGGCAGAGCGGATTCGAGTACTTGAGGCGCAGGCCGCCGCCGCCGGGGAGGCCGGTCCCGATCCCGCTGTGCCCGGAGTGGAACAGCGCCGGCAGCCCCGCCTCGGCGATCACCTCGTAGAGCGGGTAGGCGGCGCGGTCGTTGGGGAAGAACTGCTGCAGGTTCGGGTGGAACTTGAACCCGCGAACGCCGTGCTCCTCGATCAGGCGCCGAGCGCGCTCGGCCGCGTCCACGCGCGCCGGGTCGACGCTCGCGAAGGGAATCAGGACGTCCGGCGTTCTCGCGCGCTCCCTCGGCGATCTCCTCGTTCGGGATCGGGGCGCGTCCGCTCTCGAGCTCCCAGTCGACGGTGAAGACGACCGCCGCGAGCCCGCGCTCGCGGTAGTAGGCGGCGACGTCGTCGATCGTCGGCAGGGCGTCGCCGGTGAACTCGTTGCCGAAGTAGCGGGCGGCGGCCTCGCGCAGCTCCGCGGGCATCGGGTCGTGCCCGGAGCGCGAGCGTTCGGTGTGCACGTGGATGTCGATCGCCGCGACGCGGGAGAGGTCGATCATGCGCTCGCGGTTCGACTATGTGGGACGGCTGACCGGTGATTCGACACGTTGAGGGGCCTGTGGGTTATATACGCGAAGCTCCACCAACGTGATGACGCGGCCCAGAGAAAGGAGATTGAGGTGACGAGCGTCCAGTCCGAGGTTCGCGAGTACCAGCACTTCATCGGCGGCGAATGGACGGCGGCGGACGGCGGGAAGACGTTCGAGGACCGCGATCCGTTCACCGGCGACGTCGTCGCCCAGGTCGCAGCCGGCACACGCGCCGACGCGGCGCGTGCGGTGGCGAGCGCAGCAGCGGCATTCCCCGCCTGGTCGCAGAGCGTTCCGGCCGAGCGGCAGCGGATCTTCCTCAAGGCGGCCGACATCCTCGAGTCGCGGCTCGACGAGATCGTCGGGCTGCTCGCGCGCGAGACCGGCGCGAGCTTCGGGTTCGGCATGTTCCAGATGAGCTTCGTGCCCGGCCTGCTCCGCCAGACCGCTGCCGCAGCGTATGCCCCGCTCGGGCAGATCATCCCCTCCGATCACCCCGGCACGCTCGCGATGGGGATCCGCAAGCCGGTAGGCGTCGTCGGCGCGATCGCTCCCTGGAACGCGGCGCTGATCCTGTCCGCGCGGTCGATCGCAGCGCCCCTCGCGCTCGGGAACACCGTCGTGCTGAAGCCGTCCGAGCTCTCCCCCGTCGTCGGCGGCCTGATCTGGGGCGAGATCTTCACCGAGGCCGGCCTGCCCTCCGGTGTGCTCAACATCGTCACGCACGCCCCCGGCGAAGCGGCGCCGATCGGCGACGAGCTCGTCGAGAACCCCGCGGTGCGCCGCATCAACTTCACCGGCTCGACTGCGACCGGCAGACGGCTCGCGGAGGCTGCCGGGCGTCACCTGAAGCGAGTCGTGCTCGAGCTCGGCGGCTACAACCCGCTGCTCGTCCTCGCGGACGCCGACCTCGACTACGCGGTCAACGCCGCCGCGTTCGGGGCCTTCCTCCACCAGGGCCAGATCTGCATGTCGGCACGGCGGATCATCGTCGAGCGCCCGATCGCGGACGAGTTCACCTCCCGGCTCGCGGAGAAGGCCAAGACCCTGAAGGCCGGCGACCCGAAGGAGCACGACACGATCATCGGTCCGCTCATCAACGAGGCCGCACTCAGCCTCGTCAGCGAGCGGGTCGACGACGCCGTGGCCAAGGGCGCGAAGGTGCTCGCGGGCGGCGAGGCAGCCGGCCCGTGCTACCGGGCGACCGTGATCACCGACGTCCCGGAGAGCTCGGACTTCGCCAAGTTCGAGACGTTCGGACCCGTCGTCGCGGTCGACGTCGTCGACTCGGCGGAGGAGGCGATCGCACACGCCAACGCAACCGAATACGGCCTCAGCGCCGGGATCCTGACCACGAACACCGATCGAGGCTTCGCGCTCGCGCAGCTGCTCGAGTCGGGAATCGTGCACGTCAACGACCAGCCGGTCGGCGACGAGCCGCAGATGCCGTTCGGCGGCGTGAAGGACTCGGGCTGGGGGCGCTTCGGAGGCCAGGCGGTGATCGACGAGTTCACCGAGCTGCGGTGGATCACCGTGCAGGGCGGGAGCGGCCACCCCTTCCCGTTCTAGCCGACGACTCAGGGGCGGTCGTCGATCCTGACGACCGCCTTCATCACCTCGCCTGGGTGATGCATCGCGTAGTCGATCGCGCGCGGTGCCTCGGCGAACGCGAACTGATGCGTGACGAGACGCCCAGCGACGTCGCGCCGCCGTGAGACGAGCTCGACTGCGGCGCCGAAGTCTGCGGCGCGGCAGCAGCTGACGCCGAGCACGTCGATCTCCTTCAGCGGAAGGTCGCCGACGCGAATCGGCGCACGCTCGCTCGAGAGACTGACGACGACGACGCGGCCCGCCTGTGCCACTGCTTCCACGCCCGACTGCACCAGCCCGGCGACGCCGGTCGCCTCGAACACGACCTCCGGGCCGTCGCCGCCCGACCATTCGCGCCCGACGTCGCGCACCGTCTCGGTGTCGAGAATCCGGTGCACGTCGGCTCCCGTGACCGCCGCGCGGTCGAGCCGGCTCGCAACGGTGTCGAGCACGAGCACAGACGCGCCGCGGTCGATCGCGGCCAGCGCGAGTGCCTGGCCGATCGGCCCTGCGCCCAGCACGACGACATGCTCACCCGACGCGACGCTCCCACGGTCGACGGAACGCATCGCGATCGAGACTGGCTCGATCAAGGCTGCCAGCGCGGGGTCCTGGTCGCCGACCGGGAACACCTGCTCGGCCGGGACGAGGAGCTGCTCCTGCAGGGCGCCGTCGGTGTGGACGCCGATGAGACTGATGGACACGCACGCATTCGGCCGTCCGATGCGGCAGGCGTAGCAGTGGCCGCAGGCTGAGACCGGCCACAGCGCCACACGTTCGCCGACCGCGAGCTGCCGCGGGCAGTCGGCGCCGAGCGCGAGGATCGTCCCTGCGGCCTCGTGGCCCTGGACTCGCGGATAGAGGGTCGAGGGATCCTCGATCGTCCCGATGTCGCCGAGGAAATAATGGAAGTCGGAGCCGCACAGGCCGACCGCCTCCGGGCCGACGAGCACCTGGCCGGGCCCCGGCGCGCCGGGCTCCTCGACGCCGGCCAGCTCCATCACGCCCCTCGATCTCGTCACGGCTGCGCGCACCGTCGCCACGGGCGGATCGAACCACCTCACCGCGATGTCCGCAACGTCGTACGATCGCCACTCGCATGCCCGAGCCCGTGTTCACCGAGACGATGCAGATCTCGATCGTGGTCCGCGACCTCGAGAAGACGTTGCGAACGTACGTCGAGGAGTACGGCATCGGCCCGTGGGAGATCTACGACTTCAACCCCGACACCGTGTCGGAGATGACGACGGGCGATCCCTCCGGCGAGTACCGGTTCCGGATCGCCGTGACGATGGTCGGCAGCGTGCAGTGGGAGCTCGTGCAGCCGCTCGAGGACAAGGGCGTGTTCGCCGACTTCCTCGCGACCAAGGGCGAGGGCGTGCATCACGTCGCCGTCGGCGGCCACGGCTACGGCGAGACGCTGGAGGCGCTGCGCGCGAAGGGTCTCGGCGTCCTGCAGAGCGGCCACTACAACGGGGTCTCGTTCGCCTACGTGTCGACAGGCCCCGACCTGGGCGTGATCACCGAGATCTTCGACTGGCCGGAGGGTCTGACCCAGGAGCCCGACGCGGTCTACCCGCAGCCTGCCTAGGGGACGAGCTCTAGTCTCCGGGGAGCGGCACCGCTGCGCCGTCCCTGGCTCCGAGCGTCCGCGGCCCGCGCGACCAGGACGCGACTGCGGCGACGAGGCAGGCGCACGCGGCAAAGAGGAACGCCTCGTGCAGCCCGTCCCGGAACGGCTGCGTGATCAGCTGCGGGAAGAAGCCGCGACTCGTCAGCGCTGTGGCGTTCGCATGTGAGAGGTGGTGGAGGACCCCGGCCGGGACGAGTCGCTCGACGGGGCTGTAGCCGAGGAAGGTCGCGAACAGCACCGAGACCGGCGGCAGGTCGGCGACGCGGTGTGCGGTCGCGGGAGGCACGCCGTGCGCCGCGAGCCCGGCGGAGAGCGTGTGCGGCAGCGTGCTCGAGAGCCCGATGATCATCAGCGTGAAGAAGATGCCGATCGAGAGCACCTGCGCCGAGCTCTGGAAGGTCTGGTTCATGCCGCCGCCTGCGCCGCGGTGACGGGCGGGCAGGCTGTTCATCACGGCGGCGCGGTTCGGCGACGCGAACGCGCCCATCGAGAGCCCCATCAACAGGAGGATCGCGGCGAAGGCCGTGTACGAGAAGTCGATCGGCAGCATCGCCAGCAGGACGAACCCGACCGCCGAGGCCAGCATGCCTCCGGTCGCGAGGAAGCGCGAGCCGTAGTGATCGGAGAGGTAGCCGGAGATCGGGCCGGCGATCAGGAAGCCGACGGTGAGCGGGAGGATGTAGATGCCGGCCCAGAACGGCGTGCGCGTGAAGCTGTAGCCGTGCTCCGGCAGCCAGATCCCCTGCAGCCAGATGATCAGCATGAACATGAGGCCGCCGCGGGCGATCGCCGAGAGGAAGTTCGAGATCACGCCGAACGTGTACGCGCGGATCTTGAAGAGGGGCAGCGTGAACATCGGGTGCTCGACACGCTGCTCGACGAACACGAATGCGAACAGGAGCAGCACGCCGAAGCTCAGGCAACCGTCGACGAACGGGTTCGTCCACCCCATCGGCCGGCCGCCGTACGGCCGGATCCCGTAGGTGATCCCGATCATCACCAGCACGAGCCCGAGCGCGAACGTCAGGTTCCCGAGCCAGTCGATCGGCGCGCGTTCCGGCAGGCTCGTCTCGCGCAGTTTCAGATACGACCACACGGTCCCGAACAGGCCGAACGGGACGGAGACGAGGAAGATCAGCCGCCAGTCGATCGGCGCGAGGACGCCGCCCAGGACGAGCCCGATGAACTGGCCGCTGATCCCGACGACGTTGGTGATGCCGAGCGCCAGCCCGCGCTGGTTCTTCGGGAACGCGTCGGTGAGGATCGCCGCCGACTGCCCGATCAGGAACGCCGCGCCGACACCCTGCACGATCCTGAACGCGATCAGCCAGTCCGCACCCGCGCGCCCGTGCATCCAGTCGATCGCGAGCAGCAGCGACGAGACCGTGTAGATGACGAACCCGAGGTTGTACATCCGCACGCGCCCGTAGAGATCGCCGAGCCTGCCCACGCCCACGACGAGCACGCTCGAGACGACGAGAAAGCCGAGGATCATCCACAGCAGGTAGAAGCTGTTGCCCGGTCGAAGCGGGTCGAGGTGGATGCCGCGGAAGATCGCCGGCATCGCGATCAGCATGATCGACGCGTCGATCGTCGCGAGCAGCACGCCGAGCGTCGTGTTCGACAGTGCGACCCACTTGTAGCGGTCGTTCGGAGGTTGGGCGATGACCTTCGAATGCACAGGCAGACTGCTCAGCTTACCTGTATAGTTGCGGAACGGTGAGCAGAACGGTCGATCTCACCCGGTCGGCGAGCGAGCTGCGCATCGTGCTCGGGCAGCTGATCCGGAGGCTGCGAGCCGAGAACACCTTCTCGATCTCCCAGGCCGCCGTGCTGGCACGCCTCGACCGCGCCGGTCCGCAGACGACGAGCGCGCTCGCGACCGCGGAACGCGTTCGGCCGCAGTCGATGGCCCAGACCGTTGCCGAACTGCAGGCCGCGGGCCTCGTCTCGCGCACGCCCGATCCGATCGACCGCCGCCAGGTGCTGATCGCGCTTACCGACGACGGCCGGACGACCCTCGCGGCCGATCGTCGCCGCCGCGAGGGCTGGCTCGCGGAGGCGATGGCGGCGGAGCTCACACCGGAGGAGCAGGAGACGTTGATCCGCGCCGTCCCGCTCCTCGGTCGACTCACTCAACGCTAGAGACCGGAGGCCCCATGCAGATTCGGTGGTACGGCCAGTCAGCGTTCCTCGTCAGCGGCTCGCACCGAGTCGTGATCGACCCGTTCGGCCCGATGGAGCTCGCCGCCTCGCGCGGGCTCGTCTTCGACTACCCGCCGATCGACGGGCTCGAGGCCGATGTGCTCCTGATCACACACGAGCACGGCGACCACAACGCCGCCGAGGTCGTCGGCGGCTCGCCGGTGACGATTCGCGCGACGGCCGGCACGTTCGAGTCTCCGATCGGCGACATCGTCGCGATCGCCTCCGAGCACGACGACGTCGCCGGTACGCAGCGCGGCCCGAACGCGATCGTCTGCTTCTCACTCGACGGCCTGCGCCTCTGTCACTTCGGCGACTTCGGCCAGGCTGCGCTCCGCCCCGAGCAGCAGGCGGCGATCGGTGCGGTCGACGTTCTCTTCCTGCCGGTCGGCGGCGGCCCGACGATCGGCGGCGAGGCTTCGGCCACCGTGGTGAGCGCGCTCCGCCCGCGACTCGTCGTGCCGATGCACTACAACACGCCGGCGGTCAACTTCCTCGATCCGCCGGACGCGTTCCTCGAGGCGGTCGACGGGACGGTCGAGCGGCTCGACACGAGCGAGGTCGTGGTCGAGGACGTGATCGGGGGCCGCGGCTCACCGGTGACCGTGGTGCTGGCTGCGCCGGTCGCAACGTGAAGATCGCCGTCACCGGCGGGAGCGGCAAGGCGGGACGGGCCGTCGTCCGCGATCTGCTCGAGCACGGCCACGACGTGCTCAACGTCGATCTGCGGCCGTCGGCGGAGTCGAGCTCACCGGACTCACCGGCGCCGTTCCTCGCAGCCGACGTGACGGACTTCGGCGAGACGCTCGAGGCGCTCAGCGGCGGTGAGCGCCTGCCGGGGATCGAGGCGGTCGTGCACCTCGCGGCGATCCCCTCTCCCGTCCACGCGACACCCGACGTCGTCTTCCGCACCAACATCACGAGCACGCACACGGTGTTCGCAGCGGCCGTGCGTCTCGCTCTCAAGCGCGTCGTCTGGGCGTCGAGCGAGACGACGCTCGGGCTGCCATTCGACACCCCGCCCGACTACGCGCCGGTGGACGAACAGCATGAGCTGCGTCCCGAGTCGTCGTATGCGCTCTCGAAGGTGCTCGGCGAGGAAGCCGCTCGACAGTTCGGCCGCTGGAGCGGCATCCCGTTCGTCGGCCTGCGCTTCTCGAACATCATGGAGCGGGCCGACTACGAGCGCTTCCCTTCGTTCTGGGACGATCCGCGCCTCCGCCGCTGGAACCTCTGGAGCTACGTCGACGAGAGCCACGTGGGGCTCAGCGTGCGCCGTGCCCTCGGGGCGGACGTGCGCGGCGCCGACGCGTTCATCGTCGCCGCCGCTGACACCGTGATGAGGCGCCCGAGCCGGGAGCTGATGGCCGAGGTCTACCCGGGCGTGCCCGTCCGCGCCTCACTCGGCGAGCACGAGACGCTGCTCTCGATCGACAAGGCCCGCCGCGTGCTCGGCTACGACCCGCGCTTCACCTGGCGAGACCTCTTCTAAGAAGCTCTCACAGAATGACATTCGTCGATCCGGGTGCGATCGGCGAGTGCGATGCAAGGACGCAGGGAGCGCCAATAGCCAAGCTATCGGCGCGACCGAGGACGCAGCAGCGTGCCGCCGAGCGCGGCCGGGCGGCACAACTGCTCATTCTGTGAGAGCTTCTAAAACGTCCTCAGACAACTTGAACCGAGTACGCGGCGGTCAGCGCACCGGCGAGCAGAAGCAGGATCGCCGCGGCCTTCAAGGCTCCGCGCGCGGCGAGCGTCGGAGCAGCGAGACGCGCAGCGAGGTAGGCGGCGACAGCGCCGGCGACGAGCAGCATGGCAACGGCGAGCTCCGCCCAGTCGAACGGCGCCGGCACGTCGAAGCTGACGTTCGCGATCGGCGGAAGGGCATGACCGCCGGCGAGCGGCAACCGGCTGGCCACGACGGCGCTCGCCTGTGTCTCGGTGACGTAACCGTTCCTGACCATCGACAGCAGCACCGCGATCTGGCGGTCGCGCGCCTCAAGCGGGTGGCTGAGCGGGTCGTAGGCGGTCGGCGCCTGGATCAGCCCGGCAAGGAGGCTCGCCTGCGCGAGATCGAGGTCGGCGACGTCGCGGCCGAAATAGCGACGGGCCGCGTTGGCAACGCCGTACGCGCCGTCACCGAAGTACGCGACGTCGAGATAGTCGTCGAGGATCTGCTCGTGACCGAAGCTGTGCCCGATCCGGAAGCCGAGGGCGATGTCGGTCAGCTTCCGCCAGGCGGAGTGGTCGTTCCCCTGCAGGTAGGTGATCTTCCCCAGCTGCTCGGTGATCGTGCTCGCACCCTGCGCGAGCGAGAGGTGCGTGATGTCGAAGGGAATCGCGCGCGCGAGAGCGATCACATCCACGCCGCTCTGCCGGTAGAAGCGCTCGTCCTCCGTCGCAACGACAGCTTCCCGCAGCACTGCCGGAACGTGCGTCAGCCGGACGGGATCGACGCCGTTCGCATGCTCGAGAGCCGCGACGCGAGCAGAAAGATCGGCGACCGAGGGGGCCCGCAGGAACGCAACCACGAGCGCGGCCGCCGCCACCGCGATCGGCGCGACGACCAGCAGCGCGAGCAGACGCCAGAGCGGGCGCGCGGCCACGGTCACATGGTACGACCGGCCACGCGCCCGTCGGCGGCTAGAAGTGCAATGAGACTTCTTCGGGGATGTAGTCGAGCGAGCCCTCGGCGGCGACTTCGGGCTTGCGCGAGAAGTACTCGCGGAATTTGACCGCGCACAGGAGCATCAGCGGGATCCCGAGCAACAGCGAGCCGATGCCGATCACGATCGGGATCTGGATCCCGAACAGCGGCTTTGCGTAGCCCGCCCCCGTCTGGCTGTAGTCGTGGAAGGCCTTGACGAAGATCGCCGCCATGAGCCCGAAGCCGACCAGCGGCACGATGCCCGCGGCGAAGAAGTGCTTCCAGCTCTTCACGAGCTCCTTGCGGAAATAGACGGCGCAGGCGAGCCCGGTGAACCCGTAGTAGAAGAGGATCGCGAAGCCGAGCGCGGTGATCGAGTCGCCCAGGACGTCCTGCGACGAGTTGAAGCCGACGAGAAGAAGCGTGAAGACGATCGAGAGGCCACCCATGCCGAGGGTCGAGACGTCCGGCGTGAGAAAGCGAGGATGGATGTGCCCGAACGCCTTCGGGATCGCTTTCCAACGCGCCATCGACAGCGTCGTCCGCGCCGTCGGCAGGATCGTCGTCTGCGTCGACGCCGACGCCGAGGTGAGGACCGCGATGATCAGCAGCTTGTCCCAGGGCGAGCCGAACACGGAGCCACCGAGGAAGCGGAGGACGTCGTTCGAGTTGTTGATCAGTGGCTGTGTGCCCCCGTAGGACTGCGCGGCCGCCGAGACGACCAGGTAGATGCCGAGCAGGACCAGTGTCGAGACGACGGCCGCGCGGCCCGGCGCCTCGGCCGAGCTCTCGGTCTCCTCGTTGACGGAGACGCCCGAGTCCCACCCCCAGTAGATGAAGATGCCGAGCAGCATCCCGTCGATCAGCGGCGTGAAACCGAGCGAGAACGGGTTGAACCAGTCGGCGCTGATGCGCACCGAGTGTGCGGGCGCGTTCGCGTACACCTTGACGATCGCGACGATCGCGAACGCCGCCAGGATGGCGATCTCGGCTGCCAGCAGGAACTGCTGCACCCGCGCCGAGAGCTCGATGCCGCGCCAGCAGATCCACGTCATCAGGGCGATCCAGACCGTGGAGCCGACGAGGATCCAGAACGTCGAGTTGGCTCCCGAAGTCCAGCCGAAGAGCAGATACGTGTAGGTCGAGGCGATCACCGCCAGCGACGCCATCACGATCACGTCGGCGACGAAGATCGCCCAGCCGTTGATCCAGCCGACCCACGGGCCCATCGCGCGCGTCGTCCAGGCGAACGTCGTGCCGCAGTCGGGATCCGCCCGGTTCAGGTACTTGTAACCGAAGGCGATCAGCAGGATCGGGACGAACGAGACCAGCAGTACGGCGGGCGCGTGCAGGCCCATCCTGGGCACGGCGACGATGAAGCCCAGCGTCGCGGCGAGCGAGTAGGCGGGCGCGGTCGACGCGACCCCGATGACGAGGTTCGAGAGGTAACCGATCGCATCGCGCTTCAGGCCCTTGTCACCGACGAGCGCGGCGGTCGGTTCGGCGTGGGGTGTCGCAGCCATTGTCTCTCCTCTCGAGCGGGGGACTCGAGGCGGAAACCTACTTGGCCGGCCGGATCGACGCGCGGATCGACCGATTGCTCGATAGGTTCGACCGAGACGACGAACCGAAGGAGGACCAGACGTGCGTGTAATCGGCATCGAGGCAAAGGACCAGGCGATGGGCGAGTTCATCCTCGAATCGCTGTACCGGGCGGTCGAGGACGAGCGCGTGACGCTCGAGGACCTCGCGCTCGTCACGAAGGAGGCGGACGGCAAGGTGAAGATCCACCAGACCAAGGACGCGACGGTCGGCAAGGGAGCGTTCAGGGG
The DNA here is from genome assembly GCA_963774355.1 of uncultured Thermoleophilia bacterium. Classification (GTDB taxonomy): domain Bacteria; phylum Actinomycetota; class Thermoleophilia; order Gaiellales; family Gaiellaceae; genus PALSA-600. The sequence goes on along the minus strand of CAVZER010000005.1, from coordinate 138,643 downwards.
CGGGCTCGTCGGAGTGGTCATCGGCCTCGCCGCGCCCCCGCTGCTCGGAGCGGCCGTCGTCGGGGCGGGCGCCGGCGCGCTGTGGGGGAAGTTCCGCGACCGCGGCGTGAACGACAACATGATGAAGGGCGTCGCCGAGACCCTCGAGCGGGGGCAGGCGGTCGTCTTCGCACTCGGGAGCGACGAGGCGATCGCCGCGATCGACCACCGGATCCAGGACCTCACCGACGGTGACGTCGTCACGTTCTCGGTCGACGCGGAGGGCGAGACCGCGCTCAAGGAGATCGTCGCGCAGATGCCGCCGCACGACGCGCCTGCCGCTTAGAAGCTCTCACAGAATGAGCAGTTGTGCCGCCCGGCGAATGTCTTTCTGGCGCGGTCAGACGCGCTGTGTGTCGCGGCGGTATGCCCACGCCGCGAGCGCCCCGAGCACGATCGTCCACGTCGCCGTGACGAACCACCCGAGCGCGCCCCACGCGTGGCCCCCGCTCGCGACGTGGCTTGCCTGCACGAGCCAGTAGGACGGCAAGGCCTGCGCCAGCGTGTGCAGGAAACCGTTCGTGATCGGGAACCACACGCCGCCCAGGATGCTGAGCAGCGCGGTCAGACCGCCGACCGCCGGCCCGAGCGAGTCGACGGTGAGCAGATGGCCGAGCAGGATCCCGAGCGCCGCGAACGGCAGCAGCCCGACGAGGAGCAGCGCGATCGTCTCGATCCAGCTCTGCGCCGACAGCCTGACCCCGAGCGTGGTCCCGGCGACGGCGAGCACGACGATCGTCATCAGCGCCGTCAGGTAGCCGACCAGGATCTTCGTCGCCAGGTAGCTGCGCGGCGAGAGGGGCGTCAACCTGAGTTGGCGCGTCCACCCGACGCTGCGGTCGAGCGCGATCCGCGCGCCCCCGGAGATCATCGCGTTCATCGTCCCGAAGGCGGCGAGGCCGACCATCAGGTACAGCGGCGCCGAGACGCCGCTGCCGCCGAGGTTCGTAACGTTCTTGTTCGGCCCGGCGATCAGGAAGTAGAGGACGAGTGGGAAGCCGAGCGAGAACACGAAGAACCGCCGGTTCCGCAGCAACCGCACGAGCTCATAGCGGACATACGTCGTCGAGGTCATGCTGCCTCCGCGTTGTCGTCGTCGCGCGTCAGCTCGATGAAGGCCTCCTCGAAGCCCGCACCCGTGATCTCGAGGTCGCGGGCTGCGGGGAACGCCTGCAGGAGCGCGCGGATCGCGGCGTCGGAGTCGGCGCACCGCAACACGACCGCCTCGCCGCGACCGTCTGCGCTCACCACGCCGGGTAGACGCGCGAGCGCGGCCAGGTCGGCACCGGGAAGCGTCGCGCGGATCGTGCGCACCCCGACCATCGCCTTGATCTCCGTGGTCGGCCCGTCGACGACCACACGGCCTCGCGCCATCAGCACCGCGCGGTCGGCGTAGGTGTCCGCCTCCTCGAGGTAGTGCGTTGCGAACAGGACCGTCTTCCCGCGTGCTGCGTAATCGCGCATCGTCGTCCAGAACGCATGACGCCCCTCGACGTCCATCGCGGCAGTCGGCTCGTCGAGCACGAGCAGCTCGGGGTTCGTCACGAGCGCGATTGCGAAGCGCACCCGCTGCGTCTCGCCGCCTGACAACTTCTGCGTCCGCCGATCGGCCAGGGGGGCAATGCCGATCTGCTCGAGCACCTCGTCGACGTCGACGGGAGAGCGATAAAGCGACCCGACCACGGTGACGATCTCCCGCACCGTCAGGTCGCGGAGCAGCGAGCCGGTCTGCAGCATCGCACCGATCAGCCCTTCCTTGACGGCGTCCGCCGGCGGCCGCCCCAGGACGGCGACCGCGCCGGCATCCGCCTTGGTCAGGCCGAGCAGCACGTCGATCGTCGTCGACTTGCCGGCCCCGTTCGGCCCGAGCAGCGCCACGACCTCCCCGGGGGCGATCGACACGTCGATACCGCGCACGGCGTGGACCGGTCCGTCCGGCGAGCGAAACGACTTCTCGATCCCCTGCAGAGAGATAGCTGGTGCTGCGATCGACATCGAGCTCATGGTTGCAGGCTGTGCACGCCCCCGTGCTGAGGCAAAACGTCGATTGCTCGCCGGCAAAGGGTTTCCCGGGAATGTGACGAACGGCTCGAGAACCGGCGCGCCGCCGCCGACACTTCGTTTACGGTGCCCGCTTCGCTCGTGCCTCGCCCACCGCTTCGCCCCGTCTCCCTCGCCGCTTTCGCCGCCGCCGTCACGGCGGCGCTGGCCGTCGCGCCCACTCCGGCCCCGGCGACGGCGGTCGTGGGCGGCTGTACCCCCGGCGCCTCGTGGGCCGCCGACCGGAGCAACCTTGCGAACGGGGTGATCAAACTGGTGAACGAGCACCGGGCGTCGCTCGGGCTACGGACGCTCACCGTCTCTTCGGCGCTCACGCGCTCGGCGGTCTGGAAGGCGCGCCACATGGCGACCTATCGCTACATGGCGCATGACGACCCGGCGCCTCCCGTCGCGCGAACGGCCGCCGAGCGGATCGCTGCCTGCGGCTACGGCGGCGGCTGGGGCGAGAACATCGCCGAAGGGTTTCCGACGCCCGCAAGCGTCGTCGCAGCCTGGCTCGCCTCGCCGGGCCACAAGGCGAACATCGAGAACCCGGCGTACACCGTCACCGGTTCGGGAGCCGCCGTCGCGACCGGCGGCATCACGCTCTGGGCCCAGGACTTCGGGATAAGCCACGACGGCGGCACGACGTCGCCGACCGGGGCCCACACCGAGGCGATCGTGCTGCGAGACCTGCGGCTGGCGCCGCACCGTCCGCAGGCAGGCCGGAACCTCAGCGCGCGCGTCGGCGCGCTCAGCGCGCCGTCGATGAAGCCGCTCTCGAACGCGACGGTCGCGTGCCACGGCGTCGCTGCAGGGCACGCCCTCACAGTCGTCGCCCACGGATTTCACAGCGGCGTGGCGACGTGCACCTGGCGCGTCTCCAGTACCGCACTCGTGAGCGCGACGATCGTCGTCTCGAGCGGCGGTCATGCCGCCGCGGCGACCTTCAAGACGAAGCCGACGTAGAAGTCCTCAGAAGATCTCTGCGCACCACGGCTCGGTATCCGTGCGAAAGAGCGCGTCCGCGCGACCGACGGCACCCGGGCGACGTTCCTCGAGGCGCAAGGCGCCGGCGAGGTCGGCGAAGCCGAACCCGCCGAAGTAGACCGAGCCCAGCCCGGCAACGCCGAGCCGGAGGTCGGCCTCGGCTGCTGTGCGCTCGACACCGTCCCGGCCGATGCGCCAGCGTCCGGCGTTCCACGGCGCAGTGTCGTCGACGATCTCGAGCACGACTTCCTCCGCGTCCGCATACCGGCGCGCGGAGAGTGCGGCCTCGACGTCGACGAGCCGCGCCCAGATGCCGTCGTTGAGCGTGAACTCCATACGGCGCGGCTCGGCGAGCAGCAGGAACAACGGATGGTCGAGCGGCAGCAGCCCGGCGACGAACCGCGATGTCCAGTCGAAGTCCAGGATCCAGCGCCAGAGCTCGCGCGCCGACGCCGGCGTCGGGGTCACCGCCTCGATGATGCGCACCGTCCCGCTGGTCACACCTGCGTGCCAGTCCTGCTTCACGCGGTAGAGGGCGTACGCCGCCGGCTCGCCGTCCAGCGAGAGGAGCGCGTACGTCAGCGGCCCGCCCTCTCGCCGGGACGGATCGTCGTCGAGGCGGCGCGTCCGCCACCAGACGTCGGATCGCGACATCATCCCCGGCCGCACCGCCCGCATTCGCTCGTAGAGCTGCGGGAAGACACCGGCCGCCTCCTCCGCGTCGATCAGGCGCACGTCGCCGTGAGACGCGAACGGCTCGGCGAACGCCGTCCGCTCCCGCGGCAGCGTCATCTCGCCCATCCGCGACGCGAGGCCGTACCCGTACCGGCCGTAGATCGTCGCCTCGGACGCCCACAGGCACCCGATCGGCTCGTTGCGAGCGCGGGCGTCGGCGAGCTGCGCGCGCATCATCGCGCTCAGCACGCCGCGGCGGCGATGCGTCGGCAGCACACCGACCACGGTGACTCCACCGCACGTCACGGTGCCGCCTCCGGGAACGGAGACGTCGAACGACGCCGTCCCGGTGCCGCCGACGATCTGCCCGTCGACCCTGGCGGCGAGCACGCGCTCGAGATCGACCCACTGCGCAAACCGGGCCGCACCTTCCGGGGTGCCGGCGGTACCGAAGTAGTGACTGATGGGCGCCAACGCTTCGGCGAGCTCGTCGAGCGACGAGCAGGGCCGCACGTCACCGTCACCGGTCTCAACCGATCTTCTCCAGCGGCGCGTACTCGAGCATCAGGCGCCGTTCGCTGCCGTCCTCGAACCGCACCGTCACCACTCCCCCGGCCTCGATCGCGAGCACGATCCCGCTGCCGAGCGACGAGTGGCGAACGGCATCGCCCGTCGTGATGTCCGGCACCACCTCACGCGGCGCGAACTCGCGGACGGTACCGCCGTAGTCGGACCAGGAAGCGGGACGCAGCCGCTCGCGCTCGACCCCGAGCGAAGGCAGCTCGTCGAGGAACCTCGAGGGGAGATTGGCCTCGCTGCGGCCGAACAGGTTGCGACGCATCGCGTGCGTCAACGTCAACCGCTCCTTCGCACGCGTCATGCCGACGTAACACAGCCGCCGTTCCTCCTCGAGCGAGTTCTCCTCGAGCGACCGCACGTGCGGGAAGATCCCCTCCTCCAGGCCGATCATGAAGACGGCGCGGAACTCGAGGCCCTTCGCGTTGTGCAACGTCAGGAGCGTCACCTGCCCGGCCTCGTCGTCGTCGCCACGCAGCGCATCCTGATCGGAGTACAACGAGATCTCCTGCAGGAATCCGGAGAGCGACGGCTCCTGCGCCGACGCGTCGTACTCGCGCGCGACGCCGACGAGCTCCTGGAGGTTCTCAATTCGCCCGCGGGCCTCGATCGTCCGCTCCGCCTCGAGCGCCTCGAGGTATCCCGTCCGCTCGAGCGCAGCCTCGACGAGGTTGGCCACGGTCGAGTCGCTCGCCGTCGCGAGCAGCGACTCCATCGCGGTCCGGAAACCCTTCAACGCCCGCGCCGAGGCGGGAGCGAGCCCGGCTTCCTCCGGGTGCGCGGTCGCGTCCCAGAGCGAGATCCCGAGGCCGTCGGCATACGTCACGAGGCGTGAGAGCGAGGTGTCCCCGATACCGCGGCGGGGGCGGTTCGCGATCCGCAGCAGGCTCACCGCGTCGAACGGGTTGTCGAGCACCTGCAGGTACGCGATCGCATCCTTGATCTCGGCGCGCTCGTAGAAGCGAGGGCCTCCGATCACCAGGTAGTCGATCCCCTGCCGGACGAGCACGTCCTCGAGCACCCGGCTCTGTGCGTTCGTCCGGTACGTGACCGCGATCTCCGAAGCGCTGTACCCCCCACCGATGAGCGCGGCGATCTCGGAGGCGACGAACCGCGCCTCGGCGTGCTCGTCCTCGGTCTCCACGACGTGGACGAGCTCTCCCTCGCCCAGCTCCGACCAGAGGCTCTTCTCCTTGCGCTCCCGGTTGTGCGAGATGACGGCGTTCGCCGCCGACAGGATCGTGTTCGTCGAGCGGTAGTTCTGCTCGAGCGAAATCACGCGTGTGTCCGGGAAGTCGCGTTCGAACTCGAGGATGTTGCGGATGTCCGCTCCGCGAAATGAGTACACCGATTGATCGGGGTCCCCCACTGCCATCAGGTTTTGGTGCTCGGACGCGAGCAGCTTCAGCAGCACGTACTGCGCGTGGTTCGTGTCCTGGTACTCGTCGACGAGGATGTACCGAAACGCCTTCGCCCAGCGCTCGTGTGCCTCCGGGAAGCGCCGGAGGACGTCGACGGTGAGCATCAGCAGGTCGTCGAAGTCGACGGCGTTCGATGCGAACAGCCTGCGCTGGTAGAGCTGGTAGACGTCGGCGACGGTCTGGTCGTAGAAGCTCGCAACGCGGGCCGCGTACTCATCGGCCGAGATCAGCTGGTTCTTCGCCTTCGAGATCTGAGCGTGGAGGCCGCGCGGGACGAACCGCTTCGGGTCCCGGTCGAGCTCCTCGAGGCAGGCCTTCACGACGCGGACCTGGTCGGCCTGGTCGTAGATCGTGAAGTTCGACCGATACCCGAGCCGCTCCGCCTCGCGGCGCAGGATCCGACCGCACGCAGAGTGGAAGGTCATGATCCAGATCGCGCGGGCGACCGGGCCCAGCGCCCGCTCGACCCGCTCTTTCATCTCCTGCGCCGCCTTGTTGGTGAAGGTGATCGCGAGCAGCTCGTTCGGCTTGGCGCCGACGGCCGCGAGCAGGTGTGCGACACGGTGCGTGAGCACACGCGTCTTCCCCGAGCCGGCGCCCGCGATCACGAGCAGCGGGCCTTCGGTCGTCAACACGGCCTGCCGCTGGGCGGGGTTCAGGTCGGCGAGGTAGGTCTCGGGCTCGGCAACGGGCATCGTCCGGCCACGTTAGCGGGTCAGATCAGGCGCTCGACCTCGGCCTCGAGCCACGCGCTTGCCGCTCGGAGCGCATCTGCGTCGGCCGACTTGAGCACCACCTCGACGCTGCGGCCTGCCGGCTCGAAGCTCGGGTACGAGCCGACGCTGACCGACGGCCAGCGCTCGGTCGCGGTGACGAGGGCGGAGACGATCGTCGCCTCGCCCGTCGCGTAGGAGCGGCGCCAGACGGCGATCGGGTCGCCGCCGCGGAGCTCCTCCGCGTAGCGCTCGAACATCGCCTCCATCTCACGAGGCAGCCCCGGCAGCACCCAGACATTGGCGAGCCGGAAGCCCGGCGCGCCCCCGAGCGGATTCTCGAGCGGCTCGGCGCCATCCGGGAGCGCCGCCCAGCGGGCTGCATACTCCGGCGCGCCCTGGAACCGCGCACGGAGGTCGGCGGCCAGCTCCGGCAGCACGCGCTGGGTGACTCCGAACGCGGCGGCGAGCGACTCCCGCGTGATGTCGTCGGGCGTGCCCCCGAGCCCGCCGGTGACGAGCAGCTGATCGACCCGCGGACGCTCGCGCCGGACGAAATCGACGATCGCGTCGAGCGTGTCCGGGACCGACGCGCTCAGCACGACCTTGACGCCCAGCTGCTCGAGGCGCCGCGCGAGCCAGCCGGCATTCGTGTTCGGGACGTCTCCGGACACGAGCTCGTTGCCGATCGTCAGGATCGCCGCGGTCACGAAAGCGGAGTATCGCGTTCAGCTGCACGCGCAGCCGCCGGCTCCTGGCCCGGCCCAGCCGTCAGAGGGGGAACGGCTTCTTGGCGAGCGCTGCGAGCACCTGCGCCGTCACCCAGACCGGGGTCGTCGAGTAGGCGGCCGAATAGCGGTAGCTGCCGTCGACACGCTTCAGGTGCGCGAGGTACGCGAACGCCGAGCGCGGCGGCTTTCGGCCGGCCGCAACGAGCCCCTGGATCGCCCACGCCGTCGACTGCGCGTCCGAACCGCGCCCCCGCGTCAGCTCGAACCCGCCGTCCTGATCCTGGAACGTGAGCAGGAAGGAGACCGCCCTCGTCACCGGCCGCCCGGTCACGTGCGCGACGCGGAACAGCTCGAGGGCAGCCGCGGTGTCGTTCGAGTCGGGCTGACCGCCGACGTTCCAGGCGAAGCCTCCGCTCCGCGCCTGATGCGAGAGCACGTAGCTCGTGGTCGTCGCCGGTGACCGGCCGAGCGCCAACGCAGCCCAGATCGTCGAGTTGACCGTGTCTCCGATCCGCCCGTCGCGATGCTCCGCCGCCGTGAGCCGTGCGAGCAATCCCTGCGGCACGGCCCCGAGCGCACGCTCGGCCAGCGCTACAAGCGCGACGTCGGTCGTCGCCTGGAGCGAGGGCTCCTGCGACTGCAGGTACTGCAGCGAGCCCGGAGCGCCGAGACCCGCGGCGCGGAGACCGAGCACCGCCCACGCGGTCAACGACGGATCGGCAGGTCCGCCGGGCTCCGCGAACGCGCCGTTCGCGGCGTGAGACTGGAGAAACTGGGCCGGCGAGATCGCGAGTGCGATCGCGGCGGCGAGCGCCGCTACGCCGCCCATACGACCTCGGTGCGCAAACGAAGCCGGTAGCGGTCGAGCAACCGCCGCAACTCGGGCCCCGCGGCGAGCGCGATCACCACGTTCCCCGCCGCGTGTGCGACGTCGAACCAGAACCCGCGCGCGAGCACTGCGACGAGCGAAGGGAGCGTGTGCGGGAAGAATCCCCACCACAGCCAGACGTCCATGCTCGCGCTGAACGCGAAACCGAGCACCGCGGTGAGCGCGGCGAGCGCCCACCGGTTCCGGACGAACGGCGCGGCCAGCGCTCCGATCGCCCCGCAGGCGCCCCAGCCGAGCATCTGCTGGGGCGTCCAGATCCCCTGCCCGAGGAAGAAGTTCGACGCGAACGCCGCCAACGCCCCGGTCGCGGCGCCGGCCCGCGCTCCGAGCGCGGCGCCGGCGACGACCGCGATCACGGTCACCGGCTGGACACCCGGAATGGCCGCAAATACGACCCGGCCTGCAGCGGCCGCTCCGGCGAGCGTCGCGACGACCGCGAGCTCGCGCGTCGAGCCTCGGCTCGACTCGAACCACGCGACACCCGCTGCCAGCAGGGCGCCCGAGCCGAGCAGCGTCGCGAGCGCGCCGTCCTTGACGAACAGCGCAGTCACGAGCAACACGCAGGCAACGACGACCAGCCTACGCACGGACGACCTCCCGCAGGCCGAGCGTGACGATCCGGTCGGCCACCTCGTCGGCCCACTGCAGATCGTGCGTGACGACCAGTGTCCCGCGTTCCGGCGCCTGCGCGCGCAGCAGCCGTCGCAGGTCGTCCTTTCGCTCCGGGTCGACGCCGCGTGTCGGCTCGTCCAGCACGAGCAGCTGCGGCTCAGTCGCGAGCACGGCCGCGAGTACGAGCCGCTCGCGCTCTCCCGACGACAGGTCGCGAGGATGACGGTCCTCGCTACCACCCAGCCCGACTTGCGCCAGAGCGCGCCGCCCATTCTCAACGTCAGCGCCGAGCGCGACCTCGTCGAGCACGCGCTCGGTCACCAGATGACGTCCGGGATCCTGCGCGAGATAGGCGGCGGGCTCATGCTCGACCTCCCCCTCATCCGGGACCAGCAAGCCGGCAGCGATCTTGGCCAGCGTGGTCTTCCCCGAGCCGTTCGGCCCGGTGAGCGCGACGATCTCCCCCCGGCGAACCTCGAGCGACGCACCCGAGAGCGCAGGCCGGTCGCCGTACGCGTGCCGAATGCCCCTGAGCCGGCACGCGAACACCGGCTCGTGGGCGACGTAGAGCGGCCGGTGCTCGTGCAGCCACACCACCGCCTCGTCACGCGGTGCGTCGAGCACGACGCGGCCGGCTTGCATGAACAGGATCCGGTCGGCGCGCGCCAGCGGCCGGGCCGGCCGCTGCTCGGAGAGCAACACCGCACAGTCGAGAGCCCGCACCGCGTCGAGGAACCCCTCGGCGCCGTCGGGATCGAGCTGCGAGGTCGGCTCGTCGAGCAGGAGCAGGCGCGGCCGCAGCGCGAGCGCTGCGGCGAGCGACACGCGCTGGAGCTCTCCCCCCGAGAGCTCGTGCACCGAACGGTCGGCGAGATGTGCCGCTCCGACCAGCTGGAGCGCCTCCTCGACGCGCTGCCAGATCTCACCAGGCTCGGTGCCGACGTTCTCGAGGCCGAACGCGACCTCGTTCGCGACCTGCGCCATCACCACCTGGTCCTCGGGGTCCTGGAACACCGAGGCAACTGTTCCGGCCAGCTCGGCCGGGCGCACCTCGCGCGTGTCGCGGCCTGCGACGAGCACGCGACCGCCGAAGACGCCGCCGTGGAAATGTGGGACGAGTCCGCCCAGTGCCCGCAGCAGCGTCGACTTGCCGGAGCCCGACGGGCCGAGCAGGACGACCTGTTCTCCGTCACCGATCTCGAGCGACACATCGTCGAGCGCCGGAGGCGCGCCGGGCGCGTATGCGAAGCGCAGGTGCTCGACGACGGCTACAGCCACAACGCCCCCACGACCACAAGCGCGACGGCGCCCGTCATCGCGGCATAGTCGAGCCGGCGCCACGCCGGCCGCGGCGCGCGCGTGCGTTCCGCGCGTCCGTACCCCCGCGCCTCCATCGCCTCGGCCAGATCCAGCCCGCGTTCGAGTGACCCGGCGAGCAACGGCGACAGCAGTCGCACCGGCCCGAGGTCGACGTTTCGCCCGCGCAGGGCGACCCGCAGGTCGCGCACGTCGCGCTCGAGCAGGGGCACGAGCCTCGTCGCAAGCGCAGCTGCCAGGCTCGAGCGGCGCGCCCAGCCGGAAGCCGCGAGCAGCCGGTCGTGGTCGACGCGCAGCGCGTAGACGGCGAACGCCAGCCCGACCGCGGCCAGGCGCAACCCCTGGAACAACGCGCCGTGCAACTCCTCGCGCGTCACGTCGAGCTGGCCGAGCACGGGCACGGTCGGGCCGACCCACAGCTCGTGGGTTCCGATCGTCTCGACGAACGGCGTCAAGATCACCACGAACAGCGCGCTGACGAGCGTGCCGACGAGATACGGCCAGCGCCGTTCGGCGGGCGCGCGCAGCGCGGCGACGAGCAGCACCACGCAGATGGCCGCGACCGAGACCGTATGCGTCGCCGTCAACGCCGCGACGACCGCCGCGGCGAGCAGCGTCGTCGTCGGGACCGCGCTCAACCGCCCACCTCGTAGCGGAAGCGGAACGCGGCCGGGTCGGCGGCAAGCCGGGCCGCGGCGCGCAGCCCGAGGACGAGCTTGACGATGCTGCCGTCGCGCGTCGCGGTGGCGCTGCCGGCAGGAGCCCCCGGATCGACGACGATCGAGTTCGGACCGGGGCCGACGAGCGAGCGGAGCTTTGCGACCGACGGCGCGGTGCCGAGGACGCGCGCGCCGGGCTTCGCCCACTCGAACCCGCTGCGGAACGGCTGCGGGAACGCGCCGACGACGACCGGGACGCTGAAGCCGGAGCCCTTCCACGAACGGTAGTCCCACCATTCGACGTCGCCCGGCCGCAGATGGACCTCGGTCGCGCCCTCCTCGGACTCGACCCCGTTCACGAAGTAGAGCCAGTCGCGCTGCGCCGACGCCGATCCGCTCACACCGTCGATCGACTGCACGAACCGGCCGCCGTACCGCGTGGACACCTTCAGCTTCCGCTCGAGGGCCTGCATCGCCGTCAGGCCGGCCGGGACGCTGCCCGAGTAGAGGACCTGCGCGCCACGATCACGTGTCACCCAGAGCGTCGCCGTCCCGTGCTCGCGCTCGCCGACGCCGCAACCGGCGAGGGCGAGCGCGAGCAGCGAAACGGCGATCCATCTCACTTGAGGGCGTTCGAGCGGACGGCGTCGTCCGCGGTGGCGCGGACGAGCAGACCCGTGTGCACGCCGGGACACACCTTCTGATTGAGCCGCGCCGGCATCGTGCGGCTCGAGCCGACGTGCAGGACGAGGTTCGAGACCGTCGCCGGCTTGCCGTTGTCGTCGAACGCCTGTGTGACGTAGCAGCCGCCGGTCGCGGGGTTCAGCTGCAGCGTCGGCGGGCCGCCGGCCGGCCCGAACGTCGCGTAGTACCAGAGGACGTTGTCACCGTCCTTCAGCACCACCTTGTCGGCGCCCACCGGCGGTGAGACGTTGTCGACCTTGAACACCCACCCGCTCGAGCCGGAGCCCGGATAGCGGCCGATCTGGTCGACGAAGGGGCCGAAGCCCGTGACGGTGACGTGGTAGTAGAACTCACCGAGAATCGATGCCTGCTCGAGCGCATCCAGCGCATTCGTCGCAGTCACGGTGACCGCGGTCGGGGCGAACAGGTTTCTCGTCTTGCCCTCGACACGCACCTTCACGGACGCGGACAACGCAGTCGCAGGCACCACGAGCGCCAGGACGACGAGCAGAAACACACGCTTGGCCACGAATCCTCCTTCCACGAGGGGCTCGGGTATGGAGGGCGACCGGCAGGTCTTCTGACTCGGGGCTCCCCCTCCACCGCCTTCCCGGGCGCGAGCCCAGTGGCGTCGTGGTGGAGGGCATCTCCCCTCACAGCGGCGGGACCGTCCCGGACTTGCACCGGGTTCCCTCACCGCTCGCCCGTTTGTGCGCGCGAATCTACCACGGACGGCATCCGTAGACTGGACCCCGTGGAGCGCAGCGAAGTCACCGACCGGCAGCTCGAGGCATTGCTCCAGCGCCTCGACCGGATCGCCGAGGAGCTCGCACGGCTGAACGCGCGCGACGAGCGCCGCGAGGAGCTCACCGTGATCGCTCACGAGCTCAGGAACCTGAACGAGTCGCTGCAGGCGCTCGCCTACGCCGCGCTCGGGCAGCAGGGCCCGCAGGTGCGCCGCCGTCGCACCGGCTAGCGACCGCTATTTCAGCCGGTAGATGTCGAGCACGCCGGTGGTCGCATGGTCGTTCGCGTTCCCCTCGGCGACGGCGACACGACCGTCGGCGACGACAGGGCTCTGCCAGTGGAGCTCGGACCCCATCGTGAGCGACGCGACCCGACGGCCGTTGGCGGCGTGGTACACGTTGATCGCTCCGGGCGACGCGACGAACACCAGATCTCCTGCGATCACCGGGGAGGTGCCGCCGCTGTGGACCGACCAGACCGAGCGCAGCCGTCCGTTCACGAGCCGCCAGGTCTGCGTCCCCGCGCCGTCGGCGACGATCAGCCACGTCCCGTGCCAGACGGCCGGCTCGCTGAAGAGCGCCTGGCCGCCCGGCGTCGGGACTGTCTGCAGCTCACCGCCGAGCTTGGCGTTCGCGCCGGGCAGACGGCCGAGCGAGAGCAGACGGAGATCTCCGTCCTTCCCGCCTTGCACCGCGTAGCCGCCGGACATGAGCGCCGGGCTCGTCGAGCCGAGATCGAGATCCGTGTCGTTCAGGTGCTGCTGGTCGGCAGGCGTCCAGTGCCGGAGGAGCTTGGATGCGTCCGGCGAGAGCACGAGCACGCTGTCGCCCCAGTCGGTGCTGCCGTTCCACGGTGCGTTGCCGGTGGCGACCACGAGGTCCCCGGTCGCGGGATCGACCGCCGCGCCGTTCCGTGACCAGATGGCTGAATCGCTGGCGGAGCACGTGCTCGGCGTGATCAGGGTGTGACGGTCCGAGCACAGCGAGTTCCAGACGTGCTCGATCGCACCAGTGCGCTCCGAGAGGGTGACGACGTGACCCTGGTACGGCGGGGCGTCGCCGATGTAGCCACCGGTCGTCACGAGCACCAGCCCACGGGAGACGTTGAGCGAGGAGGTCAGCTTCTCGTGCGTCGGGTCGCGCGTGACCGACGTCGTCCAGAGCACCTTGCCGTCGGAGATCCGCAGCTTGCGAATCTTTCCGTCGGGCGCAGCCGCATAGATCGCGGTGCGGTCGGTGGATGCGACCGGGGTCGCGTTCGTGATCTGAGGCGTGCGCGCCAGCGACCCGTAGGCCGGCGGCGTGAAGCGCCAGAGGAGCTTGCCATTCGAGGCGTCGATCGCCTCGGTCTTGCCGTACGTCGTCGTGACGAAGAACACGTCGTGTGTCGCACCGTGCACCTGCACGGCGTGGAGATAGATCGGAGACGAGTCGACTGTGCCGTCGAGCTGAACCTGTTGGCGCACCAGGTGAGAGACGTTCGCAGCGGTGAGCGGCCCTGCAGGGCCGGTGTCGCTCCGCGCGGTGTCGAAGCCGAAGCGCGCCCAGTCGGTCCCACCCGACCCGGCGAGCGACCAGGCGGCCGCCGGAAGCACGGCCGCCGCGAGTGCGACCGCGGCGAGGGCCGCTTTCAATGGGCGGCGAGGTCGGACGAGGAGACCCACGGCCCGGGCGGCGTGAGCAGCGACTCCGCGTGCAGGTAGGCGAGCCCGGCGAGCGGCAGGTCGGCCCAGCGCTCGAAGCAGAAGTAGCGGCGGCGCCAGTGCGGGAAGAACTTGCGGCTGAAGCTGTGGAGGCGCTCGAGCTGGAACAGCCGGTCGCCCTTCAGGAGGAAGTAGCGCCCCGCGCGCACGAGGCGCGGCGCCTCTTCGTCGGCACGGAGGAAGTCCGCGAACACGGAGAAGTTCAACGACACCTCCGCAACCGCGTGCGCGCGCGCCCAAGCGATCGTCTCGGTGATCAAGAACTCCATCAGCCCGTTCGGCGTGTCCCGCCGCCTGCGCATCGATGCGAGCGAATAACCGTCGCTCGCCGGCGAGGGGACAAGCTGCAGAAAGCCGCCGACGGTGCCCGAAGGACCGACGGCGACGGCGAGCACGGTGTCCGGATACGCAAAGAGCGCGTCCATCGCCATCGTGAAGCCGCGCTCGGGCCAGTTCCCCCGCCACTCGCGCGACACTGCTTCGAGCTCGCGTCGCAGCGCGTCGTCGGCGTCGGCGACCGAGAGCACGCGGACGGCGAACCCGCTCTTCTCCAACCGGGACACCGACTGGCGTACCTTGCGGATCGCGCGGCCGTCGAGCGTGAACTCCGACGGCCGGATCACAGCCTCGTCGCCGAGATAGAGCGATTTGAAGCCAAGGGCCGCGTAATCCTCGAGCGCCTCGCTCGATGCGCCTGCCACTGCCACCCGCCACCCTTTCGCCCGGGCGACACGGACGAACTCGGCCACAAGCTCGCGCCGCTCGGAGGCATCGCCGATCGGATCGCCGGCGATCAGCGCGGTCCCGCCGACGACGCGGTAGGCAAGGAACGAGCGTCCGCTGGGCGAGAAGACGTATGCCTTGTCGCGGCGAAGCGCGAAATAGGCGAGGCTGTCCTCGCCACGCTCGTGCACGACCGAGGTCGCGCGCTCGTGCGCGTCGGTCGTACACGGCGGCGAGCCCGGCGGACGGAGCCACAGCCACAGCGCGCGGAACGCAAGCGCACCGACGACGAGCGCGAGGCCACGCTCGATCCGGATCGACGTGTCGTCCGTCGCGTAGAGCTCGGCGAGCAGCAGCACGACGCACACCGAGAGCCCGACGGTCACCTGTACGAGCGGTCGGATCGTCGCGGGATCGCCCGGCGCGACGAACTGACGGCGCGCGCGGAAGAGCGCGAGCAGGAGCACGGCGTGGACGGTCGCCTCCTCGAAGTCGAGGCCGCCGGCCAGATGGGCGACCGCCGACGCCGCGACGACGACGACAGCGAGGACCCAGGCGCGACGCTTGCGCCGCGCGAGCCCCCGCGAGAGCCAGATCGTGCCGACGCCGAGCGCAAGCACGAGCGTGCGCGCGGCAGCAGGAACGCCGGGCGGCAGGACGCCCTGCACCAGCCGCACCCGATCGGCCATCTCCGGGGTGACGGCCGACACGATCGACAGGAGGCCCGCACCGGCTGCGAGCCATGCGAGCAGAGTTGGTGTCGCCGGGCGGCGCACGGTTTTCACGGTAGCCACGTTTTCGGACGATCGGGTTAAGAACCTTCAGGTTGAGAAGCTCTCGCAGAATGAGCAGTCGTGTCGAATCTCATCCTGCGAGAGCTTCTACGCGCCTCAGCGCTCATTCCGCAGCAACACGCGGCGGAGCTCGTCCTCTTTACCCGGCTCCAGGATCGCCAACACCTGATCGCCCGCCTCGAGCTGCGTCTCGGAGTCGGGAACCTCGGCCTTCCCGTCGCGGACGACCGAGATCAGCCGTGCGCCCTCGGGCAGCTTGACGGCGCGGATGCGCTTGCCCTCGCACGCCGCCCCGCGGTTGATCGTGACCTCGACGATCTCGAGATTCTCCTGCCGCAGCTCGATCAGCTGGATCAGGCCGTGCTCGGGGACCTCGTGCTCGACGAGCGCCATGATCGCGCCGGTGGCCGACACGGTCGGCGAGATCCCGAGCAGATCGAAGTAGGGCTGGTTCCGCGGATCGTTGATGCGAGCGATCACCTTCGCGACGCCGTAACGCTCGCGCGCGAGCTGGCAGATGACGATGTTGTCCTCGTCGTCACCGGTCGCCGCGACGAGCAGGTCCGGCGGCCGCTTGATGCCCGCTCGCTCGAGCGTGTGCAGCTCGGTCGCGTCACCGCGGACCACCTGGTGCTCGAACTCCACCTCGAGCCGGTCGAAACGCGACGGCCGCTGCTCGATCAACGTCACCTCGTGGCCGGCGCGGAGCAGCGTGCGCGTGACGTTCGAGCCGACCTTGCCGCCGCCGGCGATCAGGACGTACATGCGAGAGCCCTCACGTCGCCACCTCGGTCGCCCGGACCGTCTCGACCAGCGTCTCGATCGCGGCCGACGTCGGACAGACGATGCGCAGCCCCTTCTCCGCATAGAACTGGGCGCGTGCCGGGTCGAGGATCCGGACGACCACCGTCGGAACCTCGAACTGCTTCTGCGCAACCTGTGCGATCACGATGTTCGTGTTGTCGCCGTCGGTCGTGACGACGACCGCGTCCGCATCCTCGATCCCGGCTTTGCGCAGGAGCTGGAGGTCCATCCCGTGGCCGACGACGAATCCGCCGGTCCAGTGCTCTCCGAGTCGAGCGAGCGAGTCCTCGTTCTCGTCGAGGACCGTGACGTCCCAGCCCGATCCGGCGAGCTGGAGCGAGACGGCCGAACCGACCCGCCCGCAGCCGATCACAAGTGCCTTCACGATCGGGGAGGGTACAGCGGTGACTCAGGTCGCCGCGAGCTCCTCATCCATCACCGACTGAGGGAACGCGACGATCAGGACCTCGCACGGCGCATTGCGAAGCACGTAGTCGACGGTCGGCGAGAAGAACCGGGACTGGCGGCGCCAGCGGGGCGACGAGCCGAGGACGATCAGGTCGGCATCGACCTCGCGCGCCCGGTCGACGATGGCCGACCCGATCGCGCGCGAGCGCACCGTCGCGCCCTCGACAGTGACACCGAAGTCAGCGCCCAGTTGCTTCGCCTCCAGGAGGGATTCCTGGGCGCGCTCCTCGTCCCCCTCGAGCGGAGCATCGATCGCCTCGGACAGGTCGACGCGGATCACGTGGAGCGCCTCGACCGTTGCGCCGTGCTCGGCCGCAAGCTTGACGGCCGTCGCGACCATCTCCTCGCCGATGATCCCGAGCTTCATCGGGACGAGGATGCGATGCACGTCGAGCGCGTCGTAGACGGGCAGCTCGTTGGGTGCGCGGACTCGCTCGAGGAGCCCTTCGCCGTGCGACAGCCGGACCGAGACGAAGACGACAAGCCCTGCCGCCAGCCAGATCGGGCCGCCGTAGCGCGCCGCCGGATGGGTCGCAAGCGCGACGATCCAGACGGCGAACGTCGCAACGGCGCCGAAGATCGCCGGAAGCGGCACCTCGACGCCTCGGATCCTGACGTTGAACGGCGCCCGGAACGGTCGCGGCAGCTCCGGCTCGTCGATGCGCAACTTGATCACGGCGAGCTGAGCCGCCGTGAATGCGAGCAGGACCCCGAACGAGAACAGGCTGGCCAGGCCCGCGACGTCGTTCTTGACGAACGACGTGCCGATCACGAACGCCGACGCGACGACCGCGACCGAGACGATCGCGGGTGGAGAGACGTGCGCGCGACGGCTCAGGCGGCCGAAGCGGCTCGGAAGCTGCCCGTGCTCCCCGAGCGAGTAAGCGAGCCTCGAGAAGCCGGAGATCGAAGTGACGACCGCGGCGAGCAGGATCAGGGCGCCCGTGATGCCGACGTAGAACCGCAGCGCTTCGCCGAGCCCCGACGGCAGTTCCGTGCCGATGCGGTCGGCCACACCGAGCAACGGAGCGTGCTCCCAGGTCGTCCCGAGCGCCGTGTGGGGCCCCGGGAACGCCGACACCGCCACGACTGCGATCGCGACGTACAGCGTGATCACCGTGGCGAGCCCGCCGAAGACCGAGCGGGGAAGGTCGACGCCGGGACTGCGCGCTTCCTCGGCGAGGTTCGCGACGGTCTCGAGACCGGTGAACGCGAGCATCGCCAGGGGGATCGAGAAGGCGATCGCGTGCCAGGACGGATCGGTCCCGATCGACGTGCCCTGCGTCAGCGCGTGCGGCGAGACGACGAGGGCGAACCCGAGGACGACCAGCAGGAGCTGCGTCAGCAGGTCGAGTGCCGGGACGACGATCCCGACGCCGTACAGGGACGGCCGCCGCACGAGCCGGATGACCGCCACGCCGCAGATCACCACCACCGCCACGATCACGTCCCACGGATTGCGATTGAGCGCGCCGATGTGGAGCGCCCCCGCCAGGTAGTGCGGCAGAAAGAGCGCCGACAGCGCGATCACGATCAGGTAGTCGAGGAACAGCGCCCACCCCGTGATGAACCCTGCGAGGTCGTTCGACGCGCGACGAACGAACGTCGCGGCGCCGCCGGTCTCGGGAAGGGCCGCGGTTCCCTCCGCATACGAGAGCGAGACGACGAGGAACAGCACGCCGACGCCCAGCAGGACGAGCGGCGTCAGGCCGAGCGCATATGCGGCGATGACGCCGAGCGCAAAGTAGATCGACGACGCAACCTCGCCGTAGGCGACCGAGAAGAGCGCGCGTGCATCGAGCTCGCGGGTGAAGCCGGGGAGCTTGCGTGCCACCGCTTACGCTTTCCGCCGGAGGATGTAGAGACGTCCGGCGCCGGCGGCGATGAACAGCGCGCCGAGGAGGATCCCGACTCCACCGCCTCGCGCCACGGTGATCGCGACCATCGTCACGCCGAGCCCGATCATGACGATTCCGAGCAGCTGCACCGCGTTCCGGTGCATCACGCGGCCTTCCGTCCGGCAGCGACCATCACGCGGCACGGCGCGTGCTTGAGGACGTAGTCCACGGTGTGGCCGAAGATCGCTCGATGCTGCCCGCGCGGGGCGCCGAGGACGATGATCTCGGAGACGCGACGCTCGGCTTCGTCGACGATCGCCCGGCCGGCGTGGCGGGCACGGACCATGCGCTCGACAACGCGAACGCCGTATTGCGCCGCGATCGCCCGGGCCTCGTCGAGCACGCGGTTCGCCTCGTCCAGCTCGGCTGCGAGGTCGGCGTCCAGCGGCAGCTCCAGGGGGACGACGATCACGCGCAGCAGGACGATCCGGCCCGCGCGCTCGGTCGCCAGGCGCGCGGCGACCTCGACGGCCTCGTGCGACTCCGGCCCGGTCACGATCGGCACGAGGATCGACCGGTACTCGAGCGCGAGGGCCGGCCCCAGCGGCAGCGGCGCGCGCGCCGTCACGGTCAAGGGCAGGTGAGCGTGACGGCGGTACAGCGGGTAGAAGATGAACCCGACCGCGAGCCAGGCGAAGCCCGCGTAGCGCGTTGCCGGATCTTGGATCACCACGACCAGCCACGCGATCCCGGTCCCGAGCCCGCCGAAGATCGCGAAGAGGGGCCACGAGATCCCTCCGATCGTGATGTTGGGCCCCGCCCGCCACTGGCTTTCGCCATCGCGGTCTTTGATACGCAACGCGATCACCGAGGCGTGCGCGATCGTGAACGACAGCATTGCGCCGAACGCGTACATCCGCCCGAGGAAGCCGACCTTCCCGGCGAGCAGGAAGATCGTCGGCCCGATCGCTCCGAACACGAGCAGCGCGAGCCAAGGCGTCTTCAGCCGCGGGTGCAGCCGCCGGAACATCTCCGGAAGCTGACGGTGGCTCGCCATCGCGTACGTGATGCGCGACGCACCGATCACGCCTGCGTTCGTGGCGATGAAGAGGATCGTCGCCGCGAGGATGCCGACGTAGACCTTCGCGGTCGCCAGGGTGAAGCCGTGGAGGCCGAGGTTCTCGACCAGGCCGAGAACCGGATCGTTCTCGAACCCGTGAGGCGGCGGCAGCCCCAGCTTCGTCACGTAGACGCCGCCCACGCGGACGACGGGCATCGCCGAGAGAGCGATGAACGGCAGCGTGAAGTAGATCGCGAAGACGGCGATCGCCACCCACGAGATCGCGCGCGGGATCGAGCGGACGGGGTCGCGCGCCTCTTCGGCGAGGTTCGAGACGGTCTCGATCCCGGTGTAGGCGATCATCGCGACCGGGATCGCGAGGAGGAAGTTGCTCCACGTCGGAGCGATGCCCAGATGCACGTTGTGCACGAGCACGTGCGGGCTGAAGATGAGGAAGAAGCCGAGCCCGACGAGCAGCAGCTGGGTCGCGAAGTCGATGACGGCGAGCAGGATGTTGAGGCCCGCCGCCTCCTTGATCCCGATGATGTTGATTCCCGACCAGCAGCCAGGTGAGGGCGATCCCGACGATGATGTCCCACGGGTTCGTCCGCAACGGCTCCCAGAAGATCGAGAGGTAGTGCGGGACGAAGATCACCGAGATTGCGACGGTGATCACGTAGTTGAGCATCTGCGCCCACGCGGCCCCGAACGAGACCAGCTCGTTGAACGCGTGGCGGGCGAAGCTCGACGAGCCACCCGCCTCCGGATAGCGGACCGTGCCCTCGGCGTACGTCGCAGCCGTCGCTGCGAAGATCACGCCGCTGACGATGAAGACGACCGGGGTGAGGCCGAGCGCGATGCCCGCCGTCAGGCCGAGCGCGTAGTAGATCGAGGAGCCGACGTTCCCGTAGGCAGTTGCGAACAGCGCCGGTGCGCCCAGCACCCGCTCGAGGCCATGCGTCTGTCGGCGCCGCCTGGGCACGGCACGATGCTATTCACTAACGGGGGAAACCATGTTTCCCCCGTTGGCCCCCTTCTTCCTGGCGCTACACCGCGCGAGGTTGCTCAGGCCTCTCGCCGGGCCGAGCCCGGCTTCGGCCGCGACGCGCGACCGACCCTGATGGAGAGAAGTTTTCGCGTTACCTGAAGAGCTGATACGGGACGCTGGAGAGGATCACGTGGGGCTCGAAGATGAGCAGCCGCTTCACGTAGATCGCCCGCTGGTTGTGCAGCAGTCGCGACCACCCGCGGACGACGATCTCCGGCATGACGACGTTGACCACGGTTTCGGGATCGGCGGTGAGCTCACGGATGTAGGCGAGCAGCGGCGTCCCGACGTCGCGGTAGGGCGCGTCGCTCAGGTCGAGCGGCATCGTCATGCCCGCCCGGCCCCAGCGATCCGCGAGCTGGTTCGCCTCCTCGCTGTCGAAGGCGAACGAGACGGCACGCGTATCCTCGATCCCGAGTGACTCCGCGTACGTGAGCGCGCGCAGAGAGCCGGCGTGGACATCGGAGAGGAGAACGCGGACCGCGAGCTTGCTCGGCGTCGCTCCCTCCGGGCTTTTCAGCCTCGACACGACCGGCACGTCGGCGATCACCGTCCCGGGCTGGGCGAGGAGCCGCAGCTTGAGCCGGAAGGACGTTCGCGCGGCGGCCGCCAACAGCGACCGGCCGCGGAACTGCTCGGGGACGACGACCGTGACGAAGTCGGATTCGCTCCGGGGAAGCCGCCAGACCTCCTCGAGCACCGCCTGCGTCCGTCCCTCGTCGGTCGCGAGCCGCTCGAGCTTCGGGCCGGCAGGCGCGTAGTCGAACCACCGCGGCCGGATCGCCGGATCCGTGCGCCGGCCGCGGGTGAGCAGCGCGCGGATCGAGTGGTTGTCGGCGATCTGCCGCGCGTACCAGAGGCCGCCTTCGGTCGCGACGTCGAGCGACTCGACCCAGAGCAGGACGTGATTCGTCGGCGTCCCCGCGGCGCGGATCGCGCCGACACCCGCGGCCAGGCGCCGGTTGAAGCGCCGGTAGTGGCGGTTGATGCCGACGAACCCGAGCACGAAGAGCGGGATCGCCACGATCACGAGCCACGCGCCTTCCGTGAATTTCGTCCAGATCACGATCAGCGTGACGAGCCCGGTCGCGGTCGAACCGACGCCGTTCAGGAGCGCCCGGTAGCGCCAGCCGGGGTCGTGCGTGCGCAGCCAGTAGCGGACCATCCCGGCCTGAGAGATCGTGAACGCGCTGAACACCCCGATCACGTAGAGATGGATCAGCGAGTCGACGCTGGCGTTGTAGACGACGAGCAGCGTCGCGGCCGTCGCAGCGAGCACGAGGATCCCGTTCGAGAAGACGAGCCGGTCGCCGAGGTTGGTGAACTGCCGGGCGAAGAACCGGTCGCGGGCGAGCAGCGCCGCGAGGCGCGGGAAGCCCTGGAACGAGGTGTTGGCCGCGAGGACGAGGACGGCCAGCGTCAGGATCTGCACGGCCCAGTACATGAAGCCGCTCCAGGAGCCGGCCGGGAAGGCGGCTCGCGCGAGTTGTGACAGCACCGACGGCGTCCCCGAGTTCGCCGGCAGAGCATGCATGTGCACGGCGAGCCACGAGACGCCGACGAACATGACGATCGCGATCACGCCGAGGGTCGCGAGGGTTGCGGCCGCGTTGCGACCGTGAGGCCGCCGGAAGGCGTTCACGCCGTTTGCAATCGCCTCCACCCCGGTCAGTGCCGTCGACCCGGACGCAAACGCGCGCAGGACGACGAACAGCGTGACCGCACCCGTCCCGGCAGCGATGGGATGCGGGACGACGGCCTGCGGGCAGCCTGATGTGGCGCAGCGCGTGACGCCGGTCCCGATCAGCACGAAGATCGAGGTCACGAACGCGTAGGTGGGGAGCGCGAACAGCACGCCGGCTTCCTTCACGCCTCTGAGGTTCGCGAGCGTGATCAGGACGACGCACAGGAGCGACAGCACGAGCTCGTGCCCTCGCAGGCTGCTGACCGCCGAGGTGAGCGCGAGCACTCCGGCCGCCACCGACACGGCGACGGTGAGGATGTAGTCGGTGAGCAGCGCCGCAGCCGCGATCAGGCTCGGCACACGGCCGAGGTTCTCCTTCGCGACGATGTAGGCGCCGCCCGACGTCTCGTAGGCGAGCACCGTCTGGCGATACGAGGCGACGACGATCGCCAGCAGCGCGGCGATTCCCAGCGAGATCGGAAACGCGAGATGCGCCGCGCCTGCCGACGCGCCGACGAGGACGACGAGTGCGGCCTCCGTGGCGTATGCGACCGACGACAGCGGGTCGGAGGCGAAGATCGGGAGCGCGAGCCACTTGGGCAGCAGCGTCTCCTCCATCTGATCGGACGCCATCGCGCGCCCGATCACGAACCGCCGGAGCCGCGGCCTGCCTGCCTCGGTTGTCACGTGGTCGCTCGACGCTCGAGCGCCGCCAGTGCGCGTTCGGCTTCCCGGCCGGCCCGGTCGGCCAGCGCACGGTCGTAGAGCGGGCTGTGCGAGTCGGTGACGAGGCGGTCGGCGAGCAGCACGCCGCGCGGGAGCACGTGCACCTCGAAGTCGGCGAGACGGCTCGCGAGCGCGAGCAGCTGCGGGCGCGCGGATCGCACCGCGGCGCGGTTGAGCGGCGAGGCGCCCGGAAGGCGGCTGCCGTCCGCCTCGTGCACGACGTCCGTGAGGCCGCGAGAGACGCCGAGCCGGTACTCGGGCGCGACGAGCTCCTGGACGCGCCACGCGAGGCGCGGCGACGGGAGGACGGACGCGATCAGCTCCTCGTCGGCGGCGCGGCGCTCGGCCTGGAGGGCACGGCGCTTCTGGAGCTCGCGGACGGGCTGGAGGACACGGAGCGATACCACGCATCCACGGTAGGACGCCGTTTCTCAACCGCGGCTGAGGATCGGACGGCTTCCCCTCAAGGAAACCTCAAACCGCAGTCGAGGCGTCAGGTGGTGAGGACGAGGCGGTATCCGGCGCCGGGCTCGGTGAGCAGGTGGCGCGGCGACGAGGGGTCCGGCTCGATCTTCCGGCGCAGCTGCGAGACGTAGACGTGCAGGTAGTTCGACTCGTCGGCGTACGCGGGCCCCCAGACCTCGCGCAGGATCGTCCGGTGGGTGAGCAGCTTGCCGGGGTTCGTCGCGAGCAAGCGCAGGATCCCGAACTCGTGCGGCGTCAGATGCACGTGCCGGCCGGAGACCTCGACCGACTGCTTCTCGAGGTCGACACGAACGTCTCCGAACGAGATCACGGGCTCACTGGGCGCAGTCGACCGCCGCAGCGCGGCCCGCAGCCGCGCGAGCAGCTCGCCGATTGCGAACGGCTTGGTCACGTAGTCGTCGGCCCCGGCGTCGAGCGCCGCGATTTTCTCGTTCTCGTCGCCCACCGCCGAGATGACGATGATCGGGGCCTCGCTCCACTGACGAAGCTCGCGGCAGACGTCCGTGCCGCTCCCGTCCGGGAGGACGAGATCGAGGATGACGGCGTCGGGTGAGTTGAGGCCCGCAGCCGTGATCGCCTCGCCCGCGGTCGTCACCGTCTCGACGTCGTAACCGGCACCGCGGAGGTTCGTCGCCAGGGCGCGAAGAAACTGCGGTTCGTCGTCGACGACGAGGACGCGTGCGCCTGCGCTCAACTCATCGCTCCCGCAGCCAGCCGCTCGGCCGGCAGCGTGAGCCTGGCACGCGTCCCGCCGCCGGCGCGCGGGGAGAGCGAGACCGAACCGCCGTTCGCGACAGCGAAGCCGCGTGCGATCGCAAGCCCGAGCCCCGCGCCGTGCCCGACCGCCCTGCCCCGCGCGAACGGTTCGAGCAGCGCCTCGGCCTCGTCCTCGTGGATGCCGCCGCCCCGGTCGTCCACGTCGATCGTCACCGAGCCACCACCGTCGTGCGCCGAGACCTCCACCGCTGCACCGGCGGGCGAGAACTTGATCGCATTCTCGATCAGGTTGACGAGCACGCGCTGGATCTGCGTGGCGTCGACGCGCGCGGCGGGCAGATCGTCGTCGAGGCTCACCGTGACTCTGCCACGCCCCACCTCGTCGACCGCGAGTGCCACGAGCTCCCCGATCTCCCAGAGCTCGAGATTCGGAACAGCGGCGTCCGCCTGCAGGCGAGAGAGATCGAGCAGGTTCTCGACGAGGCGCGTCAGGCGTGCGAGCTCGCTGGCGAGCACCTCGAGCAGCTCCGCGCGATCCTCGTTCGACAGCTCGACCTCGTCGCTCGAGAGCCCTCCGAGCGCCGCCGTCATCGTCGCCAGCGGCGTGCGGAAGTCGTGCGAGACGGCGTGGATGATCGTCGTCTTGATCGCGTCCGACTGCCGCAGCGCCTCGGCCTCCCGCGCCTGGTTTTCCAGACGGCGACGTTCCTCGGCGACCTCGAGCAGCGCCTCGAGCGCCGCGTCGTACCGCGCCCGCGCCCGATCGTCGGCGTCCTGCAACACGCTCTCCGCCCGGGCTCGAATCTCGTCGACGGCGGCGTCGCGATGCAAGAGCTCCGCCGCAGTGTCCGCGATCAGCGCCGCCTCGCGCTCGCGTTGCACCGCCTCGGCGGCCTGACGGCGCGCGCGCGCCGCGAGCTCGCTGGCGATCACGGCGCTCACGACGTACACGGCGAGTGCCGCCCAGTTGCGTCCGTCGGCGAGCGAGAGCGTGTGGACGGGCGCAAGGAAGAAGAAGTTGAACGCGAGCATGGCGGCGATGGCCGCGCCGATGCCGTAGCCCATGCCGTAGAGGACGGCCACGATGATCACCGCCGGCGTGTAGACGACGCCGAGGCTCAGCGTCGGCGCAACCGGACGCAACGCGTAGACGATGCCGGTCGCAGCCGCGAGCAGGACGATCGTCCCCACGAGCGGGGTTGCGGCGCCGAAGAGAGAGCGAACTCGCACGGCGCCACCGTAGCGCCGTCAGATACCCGTGACGATGACGGCGAGCAGGAGCAGCGAAAGGCCGGACGTCGCGATCACGGTCAGCCCGGCGACCACGCTGAAGATCCGTCCGTTCCGATAGTCCCCCATCACGTCCGGGCTCGCGGACAGGCGCCAGACGAAGAACAGCGTGACCGGGAGCAGCAGGCCGTTCACCGCCTGCACGCCCACGAGGAGGCTGAACACCGGGATACCGGGGATCATCGCGACGATCGCACCGATCACCACGAGAGCGGTGACGACACCCACGAACACCGGCGCTTCGCGTGGAGAGCGTGAGATCCCTCTCTCGAAGCCGAACGTCTCGGAGATCACGTATGCGGCGGTGACCGGCAGGATCGCCGCTGCCAGCAGGCTCGCGCCGAGCAGGCCGACCGCGAACAGGACCTCGGCGAACCGACCGGCGACCGGCTCGAGCGCCTTCGCTGCTTCGGCAGCCGAGTTCACCTCGCGGTGGCCGTGGAAGTACAGGGTCGCGGCCGTTGCGATGATGATGAAGCTCGCGATCACGTTCGCGAAGATCGAGCCGGAGATCACCTCGGCGCGCTCGTTGTTCAAGTCATCCGGGCCGAGGCCGCGCTCGACGACCGCCGACTGGAGGTAGAGCTGCATGAACGGCGTGATCGTCGTGCCGGCGGTCGCGACGAACAGAATGAGGTACGGCGCCGAGGTCTGGACCTGCGGGACGACGATGGCGTGCCCCACGTCTCCCCAGTTCGGGCGGGCGAGGATCGCCGCAATCGGGTAGGCGAAGAAAGGGATCGTCATGATCACGAAGATCCGTTCCGCGAACCTGTAGGTCCCGCGCACGAGGAGCAGCCACACGGCGACGGCGCCGATCGGGACGGACACGTACGTCGGGACGCCCGCGAGCCCGAGCGCAGCCCCGATGCCGACGAACTCCGAGATGCAGATGCCGAGATTCGCGACGAGCACGCAGGCCGTCGCGAAGAGCGCCCAGCGGATGCCGTACTCCTCGCGAATCAGATCGGCCAGGCCCTTGCCGGTGACGACACCCATGCGCGCGGCCATCTCCTGCACGACGACGAGCGAGATCGTGATCACGACCATCATCCAGAGCAGCGCGTAGCCGTACCGTGCGCCGACGGACGAGTACGTCGCGATGCCGCCGGCGTCGTT
Organism: uncultured Thermoleophilia bacterium; assembly: GCA_963774355.1. Taxonomy (GTDB): domain Bacteria; phylum Actinomycetota; class Thermoleophilia; order Gaiellales; family Gaiellaceae; genus PALSA-600. The sequence goes on along the minus strand of CAVZER010000005.1, from coordinate 112,091 downwards.
GCCGGCGTTGGCGGCGATCAGGCCGGGGCCGAGGACGGCGAGAACGACGAACAGCCGTCTACGCGGGCGCGAGAACACCCGAAACGGGGTCGAGAGGCGCCGCACGTCATCCGTCCCCCAGGGTGAAGTTTCGCCTCCAGCCACGCGGAAGCACCAGCTCCAGCACGTCGTCGACCGTCACCACGCCCTGCAGGCGCTGCTCGTCGTCGACGACGCCGACGACGGTGAGGTCGAAGTCGGTCATCATCCGCGCGACTTCCTCGAGCTCGGCATCCAGCCGCACCACCCGCGGGATGGGGGCGATCTCGCCGATCGGAGCCTCCGGGGCCGCTCGGAGGAGGTCGGCAAGGGCGATGCCGCCGTGAACGCGGCGTGCGGTGTTCATGACGTAGACGAGCTCGAGCGTCTCCGCCGCGGCGCCGGACTGCCGAACCCGGTCGAGTGCCTCCTCAACCGTGGCCTGCGCGTAGACGCAGACGAAGTCGGGGCTCATCAGGCCGCCCGCCGTTGCAGGATCGTGACCGAGGAGCGCGCGCACCCTGCGCTGCTGCACGGCCGGGAACAGATTGATGATCGGTTCGCGGCGCGGCTCATCTAGCTGGAGCAGCAGATCGACAGCGTCGTCCGTCTCCATGCGCGCGAGCACGGCCGCGATCTCCGAATCGTCACGCTCCTCGAGGAACTCCCGCTGATGCGCGGCCTCGAGCTCTTCGAACACGTCGGCCTCGAGCTCGGGGTCGTCGTGCACCGCGGCGATGATCTCCTCGCCCTCCCGGTGACCGGCCGCCTCGACGAGGTCGGCGAGCTGGGCCGGGTGCAGACGCGAGAGCTTCGGGTGCGGCGCGCGCAGCCGGACGCTCGGGACGTGCCCGGTGAACGGTTCGAGCTGGACCCAGTCGATCACGACGCTGTCGCCGACGTGGCGCGCGAACCGGCGGGGAAAGACGCGGCGCAGGATTCCGCGCGGTCCGACGTCCACGCCCACGACGCGCCACCAGCCGTCGCTGCGGGCGAGCTCGATGTCGTTCGCGCGCCGGAGGCGGGCGCCGTCGACGTCGATCAGCTGACGGTCGAGGACGTCCTCGCGCAGCAACACTTCGTCGGGCCGCCGCTCGAACGGGCGCAGGTCGAGGCGGTCGGTAGCGAGCGTGACGCGGCCGTACTCGAGCTCGGCGACCGCGTCGCCGGGAACGACAACGGAGTGCCCGGCGACGCGCGCGAGCACCGCGGTCACCGGCGGGTAGTCGTCGGCGCCCAGACGGACGAGCAGGTCGTCCACGCGGCCAAGGCGCGCGCCGGCGCGACCGACGAGGTCGCTCCCGAGGACGAGCGAGAGATGGAGCAGCCGCTGATCGGTCGCAGGCACCCGCGAAGGCTACGCCGCGCGGCGGGCAAGGTCCGCCGCGCGGCGTTTTCGCTCTGTTAACTGTGAATGGAGATGAGCAGCGGGATGATCAGGATCGCGACGATGTTCGCGATCTTGATCATCGGGTTGATCGCGGGACCGGCGGTGTCCTTATAGGGGTCGCCGACCGTGTCACCCGTGACCGCCGCGGCATGCGCCTCGGAGTTCTTCCCGCCGAAGGCACCGTCCTCGATCAGCTTCTTCGCGTTGTCCCAGGCGCCGCCGCCGGAGGTCATCGAGATCGCGAGGAAGAGGCCGGTGACGATCGTCCCGATCAGCAGGCCGCCCAGCATGCGCACGCTGATGATGCCGACGACGATCGGGACCGCGATCGGGACCAGAGCCGGGGCGAGCATCGACCTGATCGCCGAGCCCGTGACGATGCTGACAGCGCGGCTGTAGTCGGGCCGCTCGGTGCCCTCCATGATCCCCGGATGCTCGCGGAACTGGCGGCGTACCTCCTGGACGACCTCGCCGCCGACCCGTCCGACCGCCTGCATGGCGAGCGACGCGAAGAGAAACGGCATCAGGCCGCCGATGAACAGTCCGGCGATGACCCAGGGGTCCGACAGCGTGAAGATCGTCGGCAGCCCCTGCTTGGCGAGCCCGGTGGTGTACGAGTCGAAGAGCACGAGGGCGGCGAGTGCAGCCGAGCCGATCGCGTAGCCCTTGGTCACCGCCTTCGTGGTGTTGCCGACGGCGTCGAGCGGATCGGTGATCGCACGCACGCCTTCGGGCAGGTCGGCCATCTCGGCGATACCCCCCGCGTTGTCGGTCACGGGGCCATAGGCGTCGAGGGCGACGATCAGGCCCGTCATCGAGAGCTGGGCCATGACGGCGACACCGATGCCGAAGAGCCCGGCGAAGTGGTTTGCGACGAGGATGCCTGCAACGAGCACGATCACCGGCAAAGCGGTCGCCTGCATGCCGACGGCGAGACCTTCGATGATGTTGGTCGCATGGCCGGTCTGCGATGCGCGCGCGATCATCTTCACCGGGTTCCACCGCGTGCCTGTGTAGTACTCCGTGATCGCAACCAGTAGGAAGGTGACAACCAGGCCGACGATCGCCGAGACGTAGAGATCGGTGAAGTCGTACTTACCGGTGTCGAACGCCATCGTGATCGGGATGAACCCGAGCGCCGACAGCAGCGTTGCGACAAGCACCGCCTTGTACAACGCGTTGATGACGGCGTTCTCGCCCTTTCCGACGCGTGCGAAGAACGTGCCGATCACCGACGAGACGGCCGACACACCGCCGATCGCGAGCGGGAACAGATAGAGCTTCGCCTCGGGAAATGCGGTGCCGAGCAACATCACCGCGACGGCCGTGACGGCGTACGTCTCGAAGAGGTCGGCCGCCATGCCGGCGCAGTCGCCGACATTGTCACCGACGTTGTCGGCGATCACCGCCGCGTTGCGCGGGTCGTCCTCCGGGATACCGGCTTCGATCTTGCCGACGAGGTCTGCTCCGACGTCTGCAGCCTTCGTGAAGATGCCGCCGCCGAGCCGGGCGAAGACGGAGATGAGGGAGCCGCCGAACGCGAGCCCGACGAGATCCTTGATCGCCGACGTGGGCGTGTGGTTCAGCACGTCCGTGAGGAACCAGTAGTAACCGGTGACGCCGAAGAGCCCGAGCCCGACGACCAGCAGCCCGGTCACGGACCCGGCGCGGAAGGCGACATTGAGCGCCGGCTTCAGACCGTGGCGCGCCGCCTCGGCGGTGCGCACGTTCGAGCGAACGGCGACGTTCATCCCGATGAAACCGGCGGCGGCCGAAAGCGTCGCGCCGATCAGGAAGCCGAACGCTGTTCCCCAACCCAGCTTGTCGTAGACGCCGAGGAGGATGAACGGCACGATCGCGACCACGGCGATCGTCGTGTACTGCTTCTTCAAGTAGGCGGCTGCGCCCTCCTGGATGGCCGCCGCGATCTCGCGCATCCGGTCGTTGCCGGACGGCTGCTTGAGGATCCAGTAGGTCAGGTAGATGCCGTACAAAACGGCGATGGCGGCTCCGAGGAAGCCGACAAGCACCGCGTGCTGCATGAACCAATCCATCGTTTAGAGCTCCCTCACAAAGTCAAGCGCCGAAGGGCTTCGGCGCGGGCAGTTATGTATCACAAAGAACCGGTGGCCGAGCCGCCGGAGCCCGCCGAAACCCGCGCCGAATAGGCGATTTGCAGGCTCGCGAGCGCCGCGGTCAGATCCCGCCTGGCATCGGCCTCGAGCAGCGGAACGAGGGCCGCCAGCGCGTCGATCCCGAGCTTGGCCTGGACCAGATCGTCGCGCTCGAGCTTGGTGTAGGCGAGGCTCGCAATCGTCGACGCTGTCGAGGCGAGCAGCAGCCCGAGATCGAGCGCGGCGAGCTGCTCGCTGAAGTCCTCCGGCGGCCCTTCAGCCTTCAACCGGCTCACCCGCCCGCACTTGCTCGGCGAAGATCTCTTCGAGCGTCATGCCCTCCTCAGCCTGTGCGATCTGGCGTTCGGACGCGGTCTGCGCGGGGACCGCGAGATACGGCGTGGCGCCGATCTCGTCGGCGACCGGCTGGACCCAGTCGACGAGCGCCTCGAGCCGTGCGCGCGCCGGAACCGGCTCGCCGCGGTCGAGGTCGAGCAGCTCCCCCGAGAGGCCGTAGCGAATCGCGCGCCAGAGGTTCTCTTCGAGCATCCGGTTCGAGTGATTCGGAAGCGGCTCACCCTCGTCGTAGGCGCGGGCGCATCGGGCGGCGAGCGCGTGACAGAGCGCCGCCACCCCTTGCGACTCTGCAAGGTCCGGCTGCGCATCGCAGATGCGCAGCTCGATCGTTGGATAGGCGAGGTGCGGACGAACGCTCCACCAGATCTGCGTGTTCTCCGTGATCGACCCGGTTCGATAGAGGAACGCGACGTAGTCGGAGAACCCGCGCCAGCTCCCGTACGCATCGGGGATCCCGCAGCGTGGGAACATCCGGGTGAAGATCTCCGTACGCGCCGAGTGCAAGCCCGAGTTGACGCCTTCGATGAACGGCGAGCTCACGGAGAGCGCGAGCAGCTCGGGCAAGAAGTTCCGGAGCCCGTCGTGCACCGCCACGGCCCGGTCCGCACCGGCGATCCCGACGTGCACGTGCAGGCCGAAGCTGTTGTTCCGCCACACGACGTAGCGCAGCAGCTCGTCGTTGCGGCGGTAGTGCGGCGTGTCGATGATGCGCTGGTCCTGCCATCGACTCCACGGATGGGTACCGGTGCTGCCGAGAGCGACTCCGCGCTCGCGCGCAACCGCGTGGAGCTGTGAACGTCGCTCCTGCATGGCTGCCCCCGCCTGGGTGAAGTTCTCGCAGCGACCTGTTCGAACCTCGATCTCCGACGCGATCAGCTCGCCGACGACGTGCGGCGCGAGCTCCGGAACGGCGAGCGCCGTCCCGTAGACCTCCTCGAAGCGGTTCGTCAGCTCGAGGGTCTCCGGATCGAGCAGCGCGAACTCCTCTTCGACGGCAACCGTCAGATCGGTCCCACCCTCGAACGACTCGCGCGCCTGTCGGAGCAGCTCCTGCCAGGAGACCCGCTGTTCCTCGCCCATCGCGCGCGAAGCCTAGATGGTTGATGCCATGTGCTCGCGCGTACGGCTGCGCGGCCTGGCCGCGCCGGGCCGCTCCCGGCCCGACCGCGACGGCAGAGCCGCCGCAGTCAAGCCGTCCGCTTCACGACGTCGCACCGGCACCGATGGCGCTGCCATCGCCGCCGGCACGCCGCCGCGCCCCAGCACACCCACTCCACGCCCCGAAACAGACGATCTCATGTCATCAACCATCTAGACGGGGGCGAGGAGTCTCGCCGCAACGCTTCCCCACGACCACCGCTCGAGCACGACGGACCGGGCGGCTGACCCGAGCGCCTCGCGCTCGCCGGTGGGCAGCGCGACGAGCTCGGCGAGCTTGCGCGCGAGGTCGTTCACGTTGCCGGGCTCGAACGACGCGAGGTGGCGGAACCGCTCGGGATAGCCCTGCTCGAGCCCGGCTGCGACCTCGGCGAGCCCGGAGTGCCGCGCAACGAGCGGCGGCGAGCCGGCTGCGGCCGCCTCGGCGGCGACCATGCCGAACGCCTCCGGAAAGACGGAGGGCACGACGGTGGCATCGGCGAGCGGAAGCAGATGGACGAGGTGCCGGTGCTCGAGCGGCCCCGTGAAGAGCGTCCGCGGCGGGGCCAGGGCCTCGAGCACCGGCCGGTAAGGCCCGAACCCGACGACGACGAGTCGTGCGTCGATCTCCTGCATGGCAGCGAGCAGCAGCTGTACGCCCTTCTGCTCGATCAGCTTCCCGAAGTACACGATCGTCGGCTCGTCGCCGGAGAGGAATGCCCGCAGCCGCGGGGCGTTGCCGTCGTCCGGGAGACGCTCGTTCGCGTTGCCCGGGTTCGGGGGATCGGCCTCCGCCTCTGCGATCAGCTGTGCGAGCGCGGCGGCGCGGTCCTGCAGCGTGAACTTCTCGACGTCGACGCCCGGCGGAACGGTGTGCACGCGTTCGACCTGACCGACGACCTCCTCGAGCACCGATCGGATGTGCTCGGAGCCGACGAACGTCGCGTCGGCCGCTGCCAACGTCTCGCGCCCCCAGCGCTCGAGCTCCGGGCGCCCACGCATCGAGTACTCGAGCTCGGAGCCGTGCGCCTTCACCCGGAAAGGCAGACCGGATGCGTCGCCGACAGGCCCGCCGAGGAGCACGTGGTTGGCGAACACGAGATCGGCGGGAAGCCCCCGTAACACCTCCGCGTTCGCGGCGACGAAGTGGGCCCGCTGGGCGGGCGTCAGGTCCTGGAGCAGGCGTGGCTCGAGGCCCGGGTAGCGGTCGATCACGAACGTCGGCAGCAGCCGGTCCGGCAGCTCGGGCACGATCACGCGCGCCCCGCCGAGGTCGTACTGCTCCGCTGCGCGGTCCTGGCAGACGACCGTCACCTCGTGTCCGGCTCTGCTCCACTCACGGGCCAGCGCGCGGGTGTAGACGTTCGAACCGGTCCCGCCGAGCAGGTAACCGTGCCAGAGCGAGACGCGCACCGGTTGCTAGAGGCTTGATGTGAAACGGGGTGCCCGCGGGGATGCGTCAGACCAAGCGGATTGGACGGGGCGGGCGCTGCCCGTAGCGGTGGCTACGGGCGAGCCCGGACAGACCGAGCCGCGCCGCGTCTGACGCACCAGCCGTGAGTGCGTGAGTTTCACATCAAGCCTCTAGGTGAGGTGGAAGTAGAGCGCGTGGAGGAGGTCGACCGCCGGGTTCGACGTATGGACGGTCACATCGCCCGGAACGTCGAGCAGCGCCTCCGAGTAGTTGAAGATGATCCGGACGCCCGCGTCGACCAGGTCGTCGGCGACCTTCTGCGCGGCCAGAGCAGGAACGGCGAGCACTCCGACGACGATGTTCTTCTCACGGACGACGTCCTTGAGCCTGCGCTCGTCCTCGACCGGCGAGGCGCCGAGGTCGTGCCCCAGCTTGGCCGGATCGGTGTCGAAGACGGCGGCGATGTTGATGCCGTGCTCGGCGAAGATCGGCGAGCTCGCGATCGCCTGGCCGAGCCGCCCCGCGCCGACGAGCGCGATGTTGTGCTGCCCCTGGGTGCGAAGAATCTTGCGAATCTCGGACAGCAGCGAGTCGATCGAGTAACCGACACCGCGCTTGCCGAACTTGCCGAAGTTCGACAGGTCGCGCCGGATCTGCGTCGCGTTGATGTTCGTGTAGTCGGCGATCTCCTGCGAGGAGATCCGGTCCTTGCCCATCTTCTTCGCCTGCGTCAGGACTTGCAGGTATCGGGAGAGCCTCGCCGCGACGCCGACCGTGAGGCGATCAGGCGCGCCACCGCCGTTGGGAGCCGCATGAAGCATTCGCGCGCATTGTGCCCAAAGGATCCAACCGGGCCGACAGTTGTCGGGCGCGGGCCACCTGCACCTGTCTCGCATCCATAGACTGGCGCTATGTGCCGGAACATCAGAAGCCTGTACAACTTCGAGCCGCCGACGACGCCCGACGAGGTCCGTGCGGCCGCAGAGCAGTACGTCCGGAAGGTGAGCGGGATGCAGAAGCCGTCACGTGCGAACGAGCAGGCGTTTGCGCGCGCAATCGATTCGGTTGCCGCGACAACGGAGCAGCTGCTTGCCGAGCTCGTCACCTCTGCCCCGCCGAGAGATCGCGAGATCGAAGCCCAGCGGCGCCGAGAACGAGCGGCCGTGCGCTTCCAGCACGTCGCGTGACGGACGAGGAGGTGCTCGCGGAGACGCGAGCGTTCAACGCCGGCCTGGAGCAGCTCCTCGAGGGCCTGCCACCGGTGCACACGCTCCCCGCGGAGACCACGCGGCAGGCCCGCCGCGCCGACGGCGGCATCTTTCCCGCGCCGGTCTACCTCCCCGCGGCGCGCTGGGAGCGGATCGCGGGTCGCGCCGGCGAGATCGCGTTGCGTGTCGTCGAGCCCGAGGGCGAGGCGCGAGGCGCGTACCTCCACTTCCACGGCGGCGGCTGGACGCTCGGTGCGGCCGATCTGCAGGATTCCGCGCTCAAGGCCGCCGCGGACGCGACCGGGCTCGTGATGGTGAGCGTCGACTACCGCCTCGCGCCCGAGCATCCGTATCCGGCGGCGCCCGACGACTGCGAGGACGCGGCGCGCTGGCTGCTCGAGCGTTTCGAAGGACGGCGCGCGATCGGCGGCGAGTCGGCAGGTGCGCACCTGGCTGTCGTGACGCTGCTGCGTCTCCGCGACCGGTGCGGCATCGCCCCCCGCGACGCGTTCCAAGCCGCCAACCTCGCCTTCGGCGCGTTCGACCTGACGGGGACGCCGAGCCGCTTTCTCTGGGGTGGTCGCGAGCTCGTCCTCTCGGACCCGATGATGGAGTGGTTCGTCGCGAACTACATCCCGGGCACGACGGATAGCGAGCGGCGCGACCCGGATGTCTCTCCGCTGTACGGAGATCTGCGCGACATGCCGCCGGCGCTCTTCACCTGCGGGACGCTCGATCCGCTGCTCGACGACTCGCTGTTCATGGAGGCCCGCTGGCGGACAGCCGGCAACGAGACCAGGATGACACTCTGGCCGGAGGCGGTACACGGGTTCCTTGCGTTCGACACCGAGACAACTCGTCGATCGCGCGCCGAGCAGTACGCGTTCCTGCGCGGCGCTAGCTTCGCCAGCTTCCGCCTGAACGCGGCTTCGTCGACGTAGTAGACGAACGCACGCTGCCCGTCGATCTCCACGACGGGCAGCCATTCGCGATACCGCGCCTCGAGCTCGGCGTCACCAGCGATATCGACCTCGTCGAGCTCGAAGTGCAGGTCGTCGCGCACGCGCACGACAAGTTCACGCGCGCGCTCGCAGAGGTGGCAGCCTCGAGCGTGGTACAGCGTGACGCGCGTCAGGGCAGGATCCGGAACCGCACCGTCGCGCGGCTCGGCGTCGCGTCGTTCGGCAGCGTCGGCCAGGCCGCGAGGCGCAGCTCGTACGCCCCCGGCGCAAGCGGCGCGCTCGTCGGACCGCGCCCGGTGATGCCGAAGCTGTACGACCCGGGGAGCACATCTCGAAGCCGCGTCAAGAGCCCGATGTAGTTGCCGCCCGCGGTGTAGAGAAGAACGTCGAGGCGGTCGACCGGCTGCACCTCGATCGCATCGTGTTGCCTGACGAGATTCCCGGCCTGCACGGTCAGGACGGCGGGCTTCGTGTCGGACTGCTTGAACGCGACCGAGCTCAGCGACACGTGGGCGATCAGGTTCGTCGGAGGCTTCTGGAAGCCGAGCGCCCACGGAACGCGGAGCGTCTCACTGCCGTCGGCAGCGATCCTGATCACGCCGGTGACGGTCTGAGGGCCGGGGGCCGCCGGCGCCACGATCCGGATCTTGATGCCGGCGGCGGCTCCGGGGCCGAGGGAGAGCCGGTCCGGTGTCACCTTGAAGCCGAGCGCCTCGGGGTCGACGTTGCTGAGCGCGCTGATCGAGAGCTCGAGCCGTCTGGACGAGACGTTTCGCACGACGACCGTTCGCGTCCCGTGCCACTTCGGCCCGCCCCAGATCCCGAAGCCGAGTGTCGTGGGCTGGGCCGCGACCTCGCCGACGGCCGACGCGCCGAGACGGAACGTTCCTGCGCCTGCCTCGGTCGTCGACGCCCCTCCCGGCTGGGCGTAGCCGACCAGCAGGCTCTCGAGCGACGGGCCGTCGAGGTCGGGCCGCATCTGCGCGAGCACGGCGGCGCCGCCGGCGACCGTCGCCGCGGCCGCGCTCGTCCCGTTCACGGTCCCGTAGATGGGCGTGCCGTCGGGTGCCGAGCCGGGCTCCGAGGTCGCGATCGACACGCCGGGAGCAGCGACGTCCGGCTTGACGCTGCCGTCGAATGCGAGGCCACGCGACGAAAAGTCGGCCACGTCACCCCGGCCGGCGTTCGTCTCGCGGCGCGCCGGACCGATTGCGACCCCGACGTTCAGCCCGGCGCGTTGCGCAGCGAGGAGCTCGAGCGCCGGCCCGGTCGGGACGACCACGACCGGAGCCGTCTGCCGGCCCGAAAGACGGAGCGAGCCGGCCGGGAGCGAGTCGCCGTACAGGACGAGCGCTGCCGCGCCCGCGTTCGACGCGGCGGCGGCCTGCGTCTCGGGGCTGCTGCCGGCGGGCTCGACGATCGCCTTCCCGGCGACACGGCTGAAGCCCTTCTTGTCGAACGCGGACACGCCGACGGCCGCGGGCGGCGCCGGGCTGACCGTGATCGAGTGCGACGGGCCCTCGACCCCGAGCAGCGGGACGTCCTGGTCGAAGATCACGTCGAGACCGCGCCGCAGCACGACGCGCGCCTCGGGAACCTGGTCACGCGTGTCGGTCGCGGCGACGGCGAGCGCGCCGGGTGCGCCCGCCGGGCCTGCAACCGAGCCGAAGCTCGGCCCGGCGATGCCGTCGTTGCCGGCCGGAGCGACCACCACGGTGTTGAGTGCCAGCGCGCCGGCGACCGCGTCCGCCTCGGGCCCGTCCGTGAACGCGGCGTACGGCTCGGCGACCCCCAGCAGCGCGACGCGAACGGCGTCGTGGCAGTCGCCGTCGCCGTTCGGATCGACCGCGCGCTCGAGGCCGGCGATCAGCTGGTCGGTGCGGCTGTAGACGAGATCTCGGCCGTTGGTCGCCGGCTGCCAGCCGGCGATGCGGATCGGCAGGATCGTCGCGCCCGGAGCGACACCGTGAATCCCGCCGGGCCCGTCGCTGCCGGCCAGGATCCCGGCGAGCTCGGTGCCGTGACTCTCGACCTGGGCCGGGTCCCGTGGGTTCGCGCGCGCCGCGGCGTCGTTCCCGCCGTCGACGATGTCGTAGCCGGGCAGCAGGCGGCCCCTCAGATAGGGCTGGTTCAGGTCGACGCCCGTGTCCAGCAGCGCGATCGTGACGCCGCGACCGTCGAAGCCGGGCAGCTCCGCTTCCGGCTGTCCGCTCAGCTCCGAGAAGTCCGTCGACGAGAGGACGGAGCTCGAGGTCGAGGCGGGAAACGCAGCACGAACGGGATAGACGCCGCTGACCTCGGAGTCGTTCTCGAGCAGCGGGACGGCCCGCGGATCGAGCGTCGCCGAGAAGCCGTCGAGGACGCGCGAGTAGCTGAAGTCGGGCCGCACCTGGAGCCCGTGGGCGGCGAGCGAGAGCAGCACCTCCTTCTGCGCGGCGATCGCCTGCGTGCTCCACGAGCGCTCCTGGCTCTCTGTCGCGTACCGCACCTTGGCCAGCCGCTGCGCAACCGACGGGGTCTTCAGCACGACGATCATGCGCTGCCCCGAGGCGGTCGCGGCGCGAGGCCCACCGACGAGCCCGAGCCAGCTCGGGGGCGCGCGGCGAGAGGTGTGGTCGCCTGGCCTCCGGCGGACACCGCGCGCACGAGCACACCGACGGCTGCGGCAGCCACGAGCACGCAGGACCACGGCGACGCTACGCGGAAGCCTGTGCATCGAGAGAAAGGTAGTCGGGATACGGGACGGCCCGGACGTAGCGCGCGGCCGACGCGATCATCGCCGCGTTGTCGGTACAGAGCGCGAGCGGGGCGAGCGCGGCGTCCGCAAGAGCGGCGCGAAGGGCGCTGTTCGCAGCGACACCGCCGACCACGGCGACCCGCGCGGCGCCCGTCGCGCGCACGCGTTCGACGAGCGCGGAGACGATCGCACGCTGATACCCGGCCGCGAGGTCCGCGCGGCGCGCTTCGAGCTCGTCCGGCTCGAGGTCGCGCACGGTGTAGAGCAGCGCCGTCTTCACGCCGGAGAACGAGAAGTCGAGACCCGGGACGCGCGCCACCGGGAAGTCGAACGCGGCCGGGTCGCCTTGCTGCGCGAGCGCATCGAGCGCCGGACCGCCCGGGTAGCCGAGCCCGAGAAGCCGCGCACCCTTGTCGAACGCCTCGCCGGCGGCGTCGTCGAGCGTCGTCCCGAGCACCCGGTAGCCCGCGCGATCGGTGACGTCGAGCAGCATCGTGTGCCCGCCGCTCGCCAAGCAGGCAGACGAACGGCGGCTCGAGGTCGAGCGGCCTCAGATAGAGCGACGCGACGTGACCGTGCAGATGGTCGACCGGCGCGAGCGGAAGCCGGCGCGACCACGCGAACGACTTCGCTGCCGCGACACCGACCAGCAGCGCTCCGATCAGGCCGGGATGCGTCGTCACCGCGACGGTTTCGACGTCGGCAGGCGATGCGCCTGCCCCGGCCAGCGTTTCCGAGACAACGGGAACGACGAGCTCGAGGTGCCGGCGGCTCGCGACCTCGGGCACCACGCCACCGAAACGCGCATGGAGATCGGCCTGCGAGGCGACGACGTTGGCGACGATCTCTCCGTCCGTGGTCACGAGCGCGGCCGCGGTCTCGTCGCACGACGTCTCGATCCCGAGGATCACGTTGCGTCGGAGTCGGCGGGTGGTCGCGTCCCGGAGTCCCGCCACATGATCAATGCGTCCTCGCGATTGTCGGTGTAGTAACCGCGGCGCAAGCCGCGCGGCTCGAAGCCGAGCCGCTCGTAGAGACGAATCGCCGGATCGTTCGAGATGCGCACCTCGAGCGTGTAGCCGCGACGTTCGTCGCCCTGCGTGAGGTCGAAGAGATGCTCGAGGAGCTGCGTCGCGATTCCGCGCCGTCGCCGATCCGGGTCGACCGCGACGTTCATCACGTGCCACGCGTCGACGTAGCGCGAGTTGACGATGTAACCGACGAGCTCGTCGCCCTCGAATGCGCCGAGGCAGATCGACGTCGGCTTCGCGAGCTCCGATGCGAACATCGCCCGCGACCACGGGGTCGGATAGGCGCGCTGCTCGATTTCGTCGATCGCGTCGAGGTCGGCGAGATCGAGGCGCCGGATGTCGATCTTCACGGCGGTCACACGGCCACCTTCGCATCGGGCTCACGAACGTAGAGCGGCTCGACCAGCTCGGCGCTGCCGAACACACCGGCCTGCGCCGCCAGGAGCACCGGGTCGGGCCGGTGGCGCGGATCGTCGTCGGACGGGACTCGTGCGCCTCGCGCCTCGAACTGCGCCCGGTACCGGATCGCGCCGTCACCGACGAGCTCGAGGCCCTCGACCATGAGCTCCTCCGGCGCGGCAGACGCGCGGGCCGGCCGTGAAGACCTCACCGCGCCGGGCGTCGATCACCGCGACGCCGCCGGAGAACGCGTCGAGCGTCGAGACGCCCGCGACGGGGATCTGCAGGGCGAACGAGAGCGACCGCGCGACGGCCAGGCCGATGCGAATGCTCGTGAAGCTTCCCGGCCCGCGGCCGACGACGATCCCCTCGAGCTCGGCCGGGTCGTCGACGAGCTCGTCGACGAGCTCGAGCAGGTCTCCGGCGCGCGCCGTCGCACGGCGTTCCCCTGCGGGCATCAACGGCGCAGACCGCTCCGAACGAGGTGGCGGTATCGAACGCGATGATCGTCATCGCTCCACGATGCTGACGCTTCGGTGTGACAGGTCGACATGACCGAGCGTAACGACAGCGCGCGGTGCGGGCAGCCAGTCACCTGCGTGCTCCGGCCACTCGACGAACACGACGGCGTCGTCGAAGTAGGGCTCGAGGTCGCCCCACTCCTCGGCTGAGAGGCCGGTCACGCGGTAGAGGTCGAGGTGCGCGACCGGCGGCTCGGCGGCGTAGCGATGGCCGAGGGTGAACGTGGGGCTCGCAACGGGCTCGGTGACGCCGAGCGCGCGCGCGGCGCCACGGACGAAGGTGGTCTTCCCCGCCCCGAGGTCGCCCGAGACGGTGACCACGTCCCCCGCCTCGAGCCGGGCCGCAAGGTCGGCGGCGAGCGAAGCCGTCTCCTCCGGCGAGCTGGTCACCGCGTCCACGCCGGAATGGTGCCTGCCCTAGAAAAGGCCGAGCTGCACCGGCTGCGCCTCTGCCGCCGGTTCCGGCTCGGCGGCCACAGGCTCGTGCCCGCGGCCGAGCAGGTCCGGGAGCCGCTCGAAGTCCGCCTCGAGCACGTCCAGCATCCGCGGCGTGTAGAGGGCGGCAGCCGGGTGGAACAGCGGGTAGAGGAGCACGGTGCGACCGCCGAGGGTGACCTCCTGCTCCTGGCCGTGCACGCGCGTGATGCCGGTGGGCTTCCCCGAGAGCAGCTTCGTCGCGAAGTTGCCGAGCGTCGCCACCACCTTGGGCTGGATCAGCTCGATCTGCTTGAACAGATGCCCCTCGCAGGCCTGGATCTCCTCCGGCTGCGGGTCCCTGTTGCCGGGGGGCCGGCACTTTAAGACATTTCCTATATAGACATCCTCGCGTGCGAGGCCGATCCCCGCGAGCAGCTTCGAAAGCAGCTGGCCGGCGGCACCGACGAAGGGCACGCCCTGCTTGTCCTCGTGGAAGCCGGGCGCCTCGCCGACGAACATCAGATCGGCCTCGGGCGAGCCGGCGCCGAAGACGACCTGGGTCCTTCCCGCGGCGAGGGCGCAGCGCTCGCAGCCGGCGACGACGTCGCCGTAGGCGATCAGCGAAAGGTCAGCAGCAGCCACAACTGCCGCCGCAACAGCCGCCGCCGAAGCTGGGCTGTCCGGCGGTGCCGTGCGCCGCGAAGGACGTCGAGAACTGCTTCGCCACCTTCGCGTTGCCGCAGTCGGGGCAGGTCGGATCGGGTTCCGACATCCCGACGAGCTCCTCGAAGTGGGATTCACAGCTCATGCAGACGTACTCGTAGATCGGCATCGTGGAGCAACCCTAGCAGCGGCATCTTGGCGTCTCCGGCGGACGGAGCGGTACAGTTCGTCGTGCCCGGCATCCCCACGGAGCTGGAGCCAAATCATGTTCGACAGCGTCACCGTCATCGGGGCCGGACGCGCCGGCTCGACGATCGCCGCGCGACTGCGCGAGCGAGGCGTTCGCGTCGGCGAAGACGGCGAGCTGCGGCTGCTCTGCGTGCCCGACCGGGCGATCGCAGAGGTGGCGCGCTCCGTCCCGCTCGGCCCGTGGGTGGCGCACGTCTCGGGCGCGACGCCCCTCGCCGAGCTCGCGCCGCACGTGCGCCGGTTCTCCGTCCACCCGCTGCAGACGCTGACGCAAAGCCGCGGGTCCAGAGCAGCTCGACGGCGCCTGGTCGGCCGTCACGGGCGAGACACCCGAAGCGCTCTCTCACGCGCACGCGCTTGCGACCACGCTCGGTCTGCGGCCGTTCGTGCTGGCCGACGATCGCCGCGCGCTCTACCACGCCGGGGCCGCGATGGCGTCGAACTTCCTGGTCACGCTGCACCGCGGAGCGGCGCAGCTGCTGGCCGACGCGGGAGCGCCGCCGGAGGCACTCGTCCCGCTGATGGAGCGCACGATCGCGAACGACTTCGAGCTCACCGGCCCGATCGCGCGCGGCGACAGCGAGACGGTCGAGCGGCACCTCGCGGCGATCCGCGCCGACGAGCCCGGCCTCGAGCCCTTGTACGCAGCGCTCGCCGAGGCCACGCGCCCATGAAGTCCGCGACGCGGATCGACGACGTTCGCGAGGCGCTGCGCGGCGAGCGCGGAGTGATCGGGCTCGTGCCGACGATGGGAGGGCTCCACGCCGGGCACAGGGCGCTGTTCGCCGCCGCGCGTCCCGCGTGCGACGTCCTCGTCGCGAGCCTGTTCGTCAACTCACCGCAGTTCTCGGAGCAGGGCGACTTCGACGCGTATCCGCGCGACCTCGACGCCGACACAGCGGCGGCCGAGGAGGCGGGAGTCGACCTGCTCTTCGCGCCCGCCGCCACGGAGATGTATCCGCCCGGATTCGCGACCTGGGTCGAGCCGGCGGGCGCCGCGGCAGGGCTGGAGGGGGCGCAGAGGCCGGGTCACTTCCGCGGCGTCGCGACCGTCTGCCTCAAGCTGTTCAACATCGTCCGCCCGCAGATCGCGTGGTTCGGCCGCAAGGACGCTCAACAGGTCGCAGTCTTGAAGCAGCTCGTGCGCGATCTCGATCTCGAGGTCGAGATCCGCGTCGTCGAGACCGTGCGCGATGCCGACGGCCTTGCCCTCTCCTCGCGCAACGCACGGCTGACGCCGGCCGAGCGTGCCGCTGCGACGGCGATCCCGCGCGCTCTTGCGACGCGTGACGAGGGCCAGGCGCGCTTGGTGCTCGCAACCGCGGGAATCGAGCCGGAGTATCTCGCCGTCGCCGATCTCGACGGGCCGACGCTCGCCGTCGCGGCGCGCGTCGGGCACACGCGTTTGATCGACAACATCCGACTGCAAGGAGGGTCCCGATGAGCACGCGCCCACGGACGCCTGCCCCTGCCACACCCGCGCCGGGAAAGCTGCCGCTGCCCGAGCTCGCGGAGATGAAGCGCCGCGGCGACCGGATCGTGATGATCACCGCGTACGACGCTCCGGCCGCACGGATCGCAGACGACGCCGGAGTCGAGCTGATCCTGGTCGGCGACACGGCGGCGATGGTGATGCTCGGGCACTCCTCGACGCTGCCGGTGACCCTCGACGAGATGATCTTCCTCACGCGCGCCGTCACCCGGGCTGCGCGGCGCCCGCTCGTCGTCGGCGACCTTCCGTTCGGAACCTACGAGGTCTCCGACGAACAGGCGGTCACGAGCGCGATTCGAATGGTCAAGGAAGGCGGCGCCGATGTCGTGAAGCTCGAGGGCGCAGGCCGCATGCTCGGGCGCGTTCGGGCGATCGCCGAGTCGAACATCGGTGTCATGGGCCATGTGGGGCTGACGCCGCAGTCGGCGACGAAGCTCGGCGGCTTCAAGGCGCAGGGCCGGACGGCCGACGCGGCGAAGCGGCTGCTCGAGGATGCGCTCGCGCTGCAGGCCGCGGGCGCCTTCGCCGTCGTGCTCGAGGCGGTGCCCGCCGCGGTGGCGGAGCGCGTGACGAAGGCGCTCGACGTCCCGACGATCGGCATCGGCGCCGGCGGCGCGACCGACGGTCAGGTGCTCGTGTGGCACGACATGCTCGGGATGTACGAAGGCCCGACGCCGCGCTTCGTGAAGCAGTACGCCCACCTCGCAGAGACGATCGGCGACGCGGTCGCGCGCTACGCCGCCGACGTGCGCTCGGGCGCCTTCCCCGGCGACGAGCACGCCTACCGGATCACGCCGGAGGAGCTCGCCGCGTTCGAGTCGGCGCTGGCACCTCGCTCTTCGTAGCGGGTGCCCGCAACGAGGTGCCTGGCACCAAGGTGCCAGGCACCGGCTCTAGTGCACGTGGAAGGCGACCGCCACGACGGCCGGCACGCCGATCGCAAGCACCACGGCCGCACCTGCGCGCGCCCAGGTCCAGCCGTGCACGGCCCGGATGCCGACGACGAGCAGCGCGAGCGACCAGGCCAGGAAGAGCGCACCGAGCAGCTCGAACACGTGCGACCCGGTGCCCGCGTCGCTGCCTCCCGTCCGGAACACGTCCTCGCCGTACAGGGCGAGACGGAACGGCCAGAGCACCAGCGAGAGCGCGATCGGCACGGCGGCGAAAGCGACCACGTGCCGCGTCCTTCGAAAGCTCCCCTGAGACCCGAGCAGCTTGACGGCGCCGTGCACGAACGCGCCGAACACGAAGTAGGCCAAGACCCCGGTGAGGCTGCCCGCAATGAAGGCCCAGACCGCGACGAGCAACGCGTCGTACTGCGAATCGTCCATCAGCTGGCCGGCGGTACCGGTCGCGAGGACGAGCGCGATCCCGGCCAGCAGGATGATCGCGAGCACCGGCTCCGAGCGGTCGGAGAGCGATCCGGGGCTGTCGTCGCGGAGCGCGACGAACACGGGCCGAGGACGCTGCAGGACGAGAGCGGCGCGCAGCCACCAGTCGCGCATGCCGTGCGGCGCGTCGACGGAGCTCGTCACAGCCACGTCATGAGCGTACCGAGCCTGATCGCGCCGTTACGAGCTGACCGTGACCGTCTGCCCGTTGGGGCACCGGAACTCGGTGTTGCCGAGCAGGTCGGAGCGCTGTGCGACGGGAGCCTTCCCGTCGCTGCAGATCGTGTCGTGCCGATGAATCCAGCCGGCGAGCACACCCGCCGCGAAGACGACCACGCAAGCCGCCGCCAGCACGAGCGCCGCCGTGCGCTTGCTCCTCAGGTCGAGTCGGCGGAGCCTACGGCTCATTCCCGCTCCAGCACCGGCAAAGCCGGTATCTCCGCTCCTTGTGAGCCTCCGTCGAGCCTACGGCTCATGCCGCGACCGCGCTGCGGTCGAGCAACGGCCGCAGGAACTGCCCCGTGTAGGACTCGGCGACCTGCGCGACGTCCTCGGGCGTACCGACGGCGATCACCTCGCCGCCTGCCTCGCCGCCGTGCGGACCGAGGTCGACCACCCAGTCGGCCTGCTTGATCACGTCGAGATTGTGCTCGATCACGAGCACGGTGTTGCCGCTGTCCGCGAGCCGCTGCAGCACGACGAGCAGCTTCTCGATGTCGGCGAAGTGCAAACCGGTGGTCGGCTCGTCGAGGATGTACAGCGTCTTCCCGGTCGCCACCTTCGACAGCTCGGCGGCGAGCTTGACGCGCTGCGCCTCGCCACCCGACAACGTCGTCGCCGGCTGACCGAGCGTCATGTAGTCGAGCCCGACGTCGTGCAGCGTCTGCAGACGGCGGCGAATCTTCGGGATCTTGGCGAAGAACCGCAGTGCCTCCTCGACCGACATCTCGAGGACGTCCGAGATCGTCTTCCCCTTGAACCGCACCTCGAGCGTCTCGCGGTTGTACCGCTTGCCCTTGCACGTCTCGCACGGCACGTAGACGTCGGGCAGGAAGTGCATCTCGATCTTGATCTGACCGTCCCCCTTGCACGTCTCGCAACGGCCGCCCTTGACGTTGAACGAGAAGCGCCCCGGCTTGTAGCCGCGCACCTTCGCGTCGGGTGTGAGCGAGTAGAGCTCGCGGATGTGGGTGAACAGGTCCGTGTAGGTGGCCGGGTTCGACCGTGGCGTGCGCCCGATCGGCCGCTGGTCGATCTCGATCACCTTGTCGAACGCGTCGATCCCCTCGACGTCGTCATGCTTGCCCGGCTTCACCCGCATGCGGTTCAGGCGGTTTGCGAGCGCCTTGTAGACGATCTCGTTGACAAGCGTCGACTTGCCGGACCCCGAGACACCGGTGACGGCGATGAACTTGCCCACCGGGAACTCGACGTCGATCGACTTGAGGTTGTGCTCGGCCGCACCGCGGACGACGAACCAGCCGTTGTCACCCTCGCGCCGCTCGGGAACCTCGATCGCGCGCGTTCCGGCGAGGAACTGCCCGGTGGTCGACTTCTTGCTGCGCTCCACCTTCGCAGCCGTTCCCTCGGCGACGACGTGCCCGCCGTGCTCGCCCGCGCCAGGCCCCATGTCGACGAGCCAATCGGCGGTTCGCATCATCTGCTCGTCGTGCTCGACGACGATCACGGTGTTGCCGAGGTCGCGCAGGCGCTCGAGCGTTGCGATCAGCTTGTCGTTGTCACGCTGGTGCAGCCCGATCGACGGCTCGTCGAGGATGTACAGCACGCCGACGAGCTGGCTGCCGATCTGCGTCGCGAGGCGAAGCCGCTGCGCCTCGCCGCCCGAGAGTGTCGCGGACGCACGGTCGAGCTGCAGGTAGCCGACCCCGACGTCGTCGAGGAACGTCAACCGCTCGCGGATCTCCTTGACGATCCGGTGCCCGATCAGCTCCTCGGTGTCGGTCAGCCCGAGCTCGGAGAGGAACGCGAGCGCGCGCGACACGGACTGCCGCGTGAACTCGTGGATGTTCTTCTCGCCCACCGTCACGGCGAGCACCTCCGGCTTGAGCCGCGCGCCTTTGCACACCGGGCACGGGCGGAACGACATGTACTCCTCGATGCGCTCTCGCTGCGAGCTCGAATCGGTCTCGCGGTACCGCCGCTCGAGCGACGTCACGATTCCCTCGAACGCGATCATGTACGACCGGCGCCGGCCCATCCGGTTGCGGTACTGGACGTACACCTTGTCGCCGTCCGTGCCCGAGAGGAAGTACTCCTGCTGTTCGCTCGTCAGCTCCTCCCACGGCACGTCGGTGGGGATCTCGTAGCGATCGGCGATCGCCTGGATCACCGCCTCGTAGAAGCCGGAGCCGCCGACCGCCCAGGGCACGAGGGCTCCGTCGTCGATCGACAGCGTCGGGTCCGGCACCAGCAGGTCGGGGTCGATCTCCTGCTGGGCACCGAGGCCGGTGCAACGCGGGCAGGCGCCGTGCGGCGAGTTGAACGAGAAGATCCTCGGCTGCAGCTCCGGAAGCGAGACGCCGTGCTCCGGGCACGCGAACTTCTCGCTGTACGTGCGCGTCTCGCTCGTATCGACGAGATCGACCGCGACCAGCCCTTCCGCCAGCGCAACGGCGGTCTCGACCGACTGCGTGAGTCGCGTGCGCAGGTCCTCCTTCATCACCAGCCGGTCGACGACGACCTCGATCGTGTGCTTGAACTTCTTGTCGAGCGTCGGCGGCTCGTCGAGCGTGTACTGCTCGCCGTCGACCTTCACGCGCGAGAAGCCCTCGTTGCGGAGCTGCTCGAACAGGTCGCGGTACTCGCCCTTGCGGTCGCGCACGACCGGCGCGTTGACCGTGAACCTGGTGTCGGCGGGCAGCGTGAGGATCTGCTCGACGATCGAGTCGATCGACTGTCCGGCGATCGGCCGGCCGCAGATCGGGCAATGCGGGCGCCCGACGCGCGCGTAGAGCAGGCGCAGGTAGTCGTAGATCTCGGTGACCGTGCCGACCGTCGAGCGGGGGTTCCGCGACGTCGTCTTCTGGTCGATCGAGATCGCCGGGCTGAGGCCGTCGATCGAGTCGACGTCCGGCTTCTCCATCATCTGCAGGAACTGGCGCGCGTAGGCGCTCAGGCTCTCGACGTACCGGCGCTGCCCCTCGGCGTAGATCGTGTCGAAGGCCAGGCTCGACTTCCCGGACCCGGAGAGGCCGGTGATGCAGATGAGGGCGTTCCGCGGGAGCCGGACGGTGATGTCCTTGAGGTTGTGCTCCCGGGCGCCGTGGACGACAAGCTCGTCGGCAGCCATGGGACGACCATTGTATCTCCCGAACGTACGTTCGTCTAGCCGTCGAGCGCGCGACGAAATACGTCGTAGATCTCGTCGCCGAACAGCACGAAGCGGACGAGCTCGAGCCCGTGGCCCGAAACCGCGTCGAGGGCGATCGGCGCGGCGAGCTCCGGCGGGTAGCCGTAGATCCCGCACGAGATCGCAGGGAACGCGATCGTGCGCGCTCCGAGCTCCGCCGCGACCTCGACTGAGCGCCGATGGCATGACGCGAGCAGCTCCGGCTCGTGCGCCTCGCCGCCCCGCCAGACCGGCCCGACCGTGTGGATCACGAAGCGGGCGGGCAGCTCTCCGGCGGTGGTGGACTTCGCGTCGCCGGTCTCGCAGCCGCCCAGCCGCCGGCACTCGGCGAGGATCGCCGGGCCGCCCGCACGATGGATCGCCCCGTCGACACCGCCGCCGCCGAGCAGCGAGCTGTTCGCGGCGTTGACGACGGCGTCGACGTCCTGCGCCGTGATGTCGCCGCGGACGACCTCGATCAAGCTCTGCGTCGACAGCCGAGCCCCTCCATGTCTCGGCTCCAGCGTATGCCAGTTCGAGGTCGTCCGCGCTACCGCCGGCTTATCCCCCGTTCGCCGTCGGTTCCTTGACGCAGAGGTCGACGGTGGATCGACAGGAACGGGCCGACCTGCGTGATCCCCTGGATCGTCGAGGCAGCGCCCGCCGCATAGGCGTCCGCCCCGACGATGTCGTGCACGTAGTTCGCAGCAGTCCCGTGCAGAGCCGGATCGAGCGAGCGCGTGAACGCGCGCATGAAACTCGCGGCGGTGACCGGCTCCCAGGTGGTGTTCTCGAATCCGAGTGCCGGATCGAGCGAATCGATCCGGTCCTGCATGTTGAGACCGAGCGTCGCCGCACCGGCGTGCGCAGGCACTGCGAACGCGAGAAGCGCGACAACTGCGGCGAGGCGTTTCACGGTCTCCTCCTTCGACGGAGAGACCACTCTCGACCCGGCCGCTAACAGCGGTCTAACACGAGGCGCGCGTCAGGCCTTGCGCCAGCGGCCGAAGACCAGGCCGCCGAGAGTGAAGCCGAGCCCGAAGGTGCCGACGGAGAAACCGCCGATCGCGACTGCTTTGCGCCAGGCCGAGAGACGCTGCCACCGACCGAGCGCCTCGCGCTCGTCCTCGGTCAGAGCCTCGCCGCGGCGCTGCTTGCGCAGAGCGCCGCCGGCCCGGAGCCCGAGATACAGATCGTCGAAGATCTCCGACTGGTCGTCGGCCATCGCACTCACTGTATAGCCTGCTTCGCCGGTGGTTACGCGCATCCTGCACGTGTCCGACCTTCACGTCGGCGCGCGTGACGACCCCGTCGTCGAGTTCGGCCTGGTCTCGCTCGTCGAGCGGGTCGCGCCTGACCTGATCGTCGCGAGCGGCGACCTCACGCACCGGGGCCGAAGGGCCCAGCACGAGCAGGCGGCAGCGCTCCTGCGCTCGCTCGGCCCGCCCGTGCTCGCGGTGCCCGGCAACCACGACATCCCCTACGCGTTCCCGGCGAGGATCACGGCCCCGTGGCAGGAGTTCGAGCGCCAGTGGCAGACGACCGAGCCCGTCCACGAGGTCGAAGGCGCGCTCGTCGTCGGCCTCAACTCGGTGCGACCGTGGCACCACCAGTCGGGCGGGATCACGACCGAGCAACTCGAGCACGCAGAGGAGCGGCTGCGCACGGCAACACCCGGTTCGCTGCGCATGGTCGCCCTCCACCACCAGCTCGTCGGCCCGCCGTGGCGGTCACACAAACAGGCGCTTGCTCGACGGGACACCGTGCTCGCTCGGTTGACGGCCGCGGGAGCGGAGCTGATCGTCGGCGGGCACGTCCATCAGGGCGCGATCGCGGAACGGCACGAGTTCGAGGTGACCGACGATGCGGCGACTGCCGTCATCACGACCGCGCCGGGGCTCGGGCAGCCGCGCCCGCACCGACTCGGGGAGGCGCGCGGCGCACTCGCCTATCGCGTCGACGCGTCGTCGATCTCCGTCGACACGTACATCTGGCGAGCAGACGACTGGAAGCTCACGGCCACGCGGACGTTCCCGCGTTAGGTCACGCCGTGCGAGCGTGACGCCATCACCCGGCCGTACACCGCTGTCAGACGACCGCGATGATCACGCCGAGCACGAACCGCCAGAAGCCGTGCGCGACGATACCGCCGATGATCAGCGACACGACGCCGAGCACGATCGTCACGATCCAACCCATCGGGTCGACTCCCGGGTGAAAAAGCCGCCGAGGGCACCGACGATCGCGCCCACGATGATCAGCCAGAGCCATGACATCCCCGGAGTATTACCCGATCAAGACCGAGTCGACTCGCGCTCGAGCTGAGCGCGCTTCTCTGCGAGCTCGTCGTCGTCGAGCAACCCGGCGCGATGGAGCTCCTCGAGGGCGGCGGCGAGCCGCGCGTGCTCGATGCGCTGGGGATCAGGCCGCAGGTGGTCGGGGTCGACCCCCAGCTTCCGCAGCCGAGCCCGTTGCACGTCGACGCCGAGACCCGTTTTCGGAAACGCGAGCGCACCCGGCCCGAACAGGGGTCGTCGCTGCACGAAATGCCGGTAGGACGCGACGAGCGCGATCGCGACGCCGAAGGAGAGGAACGAGATCACGTAGGCGTTGTCGTTCGAGATCGCCTTGCCGACGACGGCGCCGACGATCGAGCCGGTCAGGCCGATCGCGAGCGTCAGCCAGATCGGCATCGGGTCGGGCCCCGGAATCGCGAACCGCGCGAGCGCCCCGGTGAAGAACCCCGAGATCACGATCGCGAGGACGAGCCCCAAGGTCATGTCGCAACCTCTGCGAGCGCGTTCAGATCGCGCCGCAGCTCCTTGAGCTCGTCACGCAGCTTCGCGGCGTACTCGAAGCGCAGCTCCTCCGCCGCCTGGAACATCTCCTCTTCGAGCGTGATCACAAGCCGCTCGAGCTCCTCACGCGACATCCCTTCGACCTTCGCACCGCCGCGGCGGCGGCGCGACGACGGCACGTGCGGCTGCTCGAGCGCGAGGAACTCCGCGATGTCCGACACGCCCTTGACGACCGAGATCGGCTTCGTTCCGTGCTCCTCGTTGTAGGTGAGCTGCGTGGTGCGACGTCGGTTCGTCTCGTCGATCGCACCTTTGATCGCCTCGGTCATCTTGTCGGCGTACATGAGGACGCGCCCGTTGACGTGGCGGGCAGCGCGCCCGATCGTCTGCACCAGAGCGGTGCGGCCGCGAAGGAAGCCCTCCTTGTCGGCATCGAGGATGGCGACGAGCGACACCTCGGGAAGGTCGAGCCCTTCGCGCAGCAGGTTGACGCCGACGAGCACGTCGTACTCTCCGAGGCGCAGCTCGCGGATGATCTGGATGCGCTCGAGCGTGTCGATCTCCGAGTGCAGGTAGCGCGCCTTCACACCGGCCTCGAGCAGATAGTCGGTCAAGTCCTCGGACATCTTCTTCGTCAACGTCGTCACGAGCACGCGCTCGCCGACCTCCTCGCGACGGCGGATCTCGTTGAGCAGGTCGTCGATCTGATTCTTCGTCGGGCGCAGCTCGATCTCGGGGTCGACGAGGTAGGTCGGACGGATCAGCTGCTCGGCGACGCGTGCGCTCTGCCGGAGCTCCCAGGCGCCCGGTGTCGCGGAGACGAACACCATCTGCGGCACTTTCTGCAGGAACTCGTCGAATCGCAGCGGCCGGTTGTCGAGCGCCGAGGGCAGGCGGAAGCCGTAGTCGACGAGCGTCTGCTTGCGCGACCGGTCGCCCTCGTACATCCCGCCGATCTGCGGCACGGTCTGATGCGACTCGTCGACGAAGATGACGAAGTCGTCCGGGAAGTAGTCGAGCAGCGTGAACGGATGCGATCCCGGCGGGCGCCCCTCGAGGATCCGCGAGTAGTTCTCGATCCCCGAGCAGAACCCGAGCTCCTGCAGCAGCTCGAGGTCGTACTCGGTGCGCTGGCGGATGCGATGGGCCTCGAGCAGCCGTCCTTCCTGCTCGAACTTGGCGATCTGCTCCTCGAGCTCGCGCTTGATCTCCGACACCGCCCGCTCGACCGTCGGCTTCGACGTCACGTACTCGGTGGCGGGCCAGATCGCGAGGTTGTCGAGCTTCGAGTAGACCTCGCCGGTCAACGGGTCGAAGTGGGTCACCTGCTCGACCTCGTCGCCGAAGAACGAGATGCGATAGGCCGTCTCGGCGTTCGCCGGCTGCACCTCGAGGACGTCGCCTTTCACGCGGAAGCGACCGCGGCCGAGGATCGCGTCGTTCCGGACGTACTGCGAGTCGATCAGCTTGCGCAGGACTGCGTCGCGATCATGCTCGGTGCCGACCTCGAGATAGAGCAGGCGGTCGCGCCACTCCTCCGGGGATCCGAGGCCGTAGATGCACGAGACCGACGCGACCACCACCACGTCGCGCCTTGTGAAGAGCGCGGACGTCGCGGCGAGTCGCAGGCGAGCGATGTCGTCGTTCTGGGACGAATCCTTCTCGATGTAGAGGTCGGCCTGCGGGACGTACGCCTCGGGCTGGTAGTAGTCGTAATACGACACGAAGTACTCGACCGAGTTCGCGGGGAAGAACTCGCGGAACTCGTTGCAGAGCTGCGCCGCCAGCGTCTTGTTGTGCGCGATCACGAGCGCCGGCTTCTGCACCTGCTCGATGATCCAGGCCATCGTCGCCGTCTTGCCGGTGCCCGTGGCGCCGAGCAGCGTCTGGTAGCGCTCGCCGGCGCGCAGGCCTGCGGCGATCGTCTCGATCGCCCCCGGCTGGTCGCCCGTGGGCGAATACGACGCTGATGTCTGCAGCGGCGGCACGCCCTCAAGGGTACTGGGGCGAAGGCGCGTGTCAGGGGACGGTGATCACGTCGCAACCGGCGGCGCGCTGCACCTCACCGGTGACGTCTTCGCCCAGCAATCGCCCGAAGAAACCGTGGTGGTGGGACCCGATCACGATCAGCGTCGCCCCGCGCTCCTTCGCGATGCCGAGTATCTCACCGGCCGGCTCGCCCGCCGCCCAGACGTAGTCCGCGGTCAGTCCTGCGGCGTCGATGCGACTCCGCGCCTCCTCGAAGATCGGCTCGAGTTGCGGCGGCTCGATGATCGGCATCATCTCCACCGGGCTGTCGTCGAGCGTGCCGTAGTTCTGGAGGCCTTCGGGGTTGAGCGGCATCTCGGCGACCGCGACGACGACGAGCTTCGACCGCGACTTTCCGGCCTCCTCGATCGCACGTGCGAGTGCGCGCTGCGCCGCTTCCGCGCCGTCGTAGCCCACAACGATCGTCCCGCTCATCGGGCCGATCGTACTTGCAAGGCAGGTGCCTGGCACAACGTGCCAGGCACCGGCGCTTCGACGTCAGTCTCCCCAGTCGAAGTCGCGCGAGCGCGACCAGAGCGTCTCGTCCGTCTGCTCGACGGGCTCGCTCGTCTCCACGGTCGCCTCCGACGGCTCGGCGGGCGGCGCGGCGAACGTGTCCTCCACCGACGGCCAGTCGAGCGTCGTCTCGTGCTCGTCGATCTGAACGACACCGTCCATCGTGTCTTCGATCCGCGCCTGCTCCTCGGTCTTGAAGAGCGGGTGATTCTCGAACGGATCGTCCGACATGTACTTCTGAAGCGGCATCTCGTGCTCGAGTGCCGCGTTTCGGCGTTTCAACTCGAGGTGCTCCTGGATCACCTGGGTGAACACGGACGCAGTCTCGACGGCCATTGATTCCTCCTGCTGGTACGTCTCAATCTCTTCCCGGCCCGCAGGAGTTTAGACGAGTGCTTGGATCGTCGCGCCGCCGACCACCCGGTTGCGGCCGGCCCGCTTCGCTGCGTACAAGGCCGAATCGGCCGCCGCGATCAGGTCGTCGATGTCCGCGCCGCCCGTGCAGGCCGCAACGCCGAAGCTCGCCGCGACCGCGATCGGACCACCGCGGACGGTCGACACGGGACGCGCGCAGATCAGCCGGCGTGCACGTTCGGCAAGCTCGAGGCCGCCCGCCACACCGACGCCGACGAGGATCAGCGCGAACTCCTCGCCGCCCCAGCGACCGGCAATGTCGCCCTCGCGCACTGCTCCGGCAAGCGTGTGCGCGAACGAGCGGAGCACCTCGTCGCCGGCCGGATGACCGAAGCGGTCGTTGACCTCCTTGAAGCGATCGAGATCTGCGAGCACGAGGCAGAGCTCACCGTCGAGCCGTCGCGCGCGCGCGAGCTCCGACGTCAACGTCTCCTCGAGCGATCGGCGATTCGCGAGCCCCGTTAGCGCGTCGACGTGCGCCTGCTCCTCGACGAGCCGGTGCAGTCGCGCGTTCTCGAGCGCGACCGCCGCATGCGCAACGAGCGCCCTGGCCGTCTCCACCTGGTCGGCGTCGAGCGCCGACCCGCGGATCACGAGCGAACCGAAGTCGGACGCGCCGACGCGCAGCGGGAACGACACCTCCTCAGGCCCGGTCGACTCGCCCGCCTCGAGCACGTCGCCGGAGCGCGTCCGGACGACCGCGCCCGACGCGCCGGTCGCTTCGACCACCGTCTCGGCGACCAGGCGAAGGAGTTGCTGCGGATCGTGCGTCGCTCCGAGCGCCTGACCGAACCGTGTCGTGGTCTCATGTGCGCGGCGGCGCTCTGTCCGAAGCTCGGCCATCCGCTGCTGCAGCTGCTCCGCCATGCGGTTGAACGCGTTTCCAAGCTGTGCGAACTCGTCCTGGCCGCGGACGTCGACACGCTCGTCCAGATGACCCCCCGCGATCGCGTCGGCGGCGCCGGCGAGGCGGCCGAGCGTCGTCACCACGGATCGCCCGAGCAGGAAGACGACGAGGGCGAAGACGAGGAGCGAGGCGACCAGCACCGCGGTCAGCCGCATTTCGGCCATGCGCGCCGCGGCGTCGATCGCGGCCTGCGGCGTCAGCGCGACTAGCTGCAGGCCGGAGGGGTCGGCGAGCGGCGACGTGGCGAGGCCGCGACTGGCCGTGCCGGCGACCACGACGCGCCTGGACTTCCCCGGCGAGAGTGCGAGCGTCGCGCTCCTCGGCCCCCCCGCGACGATAAGCCCATCGCGGACCGCCGCGAGATGCTCACCCGTGCCGAGACCGACCCCGATGGACGTGAGCAGGCGGTCGTCGACCGGGACGGCGACGGTGACGGAGCCGATCGAGTGCCCGCCGTCGACGATCGCGACGGTGCGCCGCGCCGCGAGCGGCGGGAGCGTGCCGGCGCTGACACCTCCTCCGGCGAGCCTCGTCGACGGGGTGGCGGCTGCGATCGCGGCGAGCGCAGCGCGGTCCCGCGTGCGTAGTGCACGCTGCACGCGAGGCTCGGCGGCGAGGCGCTGCGCCGTCGTCGCGGCCGCGTCGAGCTGCTGGGTGTAGCCGGCGACCGCCACGCGCAGAGCCGCCTCGAGCGAGGCGTCGGCACGGCGGTCCTCGCTGCGTCGCGCAAGTGAGTCGTAGCCGTAGAACGCGACGGCGAGGGGCAGCAGCGCGAGGAGCGCGAACCAGGCGACGAGCTTGAACCGGAAGCTGCCCAGGCGGCGGCCACCCCGCAGGCCGATCCTCCCACTCAAGCCGTCTCGTGTCGTTGCCGATACCCCTCCTGGACAGGTTTCGGCACATCCAGGGGGATTCATGAGAGGTGTCTGGTTGCACGTCGCCGCCGTCGGCTTGACGGTCACGGTCGCCGGCGCCCTGTGGGCGCTGCCGAAGCACGTCCTCGCGCCCGACACGGTCCCCCGAGCGCTCTCCGGCGCGCCGGCGCTCCCAGCCCACGCGCCGGTCGCCGTCGAGATCGTTCCGGCGGCGCGCCCGGCCGTGCGGTTGCGGCCGGCGCCGCGCATCTTCCCCGTCGCTCCCGCGCCGCAGCAGGCGCTGATCTCCTACGTGGAGCCGGTCCCGACGGCGTCTTCGCCGGCGCCGAGACCGAAGACCGTGCGGCCGACGCCGCGGCCGGTGACGCCTGTACCCACCCCGGCCACGCCGACCGGCTCCGTCACCCCGCCGCCGGCTCCGGCCCCGACGCCTCCGCCTACCCCTACGCCGACGCCGACCCCGCCGCCGCCCACGCCCGCCCCGGCACCAGCCCCTGCCCCGGCGCCCGCGCCTCCGCCTCCGCCTCCCGCACCAGCGCCGGCGCCCGCCCCGGCTCCGGCGCCCGCGCCGGCCTCTCCGCCGGCGACGGCCACGCCACCTGCCGACCAGTCTTCGCCGCCGCCCGCGACCGCACAGCCCGCGAGCGTCAATCCCGGCCGGACGAATGTGACCAGCCCGTCGCAGCCTCTGACGCTGCAGATCATCGACCCGTGGGTGCAGCAGCGCCTCCCCGATCCGCCGCAACAGCAGCAACCGGCGCCGCCCGCCGGTTGCGACCCGCCCCCCGCTGGGACGACCTCGCAGCCCTCTCCGCCCACGAGGTAGCCGCCGCACGGCACAATGCCGCGATGCCACGCATGCCCATCTCCAAGGCCGTCGGCCCGTTCGGCATGGCGCTGACCGCCTGGGACGTCTGGCGGCGCCTCTCGCCGCAGCAGCGGCGCTGGGTCACCGCCCAGGCGCGGACCCACGGACCGCGCCTCGCCAAGCAGGCGTGGGCCGCCCAGCAGGCCAAGCGCAACCGCTAAGCCACTAGGTCAGCGCCGCGCGGACGATCCGGTCCTGCTCGAGCAGGTGCGCCGTCGGGTAGCCCTCCGACGGGCTCGCCCGCCACGGCCGGCCGACGTAGCGGAGCGGCACGCCGGCTGCGGACTCCTCGAGCCGGTGGCGGATCGAACGCCACGGCCCCATGTTCTGCGGCTCTTCCTGCGCCCAGACGACCTCGCGGAGGTACGGGTACGAGGCGATGAGCGCCCGTGCGCTCTCCGACGGGAACGGGTAGAGGAGCTCGACGCGCGCGACGGCGACGCCGGCCGCGTGCGCACGCGCCTCGTGGCCGACGATGTCGTAGTAGACCTTACCGGAGCAGAGCACGAGCCGGCGGACCGCCTGTTTGTCGACGGTGACGTCGTCGAGGACTGGACGGAAGCTTCCGGTGGCAAGGTCGTCGAGCGTCGAGGATGCGTCCTTGAGCCGGAGTAGCCCTTTCGGAGTCGCAACCACGAGCGGCCGCGCCGTCGCATCGAGCGCTTGCCGTCTGAGCAGGTGGAAGTACTGCGCGGACGTGGTGCAGTTGACGACGCGGAGGTTCTCCTGCGCGCCCATCTGCAGAAAGCGTTCGAGTCGCGCGCTCGAGTGCTCGGGGCCGTTGCCCTCGTAGCCGTGAGGCAGCAGCAGCGTCAGGCGCGAAGTCTCACGCCACTTCGAGAGACCGGAGGACACGAACTGGTCGATCACGATCTGCGCCCCGTTTGCGAAGTCGCCGTACTGCGCCTCCCAGACAACGAGCGCTTCCGGGGCAGCCGCCGAGTAGCCGTACTCGAAGCCCATGCACGCGTACTCGGACAGCGGCGAGTTGAAGACCTCGAACGAGGCGGTGCCGTGGTCGAGGTTCTGCATGGGCGTGTATGCCTCTCCGGTGTTGACGTCGTGAAGCACGAGGTGGCGCTGCGCAAACGTGCCGCGCTGCGTGTCCTGCCCGGTGAGCCGGATCGGGATCCCGTCGACGAGCAGCGAAGCGAACGCGAGCGATTCCGCCTGGCCCCAGTCGATGCCGCCCTCGTCGAGTGCCGTGCGCCGTCGCTCGAGCTGGCGCGCGAGCTTCGGGTGCACCGTGAAGCTGTCGGGAGTGCGCAGCAGCTCTTCGGTGAGCTCGCGCAGCCGCTCGGCCGGCACCGTGGTGACGACCTCGATGCCCGACGAGAACGGGATCGCACCGTCGTGCTCGCGTTTCGGGGTCTCTGCGAACGACGCCTTCAGCCGTTCGTGAGCGTCGCGCAGCTCCGACTCGACCTCAGCAATCGCCGCCTCGGCTTCGGCCTCGGTGAGCACTCCGGCCTCGATCAGCCTGGCCTGGTACAGCTCGCGCACGCTCGGGTGCGACGCGATCTGCTCGACCATCAGCGGCTGCGTGTACGCG
The DNA here is from genome assembly GCA_963774355.1 of uncultured Thermoleophilia bacterium. Taxonomy (GTDB): domain Bacteria; phylum Actinomycetota; class Thermoleophilia; order Gaiellales; family Gaiellaceae; genus PALSA-600. The sequence continues at coordinate 81,284 of CAVZER010000005.1, read as the reverse complement.
GCTTCGTCCTGCTCGTTGTGGCCGAAGCGTCGATAGCCGACTAGGTCGATCACGACGTCGTCGCCGAATCGCCTGCGGTAGGCCATCGCCAGGCGAACCGCCGACAGGGCGGCCTCGGCGTCGTCGGCGTTCACGTGGATGATCGGGATGTCGAAGCCCTTTGCGAGGTCCGACGAATACCGTGTTGAGCGACCCTCGCTCGGATCGGTGGTGAAGCCGATCTGGTTGTTCGTGATCAGGTGCAGGGTTCCGCCGGTCGAGTAGCCGGCAAGGCTCTGCAGGTTCAGCGTCTCCGCCACCACGCCCTGGCCCGCGAACGCCGCGTCCCCGTGGAGGAGGAGGGCGACGGCGACCGAGGGGTCGTGGGCGCCCTGCGGCGTCGAGCGGTCGGTCTGCTCGGCACGGGTGCGGCCTTCGACGACCGGGTCGACTGCCTCGAGGTGGCTCGGATTGCTGACGATCCGCACGCCGACACTCCCGTTCGGCGTCGCGCGCGTGCCGTGTGCTCCGAGGTGGTACTTGACGTCGCCGGTGCCGCCCTCGGGATCCGCCGCGACTGCGTCGAGCGTCCGCTCTCCTTCGAACTCGCGCAGGATCTGCTCGTACGGCATCCCGATCGTGTGGGCGAGGACGTTGAGGCGCCCGCGATGAGCCATCCCCATCACGATCTCGTGGGCTCCGTCCTGTGCGGCGAGCTCGATCGTCTCGTCGAGCATCGGGATCATCACGTCGAGCCCTTCGAGCGAGAACTGCTTCTGGCCGAGGAACCGCCTGCGCAGGAACCGCTCCATCCCCTCGACCTCGCACAGGCGCCGGAACAGCGCGCGCCGGTCGTCGGGCGTCGGCGGCTGCCGGTAGGCCCCTGATTCGATCGCCCGGCGCAGCCACACGCGCTGCTCGTGATCGGACAGGTGCTCGAGCTCGTAGGCGATCGTCCCGCAGTAGGTCTCGACGAGCTTGGGCAGCACGTCGGCGAGGGTGTCGCCGGGCACGTGCACGCGCAGCACCGAGGCCGGGATACGGGCCTGCAGCTCGGGGGTGAGGCGCGGCTCGAGCCGGAGCGGCTCGAGCGACGGGTCACCGACCGGCTCCGATCCGAGCGGATCGAGCCGGGCTCCGAGGTGGCCGTGCGTGCGGTGCGCCTTCACGAGCGCCATCGCCGCTGCGACGCCCCCGAGCAGCTGCGGGTCGGCGTCGGCGGCCGGGGGGGCCTCGAGCACCGCCACCGGGGCCGCAACCTGGACGGTCTCCGGCGCCTGCTGCTGCGGCTGCGGCTCGGCCACACGCTCGTCGCCCGCGCCGTTCCGCGGCAGCCGCTCGAGGAGCCGCGCGAGGCCGGGATGGGTCGCGATCAGCTCGGTGTCGCCGCTTTCGAACAAGGCGCGCCAGGCGGGCGGGACGGCGTCCGGGTTCTCGAGGTAATCGTCGAGCAGCGCATGCGCATAACCGCTGTTCAGACCGTCGACATCACGCACGCCCACCCTGGTGTTGTACCAAGGGAGACCCGGTTGTCCTTCCCCCGGGCGGGGCGCGTCTCCGGGCTCAGTAGAGCGGGTGGTGCGTGATCACCTGCAGCGAGGCGCCCACGACGAAGCAGACGCCGATCACCGCGATCGCGACGCTCGCCAGCCGCTGGTGCCGGCGGGTCATCACCGTCGAGATCAGCACCAGGATCAGCGCCACCGGCGCGAGCCGGAACGGCCGGTACACGAGCTCGAGCGCACCGAGGAAGAGTGCCGCCGCGGCCAGCAGGCCCGCGACGGTTTCGACCCCGGGGCTCCGATCGCGCTCCTCGGTCGTCACAGCGGGACTCTATCGCGGCGCGCGGCGCGGGCACGCCCGTCGCGGTGGCCGTGCGGGCCTCCGCGGCGAGGCCGCGGCCCCGACGGCGTGCGCCACGGGCGCCACACGGAGTAGTCGTCCGGACCGGCACCGGGCTCGGGCTCCTTGCAGGCGTACCAGACCACGATTCCGAGGTAGACAACCGGGATCTTCAAGATCAGCATCAAGAAAACCAGTCCCCAGGCCTGGCCCGACATAGACGGAGTCTACGACACCCGGGCCGCGGTCGGACCTCGAATTCGAGCCTGGTCAGTAGAGTCGGAGGGTGGCGTCCCCCGACGACGAGATGACGCTGTACGACCTCCGCGTGACCGTCGAGCGCATCGAAGGCCGGTCGGTATGCGGTCTGCGGGTCGGGGACTACTTCGAGCTGACGGAGTCGAGCCGGGTGCGCATTCCTGCGGGCCGGCACTTCTGCCTCTACGCGCTGCAGAGCGTCCTGCCGCTCCTGCCAGCGAAGCAGCGCAGCCTGCCTGCCTCCGACTGGCTCGAGCAGGACTCGCTCGTCGCGTGCCCGGACCCGGACGAGCGCGTGATCATGCGCATCGAGCGGACGGCGCGGCGAACGATGGCGACCGGCGACCTCACGTGACCGCCGCGCCACGCGAGCTCGGGCTCGCCCTCCAGACGGACAAGGGAGGCGGCGAGTACGCAGCGCTCGCACGCGAGGCGGAGGCTGCCGGCTTCGACGTCGTGACCGTGTTCAACGACCTCTGGTTCCAGCCGGCGCTGCCGGCACTGCTCGAGATCGCCTCCGCGACCACCACAGCGCGCATCGGGCCCTCGTGCCTGAACCCGTTCACCCTCCACCCCGTCGAGATCGCCGGCCAGATCGCCGCTCTCGACCGCGTCTCCGGAGGTCGCGCCTTCGTCGGGCTCGCAGCCGGTGCCTGGCTCGATTCGCTCGGCGTCGACGGCACGGGGCCAGTGACGGCCGTGCGCGAGGCATGGGAGGTGATCCGGCGCCTGCTCGCCGGCGACCGTGACGGATTCACGGGTGAGCGATTCTCGCTACGCCGCGGTGACGGCCTGCGCTACGCGCTCGAACGGAGCGAGGTGCCGCTGCTCGTCGGCACCTGGTCGCCGCGCCTCGCGGCGTTCGCGGGCCGGGCGGCCCGCGAGGTGAAGGTGGGCGGCAGCGCCAATCCGCTCGTCGTCGACGTGTTGCGACGCCGGATCGGCAACGACGACGTCGGCATTGTCTTCGGAGCGGTCACGGTCGTTGACGAGGACGGCGGTCGCGCCCGCGCGCTCGCGCGGCGCGAGGTGGCGATGTACGTCGACGTGGTGGGTGCCCTCGATCCGACGACCGAGCTCGACCCCGAGCTGCTCGAACGGCTCGCGGCGCTCGTCGCCGCCGGCGAGCAAGACGCTGCGGGGGCGCTGCTCCCCGACGACCTCCTGCGGCGATTCGCGTTCGCCGGCGAACCGGCCGAGGTCGCCGCCCAGGCCGAGGAGCTGTTCGACGCGGGCGCCCGGCGCGTCGACTTCGGGACGCCGCACGGGATCGACGAGCAGCACGGCGTCGACTTGCTCTGCCGCGAGGTGCTGCCGCTGCTTAGGGTCTCGTCGTGACCTTCGACTATGCAGAGCGGCGCCGGCGCCTCTCGGAGCGCCTCGAGGCCGACGGAGTGGACGCGCTCTTCCTCGCCCCGTCAGCCGACCTCGAGTACCTGACCGGCGTCGAGCGCGACATCCCGAACTTTGGGGAAGCTGCCTATGCGCACGGATGGGTGACGGGCGCGTTCTTCAGGCCCTGGGCTGACCCCGTGTTCGTCCTGCCGCGGATGTTCGCCCTCTTCCACCTCCGGGAGCGGCCTGCGGGTGAGGTGGTCGTGGTCGCCGAGACCGACGACGGTTTCGCCGCCTTCGAGCGCGTCGCGCGCGGCATCGGTACCAACGTTGCGATCGGCGACCGCGTCTGGACCGAGACCGCGCTCAACCTCGGGCGTATCGTCGGCTTCGAAGGGTTGTCGACGGGCTCACGCATCGTCAACGAGCTCCGTCGCGTCAAGTCCGCTGAGGAGCTCGCCGCGCTCGGCCGCGCGATCGCGACCGTCGAACAGGCGATGGAGGAGGTCGCGCCGCTCGTCGTCCCTGGCGTCTCGATGCTCGACCTCGTCGAGGCGACCGAGCACTCGCTCCGTCTGGCAGGCTCGCGCTGCCCGTCGTTCACGACGCACATGTTCACCGGGCTCGACAACACCGACTTCGACTCCGGCACGGCAACGGCACGGAAGGGCATCCCCTCCGGCACGGCGGTGATGTTCGACTTCGGAGGCGTGGTCGACGGTTACTGCTCCGACTTCGGCCGCACGATCTACTGCGGCGAGCCGACGGCCGAGTATCGCGACGCGTACGACGTCATGCTCGCCGCGCAGGAGGCAGGTCGTGCAGCGGCTGCCGCCGGCACACCTGCGCAGGACGTCAACGCCGCCTGCCGGGGTCCGATCGAGGATGCCGGCCTCGGGGAGCACTTCCGCCACCGCATGGGCCACGGCATCGGGCTCGACGTGCACGAACGCCCCTTTATCTCGGCCGAGGACGCGACGCCGCTCGAGGTCGGCATGACATTCACCGACGAGCCGTCGATCATCATCCCGGGCCGCTTCAGCGTCCGGATCGAGGACATCGTGGTCTGCGAAGAGGGCGGCGGGCGGCTGCTTGGCAGCTACCCGTCCGCCCTCGTCGCGACCTGGTAATCGCTACTTCGGAGAGACCTGCGAGACGTCGACGCCGTACTCGGCGTTGTAGACGGCGTTCTTCAGATCGCTCGTCGACACGAACACCTGCGTCGGCTGGATCAGCGGGAAGTACGGGCCCCGCTGGTTGAGCTCACGCTGGTACTGCTGGTAGAGGCTCTTGCGAAGCGTCGGCGACGTGGTCACGAGCAGCTTCGCAGCGATCTTCTCGATCGCCGGATCCGAGCCCTTGGGCCAGCCGGCGCGAAGGCCGACGAGCTGCCCGGGAGCGAACGTCAGGTAGTCGGCGGGATCCGGGTAGTCCGGGCCCCACAGCGACAGCCCGAACGCCATCTTCCCGTCGCGGTAGTTCGTGAGCCAGGTCGAGGTCGGTGAGCCCGACAGCTGGATGTTGAACCCGGCCGCGTTCAGATTCGCCTGCACCTTCTGTGCGAGCGTCGTGAACGGGACGCCGTTGATCGTCAGGTCGCTGGGGTATTCGAGCGTCACGGACTGTCCCGCGGCACCCGAAGCAGCCAGCGCGGCCTTCGCCTTCGTGAGGTTCTGATTGACCTTCGCACTCTGGGGGAGCGAGCCGAGGAACATCGACGGGATGATCCCGGGTGCCTGGATCGCACCGGGGCCTGCGACGCCGAGGATCGACTTGTAGTCGAGCGCGTACCGGACGGCCTGCTGGAAGTTCTTGTTCGACGTGATCGTCGAGATCGCCGGGTTGTCGTTGGCGAACAGCCAGAACACCCAGGTCGACGGCTGCAGGGAGACGTTCAGGTTCTTCTTGCCCTGCAGGGTCTTCGCCTGGTCGGCCGACAGGTCGATCGCGACCTCGTGCGATCCGCGCTGGACGTTGATCAGCTGGGTCGGCGCGATCATGTTGCGGACGACGACGCTCGAGAACGCCGGCTTCTTCGCGCCCCAGTAGTTCGTGTTCGGCGTCAGCGTGATCTGCGACGTCGTCGAGAACGAGCTGAGCACGTACGGGCCGCTACCGGCGCCGAGCGACGCCGACGTGTTCAACCACGACTCGGCCTTGTCGGCCTTCGAGGCGTTGGCGGCGTCGGTGCCGCCGTGCGCCTTCACGAGCACCGAGTTGAGGATTCCCGCCGATGGGTTGGCGAGGATCGCCGGCAACGCCGTGTTCGGCGTGGCCGAGCGCATCACGACCGCGTACTTGCCGGCGGCATTGACGGTCACGCCTGCGAGCAGGAACGACGGGTTGCCCTTCAGGTTGGCGAGCCGGCGGAGCGAGAACACGACGTCCGCCGACGTCAACGGGTTGCCGTTGGCGAAGTGCACGTTGTGCTTCAGCTGGAACGTGAACGTCTTCGCATTCTTGGACGCCGTCCATGACTGCACGAGCAGCGGGATCGGATGTGCAAGGTCGCTGCCCTTGTAGGTGAAGAGCGTGTCGTACAGCGCGCGATCGATGATCGACGCGGTCGGGTCGAAAGCGCGTCCCGGATCGGACGTCTTGACCGTGAACGAGTTGTCGATCACGAGCGGCGGTGCCGCAGACGCATGTCGGTTGACGCCGTAGGCCGCTACCGCGCAGACCAGCGCAACGAATGCGGCGAGTGGTACGAGCCAGGCGACGCGCCCGGCGGGAATCTTCCTCACTATCGCCTCCAGATGTGGTTGCAGGTCAAGGGGGGCCTTTGACCCTATTCGACGGTCGTTGGGTGCGAGAAGTTGGCAGTTCGCTCCGCGAGCGGCGCCGGAGCCGCCCCGGCAGGCTGCAGCCAGCAGGCGGCGGACCGTCCGCTCTCGAGCTCGACGAGCGCCGGCTCGTCCACCTCACAACGGTCGAACGCATAGGGGCAGCGCGGGTGGAAGCGGCACCCGTCGGGCGGACGTGCCGGGTCGGGCACCTCGCCGGGCAACGACTCGGGCAGGAATCCGGTGCCGTCGGGGTGCGGCACCGCTCCGATCAGAGCCTCGCTGTAGGGATGCAGCGGCATCGTCCAGACCGACTCGGTCCCCCCCGTCTCGACCATCACGCCGAGGTACATCACGGACACCGTGTCGGCGACGTGGCGCACGATCGCAAGGTCGTGCGAGATCAGCAGCAGGCCGAGCCGCAGGTCGCGTGCGAGGGTCCCGAGCAGGTTGGCAAGCTGCGCCTGGGCAGAGGCGTCCAGCGAGGCGAGCGGCTCGTCGAGCACGATCACCGACGGATTCGCTGCGAGCGCACGCGCGATCGCGATCCGCTGGCGCTGCCCACCCGAGAACTCGTGCGGATAGCGGCGATCGGCGTTGCCCGGCAGACCGACGAGCTCGCACAGCTCCCGCACGCTCGCCGTCGTCGCGGACGTCATGCCGTCGGCGATCTGGGATCCCACCTTGCGCCTCGGGTTGAGCGAGGAGTAGGGGTTCTGGAAGACGAGCTGTAGACGCACGAGCTCGGCCGGGCGTGCGTGGCGCGTGAGCGGCGTCACGTCGTGATCCTCGAAGCGCACCGAGCCCGAGGTCACGGGCACGAGGCCGACCGCGGCCCGTGCGAGCGTCGACTTCCCGCACCCGGACTCGCCGACGAGCCCGACGATCTGCCCCGCGTCGACCGAGATGCTCGCCCCCGCCACCGCCCGCACGAGCCCACCGCCGCGGCGCTCGTAGTCGACGACGACGTCGGTGAGCTCGAGCGTGCTCACCGCGCCTCCGCGAAGGGATCGACCGGGCACGCAAGCACTCGTCCGCCGATGTCGACCAGTTCGGGAACGTCCGTCCGGCAGGACTCGCGCAGGTACCCGCAGCGTGGGTGGAACGTGCAACCACTCGGAAACGCGCCCGGCGTCGGAGGCGCACCGCCGATCGCGACCAGCTCCCGCTCGTTCCCGGTCTCCGGATGCGGCAAGGCGTCGAGCAGCGCACGCGTATACGGATGCCGAGGGCGCTGCAAGACGTCCTGCCGGGTTCCCGACTCGACGACCTTTCCGGCGTAGAAGATCGAGATGCGGTCCGCGATCGACGACATCACGCCGAGGTCGTGCGTGATGAGGACGACCGCGAGGTCGTTCTCACGGCGAAGCCGGTCGAGCAGCCGCAGGATCCCAGCCTGAACCGTGACGTCGAGCGCGGTGGTCGGCTCGTCTGCGATCAGAAGCTTCGGCCGGCACGCCAGCGCGATCGCGATCGCGATCCGCTGCCGCATCCCGCCCGAGAACTGGTGCGGATAGGCGCGAAGCGCCGAGGCCGGATCCGGGATCCGCACCTGGTCGAGGATCTCCTTCGCCCGTTGGTCGGCCGCTCGCTGCGACAGTCCGAGGTGGAGCCGGACGTGCTCGGTCAGCTGCCGCCCGACGGACAGCATCGGATGCAGCGACGTCATCGGATCCTGGAACACCATCGCGAGCTCTCGCCCGGACAGCTCTCGCAACCGGTGCTGCGGGATGCGCAGCAGGTCGTTCCCCTCGAACAGCGCGCTCCCGTCGACGAGTGCTCCCTCGGGCAGCAGGCCGAAGAGCGCGAGCATGGAGAGCGTCTTGCCGCTTCCGCTCTCGCCGGCGATGCCGAACACCTCCCCCGATTCGACGCCGAAGTCGACTCCGTCGACCACCGTCACGGGCCCGCGCGACGTCGCCAGCTGGACCCGCAGGCCCTCCACGTCGAGCAGGCTCATCCCCGCTCCGGCACCGGCAAAGCCGGCACCTTCGCTCCTAGTGAGCCTCCGTCGAGCCTACGGCTCATTGCTCATCGTGGGTGCGCCACGCGGTCCGGGGGTCGAAGATGTCGCGGAGGCTGTCGCCGATGAAGTTGAACGCGAGCACGACGGTGAAGATCGCGAGCCCGGGGAACGTTCCCATCCACCACCACTGGAAGTACTGGGTGCCGTCCGCGACCATCGACCCCCACTCCGCCTGCGGCGGCTGCGCGCCGAGCCCAAGGAACGAGAGACCCGAAAGCAGCAGGATCGCCGTCGCCAGGTCGAGCGTCATGAGCACGAGGATCGAGCCCGCGACGTTCGGGAGCACGTCGCGGAACAGCGCGACGCGCGCGGGAGCACCGAGCAGGCGCGCCGACTGGACGTATTCCGAGTCGCCGACCGACAGGACGAGCCCGCGGACCACGCGCGCGTAGGAGGGCCACGCAACGATCACGATCGCGAGCGCGGCGTTCTGCAGCCCGCGGCCGAGCACCGCGGCGACGACCATCGCGAGGATGATCGGCGGGAACGCGAACACGAGGTCCGCCGAGCGCATCAGCACACCGTCGGTGAAGCCGCGGAAGTACCCGGAGATGGCGCCGATCAGGCCGCCCAACGTCGCGGCGAGCGCCACGAGGATCAGCGCGATCGGAATCGAGACCCGCGAACCGTAGATGACGCGGCTGAACACGTCGCGCCCGAGCTCGTCGGTGCCGAAGGGATGATGAAGCGTCGGGGCCTGCGACGGTGTGAAGGACTGCGCGAGCGAGCCGTACGGCGCGATCAACGGCGCGAAAACGGCGACGACGATCCAGATCACCGCGATCACGACACCGATCGCCGCAAGCGGCTGTCTGCGCGCGGAGACGAGGACGTTGCGCCCGCTGTAGCCGCGAAGACGGATCGCGAGTGCGCTCATGTGATCCGGATCCGCGGATCGATGATCCCGTAGAGGATGTCGACGATCAGGTTGATCGTGATGTAGACGGCTGCGACGAAGAGGCTGACGCCGGCGATCGCCGGCACGTCGAGGTTGACGGCAGCCTCGTAGGCGTACTGGCCGATCCCTGGCCAGGAGAAGATCTTCTCGATCAGCACCGCACCGGTCAGCACGTTCGCGAAGACGAGGCCGAGCACGGTGACCACCGACGGGAGCGCAGCGCGTAGCACGTAGCGGGTGACCACGATGCGCTCGGGCAGGCCCTTCGCGCGCGCGGCGCGGACGTAGTCGTTCCCGATCACCTCGAGCACCGCCGAGCGCGTGTAGCGGGTGAGCAGGCTGACGTTGAAGGCTGCGAGCACCAGCGCAGGCAGCAACAGGTGGTGGAACGCCTGCCCGAAGAGCCCGAAGTTGCCATCGAGCAGCGCGTCGATCGTGTAGAAGCCGGTGACGGTCGGCGGGGGCATGGTGCCGGGGTCGAGCCGCTCGGCTCCCGGGAACCAGCCGAGACGGTAGAAGCCGACGTAGAGCGCGATCAGCGCAATCCAGAAGGTCGGCATCGAGATGCCCGCGAGCGACGTCACCCGCAGCGCGTGATCCGTCGGCCGGTTGCGGCGCAGCGCCGAGAACACGCCGAACCCCACTCCCACGAAGGAGGCAATCAGGATCGAGAACAGCGCAAGTTCCGCGGTCGCCGGAATGAACTGACCGAGGTCATGGCTGACCGCGTCGTGGGTGACCGACGACTGGCCAAGGTCGCCGTGGAGCAGATGGTCGAGGTAGATCAGGTACCGCAGCGGGAACGGCTTGTCGAGCCCGTAGTGCTGATTGAACGCGGCAACTGCCGCGGGATCGCCGGCGGCCTGCTCGCCGAGAGCGGTTGCGGCCGCGTTGCTCGGGACGATCTCCGTCAGCACGAACACGACCACCGTGATGCCGAGCGCGAGCAGCACGAAGGCGGCGAGCCGGCGCACCACGAAGCGCAGCAGGCCGGTCGACCGCCCAGCGCGACGCCTCACGGCGCGATCAGCGGTCCCGGTCGGTGCGGCAGCCAATTGACCGCGATGGTACCTGGGGCGCTTCCACTGTCCCGGGTATCGTCGCCGGACGTGAGCGTCAGCGTCGTCGGTGCCGGCATCAGCGGCCTCTCGATCACCTGCCGGCTGCTCGACCGCGGGCTCGGCCCCGTCACCGTCTACGACGGGGCCGGCATCGGTGCGGGCGCGTCGGCGTTGCAGCCCGGCGGGGTGCGGCAACAGTGGGGCACGGTCGCGAACTGCGCGATGGCGCGCGAGTCGCTCGTGTTCTACCTCGAGCTCGAGGAACGCCTCGGCGTTCACGTCGGCGCGGCATTCGACGCCTGCGGATACCTGTTCCTCGCAGACCGGGAGGGCTCGCTCGCGCAGCTGGAGACGAACGTACGCGTGCAGCGGGAGGCCGGAGTCCCCTCGACGATGCTGACCGTCGACGAGGTCGGGGCGCTCGTCCCTGCCCTCCGCACGGAGGGCGTCGTCGGGGCGTCGTACTGCGGCGAGGACGGCTATTTCGACCGGCCCCAGGCCGTGGTCGCAGCGTTCGCGGAGGCAGCTCGGGCGCGAGGCGCGCGATTCGAGCAGGCAGATGTGATCTCGATCGGGCGCGACGGCGGAGGGTGGCGTCTCGAGACCGCCGCCGGGGCGGCGCCGCCGGTGGACCAACTCGTCGTCGCCGCGGCGGCCGAGACCGCCCGTCTCGTCGCACCACTCGAGATCGCTCTGCCGATCACCCCCGAGCCACGCTTTCTCTTCCTCGGCGAGCCGTCCGGCGAGCGCCTGCTCGATCCGCTCGTGATCGCCATCGACCGCGGCCTCGCCGCCAAGCAGCTCGCGGACGGACGGCTGCTGGCGAGCGACCTGCGCGCGAGCGGCGATCCGGCGACCGACGCCGACCTCTGGCGCGGCAACATGCGGCGCGGTTTCGCGCGCCTGCTCCCGGCCCTCGCGGAGCGGCCGCTGCCGACGCTCGTCGCCGGCGCATACGACATGACGCCGGACGCGCAGCCGATCGTCGACGAGGTGGCCGAAGGGCTCTGGGTCGCCGCCGGTTTCAGCGGGCACGGCTTCATGGTCGCGCCGAGCACGGGCCGGCTCGTCGCGGCCGGTGTCGGCGGCGACGTGCTGCCCGACTGGTGCCACGGGGTTCGCGCGAGCCGCTTTCACGACGCCGACCGCGATACTCAGGTGATCTGACGAAAGGAGCGTGACCGAGGTGCCGAGCGCAGGACACGGCGATCTCCCCGAGCAGGAGATCGCACCGGGCTATGCGAGCAGGTTCGCGGACTGGGGCGGCATCACGGTCGCCTTCGAGCACGCGACCGCCGGTCAGGACGCGTCGGCGATGGTCAAGGGCCTCCCCGACGATCGCTGCCAGGCTCCGCACTGGGGCTACCTCTTCTCCGGCCGCGTGATCGTGGACTACGGCGATCGCAGCGAGACGATCGAGGCCGGGAGCGCGTACTACATCGAACCGGGCCACCGGATCACCTTTCCGGAAGACAGCGACGCGCTCGAGTTCACGCCGACCGCTGAGCTCGAGCGGACGTTCGAGGCGGTGCGGCGGAACGCAGCCGCCGCGAGCGACAGCGGCTAGAAGTACTAGAAGAGCGTGTAGCCGCTGATCGCGAGCGCCGTGGGAGGCGGCGTCCCGTCGGACAGGAGCAGGAGGCCCGGCGTCGGCGAGAGGCGCAGGCCGGCTGCGAGCGCCCGCTCGACGAGCGCGCGGGACGACCCGGGAATGCGGACGCCGATCGACCCGTCGGCACGCGCGATCTCCCCATCGAGCGCGGCGGCCGCCGCAGCCGGGTCGATCCCGGCGACCGGCCCGACGGCGCCTGTCGGGAAGCGGTACGAGTAGGCCGCCGGGCGCCCGTCGCGTAGCCAGACCGTGCGCTCGGCGATCTCGCCCCAGAGCCGGTGGTCGACCGAACGGTCGAACCCGTAGGCCGCCTCGTCGATCGCGACGACGTCGTCAGCAGTACCCGCGGTCAACGTGCTCTCGGCGCCGACCGGCGATCCGGAGAAGGACAGGAGCGGCGTTGCCGGCACGAGGCCTCGGCGTCCGTAGAGCGCGTTGGAGATCGGCTGGATCGCGTCGGTCAGGGTACGCCGGCGCACGTCACCGTCGACACCCCAGACGGCATCGAGCAGCCGGCTGCCGATCCCCGACCCCTGTGCCGCGGGCGCGACGAAGAGCGAGCCGAGGAACCAATCGCGGCCGCGAAGCCATGCGGCGACGTAGGCGAGGTACCGCCCGCGGCTGGTGGCCACGAAGCATCGCTCCGGATCGGTGCCGAGCAGGTGGAGGTGCTGTGCCTCGAACGCTCCGGGAGGAGGCACCGGCGGAGCAAACCCATGGGGCTCGTAGACGGAGCCGATCGAGGCGAGGAACAGGGCCAGCAGCTCCGGCAGGTCCTCGGCGGTCGTGGCCCGGATCTCCACGGCCGCCGAGCATAGTGCGACCCGACGTGAACATGATCAGCTCGAGCCGCCCGACACGTCGCCGTGACCGGCGAGGAAGAACACGACGAACAGCACCACGACCACCGCGACGACGATCAACCAGAACGCGAGTCGGTGTCGGAGCTGGAACTCCCTCACGACAGGCCTCCGGTGAACCACGTCGAGGGCAGAGCGCTTGCATAGAGGTCGAGATACGGCGACCGCGACCCGCCACAGACGCCGATCACACCGATCCCGACGCAGGCCGCGAACTTCCCCTGCGCGAACGCGTGCACCGCGAACCCGGGCGGTCCTACGATCAAGCGCGGGTCGACGGCGTTCCCCTGGAAGGACCACGGCCACGCGGCATAGGTGCCGTGCGCGACGAGCCCCGTGACGCGGACGATCTTCGATCCCGGCACGTAGCAGAAGTCGAATGACAGCTGGTAGCGCCAGAGCACATAGAGACGCACCAGGTTCGTGTACGTATAACGGGCCCAGGCGTTCTTGCACGGAAGGAGTGCGAGCGTGCCAGGGTCGACGACGAAGTACGAGCGCTCTGAGCCGCTGTCGCTCGAGAGCGTCCCGTTGACGAAGTCGGAGGGGACGGTCGTGTCGCAGGCGTTGCCGACGTGGTCGGCATCGGCATCCCCCTGATCGGTGTTCCAGAGGTCGGGGCAGTTGTCCGACGAGTCAGCGACTCCATCGCCGTCCCGGTCGGACGGCTTGGGCGGCCCCGGCGGCGGGCAGCTCTGGGGCGTGCAGCCGCCGCCGCCGCCGCTGCCGCTTCCTCCGCCGCCCGTGACAGGCGGGATCGTGATCGACGCGGCCGCGGGCGTCGAGCAGCCGTCGACGTTGCAGGCCGAGACGGCGGCGGAGACAGTCGCGCCGGCGTCGCCGGACTGAACCACATAGCTGTTCGTGCTGCTGGAACCTGCGCCCGACCACGAGTACGTGTAACCGCTCAAGCGCTCACCACACGAGCTCCAGCTCCCGGTGGAGACCGTGAGGGTCCCTCCGACGGCTGTGTTGCCCGAGATCGAAGGCGGGCTCTGCAGGGTGATCGCGCCGGTGATGCAGGTCGGCTGCGGATCTGCGCCTGCCGCCTGTGCGAGCAGGCCGAGCAGCAGCGCGAGCACCGCGGCAACCAGCGCCGGGATCAAGACGAAGCTTCTTCGCACGTGAACCTCCTTCGTTGTCAGTTGTGACAACGATACGGAGACCGGGCCGCGATGTCTGTGCAAAATGCGTGCCAAAAGCGTGACAGGAGAGACGTGAGCTCAAAAGTGAGCAGAGCGGAGATCAGCGCCTTCACCGACGGCGATGCGGCGGCCGTCCGGCGCCTCTTCGCCGACTACGCAGCCTCGCTCGAGGTCGACCTCGGATTCCAGTCCTTCGACGACGAGGTGGCGACGCTTCCGGGCCGCTACGCGCCGCCACGGGGCGCCATGCTCGTCGCCAGGGTCGACGGCGAGGCGATCGGATGCGTCGGTGTAAGAGCGCTCGATCCCGAGACGTGCGAGCTCAAGCGCCTCTTCGTGGTGCCGGCGCACCGCGGCGGCGGGACCGGGCTTCGGCTCCTCGAAGGCGCCGTCTCCGAGGCGCGCCGACTCGGCTATCGGCGCCTCCGCCTCGACACGATTCCCGGGATGGAGCGTGCGCAGGCGATGTACGAGCGATTCGGGTTCCGCGAGATCGACGCCTACACGGAGAACCCGATCGCAGGCACGCGGTACCTCGAGCTCGACCTTTGACCGTCAGCCGTGCGAGCGCCGGGACGCGCAGCTGCTCGATGGCGCAGACGGAGCGCGCAGCCTCCACGAACGCGGCCGCATCGGCCCGCGGCGGTCGCGAACTGCCCCAGACGATCGAGATCGTCCTCGCCTCGATCACGCCGTCGGCGAGCTCGAGGATGGTCGTGCCGGCCCAGCGCGCGTCGGTGGCGAGCTCGGGCACGACCGCGGCTCCGAGCCCGGCGGCGACGAGGCCGTGGACGGCGGCGCCGGTCTCTGCCTGCAGCACGAACCGCGGCTCGATGCCGCCCGCGAGCAGCTCCGCCCCGACCTGCGCGCGCGTCGGGGCGTGCGCGATCAACGGCAGGCGTCCGAGCTCGGCGCGCGAGATCGTCCGCCGGCGGCGTGTGAGCGGCGCGCCCGCCTGGAGGAGGACCACGTACCGGTCGACGCAGAGCGGCAGGGCATCGAACTGGCCCGTGGGCGGGGGCGCGTCGATCAACGCGAGATCGAGATCTTCGCGCCCGAGCGCGGCGACGAGCGCCCCCGCATCGGGGTCGTCCTTGATGACCACCGGGGCAGTGAAAAGACGAAGCACAGCGGGGACGAACCTCGTCTGCAGATCAGGTGCCGCGCCCACGCGGAGCGCGCCCGCGCCGATGCCCTCGAGCTCCGCCAGGTCGGCCTGCGCAGCGCGCACACGAGCGATCACGGCACGAGCGTGGGCGAGCATGATCTCGCCCGCCGGCGTCAACGCCAGAGGGCGCGTGCCACGCGAACGCTCGATCAGGCGCCGTCCCGTCAACCCTTCGAGCGCCGCGATCTGGTGGCTGATCGCCGACTGGACGTAGCCGAGCCGCGCGGCGGCGCCGCGAAACGACCCTTCGCGCGCGACGGCCTCGAGCGCGATGAGATGGCGAAGCTCGACGCCGGACCACCACTCGCCCGCCATGCTGGGTGTGACGTCGGGGCCGCCAGTTCGTTGGGTCCCACACATCTTCTTAACAATCGCGGCTCGTTAGGCTCCGCCGATGAGAGCGAAGCCGACCGCGCGTCTCGCACTGGCCGGCTCGCTTGCGGCACTCCTCGGCCTCGTGGGCCTCCTCGCCGCCGGCTGCGGCGGAGCGAAGACCACGACGTCGACGAACGCGCAGGGGCAGACGGTCGTGACCTGCGAGATCAGCTTCGCCAAGACGAAGTTCCTCCTGCACACGGGCATCGCAGCCGGTGCTTTCTACCGCTACGTCTACGACCCGTGGCGCGCGGGCGCGTTCAAGCAGGGCGCGCCTGGACGCAAGAAGGCCCTCGCGAAGGCGGCTGCCTCCGGGCTCGTCGTCGCCCACGAGCTGAAGACTGCTGCCCGGGATGCCCAGTGCGACGGCCCGGCGCTGAAGACGATCGCACGGCCGATGAGCGCAGCGGTGGCGGCGACGGCCGCGCTGAGCGCACTGACCGGCGGCGGCGGGCTCGCCTCGATCGGCACCGCAGGCGCCGCATTCGGCGCCCTGAAATCAGCGGCCTCGTCCGCCGGCGCAACGATCACGCAGCGCTGAGCAGCTCACGGAGCGATGGACCCAGGCGGGCTCGAACCGCCGACCTTCTGGCTGCCAGCCAGACGCTCTCCCAGCTGAGCTATGGGCCCGTCGAAGCCCGAAGTGTAGCCCTACGCCGACGCGGCTTCGAGCGCCTCGTGCGGCACGTCGTCCCACAGCTCCTCGAGCCGGTAGAACGCACGAGCGTCCGGTGTGAAGACGTGCAGGACGACGTCGACGTAGTCGGCGATGATCCACGTCGCCTCGGTGCCACCCTCGATCGATTTTGGCAGCAGCCCGTTCTCGTGTTTGAGCCGGCCGTGTACCTCGTCCCAGATTCCTTTCGTCTGTCGTGCGTTGCCGCCGGTGCAGACCACGAAGTAGTCGGTGTACGCGCAGACGGGCCGCATGTCGAGGATGATGACGTCGCGTGCGAGCTTGTCCTGGACGAGCGCCGCGATCCGGCGTGCCTGTTCGAGTGGGCTCAAGCGCTGCGAAGTGTACCCGCGGCTATCGCGCGTAGAGGCGTTCCGACCGGATGATCGCCAGGGCGGCGGCCGGCACGTCGCCGTCGACGTCGTCTCCCTCGACGAGCCGCGTGCGGAGGTCGCTCGACGCGACGGGCATCGGCTCCAGCTCGAAGAAGCTCACCCGCTCGGGCGCGGCTAGCCCGCTCAGCACTGCGTCGAGTCGGTCGCGTGGAAACCCCGGCCGCGTCGCGACGCCGAGACGCGCCAGCCTCAGCACCTCGTCGGGCTCCTTCCAGGCCGGGAACGCGCAGAACTCGTCGGCTCCGATCAGAAAGACCGGGTCGTGCCATTCGGGATGCGCGCGCAGCATGTCGACCGTCCGCCGGTGCGGATCGAGCACGACGTCGGCGTCCGGGAACGCTGCACGCGCGAGTCGCAGCCGGACATCGGCCGGCGTGTCGACGTGCTTGTGACCCGGGTCGGCGACGACCAGGACGATCACGCGCTCGAGCCGAAGCTGTCTGCGTGCCTCATGCAGCAGCTCGACGTGACCCCGGTGCGGCGGGTCGAACGCTCCCCCGAAGAGCCCGAGCAGCTCGTGCGCGTCAGGCAAGCTCCAGCTCCTCGTCGCCGATCTCCACCGTCGCACCTCGCTTCGCTCCGGCGGCGCGCAACGCGCGCTCGAGCTCCTCGTCGGGCGGGCGGCGTGCCCAGCACGCGGAAGCCGCGTTCGGTTCGAAGCAGGCGCCACGCGCGAGCCTCGGTCTGCGGACGGTAGACGAGGAAGTCGACGAGCTCGTCCTCGTCGAGCGCGGCCGGCTCGGGAGCCGGAACGAGCGAGAAGAGCTCGCGACGGAACTCCGCCAGCCCCTCGCCGGTCGCACACGACAGGCGAAAGACGGCGACGATGCGCGGATCGTCGATCGTGAACGGCGGATCGGCGACGAGATCGACCTTGTTCAGGACGACGATCTGCGGGCGCTCGTCGAGGCCGGCTCCGTAGGCTCCGAGCTCGCTGTCGATGACGCGCCACTGCGCGTCGGTGTCGTGTGACGCGTCGATGACGTGCACCAGCATCCGTGCGCGCTCGAGGTGCGCGAGGAACTCGTGGCCGAGCCCGACGCCTTCGCTCGCCCCTTCGATCAGCCCCGGCACGTCGGCGACGACGAGCTGGCGACCGTCCGGAGACTCGACGGTGCCGAGCACCGGCTGCAGGGTTGTGAACGGGTAGTCCGCGACCTTCGGCTGTGCGTTCGAGATGCGGGTGAGCAGCGACGATTTTCCGGCGTTCGGCAATCCGACGAGTGCCGCGTCCGCGAGCAGCTTCAGGTGCAGCTCGATGTCGAGCTCGTCGCCGGCCCTGCCGACCTCGGCGAATCGAGGTACCTGACGCGTCGACGAGACGAAGCGGGCGTTGCCTCGGCCGCCACGGCCGCCGCGTGCGAGCACGAGCCGGGCGGAGGGGTGCGCGAGGTCTGCGATCAGGGCCCCGTCGTCCGTGAGCACCTGGGTGCCGACCGGGACATGCAGCTCGGCGTCGGCACCGCGCGCTCCATGCTTGCGCGCGCCTCGCCCGTTCCCGCCGCGTGTCGCTCTGAGGAGACGCCGCCGGCGCAGCGCGGAGAGATCGCGGAGGGACGGATCGGCAACCAGCACGACGTCGCCGCCGTCGCCGCCGTCGCCGCCGTCAGGCCCGCCCTTCGGCACGTACTTCTCGCGGCGAAAGCTCAGGCCCCCGTCTCCGCCCCGGCCGGCCTGCACGTGGATCGTCGCGCGATCGCTGAACATCGGGGCAACGGTAGCGCCATGCCTTTCGAGCCAGGGCGCGGCGAGACATGGCTCGTCGCCTGGCCAGGGTGACAGAACTGTCACAAACGATCCACAGGGCGCCGTTCGGGCGTCTCCGAGCCGAAACGAGTCCGCACGAGACGTGCGCCGGTCGCCAGGCGAGGGTTACGAAACCGTGACGCGGGCCGCGGCGGCCCGGTGGCCGGCTAGGCCTCGGAGTCGACGACCGACACGCTGCGGCGCTCGCCGCTCGTGTGGAACGCGACCATGCCTGCGCGGACGGCGAAGATCGTGTCGTCGCGGCCGATCTCGGTGCCCGGGCCGGGGCGGAACCGTCGTCCCGCGCTGGCGCACGATGATGTTGCCGGGCACCACGGCCTGGCCGTCGAACATCTTCACGCCGAGGTACTTCGGGTTCGAGTCACGGCCGTTCTTCGACGAGCCGAGCCCTTTCTTGTGTGCCATCTAGCTCTCCTCCTTCGCCTTGAGCGCGGAGTTGAGCACGGCGATCGCGCCCTTGCGCGCGGCGTTCGCCTGCTCGTACTCGAGCGCTGCCTCGAGCATCGGCCGGTTCCAGCCCTTCGCGCCCTCGGCCACCTGAGCGACCGTCATCTCCTCGTAGCCCTTCGGCATGCCCTTCACGTGCTCGTGCGTCTCGTGCTCCTCGTGCGCCTCGGCCGGAGCGTCCGGCTGCACGGCCTCGACCGGCGCAGGCGCGGTCTGGACGGGCTCCGCCGCCTTCGCCTTCCGGGCCGGCGCGCGCACGGTGCCGCCGAGCGAGATCTCGATCCGCGTCATCGCGGCGCGGAAGCCGGTGTGCCGCTTGTAGCCGGTGCGGCGCCGGTACTTCCCGATCCGGATCTTCGGCCCGCGCTCGTGCGCGACCACCGTCGCGGTGACGGGCGCACCGTCCCCGAGCAGGACGTCCGGCGAGAACGTCTTGCCCTCGTCGGTCGCGACACGATCGACGAGCAGCGTCTCACCCTCGCGAACGCGATACTGCTTGCCGCCAACACGGATGACTGCGTAGTCCATAACGTAGGTATCGCGGGCACCGGCCCGCGAAGCGCGTGCAGTGTAGCCGGAGCCGCTACTCCCCGTCGAGGTCCCACTCCGCCATCGGCGTGTAGCCCCAGTCGCCGTCGCCGTTTCCCCGAACGGGCTCCGGCTCGGCCACGGGAGCCTCGGGAGGAGGCTCGACGGCGGTCGCCGTTTCGTGGTTCGCGTCGACCGCGATCGCCTCTTCGGAGGCCGACCCGGCCGTCGTCGCCGCGCTCTTCTTCTTCCGGTTGCGCCCGCCGCGCGTCCCGCGCCTGGTGCGCTTGCGCGGCGACGGAGCACCGTCATCGTCCTCCGTGCCGAGTGCGCGGTCGGGCAGGTGGATCACGGGGCCACCCGCGCCGTCCTCCTCGGCCGACGGCTCCGGCTCCATCGCGACGGCAGCGACCGCCGGCTCGGGTGCCGGTTCGAGTGTCGGTGCCTCGGAGCCGTTCGCGCCGACCGTCGTTGCGGCCGTCTTCTTCTTGCGGTTGCGGCCGCCACGGGTCCCGCGGCGCGTGCGCTTCTTCGGCGTCGCCGGGCCGTCGTCCGCCGCAGCTACGGCGTCGTCAGCCTGCTCATCCGCGGCTTCCGCCGCATCCGACTCGGCCGCTTCCTCGACCTCGACCTCGACCTCGACCTCGGGCTCCGGCGCATCGGTGAGCGCGGCCTCCTCGGCCGCCGGCTTCGCCTTCGTCGACCGGCGCGCGCGCGTGGGCTTCTCCGCCTCCGCCTCCGCGGTCAGCGGCTCGGGCGCTGCCTCGACCGGCGAGAGCAGCTCCGCCCAGGCCATCCCCTCGGTCAGAAGCGTGATGCGCGCCTTGACCTTCTTGCCGACCAGCTTCGCCGCGTCGGCGATGTAGACCTCGGTCCCGTCGAGCTTCGCGACGCCGGCGTGCGCGTCGTACAGGCCGACCTCACCGGGGCTCAGGTCGAGCTCCTGCCCGACGTGCACCGGCGACGCCGGCGCGACCTTCTCGAGCGTGCCCTGTGCGAGCACCCGGAAGTGATCCAAATGCTCGTTCTCCTTGCCGACGAGGAAGAACTGGCGCTTGGTCATCTCCTCGATCTCACGGAGACGCGAGCCCGCGGGACCGGCGACGATCGCGGCCGTCCGCGCGCTGACCTCCACCTTGAACGCCTTCGAGCGCGAGCCCGGCGTGACGAGTGCGCGCAGCCTCCGCTCGATGTCGACCGCTGCCGTGTGCTCGGAGATGACGATGCCGTCGCCGCCGCACGTCGGGCACTTCTTCGTCATCACCTCGCGTGGACCGTCGGTGACGTTCTGTCGCGTCATCTCGACGAGTCCGAGCGGTGAGATCTCGACGACGTAGGTCTTCGTCCGGTCGCGCTCGAGCTCGGTGCGCAACGCCTCCTCGACGGCGGCCCGGTTCTTCGGGTTCGCCATGTCGATGAAGTCGATGACGATGATCCCGCCGATGTCGCGGAGCCGCAGCTGCCGGACGACCTCCTTCACCGCCTCGAGGTTGTTCTTCGTGATCGTGTCCTCGAGCCGCGCGCCCGACGACTTCGAGCGCGAGCCGACGAAGCGTCCCGTGTTCACGTCGATCACGGTGAACGCCTCGGCGTAGTCGAACACGAGATATCCGCCGGAGGGCAGGTCGACACGTCGGTTCAGCGTCGACTTGATCTCCTGGTCGACGCCGAAGGCCTCCATCAGCGGCTCGCGCTCCCTGTAACGGACGACTCGCTCCGCCATGTGCGGCGACGTCTTCTTCAGGTACCCGACGATGCGCTTGTGCGTGCGGTCGTGGTCGACGTACAGCTTCTCGAAGTCGCCCGTGAAGAGGTCGCGCACGACACGCAGCGGAAGCTCGGCCTCCTGGTAGAGAAGCGTCGGCGCGGTCGACTCCTTCGCGCGCGCCTCGATCGACTTCCACAAGCGCTGCAGGAAGTCGAGGTCGCGCTCGATGTCCTCGGCCGACGCGCCTTCGGCCGCCGTGCGCACGATCACGCCGCCCTTCTTCGGAGCGCACTCCTTCAGGATCGCCTTCAGGCGCGTCCGCTCGTCGTCCTCGAGGCGACGCGAGACGCCGAGCCCCTCGCCGTGCGGCACGTAGACGACGAACCGCCCGGGCAGCGAGATCTCGGTCGTGAGTCGCGCGCCCTTCGTCTTCATCGGATCCTTGACCGCCTGCACGAGCACGGTCTGGCCGCGCTGGATCAGGTCCTGGATCTTCCGTGCGCCGCGGCGTCCTTCGAGCTCCGGCGAGATGATCTCGTCGACGTACAGGAACCCGTTCTTCTCGAGGCCGATCTCGATGAACGCGGCCTCCATCCCGGGCAACACGTTGTCGACGACGCCGAGATACACGGCGCCGGCGATCGAGCGCCGCTCCGGCCGCTCGAGGTACACCTCGGCGACCTTGTCGTCCTCGAGCACGGCGACGCGCTTCTCGCCCGCGTCGACCGAGATCAGAAGCTCGCGCTTCGCCTTCGGCAACGGCGCGCGCTTCGGCGCCTGCCGCCGCCGCGGTTGCTGCGTGCGCGTCTTGCGCTCAGCGGGCTTCTTCTTGTCGGCGCCCTCCGTCTTCGCGGCCTGCGCCTTCCCGCTTTGCGTCTTCGCGGTCGCTTCGCCGGCGGTCGTCCGCTTGCGGTTACGCCCGCCGCGGGTGCCGCGGCGCCGCTTCTTCGGTGCGCCCGCCTCGTCGGAGCCCGCCGCCGGCCTGGCCGGGGCGGTCACCGTTGTCGTCAGCTCAGCTGTCTGTGGTGCGTGGTCGGCAGCCTTGGAGGGCGCCGGTGCGTCCGGCTTCCTGCGCCGGAACCAGGTTAGTGGCAAAGAGTGTCTCCCGAATCGTGCGCGCGCTCGAGCCTCGATCGGCGAGCGTCACGCTGGTGTGAGTGAAAAGCCGTGGCATGGCCTGCTCCCAGGGTACCAGCAGGCCGAGAGGCGCTTCCCTACGCCACCTCGACCGCCGGCGAGAGCCTCGCCCGTCGCGCACGAATCGCACGCAGCCGCTGGGCGAGGCGCGCCCAGGCCCACGGCTCGACCTCGCCGTAGCGCGTCTTCGACTGGCCTCGCGTCGACTCGAGGTACTCGAACCACGCATCCGCCTCCTCGATCAAGAGCAGCTCGAGCGCCTCCTGGCTCCCGGTCAGACCCATCGAGCGTCACCTCCCAGTCGTTTCGCAAAAAGCGTAGGACCAGGACCGGACGTCAGAGGTCGAACCGGCTACCGGAGAGCGCTGAAGTAGCGCGCGGCCGCCTCACCGAGCGCGCGTGTGCCGGTGTAGGCGATGGCGCCCTTGACGGCCCACCCGCCCACCGGGACGAAGTCGAGCAGGCTGCGCGCGATCGCCCGGAACGTGAAGCCGGCTCCGACGACGCCGACCAGCTCGAGGGCCCGCGCGCGATCGATGCCCTCACCGTGCGCGAGCGCGATCCGCAGCACCATGCGCAGCTGGTTGAAGGTCAGGATCGGCATGTCGATGCCCGGCACGAACACCGCCACGCCGATCAGCCCGTTCCGGCGGCTCGCGGCGGCGATGAGACGGTCGGTGACGGCGGGCCGCAGAACCGGAAGCCGCGCCGCGAGTGAGATGGCGTCGTCGTCCAGCCGCCGCGCGACTGCAGCAGCGATCTGGTCGACCGGAAAGCCCTGGCCCGGTGGGATGCGCACCAGGTCGTCGGCGAGCACGTACGGCATCGTCGGCGCATCCGTCACCGCGACGATCGGGATCTTCGCCCGATTGGCCGCCCGCAGGCGCGCCTCGTCGGCCTCTCCGACCCAGATCAGCGCCGCCGCTCCGTCGTGATCCTGCTCGACGACGGCGTCGGGATCGCCGCCGGCACGGAGCTCGCGCGCCAGGACCGGCACCAGCTCGCGGGCGCCGGCAACCGCGAGCGGCTTCGAGTCCTTCTCGGCCTGCCGGACGTCGCGCAGCAGCGCGACGAGGCTCAGCGGTCCGACCTTGCTCTTCAGCTTGCCCGCCATCAGCGCCTGCGTACGTTACGGCGCATGTAGATCGCCTGCAGAATCCCGATCGCGAGGAAGTCGGTGAGCATCGCGGAGCCCCCGACCGAGACGAACGGGAGCGGGATGCCGGTGATCGGCGCGATCCCCATCGCCATCGCGCTGTTGACGAACACCTGGAACAGGAACATCGCTGCGATACCGCCGGCGACGATCGCGCAGTAGAGATCACGCGAGCTCGCGACCACCTTCAGCGCCCGCCAGACGACGAGAAGGTAGAGGAGCAGGAGTATCGACGCCCCGAAGAACCCGCGTTCCTCGGCGAGCGACGCGAACGCGAAGTCGGTCGAATGCTCGGGGAGGTAGTTGAGCCTGGTCTGCGTTGCGCCGAGCACGCCGCGCCCCCGAAGCCCGCCGGCGCCGACCGCGGTGATCGACTGGCGCAGGTTGTACGTGGCGTCGCGCGGATCGTTGTTGGGATGCGTGAAACCGGTGAGACGCGCCGACTGGTAGGGCTTGAGGACGTTCACGCCCGCGGCCGGCAGCAGCCAGAGCACGGCGAGCACGCCGAAGACGGTGAGCACCGAGAGGATGGCGAGATGACTCCACCGCACGCCGGCGACGAACAGCATCGCCGCGAGCGCGGCCGAGTAGACGAGCGCGGTGCCGATGTCCGGCTGGACGAAGACGAGCAGGATCGGAGCGATGCCGTAGCCGAGCGCCGCCAGGACGACGCCCGCATGGGAGATCGACCTGCCACGGTCGGCGAGGAACGCGGCGACCGCGAGGATGAGCAGCACCTTGCCGAACTCGGACGGCTGGAACCGGAAGAACCCGACGTCGAGCCATCGCTTCGATCCGCGTGTCGCGGCGCCCGCGGCAAGCACGAGCAGCATGACGCCGAGCGTCCCGAAGTAGATCGGCCGGTGGAAGCGCCGGTAGATCGCAGGATCGACGAAGAGCGCACCGACGAAGAGCAGCACGCCGCCGAGCACGTACACCCCCTGGTGCTGCACTACCGAGCCACCGGGGTCGTGCATCGTGATCCCGTTGATCGCCCAGAGCCCGTAGGCCGCGAGCGCGGCCAGCGCGCCGAAGAGCAGCCAGTCGAGGCGGCGAACCATCCCGCCGGCGCCGATTGCGGGCGCCTCTCGACGAGGGCGAAGCCCGCGTGCTGCCGAGTCGACTGCTTCGATTGCCATCAGTCGGAGGGATGCGCTGTCGGAGTGGCGGTGGTGTGGAAGTACTGCTCGAACACCCTGAGCGCGGCGGGCGCCGCCGCCTCGCCGCCGTGGCCGCCGTTCTCGATCACGGCGCATACGACGATCGTCGGATCGCCGTACGGCCCGTAACCGCACCACCACGACTGGGTCAGATCCTGCGGCATCGGATAGCCCGGCAGGCTCACTTCCTTCTCGGCCGAACCGGTCTTCCCGGCGATATCGACCGGGAAGTTCCCGAAGACGCCGTATGAGGTGCCCAGCGGGGAGTGCGTGGCCTCCTCGAGACCGCGCTGCACGTAGGTGAGCGCAGTCGGATCGACGCCGGTCGACTCGGCCGGCTGGGCTCCGAAGGTCCGCAGGATGTGCGGGGGCCCGCTCGGCGCGCTCAGCTCGACGTCGTCGGCGACGTGCGGGGTGACGAGCTTGCCGCCGTTCGCGATCATCGCGTAGACCCGCGCCATCTGGAGCGGCGTCACGAGCAGCTGCCCCTGCCCGATCGCGAGCTGGATCGAGTAGCCCGGCTTCCACGTCCTGTCGATCTCGGTGTACCCCTTGCTCGCGGGATAAGCCGCCCGCCGCCACTCGGGCGTCGGCATCAAGCCGGGAGTCTCGGGCCCGACATCGACCCCGGTGGGCTGCCCGAGTCCGAACCGGTTGGCCCACTCCTGCAGCGGATGGCCGCTGTTCGGAGGCAGCACGTAGAAGCGGCGGCCCAGCTCGTAGAAGTAGGTGTCGCACGACTCCGCGAGCGCCGTCGTCAGCGTCATCGGCTGGTCGATCAGCGGCGTCCAGTTGTTGAACGTCTGCCCGTACTTCGTATACGTCGGGGTGCACTGGATCACGTCGTTCGGCTGCATCAGCCGTTCCTGCATCGCGGCGAGCGCCGTTACGGGCTTGAACGTCGATCCCGGCGGATAGCCCACGTCGATCGCACGGTTGAGCGCCGGGAAGTTGTCGGTCTCCGCCTGCTTCCCGATCACCTTCCCGAGCTTCGAGGGATCAGGGCGGCCCGAGAACACCGACGGCTCGTACGTCGGGTTCGACGCCATCGCGAGGATCGCGCCGTTCCGCGGATCCATGGCGACGATTGCGCCGCCGTCGGCATGCTCGCCGTCGAGGTT
Source organism: uncultured Thermoleophilia bacterium (assembly GCA_963774355.1). Taxonomy (GTDB): domain Bacteria; phylum Actinomycetota; class Thermoleophilia; order Gaiellales; family Gaiellaceae; genus PALSA-600. The sequence continues at coordinate 55,847 of CAVZER010000005.1, read as the reverse complement.
CGCATGGGCGAGATGGATCCCGTAGGTCAAGGCCTGCTCCGCCGCACGCTGCAACCCGATGTTCAGGGTGAGGCGCAGGGTGTCGCCGGCCTGCGGCAGCAGCTGGAACGTCGGCGCCGACTTCGGGCGACCCCGCGAGTCGACCGTCCATTCCGCCTTGCCGTCGCGCCCGCGCAGATAGGTGTCGTAGCTGGACTCGACGCCCGCCTGTCCGATCGAGTCGGTCGGCTGGTAACCGTCCTTCTTCAGAGCCTTGTACTCCTGCGGGGAGATCTGGCCGACGTAGCCGAGCACCTGCGCCGCGAGCGACTGGTGCGGGTACTTCCGCAGCCAGCTCTCGGCGAGCCGCACGCCCGGGAACGACTCGGCATGCTCGCGCAGGTAGTAGATCTGGTCGTAGTGCAGCCCCGACTGCACGATGATCGGCGTCAACGGGTCGGAGCCGCTCTGGCGCAGCTCGCTCAGCATCTGGCTCACCGAAACGCCCGTCACCATCGAAAGCCCGCGGAGCTCGGTGCGCTCGGCCGGCCAGCTCTTCGGCAGGTCGGCGGGCCACAGCTCGACGCGTGTCCCCGGCACGTTGGCCACCAACACGTGTCCGTTCCGGTCGAGAATGGCACCGCGCGGCGCCTGGATGCTGATCGTCCGCACGCGGTTGTCGTTCGCCTGGGCGAGGTAGTGCGCGCCCGAGAGCACCTGCAGCGCCCAGAGACGCAGGAAGAGCGCTGCGAAGATCGCGAGCGCCAGGAAGCCGAGCACGGCGATGCGAAACGCAAGCTGGGGCGTCAGCCGGTAGGGCTCCTCGACGCGCGGGTCGCCGGGGAGGAAGCGCCCACCCGGGGTGTTCGTGCTAGCCAAGCAGCCGTACCTCGCCGATGCGGTCGCCGAGCTGCCTCGGCGGGAAGAGCCTCCGCGTCAGGGCGTACACCGGCAGCGTCAGGGCCAGGTTGATGAGGAGCGCGAGCGGCAGCCCGTCCGCGACGCCTCCCGCCGGTGCCGGCTCGCCGAGCATGAACTGCAGCAGCACTTGCCCGAAGGCGAAGAGGACGGTGACGACGGCGACGGACAGGAAGGGAGCGTGGAAGCGGTCGCGCGCCGTCGTCTCGCCGTACCGACCGATCCAGAAGCCCGCCACCGTGAGGAGCAGCGAGGTCAGGCCGAGCGTTCCGAGGGTCGCGGTGTCGATCAGGAGACCGGTGCCGAAGCCGGCGATCGCGCCGAACACCGAGCCGCGCAGCAGGGCGATCGAAAGAAGCGCCACCAGCACGATGCTCGCGCTCCTGAAGGCCGCGTACTCCGTGAGCACCGCCACCTGGAGGATCACGCTGACGAACAGCAGGACGGCGGCCTTGACGCCGTCCATCAATGGCCCTTGAGCGGGACCAGCACGATCACCGACTGCACCGAGGAGAAGTCGACGAACGGCCTGATCTGGATGCTGTGGTACGGGTCGATGTCGTTGTCGCTCTCACTGGTGACGACGCCGATCGGGATCCCGCGCGGGAACATCGACGGCAGCGCGTCCGCACCGAGCGAGCCCGCGGTCATGATGTCGTCGTTGACGCCGACGTAGCTCGACTTCTGCACGTTGTCCATCACCAGCGAGTTGCTCCCGCTGCCGCTCGACACGATGCCCACCGACGTCAGATGACCGGCGTCGGTCGCGTTGACGTTGCTGTCGCCGTCCGTGAGCAGGCGGACGCGGGAGACGCTCGGAAAGGCGCGGTCGACGACGCCGACGAGCCCGACCGGCGTGCGCACCACATCGCCCGCGGCAATGCCGCTCTTCGAGCCGGCCGCGATCGTCAAGGTCTGGTCGAGCGAGTTCTGCGGGTTCGTCAGCACCTCGGCCGCGACCGGCCTGAAGTTCGCCTCGGTCGGCGCCGCGTGGTAGTCGAGCTCACGCTTGAGATAGGCGTTCTCCTGGAGGGCCGAATCGCGCTGGATGAGCTCCTGCACGAGCTGCTGGTTCCGCTTGCGGAGAGCGGCGTTCTGAGACTTGGCGTTGGCCAGCCCGTGCACCCAGCCGGCGGCGTCGCGGAACGGGCGCGCGACACGGTTCGCGCCGACCTCGAACGGCCGCAGAATCCCGGCGGCCGTGCCCTGGACCCCGTCGAGGGCCGACGATCTGAACGAGATCGTGATCAGGACGAACGAGAGCAGGACGAGACTGGCCACAACGATCCGGCGCTTGACGGCGCCTGAACGGTTCGATGGGTAGCCGGGAGTCGCGGCGCGCTGGACGGAGGAGCCCAGGACCGCGACACGGACGGTCCGGTTGCGTGGCACCTGGCTCGTGAGTGTAGCCGGTCACCTTTCACGATCGAGCGCATGAACCCACAGCTCTCCCCACCGGCTCGGAACGCGCTCGAGCAGCCGGAACCCCAGCTTGGCCATCACGCGGCGCGACGCCGTGTTCGCCTCGGTCGTGATCGAGACGACGCGTGCGAAGCCGAGATCGCCGAACGCCCAGGCGATCGCGGCCCTTCCCGCTTCGGTCGCGAGCCCGCGTCCCCACCACGCCGGGTCGAGCGCCCATCCGACTTCGGGATCGTGGGGCCAGGCCGAATGGAACGCCGGGCCGCAGCGCCCGATCAGGTCGCCGCTCTCGGCCCACTCGACCGCGAGCGTTCCGAATCCGTGCTCGTCCCAATGCCGCCGCCAGCGGTCGAATGCCTCGTCGCTCTGGGCTCGCGTCTGGACGCCCGCGAGATGGCGTGTGAACGCGGGGTCGGCGTTCCACCGCGCGACGGTCTCACGGTCGTCGTCACGGAAGCGACGGAGCTCGAGCCGCTCCGTCTCGAGGATCACCGGCCGCGGCCGTTGCGCGAGCGTGCGCGCGAACTGCGGTGGATCGCGTCGAACTCCTCGAGGCTGCGGCCCGATCCGACGGCCACGCAGGTGAGCGGCGACTCGGCGAGATGCACCGGCATGTGCGTCTCGTGACGCAGCCGTTCGTCGAGCGCCTGCAGCAGGGCGCCGCCGCCGGCGAGCACGATGCCGCGATCCATGATGTCGGCGGCAAGCTCGGGCGGGGTCTTGTCGAGCGTCGACTTGATCGCGTCGACGATCTGTGTGACCGGCTCCTCGAGCGCGTGACGCACTTCTTCGCTCGACAGGATCACCGTCTTCGGCAGACCGGTCAGCATGTCGCGGCCACGCACCTCCGCCTGCACCTCTTCCTTCAGCGTGTGCGCGGAACCGACCTCGAGCTTGATCTCCTCGGCCGTCTGCTGCCCGATCAGAAGTTTGTACTCGCGCTTGATGTGATTGATGATCGCCTCGTCCATCTCGTCGCCGCCGACGCGCAGCGACTGCGAGACGACGATCCCGCCGAGCGAGATGACCGCGACCTCGGTCGTGCCACCTCCGATGTCGACGATCATGTTCCCGGTCGGCTCCGCGACCGGCAGGCCGGCGCCGATCGCAGCCGCCATCGGCTCTTCGATCAGGTACGCCTTGCGGGCTCCCGCGGACAGCGTCGCCTCCTCGACGGCGCGTTTCTCGACTCCCGTGACGCCCGACGGCACGCAGACGACCACGCGCGGATGCGCGAATCGGTGCTGGTGAACCTTCTGGATGAAGTGCCGGAGCATCTGCTCGGTGACGTCGAAGTCGGCGATCACGCCGTCCTTGAGCGGCCGGATGGCGCTGATCGTCCCCGGGGTGCGGCCGAGCATTCGCTTGGCCTCGAGGCCGACGGCGTGCACCTCACCCGTCCGCTGGTCGATCGCGACCACGGACGGCTCGGAGAGCACGATGCCCCGGCCGCGGACGTAGACGAGCGTGTTCGCGGTGCCGAGGTCGACCGCCATGTCGCGTCCGCCGAAGCCGGTGAGGTAGTTGAAGATGCTCATCGTGAGGCCCGCGGAACTCTAGCTTGCCGCTCTCTGCGTTGATCCTGGCGCTCGGCAGCGCTGTGCTGCACGCGGCGTGGAACCTGCTGCTCGGTCGTGCACGGGACGTGCAGGCAGCCGCGGCGGCGACCTTCGTGATCTCGGTCGCGGTGGCGCTGCCGTTCGCGATCGTCTGGTGGCACGCCGAGCCGTCGGTCTGGCCCTGGGCGCTCGCTTCGAGCCTGCTGGAGGTCGTGTACGTGGTCGCGCTGGCGCTCGCCTACCGGGTCTCCGAGGTCTCGTTCGTCTATCCGGTGACGCGAGGGCTGGCACCGCTGCTCGCACTCGGCTTCGCCGTGTTCGCGCTCGGTCACGGCGTGTCTGCCGCAGAGGTCGCCGGCGTGATCTGCGTGGCGGTGGGCGTCGTCGGCGTCCGGGGCCGGCCGGGTCACGGCGATGCGCTCGCGCTCCTGCTGACGGTGACGATCGCCGCGACGATCGCCGGCTACACGCTCGTCGACCGCGTCGGGATCCAGCGGGCGGGGGCGCTCACGTATTTCGTGCTCACACTCGCACTGCCGTGCCTCGTCTACCCGCCGCTCGTCGGCGCGCGCGCGATGCGCCGTGAGCTCGGGCCGGCTGTCCTCGTCGCAGGGCTGGCCAACCTCGGCTCGTTCTCGCTCGGCCTGCTCGCGCTGCGGCACGCGAGCGCCGCGTCGGTGCTCGCGGTTCGCTCGACGTCCGTGGTGATCGCGACCGTGCTCGCCGGCCGTGTGCTCGCAGAGCGCGTGTCGCGGTTGCGGCTTGCCGGGTCGCTGCTCGTGTTCGCGGGGATCGTGCTGCTGGCGGCGTGATCGAGTTAGGCTCGCGCGATGGCGAGCGTGACGTGGTCGAAGAACGACGACGGTGAACGCCGCTGGTTTCTCGGCACGCTCGCGACGATCAAGATCTCGGGCGAAGCAGTCGACGGACGCTACGCGCTGATCGAGTTCGTCTTCCCGCGCGGGGCGTCGCCGCCCGTGCACACGCACCCGCAGGACGAGAGCTACGTCGTGCTCGACGGCGAGCTGACGATCGTGGCCGGCGGGGAGCGCCTCCAGCTTGGGCCCAGGTGGAGCGGCCGCGGTTCCGCTCGGTGTCCCGCACACCTTCCGCGTCGACAGCGACACGGCGCGCGTGCTCGTGCTCAGCACGCCCGCCGGTCTCGAGCGGCTGATCCGCGACGCCTCGGTCCCGGCCGAGGCCGCGACGCTCCCACCCGCGGACGCACCGCGACCCGAGCCGGACGAGCTCGCGCGAATCTTCGCCGCACACGGGCAGGTCAACTCCGGCCCGCCGCTCGGACCGGACGACTAACCGATCCCGTACGCGCCCGGCAAGCGCTCGGCGAGAACGCGTACGAGGAGCGCGCCCGGCAGGCCCACCACGTTCAGGTAGTCGCCGTCGATGCGCTCGACGAGGCTCGCGCCCAGCCCCTGGATCGCGTAGGCACCGGCCCGGCCCTCCCACTCGCCGGAGTCGAGATACCGCTCCCGCTCGATCGACGACAACGGCCGGAACGTCACGCTCGTTGTCTCCGAGTGCAACTCCTCCCACGCATCCGTCCGCAGACAGAGGCCCGAGACGACGTCATGCACTCTTCCCGACAGCGTCGCGAGCATCCGATTCGCGTCGGCCGCGTCCGCCGGCTTGCCGATCACCTCTCCGTCGCAGACGACGACGGTGTCGACGCCGAGGACGGGCCGACCCGCGCCGTCGACCGAGCGTGCTTTGCCGGCGGCGTGCGCGACCGGGTCACCGCCCGCTCCCTCTTCGTATCGCGGCACCACGACCTCGAACGGAATGCGGAGCTGCTCGAGGATCGCGCGGCGCTGCGGCGAGGTCGACGCGAGGACGAGCGGAGATCGCTCCGCAAGAGCTGCCGTCGGTCATGTCGCCTTGCGGGCGACCCAGATCTCCTCGCAGGGCCACTGCTTCGCCCAGTCGGCCGTGACGTACGCGTAGTACGGGTGCGTCTCCGCATCCGGCGGAGCCTGGATCTCGACCAGCCGGTCGATCTCGAACCCGTTCGTCCGCAGCACGTCGATCCATTCTCCGTGGGCCAACTGGAACTCGACGCCGCCCTCGGGCCATTCGATCCGATGCAGACCGAACTGCGGCCGCTGCAGGCACTCGCTCGCCGGCTCCTCGTCCCCGGAGCAGAGGACGACGAGCGTCGAGTTGCGCAGGAACACGAGCCGTCCGTCGCGGCCGGAGCAGGCGCGCGGCCTCCGGGACCCAGCGGTACGGGTCGACCCAGATCGATGCGCCGTACTCCGAGACGACGAGGTCGAAGCTCGCGCCGGGAAGACCGGTCTCGGCGGCGTCCGCCTCGACGAGCGGAAACTCGATGCCGGTCTCGGCCATCATGCGGCGCGCGGTGTCGAGCTGTGCCGGCGTGACGTCGACGCCCACCGGTCGTGCACCCAGCTTGGCGAGCCAGGCGGAGAAATACGCGGTGCCGCAGCCGAGCTCGCAGACGTCGAGGCCGGCGACGTCGCCGAGCACGTTCAGCTCCGACTCGTCGATCCCCCAGATCCCCCAGCTGACTTCGTCGAGCGCCCAGTTGGTGGCGGCGCTGTCGTTCGTGTGCTCGCGGTTGGTCTCGGTCCAGAGCGCGCGGTTCTTCGCCGCGTCGCTACGCCAGTCCATCGGCGAACCAGAGCGCGATCTCGCGAGACGCCGACTCGGGAGAGTCGGAGCCGTGCACCAGGTTGTTCGGCATCGCGAGCGCGTAGGTCCCGCGCAGCGAGCCCGGCTTCGCCTCGGCCGGATTCGTCGCCCCGATCGTCACCCGGCACGTGGCGACCGCTCCCTCGCCCTCGAACACCATCGCGAGGGTCGGCCCCGAGGTGATGAACTCGACCAGCTCGCCGAAGAACGGCTTCTCGCGGTGCTCGGCGTAGTGGTCCTCGCCGAGCGAGCGCGATGCAGTGACGAGCCGCGCCGCGCGAAGCGTCAGCCCTCGCCGCTCGAAGCGAGCCATGATCTCACCGGCCAGGCTGCGCTCGACCGCGTCCGGCTTCGCGAGGATGAGTGTCTGCTCGACCGCCACTGGGCGGACGATGTTAATACAGGCGCTAGCGCGACCCGCGCGCCTGGCGCGGCTGGCGCGGCTTGCGCGCCGGCCGTTTCGCCTCGACGACCTTCGTCCCGGCTCGTCGTGCTCGATCTGCGTCTGGCAGTACGGGCAGACCTGCCAGAGGGGCTCGAGCGGCCGATTGCAGCTGGCGCATGCCTGGCGCAGCTTCGTCGTGCAGATGGGGCACACCAGGAAGTCCTCGTCGACCTCGGCGCGGCAGACGGGGCAATGCAGGTCGCGGCCGCCGAGCCGCTTCTCCATCGCCTTGATCTCGAGCTCTCGTTCGCGAACGTCCTCGAGATACTCGGGCGGCCTGAAGAGCATGTAGATCAGCGGCCCGATGAAGGGAACGACGCCGAGCGCGGTCGCGACCCCGACGAGCAGCCTGTCGTCGATGCGGCGGCGGGCGTCCTTGAACACCCAGTAGATCGTCGCGATCCAGAACACGATCACGAAGAACACCAGCAGGTTGCGGATCACGTACCACGCGGAGGAATGGAAGAAGTCGTGGACGCTGCTGAAGGCGGACGCGATCACAGCAGGATCCGTCCTAACGCATACCCAGCCGCGAACGCCGCGCCGACGAAGATCGCAAGCACCGCGAGTGCGAAGAGAAAGACGCTGATCCGCTCACCGCGCCGAGCCATCGTATGCATTTCACCGGTCGCCGGACAGGTCGGCAAGGAGGTAGAGCGAGCCGGTGACCAGCACCGGGCCGCCGAGCTCCCGCGCCCGGGCGAGAGCCTGGTGCGGCTCGTCGACCGCCTCGACCGAGGAGAACCACCGTCGCGCGTGGGCGGCCACGTCGGCGGACGGGAGGGAGCGGGCGTTCGACGACCTGGTCGCGACCAGCGTCCGGCCGGCGCGCGCAAGTCGCTCGAGGATGCCGTCGACGTCCTTGTCGGCCAGGATCGACGCGAGGACGACGTAGTCCCCGGGGCTGGGAAGCCGGGCGAGCAGCCACTCGACCGCATCGGGTGTGTGCGCACCGTCACGCACCTCCCCATTCGCGCGCAACTCGAACCGTCCTGGGAGCTCGGCGTCGATCACGCGTGCAACGGGGCGTTCGAGGAAAGCCTCGACGGCCTCCCGGGGCCCGCCGAGGCGCAACTCGCCTGCCGGAACGAGCGCCGCGAACTCGAGGTCCGGGAGGACGACCGTCTCGGCAGCGTGCGCGACCGCGAGCTTCTCGACGGCGATCGCTTCTCGGGTCGAGCCGAGCACTTCGGTGTGCTCGAGCCCGACGTTGGTCAGCAGCACGACGCGCGCGTCGACCACGTTGGTCGCGTCGTGACGGCCGCCGAGGCCGGCCTCGATCACGGCCGCCTCGACGCCGCGCGCCGCGAAGTCGGCGAAGGCGGCAGCAGTGAGCATCTCGAACTGGGTTGCCCCCGCGGCCTCGGCCGCCGGGCGCACGCGCTCGAGCGCCGCGTCGAAGCCGGCCGCGTCGGTCTCGAGGCGCTCATGCCAGCCGGACACGTGCGGCGAGGTGTAGGCCGCCGAGGCGACGCCTTCGGCGCGCAGCGTGGCGGCGATCGTGCGCGTCGCGGTCGACTTGCCCTTCGTCCCGACCACGTGGACGGCCGTGTAGGAGCGCTCAGGGTTGCCGAGCGAGTCGAGCAGCGCGCGGATCCGGTCGAGGCCGAACCCGTCAGTCGGCCACGGGGACAGCGACTCGAGCCAGCGGAGGTTCGTGGGGGCAGGCACCGTTACGAGAGTGTCACGAACGATCCACAGGCAGCCGAGAACCGGCCTCGGTGCAGGAGAAACCGGCGTGGCCCGGTGAGGGGCGTGGTGCCAGGCACCGTTTCCGGGAACGTTTACGAGTCGCCGATCGCGGCGAGCTCGCGGCGGTAGCGCTCGAGCTTCTCGCGCTCGGCGTCGACGACCTGCGCCGGGGCGTTCTGCACGAAGCGCTCGTTCGCCAGCATCGCCTCCGACCGCGCGATCTCCGCCCGCAGCCTCGCTCGTTCGGCCTCGACCCGGCCGTCGGCGGCGGGCGCGGCGCGGTCCGGCTTGACCACGGCCGCGAAGATCCGCTCCTCGTCGCCGGCCAGCTGCGGGACGACGCCGGAGCGACGGAAGACCTGGGCCGCCTCCTGAACGCGCGCGAGCGCCCCCGCCTCGCTCTCGTCGCCCGCCTCCGGCCACGAGGCGACGATCAGGCGCGACGAGCGCGCCGGCAGGTTCGTCCAGATCTCCTCGGTCACATGCGGCATCAGCGGATGCAGCAGCTTGAGCAACCGCTCGAGCGCCGCAGTCGCCGTGGCGCGCGCGTCTGCGTCGCCGTCGTACAGGCGCACCTTCACGGCCTCGAGGTACCAGTCGCAGAAGTCGTCGAACGTGAGGTGGTAGAGCTCGTCCGTGACGTGGGCGAAGTCGAACTCCGCGAGCAGCCGCTCGACCTCGCGCTGTGACTGCGACAGCCGCGCGAGGATCCACCGCTCCTCGAGCGACGCCGGCCGCTCGTCCGGCGCCGCGCCCTCAGAGGCCATGACGATCAGGCGCGCCGCGTTCCAGAGCTTGTTCGCGAGCTTGCCGCCCTCCTCGATCGCCGCGTACGAGAACCGCACGTCCTGCGTGAGCGAGTTCTTCAACAATCCATAACGGGTGGCGTCGGTGCCGTGACGCTCGATCAGCTCGAGTGGGTCGATGCCCGTGCCGAGCGACTTCGACATGCGGCGCCCGTCGGGCGCGAGCACGGTCGAATGGATGACGACGTCCGTGAACGGGATCTCGCCGAGCAGCTCGAGCCCGGAGAAGATCATCCGGTTCTCCCAGAGGCGGATGATCTCGCGCGCCGTCGTCTGCAGGTTGCCCGGGTAGAAGTACCGCAGGTCCTCGGTGTCGTCGGGCCAGCCGAGCGTCGCGAACGGCCAGAGCGCCGAGGAGAACCAGGTGTCGAGCACGTCCGTCTCCCGCCGGAGCGTCGTCGAGCCGCACTCCGCGCAGGCGGCCGGCTCGGTCTCCTCGACGGTGACGTGGCCGTCCGGGCAGTACCAGACGGGAATCTGATGGCCCCACCACAGCTGCCGCGAGACGCACCAGTCGGGTGCGTTCTCGAGCGAGTCGATCGCAAAGCGATGCTGGCTCTCGGGGTGGTAGCGCACCTCGCGGCTCCGGAGCGCCTCGAGCGGCCGCTGCTTGATCTCGTTCATCGAGCACCACCACTGCAACGAGATCAAGGGCTCGATGCGGCTCTCGCAGCGCTCGCAGAGCGCGACGGCGTGCCGGTAGTGCTCGCGTTTCTCGAGCTGCCCGCGTTCCTTCAGCCAGTCGATGATCTTCGCCTCGGCCTCCGCCTGCGTCAGCCCGTCGAGCCCTTCGACCCCGACGACGCGAGCGTCGGGCCCGATGCACATCGGCTCGGGCAGCCCGTGATCCCGTCCGATCTCGAAGTCGGTGGGGTCGTGCCCGGGCGTGATCTTCAGCGCACCCGTGCCGAACTCGCGCTCGACTCGCTCGTCGGCGATCACCGGCACGCGCCGCTCGACCCACGGTACGACGACTTCGCGCCCGATCAGATGGCGATAACGCTCGTCGTCGGGATGCACGGCGACCGCGACGTCGGCAGGGATCGTCGCAGGCCGCACGGTCGCGACCGGGATGTAGCCGTCGCCGTCGGCGAGCGGATAGCGGATCGTCGACAACGTGTCGTCGACGTCGACATGGATCACCTCGAGATCCGAGAGCGACGTCAGGTGGTACGGGCACCAGTTGATGATCCGGTTCGCCTGGTAGATCCAGCCGCGGCGGTACAGGTGCACGAAGAACCGCATCACGGCCCGGACGTACGCGTCGTCCATCGTGAAGCGCGTTCGCCGATAATCGAGCGACGCACCCATGCGCCTGAACTGCACGAGGATCTTGCCGCCGTACTCGTGCAGCCACTCCCAGACGCGCTCCTCGAACCGCTCCCGGCCGAGCTCCTGGCGAGACGTTCCTTCGGCGATCAGCGCCTTCTCGACCACGTTCTGCGTCGAGATGCCGGCGTGGTCGTAACCGGGCTGGAACAGGACGTTGTAGCCCTGCATGCGCTTGTAGCGCACCATCGTGTCGCCGAGCGCGAGCTGCAGCGCATGCCCGGTGTGCAGCTCGCCCGTCACGTTCGGCGGCGGGTGAGCGTCGACGTACGGCGTGCGCGCCGGGTCGGGATCGGCCGCGTAGAGGCCCTCCTCCTCCCAGATGGCCTGCCAGCGTTCCTCGACGCCCCCCGGTTCGTAGCGCGGCTGCATCGTCGAGCCGGTCTGAAATCGTGTGCTCATCGTGGGTCGGACGCTAGCGACAGAGCGCGTAGCCATGCATGCCGCGCGCGTTGGCGGCGCCGCGGCTCACGGAAGCCGGTCGTACGCGGTGGTGGTGAGGAAGTCCTTGAACGGGACGCTGAGCGCGACGTCGGCGAACAGTGCCCGTGCCTCGTCGGAGGCCTCGACGGCGGCGATCTCGCCGCGCACCCGTTCCTCGTCGAATCGGCCGGCTTGCACCCACGACCACACCTGGGCGCGCGAGATCTCGGCGGTCGCGGCGTCCTCCATCAGGTTGTCGATCGCGGCGGCACCGACGCCGTGCAGCCAGGCATCGATGTAGCGGACGCCGACGCTCACGTTCACCCGCAACCCCTCGTCCGTGATCTCGCCCCCGGGCACGGTGAAATCGACCAGCTGACCCTCGCTCACGCTCACGTCGTCGCGGAGCCGCTCGAGCTGGTTCGGGCGCCCGCCCAGCACCGCGTCGAACTGCGCCTGCGCCGTCGCGACGAGATCGGGATGCGCCACCCACGTGCCGTCGAAACCGTCGCCCGCCTCTCGCTGCTTGTCCTCGCTCACCTTCGCCAGCGCCACCCGGTTCACCTCCGGATCGCGGCGCGACGGGATGAACGCCGCCATCCCGCCGATCGCATGCGCCCCACGCGCATGACAGGTACGCACCAAGAGCTCCGAATACGCGCGCATGAACGGCACCGTCATCGTCACCTGCGCCCGGTCGGGCAGCAACGCCCCGCACCGCTTGATGCAACTGAAGATGTAGTCCCAACGGCCCGCATTCAGCGCACACGAATGCTCCCGCAGCTCGTACAGGATCGCGTCCATCTCGAACGCAGCCAGGATCGTCTCGATCAACACCGTGCACTTGATCGACCCGGGCGGAAGCCGAAGCTCCTCCTCCGCAAGCGCAAACGCCCGCGCCCACAACCGCGCCTCCTCGTGCGACTCGAGCTTCGGGAGATAGAAGTACGGGCCCGTCCCGCGCGCCAACTGCTCACGCGCGTTCGCGAACACCGTCAGGCCGAAATCGAACAACGACGCGCTCACCGGCAATCCGTCCACCAGGTGGTGCCGCTCGACGAGATGCCAGCCCCGGCACCGCACCACCAGCGTCGCCCGCTCCTCGTTCAACCGGTAGTGCCGGTCCGGCGTCCGAAGCTCGATCGTGCCGCGCACGGCGTCGAACACGTTTTGCTGGCCCGCACACACGTTCTCCCACGTCGGCGAGTTCGCGTCCTCGAAATCTGCCATGAACACCCGCGCACCGGAGTTGAGCGCGTTGATCATCATCTTCCGATCGACCGGCCCCGTGATCTCCACCCGCCGATCCCGCAGATCCGCCGGCGCCGCAGCAACCACGAACTCCTCCGGAGCCGCCACAAACCGCAACTCCCCCCGCCCCTCCGCCCGCACGGCCAGCAGCCGCTCACGCTCACCGTTCAACTCACGATGCAACCGATCCACGAACGCGAGCGCGTCCGTCGACAGGACGTCCACGCCGCTCATCTCAGTCGTAGCTGCGGAAAACGACCTCGGCGACGCAGACCGGCTTCTCGGCGCCTTCGCGTTCGATGGTCGCGAGGTACGTCGCCTGTCGGCCGCCCGAGAACTCCTCGAACGCCTTGACCTCGAACGACGCGCGGAGCCGTGATCCGACCGGGACCGGAGCGGGGAAGCGCACGCGATTGAGCCCGTAGTTGATCCCCATGCTTCCGGTCTTCGGGATCACCTCGTCGGAGGCGGCCGGGAGCAGCGAGAGCGTCAGGTAGCCGTGGGCGATCGTCGAGCCGAACGGGCCATCCTTCGCGCGCTCGGGATCGACGTGGATCCACTGGTGATCGCCCGTCGCCTCGGCGAACTGGCCGATCTTCTCCTGCGTGATCTCGATCCAGCTCGATGGCCCGAAGACGTCGCCGACCTGCACGAGAGACGCCTACGCGGACTCTTCGGCGAGCTCGGGCTCGTCGAGGCCGTTGCCGGCGCTGGTCACGAGCGTCGGCTTGAGCCCCTTCTCGATCGTCTCCTTCGTGATCACGCACTTGGAGACGTCCTTGCGCGAGGGCAGCTCGAACATCACGTCGAGCAGCGCGTTCTCGATGATCGAGCGAAGGCCGCGCGCACCCGTCTCGCGGTCCAGCGCCTTGTCGGCGATCGACCAGAGCGCGTCGTCGGTAAAGACGAGATCGATCGAGTCGTAGTTGAAGAAGCGCTGGTACTGCTTGATGAGCGCGTTCTTCGGCTCGGTCAGGATCTGCACGAGGTCCTCGCGCTTCAATTGGTGCACCGCCGACACGACCGGAAGCCGGCCGATGAACTCGGGGATCAGTCCGAAGTTGAGCAGGTCCTCGGGCATCACGCCGCCCAGCAGCTCGGCGCTCTCGCTGTCGCGCTTCGACGAGATCTGCCGCCCGAAGCCGACCGCGTTCTTGCCGATCCGCTTGGCGATGATCTTGTCGAGACCGGCGAACGCCCCGCCGCAGATGAACAGGATGTTCGTGGTGTCGATCGACAGGAACTCCTGGTGCGGATGCTTGCGCCCGCCCTGGGGCGGCACCGAGGCGACCGTTCCCTCGAGGATCTTGAGCAGCGCCTGCTGGACGCCCTCGCCCGACACGTCGCGCGTGATCGACGGGTTGTCCGCCTTGCGCGCGATCTTGTCGACCTCGTCGATGTAGATGATCCCCGTCTCCGCCTTCTTGATGTCGAAGTCGGCGGCCTGGATCAGCTTCAGGAGGATGTTCTCGACGTCCTCCCCGACGTAGCCGGCTTCCGTCAGCGCGGTCGCGTCCGCGATCGCGAACGGCACGTTGAGGATGCGCGCCAGCGTCTGCGCGAGATGGGTCTTGCCGCAGCCGGTCGGCCCGAGCAGGAGGATGTTCGACTTCTGAAGCTCGACGTCGCCGTCCTCGGCGCCCATCTGGACGCGCTTGTAGTGGTTGTAGACCGCGACGGAAAGGGTTCGCTTCGCCTCCTCCTGCGACACGACGTAGTCGTTCAGCGAGCCGTAGATCTCCTTGGGGCGAGGCAGGTTGTCGAGGTCGAGTGAGCTCGGGGTGGTGAGCTCCTCGTCGATGATCTCGTTGCAGAGATCGATGCACTCGTCGCAGATGTAGACGCCAGGACCGGCTATCAGCTTCTTGACCTGGCGCTGCGACTTGCCGCAGAAGCTGCAGAGAAGCTGCTCGTTTCCTTCGCTCGCCCGCGCCATCCCAGTCTCCTTTTACCCCAGTTTCGCCTCGACGGCTAGGCAGCCGCCGCAGCAGGCCCTATTTCGCGGTGGGTGATGACCGAGTCGATGATCCCGTAGTCCTTGGCTTCGACGGGGCTCAGGAAGAAGTCTCTTTCCATGTCGCGCGAGATCTCCTCCTGGGTCTTGCCGGTGTGATGAGCGTAGATCTCCTCCAGACGCCGCTTGAGACCGATCACCTCGCGCGCCTGGATTTCGATGTCGGTGCCCTGGCCCTGGAACCCGCCGGAGACCTGGTGGATCAGGATCCGTGAGTTCGGCAGCGACATCCGCTTCCCTTTCGCGCCGCCTGCCAAGAGCAGCGAGCCCATGCTCATGGCGATGCCGACGCAGATGGTCTGGATGTCCGGCTTGACGAACTGCATCGTGTCGTAGATCGCGAGCCCCGCATAGACCGACCCGCCCGGCGAGTTGATGTAGAGGTTGATGTCCTTCTCGGGATCTTCCGACTCGAGATGGAGGAGCTGGGCGATGATCAGGTTGGCGATCTGGTCGTCGACCGGCGTTCCGAGGAAAACGATGCGCTCGGCGAGGAGGCGCGAGTAGATGTCGAATGCGCGCTCGCCGCGCGACGTCTGTTCTACGACCATCGGGATCAGTGGCATGTGTCTGTCACTCCTTGCTGCCTGGGGTCCATAGCTTCGGGGCGTCCGCCTGCTGCTCCTGCCCAGGCGTCCAGATGCTCTCGCGAGCCTCGTGCAGCTCGGGCGCGATCGGCTTGACTTCGGCCGCGATGCGATCGAGCGCCTTCTTCAGGCGCAGATCTTCGCGTACCCGGTCGGCGCCGCCGTCGGCGACGAACGCGTCGACGTCCTCCTCGGTCTCGCCCGCCTCGAGCAGCTCGGCGCGAATCTCCTCGTCGGTCACCTCGAGGCCGAGCGAGTCGGCAACGGCCTCGAGCACGAGCTCGCGCGCGACCGAGCTCTTCGCCTGCGCGCGCAGTCGCTGCTCGAGCTCCTCGGGCGACTGGCCCGTGAGCTGCAGGTAGGAGTCGGCGTCGATGCCGCGCGACTGAAGGCTGCGCGCGAGCCCGGTCAGCAGCTCGCGTGTCCGGAGCTCGACGAGAGGGCCGGACGCGTCCACGTTCGAGGCCTTGACGAGCTCGTCGACCGCCGCGGCACGGAAGGCTCCTTCGAGCTCGTCGGCGATCTGATCCCGCAGCCGGTCCTCGATCTCGGTGCGCAGGTCCGCGTAGGAGTCGAACTCGGAGGCCGCCTGCGCGAGCTCGTCGTCGAGCGGCAGCAGGACGCGCTCGTAGATCGACTTGACGGCGACGGTCGCGCGGCGCACCTCGCCGTCCGCGAGCTCGTACGCGACATCACGCTCTTCGCCCGCCTGGAGCCCGCGGATGCCGTTCTCGAGCTCTTCGACGAGGCGCTCGGAGCCCAGCTCGACGACGTAGTCGCGCTGCGCGGAACCATCCTCGGCGCCAAGGTCGACGACGACGGTGTCTCCCTGCTGGGCGGCGCGGCCCTCGACGGGGGCGAGATCCGAGACGGAGCGCTGCAGCGCCTCGAGCTCGGCCTGCACCGCCTCCTCGGGAACGGTCGCCTCCTGCTTCGGTACTTCGAGCTGTGTCCAGTCAGCGGGCTCGGGCTTCGGATGCACGGCGACGGTCGCCGAGAAGCTCCATCCCTCCGAGTCCGACTTCGGCAGGTCGTACTCGTACTCGGGCTGCGCCGACGGGTTGAGGCGGGCGCGTGTCGCCGCGTTCCAGAACCAGCCGCTGATGTGACTCTCGACGGCCTCCGTGTAGATGCGGTCGCGACCAACGCGCTGCACGAGGATCGGCATCGGCACCTTGCCGCGCCGGAATCCCGGTACGCGAACGCTCGCCGCCAGATCTGCGGCGGCATGCTCGACGGCGTGATGAACGTCGCCGGCCGGGACGTCGACCGTCAGCTTGACCCTGTCCTCCGCGAGCTGCTCGATCTGCATGGCCATCCGGTCCGGCCATTGAATCATGCGGGTAGCGTCTGGCCGATGGACCTCGAGGACGCGATTCGGACACGCAGGACGCACAAGCAATACGGCGCGACCCCACTCGACCCCGGGACGCTCCAGTCGATTCTCGAGCTCGCTCGGTGGGCCCCGAACCACCACCTCACCCAGCCGTTCCGCTTCCGCATTCTCGGATCGGAGACCCGGGCGCGGCTCGAGCAGGCCTGCGGCGAGAAAGAGGCTTTGAAGCTCCGGCGCGCCCCGACGCTCGTCCTCGCCACTGCCGTCCTGACCGGTGAGCCGCGGACCGACGAGGAGGACCTGCTCGCGACCGGCTGTGCCGTCTACGCAATCCTGCTCGGGGCGACGGCTCGCGGGCTCGCGTCGTACTGGCGCACTCCAGCTGGGCTCGAGGGGCCGGAGGCACGCGCGGTGCTGGGGCTCGGGGAGAGCGAGCGCATCGTCGGGCTCGTGCACCTCGGGCCAGTGGTGAGCGAGCCGCCGGTGAAGGAGCGCCCTCAGCTCGCCGACATCGCTGTGACGCTGCCCTGAGCTCGAGCCGAGCTACTCCGGCCAGCGACCGTCGGCCTTCGCGCGCTCCACCTCGGCGGCGCCGGCGGGATGCATCCGCCCTGCGCGCACCAGGCGCTCCGCGCGCTCCGCGTTCCCCGCCGACCAGTTGCTCCTGCGCCTACGCGGCGTGAAGCGCTGGCGGTAGGTCGCCCGGTCGCGCCGCCCGACGAGGCCGTCGATCCAGCCGTGAGCGACTGCCTCGTCGAGTGCCTCCCCGTAGGTCAGGCTGGTCGGCGTCGTCGTCCCCTTCTTGGCGAGGACGAGCCACACGCCGGCCTGCTCCTCGAAGTGGGAGCGAAGCCAGGCGCGCCACTCGGCGACGCCGGCCACGATCAGCTCGACCGCTTCGTCGGGCATCCGCAGGTGCGGGCGAGAGGAGTCGAACCTCCAAGGGCCTTCGGCCCACCGGGACCTAAACCCGGCGCGTCTGCCAATTCCGCCACGCCCGCGGCCCCGGAAGCGTAACCGGACTCAGAACGACGCCCTTATGCTCGATAACGTAATGGACTCGTGGGTAAAGAAGAGCCCAATCCGTTCCGCTTCGGCGCGCTCGCGCTCGGCGGTGCGTTCACCGACCGCCAGGCCGAGTTGCGTGAGCTCGTCGCCGAGATGCAGAACGGACAGGACGTGCTCGTCTACGCGCCGCGCCGCTACGGCAAGTCGTCGCTCGTGCTGCGGGCGGCGAATCGCGCCGCGCGCGACGGTGCGCTCGTCGGCTACGTCGACCTGCTGAAGGTCACGAGCAAGGAGCGGCTGGCAGCTGCGCTCGCCCGCACGATCCACCGCGATCTCGACACGGCCTCCGGCCGCACGTACGAGCGGGCAGCCGAGCTGTTTCGCAGCCTGCGGATCGTCCCGACGATGGAGGTCGACCCGCAGGACGGCTCGCTCGCCTTCAGCTTCCGTGCGACTCGCCACCGGACGGACATCGACGACACGATCGAGTCGCTGCTCGAGCTGCTCGGACGGATCGGAGCGGAGCGCCGCCGACGCGTCGTGATGATCTTCGACGAGTTCCAGGAGATCGTCGAGCTGGACTCGCGCTACCCCAACCTGCTGCGCGCCGTGTTTCAGACGCAGCCCGATGTCGCGCACATCTACCTGGGCAGCAAGCGCCACGTGCTCGACCGGATCTTCGGCGATCGCAACGAGCCGTTCTGGCGGAGCGCCAAGAAGATGGAGATCGGGCTGATCGGCACGGAGCTCTTCGCCCGGTTCGTGCGCTCGCGCTTCGACCGCACGGACAAGGGCATCACCGAGGCGGCGGCAGCGAGACTCGTCGCACTCACCGCCGGACATCCATACGGCACCCAGGAGCTCGCTCACGAGGTGTGGGAGCGCACGCCGTCGGGAGCGTTCGCGTACGAATCCGACGTCGACGCCGGGCTCGAGCGCGTACTCCGCGCGGAGCACAACCACCTCGAGCAGCTCTGGGCCGACGCGCCGCGAACGCAGCGTCGCCTGCTCGGCGCGCTGGCGGCCGAGCCGACCCCGTCGCCCTACGCCGAGGACTACCGGACGGCGTACGACCTGCCGGCCGCGCCGACGCTGCAGTCGGCGCTGACGGCCCTGATCCGGAAAGAGCTCGTCGGGCGGCTCGAGGACGGCACCCTCGCGATCGTCGAGCCGTTCCTTGCCGCGTGGGTGAGGCGCGAAGCCGCCTGAATCACTTCGTCGCCGTGAGCAGCAGCGCGGCGAGCTCGACCGTGTACGGCGCCCCGCCGCCCAGCTCCTCGGTGATCCTGTCCTCCACCGCCGTCAGGTCGGCCCCACGCTCCACCAGCTCGTGCGTCAGCGGCGATCCCGACGCGAACCCGACGGCGACGTCGCGCGCCGACGGAGCTTCGCCCTGCAGCCGGACGAGCTCGATCTCGAGCTCGTCCCAGCCTGCCGCCTCGAAATCGGCGCGGATCCGGTCGCGGTCGTGATAGCCGTGCGGGACTTCCAGGAACCGCGGCGGCGACTCCGGGAAGAGCCCGGTGAGCGCCGCGTCGATCGCGCGGGCGTGCGGATGCGCGGCGATCGAGTCCCAGACGCTGGCGACGAACAGCCCGTCCGGGACGAGGACGCGTCGCGCCTCGCGGAGCCCCTGCGCCTTGTCGGGAAGGAACATCAACCCGAACTGGCAGACGACGGCGTCGAAACTCCCGTCAGGGAACGGCAGCGCCTCGGCGTCGGCCTGCTGCCAGGTGATTCCGGGGTCGGGGACGGTCGCACGGGCGAACTCGAGCATCGGCTCGTTCAGGTCGGTCGCCACCAATGAGGCCGACGCCGGGAGCGCGGCCCGCAAATGCCGCGTGACCCGTCCGGTGCCGCAGGCGAGCTCGAGCACCCGGACTCCGTCCGTGGTGGGAATCCGCGCAGCGAGATCGGCAGCGTAGGGCTCGAAGAGCACAGGCCCCAGGTACCGGTCGTAGTTCCCCGGCACCGAGCCCGAGAACGCCGTGTGGCTGCTCATGCCGGCCCTCGCTCCCTCAAGCGGCCTTCCGCGGATGCCGATGTAGGGGCTGTGGATCTGCCGCTGGACCTGAACACCCACGCCCACTTGCTCCGCGATGTGGCGGTCCTGATCGGGATCTTCCTCGTGGTCATCTGGTTGCTCTTCCGTTTCGCGAGCCGCTGAGGCGCCGCCGACCGGAACGCCGCGCCCGGTGAAAGTGGCCCCGGCAGGAATCGAACCTGCGCACGGAGCTTCGAAGGCTCCCGCTCTGTCCTCTGAGCTACGGGGCCGGCCGCTCTCAGACTAGATGGACTAGCTGTCGCACGTTCAGGGTGGCAGAGGGGACTCGAACCCCCGACCACCGGGACCACAACCCGGGGCTCTACCAACTGAGCTACTGCCACCGTGCGCGGCCATCGTATCCGCGTTTCGCCGTCTACCATGGAGAGCCGATGCGGCGAATGACCTCGCTCGCGCTGCTGGTCGTCGTCGCGGCAGCTCTCTTCGGTGCAAGCGCGCAGGCGCGTCGGGCGACGGCGTACTGCAACTCGACGCAGCTGACCGGTCATTTCACCGCCGTTCGCGGGAGCGCGGGTGCGGGCAACATCGTCTACGCGCTCGTCTTGCGGAACCGCTCGTCAAAGTCATGCGCAGTCACCGGTTTGCCCCAGGTCACGCTCCTCGGGCTCCACGGCAAGGTGCTGCCGACACACGTCCGTGCAGCGTCGGCCAATCTGCACGCCGCGCCGCTGATCCAGCTCGGGCACGGCGACTCGGCGAGCGCCACTGCGCGGTTCTCACCCGACGTGCCCGGCCCCGGGGAGCAGAAGCGCGGCGCGTGCGAGCCGAAGGCATACGGCCTCGCCGTGAATGACCCTGGAGGCGGAGTGACAGCGGTGCGGGTCCAGCCGCCGACGCCGGTGTGCGAGCACGGTCAGCTGCAGTTCAAGGTCTACACGTCCGTCCACTGACCCCGCATGGCGTCGACCCGCCGGCGAGGAAGGTGCGCCCGGGAGGATTCGAACCCCCGACCAACGGCTTAGAAGGCCGCCGCTCTTCCACTGAGCTACGGGCGCGTCGTCGTCCAGCGTAGCCCTCTATAGGACGGGCGCGCACGAGCCCGCGGCATCACCCGTTCGAGTGAACCGGCGAATGCGACCCCACGTTGTTACGGTCTCTCCATGAGCCTCCGCGCCTCGCCGGCGATCGAGCATGTTGCGCTGCCGGGGGGCGGCACCGTCACGGTCTGGGTCGGCGTCCCCGACGACCCCTATATCGACGACAAGTCACAGCTGACGACGGTCGACGTGCAGCTGCGCGAAGGCAACTCCGTGCTCGCAAGCGTGTCGACGGTGCTGGAGCCCGACGAGGTGTCTCAGGGCGTGGCGCTGGCGCGCGAGGTGCGCGCGGCGCTCGAGGCGGGCGAGATCGGCCTTCATGCGCACGAGCTCGAGCCGTTCGCCGATCGCCTGCGCTGAGCTTCTGAGCGCTCGCCTCGGGGACGTTCTCGGCACCGCCCGTCGTTGACCGACGCATGAGCCGGCGCGGTCTCGGCGTGCTGCAGGGCAGCGCGCTCTACCTGGGCGCGCTGATCGGCCCGGGCCTCCTGCTCGTCCCCGCACTCGCGGCGCAGCGGGCGGGTGCCGCCTCGATCGTCGCCTGGGCGGGTTTGCTGCTGCTCTCCGCCCCACTCGCAATCACCTTTGCGGCGCTCGGGATTCGGCACCCGGTCGCGGGCGGCGTCTCGACGTACGTCCGCGAAGGGCTCGGAGACGGTGCCGGTGCTGTCACCGGCGGCTGGTTCCTCGCGGCGGTGCTCGTCGGAGCGCCGGCGGTTTCCCTGATCGGCGGCTACTACGTCGCCGCGCTCACCGGCTCCGGGACCCTGGTCGCAACCGTGGTCGGCGTCGCGATGTTCCTGAGCGTGCTGATCGCGAACGTCCTCGGCCTCCGCGTATCGGCCGGCTTCCAGCTTGCGCTCTCGTCGGTGCTGATCGTCGTGGTGGCGCTCGCAGTGGCGGTCGCGCTTCCGTCGCGCGGCGGCGACAACTGGTCGCCGTTCGCGCCGCACGGCTGGTGGGCGATCGGAACGGCGGCGAACATCCTCGTCTGGCTGTTCGTCGGCTGGGAGGCCGTCGCTCAGCTGGCGGGGGATTTCCGTCGGCCGGAGGTGGAGCTGCCGCGGGCGATGGCGATCGCATTCGTCACCGTCACCGTGCTCTATCTCGGCCTCGCCGTCGCGACGATCGGCGTGACCTCGCGGAACGGATCGCGCGTCCCGCTCGCCGACCTCATCTCCGTCGGATTCGGCCGCAGCGGCCGCGACGCCACCGCCGTGCTCGCGGTTGCGCTCACGATGGGGACGATGAACGTCTACCTCGGCGCGGCCGCGAAACTCGCCGCCTCGCTGGCGGCGGAGGGCGCGCTGCCGCAGTGGTTCGCAGGGGACGCGGAGCGCAGCGTCCCCCGCCGTCCGCTCGCCGTGATCGCGCCGGTGGTGCTCATCGTGCTCGCCGGCCTCGCGGCCGGCGTCGGGAGCACCGAAGATCTCATCCGGGCCACGTCGGCGCTCTTCATCGCCGTGTACATCCTCGCGCTCACGTCGGCCACGCGCATCCTCGACGGCCGCGTTCGGGCTGCCGCGGTCGTCTCCCTGCTCGCGACGCTCGTGCTCGCTGTCTTCTCGGCGTGGTTCCTCGTCGTCCCGATCGTCGTCGCCGGGCTGTCGCTCGGCCTGCGCCGGCTGCTCCGGCCTCGAAGCTCAGCGGGCCGTCTGCGCGAGCCCGATCGCGACCAGGACGACCGCTGCGCCGACCAGCTGGACGCTGTCCAGTGACTCGGACAGCCAGGCCCAGCCGACGATCGCGCCGACGACCGGCTCGAGCATCGCGACGATGCCGGCCCGCGTCGCCGAGATGTGACGCAGGGCGTTGACGAGCAGGAAGAACGGGATCATCGTCCCGAGCACGATCATCCACGCCGCGAGCGCCCACACGGGGAGGTGAAACGTGTGCAGGTGCCCGCCGAGCGACGTCGTCTTTGTCAGCGCGCCGGAGGGGAACGACCACCACGGGGTCAGCACGGCCCAGAAGACGGAGGCGAACGCGAACCCGTAGGCGAGCAACGAGACCGCGTCGCGGCCGCCGACGACGTGCTCGGCGAGGAGGACGTAGAGCGCGTACGCGACCGCGCCGGCGAGCGCGAACCCGATGCCCGCCGTCGACAGGCTCTCGCCGCCGCCGAAGACGTCGACGATCAATGCGAGGCCCACGAGCGCAAGCGCGAGCGCGAGCCAGATTCGCCGCCGGACGGGGTCGTGGTAGACGAAGCGGGCCCAGAGCGCGACGAGCAGCGGTGCCAGGTACTCGATCAGGAGCGCGATCCCGATCGCCAGTCGGTCGATTGCGAGGAAGTAGAACCACTGCACGAAGGCGAGGCCGCAGATCCCGAAGACGAGGAGATACGGCAGCTCGCGACGGGTCAAGCGGAGCCTTCGGGGCGCGATCACGGCGACGACGGCCGCGAGGCCGAGCGCCGCGCCCAGCGAGCGCACCTGCGCGAGGCGCTCGGACGAGAGGCCCGTCGACAGGATCGTCTTCGAGACGGCGCCGTTGACGCCCCACAGGACGGCGGCCGACGCGGCCATCGCGTAGGCGAGGCCCGGACGGCGCCGCTGCGCGCCCGGAACGGGGAAGGGTGCCTCGGTCACCGGCCGCCGAAGCTACCCGCCGTCGCTACCCGTCGTCATCGGGACGGTCGGATTCGAACCGACGGCTTCCGCCTCCCAAAGGCGGCGCTCTACCAGGCTGAGCTACGTCCCGTCAGCCCCTGAGTGTAGGGACCGCGGCCGCCGGCGGCCGCTCTCACTCAGAGCTGCCAGTCGCCGTGCCGGAGGATCGGCACGGCCTCGCCGTGCGCGTCGACCCCGTCGACCTCGAGCTCGGGCGAGCCGATCATGAAGTCCGTGTGGATCGACGAGTGGTTGACGCCCCTGGCGCTTCGCTCCTCCGGCGAGACGTCGGCCGCCCACGAGACGGCATTGACGATCGACGAGCCGAGCGCGATGTGCGAGGACGCGTTCTCGTCGAAGAGCGTGTCGTAGAAGACGAGTCCCGTCTTGCCGACGCGGGAGTCCGAGTCGACGAGCGCGACCTCACCGAGGCGTGCTGCACCCTCGTCGGTGGCGACGTGCGTCCGCATGACCTCCTCACCGGTCGAGGCGGTCACCTCGACGGCGCGTCCGCCCTCGAAGCGCACCGTCAGGTCGCGGACGATCGTGCCCTGGATCTGCAGCGGCAGGGTCGAGCGGACGACACCCTCGACACGGCGTGCGTCCGGGGCGGTGAAGACCTCCTCGGTCGGCATGTTCGCCACGTGCTCGATCCCCCGGGAGACGTCGAGCGCCGCCTTCCACTCGGACTCGGGGTGCAGGCCGATCGTCAGGTCGGTGCCCGGGCCTCGGTACCGGAGCTGGTCGAAGTGCCGTTCGTTCAGCGAGTCGGCGCGCCGCTGCAGCTTGGCGATGTGCTCCTGCCACGCGGCGACAGGATCCGGCTCGTCGATCCGGATCGCAGCCGCGACCGCGTCCCAGAGCCGATCGAGGTCGGGCTCGCCGAACACGGTCCGGGCCCACCCTTCGTTGGGGTACGGAACGATCGACCAGTTCGAGAGGCCGTCGGTGAGCTTCAGCGACTCTTCGGCGAGCTTCCGCATGCGCGCCCTGCCGACGCGGCTGCCGTCGAGATCGGAGTAGAGCTCGGGCTCCGGGTTGCCCGTGATCGAGATCAGCGCGCTGCCCGTCTCGCCGATGCGGCGGATGCGCTCGACGAGCCAGGGAGGCGAGAAGCCGAGCTCGTCGTCCGACGCATGCTCGATGTGCGCCCGCCGCACGTGCTGGTCGGCGTAGTAGACGTCGACGTAGCGCGCACCCGCGGCGTACGCCTCGGCCGCGACGGCACGCACGAGCGGGGCATGCTCGACCATGGCGTTGACGGCCAGTGTCTGCCCGCTCTGGAGATTGACGCCTACGTGCACCGCCAGGCGCGCGAGCGCCCGGATCCTCTGTTCGCGTTGCGACACGGCGGAACAGCGTAGAGGAGATGTCAAGCGAGGTCGGGCCGCCCGGCGGCCTAGACTGACGCGCCGTGAGATGGTTCGCCCTCGTCGCGCTGCTCCTAGTCGGAGCTCTGGCCGGCTGCGGCAAGAGCACGCCCAGCTACACGCTGGCGAAATCGTCGGCGTGCCTGCGCCAGGACGGCGTGGCGCTCGGCGGCCCGCTCGACTTCGTGGCGACCACCGCCACGGGCGGCGCCGTGCGGGTGCGGCTACGGGACAACGCCATGACCCTCGTGTTCGGGCAGACCCAGGGCGATGCGGACAACATCGACGCCGCCTACCGGCGCTTCCACGCGAGCAACGTGGGGATCGACGACGTTCTGCGCCAACAGGGCAACGCCGTCATGTTGTGGCAGCAGCATCCGAGCGACGGCGATCTCGCGACCGTCACCGGGTGCCTCAAATAGCTCCCTCCTCGTAGAAGAAGCGTCGGAACCAGTACGTGAACACGAGGAAGAGGACGATCGCCTGCTCCGCGGCCATGGTCATCCCGGCGATCTCCTGGTCGGCGAGCGGGCTCAGACCGAAGACGCGGGGACGCGCCGCAACGTAGAACGAGTACACGGGCTTCGGCAGCAGCGCGAGCAGGAGCCCGAGCGGCGAGGCGAGCACGAACGCCGCGAAGGCGTAGCCGGCTCGGAAGCCCGACGGCCACCGGCGCGGAACGTCCTGAAAGAGCGGCCACCAGAAGAGGAGCCCCGTCGCGAAGTAACACGCGTGCTCGATGTGGATGAGCCACGACTGGTGATGCAGCGCGGCCTGGTAGACGACGGGGACGTGCCACACGAAGTAGCTGACGAGCCACAGCGGCAGAGCGACGACGGGATGGGTGAGGAAGCGCCAGACGCGTGCGCGGGCCAACACGACCGCCATCGGCCGCGAGATGCCGAGCACGGCGAAGAGCGGTGCCCACTCGGCGAGGATCACGTTCTGCAGCAGATGCGCGGTCAGGAGGTAATGGAGGCCGAGATGGTGGAGCGGCGTCCAGAACGCGACCGCGAGCAACGCCATCGAGCCGGCGAAGCAGGCGATGCGCCAGCGCGGCGCTCCGACGCGGCCGAGCGCGAAGAGGTAGAGCAGCGTCGTGACGGGGATGACGACCGTCGTGTCGACGTCGGCCTGCCACGCGTACGGCGAATGCGTGTGCGCGAGCAGCACGTCGGCTCAGACTAGAAGGACGCCGGGCTCGAGCGTCTGAAGCCGCTAACGTGCCGACGTCGGCGGGTGTAGCTCAATGGTAGAGCCCCAGCCTTCCAAGCTGATTATGCGGGTTCGATTCCCGCCACCCGCTTGGTCGGAGTTAGCCGGACACGAGGGGCCGACGCGGCTCGCTCCGGGCGTCTCGGTCAGACCTGGGTCGGACTGAGAGGCGGTTTCCCGCCAACCCTGCCGAGGCCGCCCGATGACGTCGCCCACGTCGTTCGACACCGCCGAGCGTCCCGCTCACGCGTAAGGAGCGGACCGCCAGCTGCAGGTCCGCCCCTGCTATCGCTGCTTACGGGCCGTGCAGGTACGGCCCGATGACCTCGCAGCCGCCGGTTCCGAGGTCGCGATGGCCGGTGGCAGAAACCGCTCAGAGATTGGGGAGGCGAGGTAGCCGCCGGATCGGTCGGATCCCCGGAGCACGCGCAGAGCATCGATCAAAGGCGAAAGACCCAGCTTGACACGTCAAGGTCGGCCACCGGTGATCGAAGACTTCTCGAACAGACCTTCGCACGTAGTCGTGATCGTGACCGTTCCGCCAGCGATCACGGCGGGCGATGTTTGCGTCATCGGCCCGGCGCCTTTGAGCGTGGTTGATCTTCCATTGTCGGCCGTGAAGACGCCGACGAGGTGCCGCCCATGAAGAACGTGCCGTTGCCCGTGTCGCGGAAGACCGACGTGATCTGAACGACGGCCGTTCCCTCAACGCCGCACAAGAGGTCGCGAGGCGTCGTGAACGAGAAATGCGGACCACCGTCGATCCCGGCGCCGCGAGACCCATCGGTACAGCGACAGCCACGGCCACGGCCACCGCCGCGGCTCACAGAAGCGATCTGCGATACATGAGCTTCCTCTCCTTGCCACCCACCCCGGACGGGGCAGGATCATCGCCGCAGCGAGAGAGAAGATCGAAAGCGTCACAGAGGCCACGGTAACCGTGCTGCCAATGAGGCGGATGTGCGCGACTCGACCGCTGAACAACCGACCCTACGCCTTAGTCGCAAATGAGTCAGCCGCGCTAGAGCCGCGCGAGCTGGGCGCGGAGCTCGGTCAGCTTCTCGCGCCGCAGCTCGTCGCGCTGCCCCTGTTCGACCCGCTCGAGCAGGTCGCGCACGAGCGGCGCGAGCTCGACGGGATCGAAGGGCTTGGTCACGTAGTCGACCCCGCCGAGGTCGATCCCGCGGGCGCGGTCGCGGAGCTCGGCGCGCGCCGTCAGGAAGACGATCGGGATCTCGTCGGTCGCGGGATCGTCGAGCAGGGCTTCGGCGACGTGCCAGCCGTCGAGCCCCGGCATCATCACGTCGAGCAGGATCACGTCTGGACCGCCGCGCCGCGCCTCTTCGATCCCGGATTCGCCGTCGCCGGCCTCGAGCACGCGCATCCCGGCCGCCTCGAGGTTCACCCTGCAGAGCAGGCGGATCGGTGCCTCGTCGTCGATCACCAGCACGCGTGTCCTCGCCATCATCACCAATCGCTATGCCCGCTCGAGGGGCAGCTCGAACGCGAACCGTGAGCCGCCGCCCTCGCGGGAGTCGACACGGATGCGGCCGCCCATCTCGCGGACGAGCCCCTGCGCGATGAAGAGGCCCACACCGGTGCCGCGGCCGCCGCCGGAACCCGCCTTCACGAACTTGCCGAAGATCCGCTCCTGATCGGCGGCGGGAATCCCGGCGCCCTGGTCGATCACGGCGACCTCGACCGCGTCGCCCGAGCGTTTCGCCGAGACGGTCACGGTCCCGCCGTCCGGCGAGAACTTGACCGCGTTCGAGACGAGCTGGTCGAGGACGTCGCGGAGCTTCACCGGGTCGGCGCGGGCCGGCGGCATGTCGGCCGCGATGTCGGCGACCACACGGTGGCCGTTCTCTCCGGCACCGCTCGCACTCGCGACGAGCTCGGTCACGACGGCGGACACGTCCGTCGGCTCGAGCGCCACGGCAAGGTCCCCGGTCTCGAGCCTCGCGACCTGCAGCAGCGCATCGACGGTCGCCGTCAACCGCTCCGCCTCGCGCGCGATGAAGTCGAGGAACGTGAGCCGATCCTCGTCCGAGAACGTGACGTCCTCGCGGAGCAGCGTCTGCGCGAAACCGTAGATCGTGGTCAACGGCGCACGCAGCTCGAGCGAGACGCTCGAGACGAAGCCCGACTTCATCTGCTCGACCGCGTGCTCCGCCGAGATGTCCCGAAAGGCGAAGATACGCCCGGCGACGGCCCCGGCCGGATCCCGCATCACCGCTTCGGAAAGCGCAAGCCACACCTCGTCGCTGCCGCGCGAGATCGACATGAGCCTGGTGGCCGTCGTCTCGCGGTCGGACTGCAGCTCGCGGCGCAGCACCTCGCCGGGCATCCTCCCGATCGCCTCGGACGCCGGAACGCCCGTGATCTCCTCCGCTGCGTCGTTCCACAGCACGACTCGGCCCTCACGATCCACGGCGACGATGCCGTCGGCGATGTTCGCGAGGATGGCGGCGCTCTGCTCGCGCTCGACCGCGACGTGCCGGTAGAGCTCGGCGTTGACGAGCGCAACGGCGGTGTTCGCGGCCAGCGTCGTGAGCGCCTCGACCTCCTCGGGCCGCCACACGCGCGGCTCGCGCGAGTAGACCGAGAGCACGCCGCTCGGCTCCTCCCCGCTGCCGGCGACGGGAACACCGACGTAGCCGGCGAAGCCGGCCGCGAGCAGCGCATCCCCGGACGCTTCACCGGCTGCGTTGCGCGCGTCCGCGAACGCGACCGGCCCACGTGCGGCCAGCACGTCGCCGGCGACGCCGTCGGTCGACGGCGACCGGACGACTCGCCCCGCCGCGGCCGAGGCCCCCGCCTCGGCGACCACGACGAGCTCGTCCCCTTCGAGCACCGAGACGAGGGCCGCGTCGGCGGCGACCAGGGTGGTCGCCTCGCGGGCGGCCGCCCGCAGCACGGCGCCCGGGTCGAGCTCGGTCGTCAGGGCCGCCGCGGCGCGCGCCAGCTGCTGCGACAACGAACGTGCGGCGCGCTCGGCTTCGAACAGCCGGCTGCGCTCGAGCGCACCGTGGGCCGCGGCGGCGATCTGCTGGGCGAGGCCGAGATCCTCCGCGGAGAACGCCCGCGGCTCGCGGAAGCACACGACGATCAGGCCGCCGGCTCCGTCCGAGACGGGGATTGCGAGCAGCGAGGCGACGGGCGAGCCCTGCCACGACGCACCGAACCGCTCGTCTCCGACGACCGATGTCGCAGCCAGCACCTGGCCCGCCGCCCGCGCCTCGTCGAGCGCCGCGGGAACCTCGAGCGCGCGCATCCCCTCGGGGAGCCGGTGCGCCCCGGCGACCGCGAGCCCCGTGGCGGTCGCCGCCAGGACTGCCGCGAAATCGCCTCCGAGCGCCTCGGCCGCCGCCTGCGCGGCCGCGTCGTAGGACTCGTCGAGCGACAGCGACTCTCCGAGCAGCGACGCGACGCGGGAGAAGCCGCGCTCGAGCCGCGCCTGACGCGCGCTCGCCTCGAAGCTCTCCGCGTTCCGAAGCGCGAGCGCGGCCAGCGACGCGAAAGCCTCCAGCAGCTCGACATCGTCGTCGTCGAAACGGCGTTCGGCGTCGCGCACTCCGACACCGAGCACGCCGAGCCACTCGCCCGCCCACACCATGGGCGCCTCGAGGCCGAGCGAGAACGCGTCGTAGGCGGCGTGGGGCAGGCGCCCGACGATGCTCTGCTCGCCGTTCGTCACCTCCGAGATCCCGCCCTCCGGGACGAACTCCAGCCCGACCAGGCCGCCGTCGAAGCCGTGGACGGCGGCACAGCGCAGGACCCCCCGCTCGCGGTCGACGAGATAGCAGTCCGCCGCGTCGACCCGGAGGAGCGCCGTCACCTCCTCGACGAGACGCAAGAGGACGGCGTCGAGCGACAACTCGCCCGTGACGACCTGGGCGGCGTGGAGCAGGGCCTGCTGCTGCTCGAGCCTGCGGGCGTTCTCGTCGAGGAGCCGCGCAGTGTGGAGCGCAGATCCGAGCTCGCGTACGACGGCCTCGACGAGCAGCAGCTCGGCGTCGCCGAGCTCCGGCGTCCGCTCGACGAGCAGCGTCGCGACGCGATCGCCGCGCGCTTCGACCTCGATGCCCGCACGCGGCCCGCCGCCGAGAGCGACCTCCGCCCGGTCGAGCTCGAGCACGCGGCGTAGCTCGTCGGCCGCGACGGCGGCGACGCGCTCAGGTTCGACCTCTGCCCGAAGTCGCCGCGCGATCTCCGCGGCGGTCCGCTCCCGGCTGAGTGCCTCCGCGAGAGCTGCGGACGAGCGGAGCCGCTCGAGGGCGAGCGCCGCCTCGGCCGCGACCGACTGGAGGACGCCGAGCTCCTCCGGCGAGAAAGTCCGGCGCTCGGCCGTCGAGGCCGCCGTGAGGACACCGAGCACGTGCGAGCCGGCGATCAGCGGCACGAAAATGCCGCTCTTCGCGCCGACGCGGGCTGCCAGCCGCCGGCTGACGAGGGGCGAGCCGGCGATGTCGTACACGACCACCGGCGCGGCGTCGGACACGGCGTTCGCCACACCGGAAGCCTCGTGCTCGAGATCGACGCTGACGTCCTGCCACCAGTCGGCGGCACGCCCGTCGCTCTCGGCGTAGAGCCCCGACGCGGTGCCCCCTTCTGGGTCGACGAGCGTCACCGCCGCGAATCCGACGTCGAGCAGGGTCGCGACGTGCCGGACGAGCGGGCGGGCGACCCCCAACTCGTCGCCGGCGCGCACGAGCTCCTCCGAGATCGCCGTGACCGCCTCGAGCTCGCGGTCGCGGACCGAGACCCGCGCCTCGGCCTCGAGCGTCCGGCCGAAGCCGCCGGCCATCAGCCCGCGCTCACGCCAGCGGAAGAGCAACAGCGCGGCCGGCACGATCGCGAGCAGGATCGCCACGAACGAGAGCCACACGTGCCCGACCACGGCCCGCTGCTCACGCAGGACGAGCACGCCGAAGATGGCCGCCGTGGCCGCGACGGCCGGGAAGACGAGAACGACACCGAAGTCCACGAGGTGGGCCCTAGCCCGTAGCCGCCAGAACTCGGGCAACAGCGCACAGGCCACGGCCGCATACGACGCCGCGAGCACGAACAGCGGGACGGCGTTGAAGAGAACCGCTTTGGTGGCGTCGCTCACCGGATTCGGGGATCGTACGTCCCTGAAAACGACGGAGCCCGCTGCTCGGGGGGACGAGACAGCGGGCTCCCTCGTGATCGCTCACCGCATGGCGCTGCCAGAGGCCGCGCCGCGGTTCGCATCGCCCAGTACGAAAGACGCTAGCCCAGGTCCCCCGTCGAGTGGAATAGGCCGTGCGGCCCATCTTTGCAAGTGGTCCTGTAGAAGCTCTCACAGAATGACATTCGCCGATCCGGGTGCGATCGGCGAGTGCGCTGCAAGGACGCAGGGAGCGCCAATAGCCAACGCTATTGGCGCGACTGAGGACGCGGCAGCGTGCCGCCGAGCGCGGCCGGGCGGCACAACTGCTCATTCTGTGAGAGCTTCTTAGACCCGTCTCGCGCCCCGCCGGCAGGCCCCGCCGGCCGGCAGGGCTACGATCCGGCCATGGTCTCGAGAGTCCTCCTCGCCTCGCCGCGCGGCTACTGCGCCGGCGTCGAGCGGGCGGTCGAGACGGTCGAGAAGGCGCTCGACCTCTACGGGCCCCCCGTCTACGTCCGCAAGCAGATCGTCCACAACCTCCACGTGGTCAAGGACCTCGAGGCGCGCGGGGCGGTGTTCGTGGACGACGAGCGGGAGGTGCCCGAAGGCGAGACGGTGGTCTTCTCGGCGCACGGTGTCGCTCCGTCGGTGCATGTCGCACGCAGCCGCCCGCGGGCTCCAGACGCTCGACGCGACGTGCCCGCTGGTGACGAAGGTGCACGTACAGGCGCGGAGGTATGCCGCGGCCGGATACACGATCGTGCTGGTCGGGCACGCCGGGCACGAAGAGGTGGTCGGCACGATGGGCGAGGCTCCGGGATCGATCGTCCTCGTCGAATCGGTCGCCGACGTCGACGCGCTGACGTTCGCCGAGGACACGCAACTCGCCTACGTGACGCAGACGACGCTCTCCGTCGACGAGACCGGCGAGATCATCACCGCGCTCCGACGCCGGTTCCCGGCCATCTATGCGCCGAAGAAGGAGGACATCTGCTACGCGACCTCCAACCGGCAATGGGCGGTCAAGGAGATGCTGCCCGAGATCGATCTGCTGCTCGTGATCGGATCGCGCAACTCGTCGAACTCGAATCGCCTCGTCGAGACGGCGCGGTCGGGCGGCGTCGACGCGTACCTGATCGACGACGCCGGCGAGATCGACGAACGCTGGCTCGAGGGCATCGGGGTCGTCGGTGTGACGTCGGGGGCCTCCGCGCCGGAGAAGCTCGTCGCACAGGTCTGCGACTGGTTCCGCGAGCGCGGCGTCGAGGAGATCGAGCCTTATCGGCTCGTCGACGAGGACGTCGAGTTTCGGCTGCCGGTCGAGCTGCGCCGCGAGCTCGCGCTCGCGAGCGACCAGAACGCGTAGAAGCTCTCACAGAATGACATTCGTCGATCCGGGTGCGATCGGCGAGTGCGATGCAAGGACGCAGGGAGCGGCAATAGCCAAAGCTATTGGCGCGACTGAGGACGCAGCAGCGCGCCGCCGAGCGCGGCCGGGCGGCACAACTGCTCATTCTGTGAGAGCTTCTTTAAGAGCCGGTTCAGACGCGCTCGATGCGCAACTCGCCGGTCTCGACGGAGACGGCCAGCGTCTCGTCTCTCAGCCGGTCGGAGTAGGCGCTCACGAGCTCGCCGTCGGGCACCCAGAGCCGGATCCGGTCGGTGACGGCGAGCCCCGACGACTTGCGCAAGCCGTTCACCTCGTGGACCCAGTCGAGCAGCCGTCCCTCGAGGCGGAGCTCGTCGTCGAGTGCAGTGTCGAGCGCGACGGTCACGCCGGCGTCGCTCGCGACCGCCCAGCCTGGACGACCCACACGCTCGACGAGCACCTCGCCGGGCTCGAGCACGTGGCCGTCGACGCGGAAGCGCCCGCCGTCGAGCTCCTCGAACTCGCCGCGGGCGAGCTGCTCGCGAACGTCCCGCAGCGCCGCGCCGAGCTTCGGGCCGAGAACGGGCAGATTCGGCTTCACCCGCAACTCGGACGACTCGACCTCGCCGAACGTGACCTCCTTGACGCGCAGCTCGTCCGCGATCTCGTCGGTGTGACGCGCCGCGCCTTCGGCCGGGCCGGCGACCACGAGCCGGCGGAGCGGCTGGCGCAGCTTGAGCTCGCTCGTCGAGCGCGCCTGACGGCCCAGCTCGACCACCCGGCGCACCTGCGCCATCTCGGTGAGGAGCGCGTGGTCGGGCTCCTCGGAGTCGGGCCAGGGCGCGAGATGCACCGACGGGGGCCCGTCGTCCACGAGGTTCCGCCAGAGGTGGTCGGCGAGGAACGGCAGCATCGGCGCGACGACGCGCAGCGACTGCACGATCGCGTACCAGAGCGTCCCGAACGCCGCTTCGTCCAGCGAGTAGAAGCGCCGCCGCGAACGCCGGATGTACCAGTTCGACAGGTCGTCGACGAACGACTCGAACGCGCGGATCACGTCGACCGTCAGCGTCGCCTCGTAGCCGTCGGTCGCCTCGGCGACGAGCTGCCTGGTGCGGGCGAGCAGCCAGCGGTCGAGCGGCTTCGGATCGTCGATCGTGCCGAGCGCGCTCCACGACGGCTCGTACCCCTCGATGTTCGCGTAGTCGACGAGGAACTTGACCGAATGCCAGAACGTGAGGAGCTTGCGCCGGATCTCGTGCGCAGGGCCGAAGCCGAACAGCAGGTTGCGGTCCGGCGGCTGCGCGCAGTACTGCCAGCGCATCACGTCCGCCCCCATCTGCGAGAACGCCTCCTCGGCCGCGATCGTGTTCCCCCACGAGGCGTGCATCTCGCGGCCCTGCTCGTCGAGCATCTTCTCGTACGCGAGGACGCGTCGGTACGGCGAGCACCCCACCAGCGCGACGGACATGAAGAACTGCGAGTAGAACCACAGCCGGATCTGCTCGCGCATCTCCGACACCCAGTCGGCGGGGAACCACCGCTCCCAGTAGGCGTGGTCGGGCAGGTCGGCCTTCGTCAGGCCGCGCGCTGCACCGGTCGCGTAGCCTTCCTGCACGCGCGTGGCGTTCTCCCAGCCGAGCGTCGCGAACGGGACGATGCCGGCGTCGAGCCAGACGTCGCCGACCTCGGGGATCCGGGTGACGCGCTCGCCGCACTGCTCGCACGCGATCGGCACGCGGTCGATCCAGGGCCGGCGCAGCTCCTCGAGCTGCTCGAAGCCCTCGAGCGCACGCTCCTCGAGCTCGGCCTTGGACCCGATCACGTTGAGGTGCCCGCAGCTGCACGGGTACAGCGGGAGCGGCAGCCCGTAGTAGCGGCGCCGCGAGATGTTCCAGTCGCCCATGTTGTGCAGCCAGTCGTCCATGCGCTTGCCCATGTACTCGGGGACCCACTCGACCTTCGCGTTCTCCTCGAGCAGCGTCGGCCGGAGCTCCTCGACCGAGATGAACCAGTCGTCGGACAGGCGATAGACGATCGGCGTGTCGCAGCGCCAGCAGTGCGCGTAGTTGTGCAGGTACGTGCCCGCCCCGACCAGGAAACCCCGGTCGCCGAGGTCGCCGACGATCTGATCCGCGGCCTCGATCGTCGAGAGGCCGTGCAGCCAGCCGTAGTCGTCGTGAAAGCGGCCGGCCTCGTCGATCGGCATCAGGACCGGCAGGTCGAGTGCCTTGCCGAGCTCGAAGTCCTCCGGGCCGCAGCCGGTCGCGATGTGGACGATCCCCGTCCCCTCCTCGAGCGACACCTCGTCCCACGGGACGATGCGATGCTCGACGGACGCACCCGGCGGCAGCGTGTCGAACGGGCCTTCGTAGCGGAGGCCGACGAGCTCCGCGCCGGGCACGCGGCGGGTGAAGGTCTCCTCGGGGTACCGGGCTGCGAGCACCCACTCGCCGTTCTCGCGCAGGCCGTACTCGCCCTCGGGATGCACCGCCGTCGCCACGTTCGCCGGCAGCGTCCACGGCGTGGTCGTCCAGACGACGACGGACTCGCCTTCGTGCCCCGCATCGAGCAGCGGAAAGCGCACGAAGAGCGAAGGATCGGTCCGCTCCTGGTACACGCCCGACTGCGTCAGCTCGTGCTGCGAGAGCGAGGTGCCGCAGCGCGGGCACCACGCGGTCGCGCGATGACCGAGGTAGAGCCACCCGCGACCGTGGACGATCTTGAGGAACTTCCAGATGTACTCGATGTTCGTGTCGCTGAAGGTGAAGTAGTCGTTGCCCCAGTCCATCCACTGGCCGAGGCGAACCGAGCCACGCGTCAGGGCATCGGACGAGTTGACGACGACGTCGCGGCACCGGCGGGCGAACTCCTCGAGCCCGAACGCCTCGATCTCGCGCTTCGAGTTCAGCCCGAGCGACCGCTCGACCCCCACCTCGATCCACAGCCCCTGGCAGTCGAACCCGTTCTGGTAGCGCTGATCGAAGCCACGGAGCGCCTTGTAGCGCTGGAAGACGTCCTTGAGTGTCCGGCCCCACGCCGTGTGGACGCCGAGCGACGAGCGGTTCGCGGTGACGGGGCCGTCGATGAACGACCAGATCGGGCCGCCCTCGTTCCGGGCACGCAGTGCCGCGAAGGTACCCTCCTGCTCCCACAGGTCGAGCAGCTCGAGCTCGAGCGCAGGATGATCGGGTTTGTCCGGGAGGGACGCGAACATGTGTCGATCGTACCGAGCGGAAGAAACGGCATCCCCGGCGCGTTGAAAGAGTCAAAGCCCCATGAAAGGAATGGAAATCAATCTGATGTCCACTGAAGCAACCAGCGCCACGTTCGAGGACGAGGTCCTCAAGACCGACGGCAAGGTGATCGTCGACTTCTGGGCCGAGTGGTGCGGGCCGTGCCACGCCGTCGCCCCGGTGCTCGACCGGATTGCCGACGAGCACCAGTTGAAGATCGTCAAGGTCAACATCGACGAGCATCAGGACCTCGCGCAGCGCTACGGCGTGCAGTCGATCCCGTTCATGGTCCTGTTCGACGGCGGAGAGCCGCAGGCCTCGGCGATCGGAGCGATGCCGAAGGGATCGCTCGAGAAGGCACTCGGCCTCGCGGCGTAAGACGCGCCGGACCGGCGACGGTCTGAAAGGCTGAAGGCGAGAGGGGCGGAGGCCGAAGCCTCCGCCCGAAGTCTTCGCCGTCAGTCTTCGAGGAAGGTCTGGAAAGCGAGGTGCTTCACGAGGTACTGCTCGATCGCCTGCACCCCGACCTGCGCCCAGTCGGCGACCCAGTCGTCAGTGAGGTCGTCCTCGATCATGTGAAACGTGCCGCAGTCGTCCATGTGCCGATCATCGGCGCAGGACCGGATGCACGCATGAGCCGTTCGGCCCATCTTTCCGGGACCTGACGCCCAGCAGACGTCACTCGTTCGAGTGAATTCGGCCCGATTGGCGTCCGCATCCAGTCGCGCAGCACGCTGTCCTGCCCAGGAAAGGCCATCTCGGCCGGCAGCTCCGATGCGTCGAACCAGCGCAGCTCGTCGACGTCGTCGGCAGCCACCGGCTCGCCGGACGCGGTCACGCGGAACGTGACCGAGAAGACGAAGCGATCGCCGTACGGCTCGATGTCGATCCGCATCAGCTCGGCCGAGTCCAACTCGAGCCCGGTCTCCTCGAGCAGCTCGCGCCGAACCGCTGCCTCCGCGCGGCTCCCGCTCCTCGACGAAGCCGCCGGGAAGGTCCCACTCACCGAGCCGCGGCTCGATGCCGCGGCGCGCGAGCAGCACGCGCCCGTCGCGCTCGAGCAACGCCTGCACCGCCGGCAACGCGTTCGCCCAGTAGCGCTCGCCGCACGACGGACAGCGGAGATGGTCGTCCTCGGTCTCGAGCGCACCACTGCAACGCGGGCAGAACCGCCAGCCGTCGAGCGCACCCACAGGGGTGCATGCTACGGATGGGCCGCGGCGCGCCGTTCAGCGCATGACGCCGGTATGGCCGAGCGAATACCGGCCCGGCTGCGGCCACACGCACAGCCCGTGCGGGCCGGCGCCGACCGGGATGCGGGCGAGCAGCTGCCCCGACACCGTCGAGATCGCATAGACGACGGCGTTGTAGCGGCCCGACAGCCACAGCACCTTGCCGTTCACCGAGACCCCGCCCATGTCGGGGCTGCCGCCGCCGGGGATCGTCCACGTCCGCACGACCTTGCGCGTCGCGAAGCTCAGCACCGACACCGTTCCGGCGCTGCGGTTCGAGATGTAGAGGTCGCGCGCGTTGCGGCTCGGGTACAGGCCGTGCGCGCCTGCCCCGGTGTGGACGAAGCCGAGGACGTGGAACGTGTGCGCGTCGACGAGCCAGACGCCGTTCGCGAGCGTGTCGGCGACGTAGAAGACGCGGCCGTCGGGCGAGAGCTTCACGTCCTGCGGCATGCGCAGCCCGGGCCACGAGAAGGCGCGGAGGACCCGTTGGTGCACGACGTCGAGCTCGAGCATCTGACCGGAGAACTCGCAGCTGACGAGCGCCTTCGTCCCGTCGGCTGTGAAGTCCATGTGGTCCACGCCGTGACACGGGGTCGCGACCGATTTGACGAGCGCGAACGAGTGGGCGTCGCGGAAGTCGAGCCGCTGCAGGCGCTCGGCCACGACGATCGCGTACTGCCCGTCGGCGGTGAAGTACATGTTGTACGGGTCGGCGACGGGGATCGTGCGGATGGGCCGCGCGGTTCGGGGGTCGATCTCGGTCAGCGTGTTGGCGTCGTCGTTGGTCACGTAGAGGTGCGCGAGGTCGTAAGCGGGAACGACGTGCTGCGGCAACGCGCCGACGGCGAAGCGGTCGACGACCTTGTATGTCGCGGGATCGATCACGTCGACGGTGTCCGACTCCGAGTTCGGGACGTAGATGCGAGGGAGGGCGTCGCGCGCCGGCCCACGCAGGCCGCCGGGGCCGTCGGCGGCGTAGACGTTGTTCCGGTCGAGCAGCTTCGGGATCGCGGCCGTGGCGACTGCCCGGATGTGCCCCGGGCTGAGCATCGTCACCGAGGCGACCGTCTGCAAGCCGCGCCCGCCGGCGACGAGGATCGCCCGGCCGACCGAAGTGGCCGAGAGGTCCGAGAGCGGAACGGAGAGTCGCCCTGCCGCGGAGACGGTTCCCGATCGTGGATCGACCGCGACGATCCGGTCGGTCGGCGTGCCCACCGTCGTCCCTCGCCCACCGATCACGTAGACGCGGCCGTTGAGGGTTGCGGCCGCGGCGTGGGTCGTCGGAGCCGGGAGCGTGCCGATGCGGCGCGTCCGACCGCTGACGGGGTCGAACGCGAGCACCGCCGAAGACGCCGTCCCGGCCGGCGTCGAGCCGCCGGCGATCACGATCTTCCCGTCCGCGGCTGCGACTGCTGCGTAGCGAAGCGGCGTCGGCAGACGGCCGACGACCTTGGTGGTGCTGCCCGGCCGCCAGCCGACGATCGTGTCGAGCCACTGCGTGCCCGTATAGCCGCCGACGATGTATGCCGTCCTGCCGAGCGCGGTTCCCGCCTGGTCGGAGCTCGGTGCCGGAAGGTGCGCCACCGTGACCGGGCGGCCCGGGGCGACGCGCTGAATCTCGTCGTGCTGCGACACGCCGTCCCCTCCGCCGAAGAGGTAGACGCTCGTTCCGATCCGCACGGCGGCCGTGTCGTGCAGCGCCTGTGGCAGGTTCCCCATGGCCGAGGCGGTGGGTGGCCGGACGAGCTCGATCGCCGAGCTCGAGACATCGGCAGGAGTCAGTCCGCCGACGAGGAGCACGCCGCCGCGCCACGGCACGGCGGCGGCGTCCTGGATCCCGGCCGGCAGCTCGGCGCGCGCGTGCGGGACGAGCGTCACGGGCACCGCGGCGCGAGGGTGCCGGGGCGGATCCGAGGGACGGGTCGTACCGCCCGCCTGCGGCGCCGGGTCACCCCGCCCGCCGCAGCCGGCGACCGCGGCTGCGAGCAGGACGACAGTCACGACGCCGGCGCACCGGTGCGCCTGGACGAGCGGCCACGACACCGGGCCTAGGCTAGGAGGCGGTTGATGAACGGTTCCTGAGCGCGCGGACCGTCGGGCCGGCGGATCCTCAGCCGAGCTCGACGAGGACGTCGTCGGCCAGCCGTGGCCACGCCTCGGCCGCCCAGGCACCGAAGGGACGGTCGGTGAGGCAGGCGAGGGCGATCCTTGCGTCAGGGTCGACCCACAGGAAGGTGCCGCTCCGGCCGAAGTGCCCGAACGTGCGCGGCGAGTTGCGCGAGCCGGTCCAGTGCGGCGTCTTGGCGTCGCGCAGCTCGAAGCCGAGCCCCCAGTCGTTCGGCTCCTGGCGCCCGAAGCCGGGCAGCACGCCGACGAGGCCCGGGAACTGCACGGTCACGGCCTCGGCGAGCGTCTCGGGGGCAATGCGCTCCGGGGAGAGCAGCTCGCGTGCGAGCGTGACGAGAGCGGCGATCGCCCCGGAAGCACCCGAGCCGGCCGAGCCCTCGAGGCGGATCCCGACCGCCTCCCAGACCGCTCCGAAATAGTCGGTGAACGGCATCTCCGCGCGCTCGGCAACGAGTGCGGCCGCGACCTCGAACCCGAGGTTCGAGTAGATGCGGCGACGCCCCGGAGGTGCGAGCGGCGGTCCCGCCTCGAACGGCAGCCCCGAGGCATGGGCGAGCAGGTGGCGCAGCGTCGACCCGGCGGGGCCCGCGGCCTCGTCGAGGTCGACGAGGCCCTCCTCGCAGGCCACGAGAACTGCGACGGCCGTCGCGAGCTTCGTCACCGACGCGAACGGAAACACGCGGCCCGTGTCGCCGTGGACGTCGTCCATCCGGCCGGCCACCGCAACGGCGACGTGCTGGCAAGGCCAGGCGTCGACTTGCCCCAGGGCCTGCATCGGCGGCAGGCTACCCGGGTGGAGCGCAGGCGGATCTCTTCGGGGTCGTCGTTCGAGCAGCAGTTCGGGTACTCGCGCGCGATCAGGATCGGCGACCGCGTTCTCGTCGCCGGAACGGCGCCGATCATGCCCGACGGCGCGGACCCGCCTACCGGTGCCTACGAGCAGGCCAAGGTCTGCCTCGAGATCATC
This sequence comes from uncultured Thermoleophilia bacterium, assembly GCA_963774355.1. Taxonomy (GTDB): domain Bacteria; phylum Actinomycetota; class Thermoleophilia; order Gaiellales; family Gaiellaceae; genus PALSA-600. The sequence goes on along the minus strand of CAVZER010000005.1, from coordinate 16,041 downwards.
GGGCGGGCGCTGGCCGAGGCAGGCTCGTCGGTCGACGACGTCGTCCGCTCGCGCGTCTACGTGACGGACGCCGCGCACATCGGCGACGTCGGTCGCGCCCATGCCGAAGCGTTCTCGAACGCGCGGCCCGTCCTCACCGGGGTCGTCACCGGGCTCCTCGATCCGCGCTGGCTGGTCGAGATCGAGGTGGAAGCGGTGATACTCCCGTCGTGAAGCAGATCTTCCCGTCGTCGATCACCGGCAAAGGCGCCGTCGCACCCGGTTCGAACGCGAGCGTGCTCGACCATTCGTTCGGAAAAGGCGACCCGTACACGCTCGGGGTCGAGGAGGAGTACATGCTGCTCGATCCCGAGACCTGGGACCTCGTGCAGCACATCGACTCGGTGCTCTCCGCGGTCGCCGACTCCGAGCACGAGGCGAGGATCAACGCCGAGCTGATGCAGTCGGTGCTCGAGGTGACGACGCCGGTCTGTCGTACTGCCGCCGACGTGCACGTCGCGCTGTCGCAGCTGCGCGGGTACGTGGCGGAGATCGCGCGCGCCCAAGGTTGCCGCTTCGGTTCGGCCGGCACTCATCCGTTCAGCCTGTTCGAGCGGCAGCGGATCACCGCACGCGACCGCTACCACCAGCTCGTCGACCAACTGCAGTACGTCGCGCGGCGGGAGCTGATTTTCGGCATGCACATGCACGTGGCGGTCGACGACCCCGAGAAAGCGATCCAGGTGATGAACGGGCTGCTCCTGCACCTCCCGCAGATGCTCGCGCTGTCGTCGTCGTCACCGTTCTGGCGCGGCGAGGCAACCGGCCTCTCGTCGAGCAGGCAGATGGTGTTCGCCGCGTTCCCGCGCTCAGGACCGCCGCCACGGTTCCGCGACTACGAGGACTACGCCGCGCTCGTCGGACAGCTCGAGCGCACCGGCTGCATCGCGGACTACACGCACATCTGGTGGGACATCAGGCCGCACCCGCGCCTGGGGACGATCGAGATGCGCGTCTGCGACGCCGTCACGCGCCTCGAAGACGTGATCGCGATCACGGCCTTCTACCAGGCGATCGTGAAGATGTACTGCGAGCAGCACGAAGCGGGCAAGGAGATCGCGAGCTGGCACCGGATGCTGACGACCGAGAACAAATGGCTGGCTGCGCGTTATGGGCTCGAGGCGCCCGTGATGGATCTCGCAACCGGGAGACGGAACCGCGTTCCCGTCGCGCAGCTGATCCGTCGCACACTGCGCGACGTCGAGCCGCACGCGCGCGAGCTCGGGTCGGAGCGCGAGCTCGAGGGCGTGCGCGAGATCCTCGCACGAGGAAACGGCGCCGATCGCCAGCTCCGCGTGTGGAACGCCAATCGCGACATCGTCGAGGTCGTCCGCGAGATCTCGGCGGAGACCGAGGCCGCCGCCGCGAAGGCGGCTGCTTAGAAGTTCACGGCTTTACTGCGGTCACCCGGCTCCGCTCACCGACGGCCCACAAGGTCTTTCCGTCGGGCGAGAAGCCGAGGCCAAGGGCGACGTGGGCGATCGGCCGTGCGACGTTGTGCTGCGCCGGATCGACGAGCCAGATGTGCTCGGCGTCGGTGACCGCGATCCGCGTCCCGCCGGGAGCGAGAGCCGCCATTCCTGCCGCGTAGCCGGTCCACCGCCCCGAATCGAAGCGGAAGGCGTCGACCACGCGGTGCGCCGCCACGTCGATCGTCACGACACGCCCGTAGCCGGGACTGACCGCCCACAGCGTCCGGCCGTCGTTCGACACCGCCAGCGCATAGGTCGTCGCGGCGCTGTAGTCGCCGTCGCCGGGGAGGTCGACACAGCGGGCCGTTGCACGGCCCAGGTCGAGGATGTGCACCATCACGCCGCCGTCGCCGCCGATGTAGAGCGTGAACACGAACTGCCCGTTCGGCGAGGCGAGACGGGCGAACGGGGAGCCCCAGATGATCGACGAGCCGTCGGGATCCTTCAGCGGCCGCGCCTGCAGCCGGTTCGACGCGAGGTCGAAGAGCCGCACCTCGTAGCCACGTTCGAGCTGCTCGATGAGATAGAGCTTGTCGCCGCGGAGGGCATCGAACGACCAGTTGTTCCCTGCCAGCACCACGGTGTGCGCGGCGCTCGGCGAGAGCAGCACGAAGGTCGTCGAGCGCGTCTGCACTCGCTGCAGCACGGCCCACTCGCCACCTTGTGACAGGCCGACCAGACCGAACGCGCCGTGCGCCTCGAGGGTGGCGTCGCGAAGGCGCGTCCCGCGTGCAACGTCGAACCAGGTCACGAGCCGGCCGTCGCGATGAACGAGCGTATCGCCGGCGACGATCCCGCCGGGCAGCCGCCAACGGGTCGCTCCGGTGCGGAGATCGAGCACCCGCACCGTTCCGTCGACCGAGCCGCGAACGGCGAGCAGGGTGCCTCCGTCGACCGTGAACTGGCTCGGAGCGCAGTTGAGCGGCGAGCAGCCGGCGGAACGCGCCGAGCCCGGACCCAGCACGGCGCCGATCGCGAGCAGCAGCACGAGGCGTCTCATGCAGGAGATACGGGACAGGGACCCGCGGAGGTCCCGGCCGCGTATGGACCTCGTGGAGGACAACCGTCGTACAGTCGGCGGGTGGGTGAGCGCGCCTGGATCCGGGGTGCCAGACGCGGGTCGGTCGAGGACCTGGAGCGGCTCTTTCGCGAGCACTGGCCCCGCGCCCACCGGGCCGCCTTCCTCGTCACCGGCGATGCCGCCGCCGCCGAGGACATCGCACAGGAGGCGTTCCTCGCCGCCATCCGCAACCTCGACCGGTTCGACCGTCGCCGGCCGTTCGCCCCGTGGCTGCACCGCATCGTGGTCAACCGGGCAATCGACTTCACGCGGGCGCGACGCCTGCGAGCCGAGGTCGAGCTCGGCGACCTGCACGCCGCTCCGCCTGCGCCCGAGCCCGACGACGGGATGTTCGGTCGCATCTCCGAGCTGTCGCCCGAGCACCGTGCGGTCGTCGTCCTGCGCTACGTGCTCGAGTACACGCCCGGCGAGATCGCGGAGCTCCTCGACCTGCCGCGCGGCACGGTCAACTCACGGCTCCGTCGTGGCCTCGACCGGATGAAGGAGACGAAGTGACCCCCGAGGACCGGGCCTGGGAGGTCGTCCGCCGTGCCTTCGAGGAGCGCACGCCGGCGCAGGCGAGCCGGCGGCCGGGCAACAGGGTGTTGCTCGCACTCGTCGCGGCCGCGGGTGCTGCAGCCGTCGCGGTGGCTGTGATCACGCCGCCCGGTCACGCCGTGCTCGAACGCGTACGCCGCGCCGTCGGGATCGAGCACGCCGCCCCGCAGCTCGTCTCGCTGCCGGCCAAGGGTCGACTGCTCGTCGTCTCGCCCGGTCGCAGTGGCGTCTGGGTCGTCGACGCCGACGGCCTGCGCCGCCGTCTCGGCGACTACGAGGACGCGATGTGGTCGCCGCACGGGCTCTACGTGGCCGCGACCACGCCCGACGACCTCGTCACGCTCGAGATCGGGCACGGCGTCCGCTGGGCGCTCCCGCGACGCGGCGCGTACTGGCCGCGGTGGGAAGGGACGCTCACGGACACGCGGATCGCGTACATGACGCCGCACGGCCTGCGTGTCGTGGCCGGGGACGGCACGAACGATCATCTCCTCGACGCGCACGCGGCCCGGGTCGCGCCCGCCTGGGATCCCGCCCGTCTTCACACGGTCGCGTACGAATCGCGCAACTCGATCGTCCTGCAGAACGCCGACACGCGCACGGTGTCGTGGCGAGCGCCTGTCTCGATCGCTCCCCGCTCGCTGGCCTGGTCCTCGGACGGCCGCCTGCTCGCCGTCGTGTCGCCGCGCCGCATTGTCGTCCTGCGCGGCAACGGCTCGGTGGCACGGACGATCTCGACGCTCACGGAATCGTTTCGCAGTGCGTCCTTCCGCCCGCACACGCACGATCTCGCCGTCTCCATCCGACAGCAGGGGAGCAGCGAGGTCTCGCTCGTCCACGTCGACCGGCCGGGGACTGCACGTGTCCTGTTCGCCGGGCCGGGAGCGTTCGGCGACATCGTCTGGGCGCCGGACGGAAGCTGGCTGCTCGTCGACTGGCCGACCGCGAACCAGTGGGTGTTCCTGCACGGAGCGCGCGTCCGGGCCGTCTCGAACATCGAGCAGCAGTTCCCGCGCCCGGACCGTCCAGGCGCGGTGCTCCACATCGCCGATCGGTGGTGCTGCGCCAGCTAACCTCGGCGCATGCTCCAGGTAGGCGACCGTGTCCCCGACGTGACCGTTCACCTCGGCCCAGGCGAGCGTGTGACGATGCGAGAGCTGGTCGAGGACGGCCCGAAGCTGCTCCTCTTCTATCTCTTCGACTGGTCATCCACCTGAACGAACGAGTTCGAGCTCCTGCGTGACAGGAGAGACGAATTCGACGCAACAGGGGTTCAGCCGGTCGGGATCTCCCGCGACTCGCCGTACACGCACATCGCCTGGACGCAGGCACTCGATCTCAATCTCGGTCTCCTCTCGGACTTCAACGGCGACGCAGTGCGTGCATTCGGGATCGCCCAGGAGTTCAGAGGCCTCAGGGAGGTCGCGCGACGATCTACGTTCCTGATCGACGGCGAAGGCATCGTCCGCGCGACGTGGATCTACGAAAACACGGATGTGCCCGACGTCGAGGATCTGCTCGCCGCCTGCCGCGCCTTGCGTCCCTCCGACCGATCTGCGTAGCGGATCCTCTTGATCGCGTCTGACCGCGGTCAGACGAGCGTCTGACACACCGAAGCGTCACGAACGTTCCACAGGGTGATGCGCCGCACCACCTCGTCGAAGATCCCGGCTCCGTCGAGCGCGTACTCCTCGGTGAAGTCGACCGCTCCGTTGACCTCGAGGACGACCCACGCGCCGCTCGCGTCGCGCATCAGGTCGACGCCCGCGAAGTCGAGGTCGAGCGCCGCGACGGCGCGGAGCGCCAGCGAGGTCGCATCGGGGTCGGGCACGGCCCTCACCCTTCGCCCTCCGGCCGCGACGTTCGTGCGCCAATCGCCCGCAGGCGCGATCCGGCTCACCGCTCCAACGACGGCGCCGCCGGCCACGACCACGCGCAGATCGTCGCGCGCAGGCCCGATCAGCTCCTGGACGAGCGCACCGTGCTTGCCGAACCAGGCTCGATCCGAGAGCTCGTAGAGCACGACCGCGAGCTGCTCGGCGTCCCGGCAGAGGAACACGTCTCGCCCCCAGCTGCCGAAGCGCGGCTTCACGACGTAGGGCGGGCGAAGACCCGGCGGCGGATCGATGCCTTGAACGAGCATCGAAAGCGGATGGGGCACCCCGGCCTGCCCGAGCACCGTCGCCGTCGCCAGCTTGTCGTGCGCCAGGTAGAGCGACCGCGGGTGGTTGAGGAGCGTCGCGCCCTGCCGCTCGACGGCCGCGACCTCCCAGAGCCCCGGGCACGGGCCGTCGAGCGTCGGCAGGACGTCGACGCGGTTCAGCACCAGGTCGCCGTCCCCTACCTCGCCGACCAGCTGCTCGGGCGTCACCGTCCGCCCTGCCAGGCCCGCGTGACCGAAGGCCGACGACAGCGCGGCATTGGTGCCGTTCGACCTCGATCCGACCACGAACGCCTGGCGGACGACACGGAGGCGCGTCTCCGGCAACTCGGGGGGCAACACCGGAAGCACGCGCACGGCCATGTCGAAACCCTGGTTCTCGGCTCTTAGTGGACCCTCAGCGGAGCCTAAGAATCGTCCAAGAGCACCCCCGCCGCTCCCCCCTACGGCTCTTACATGCCCATCGCGTGGAAACCGGAGTCGACGTACAGCGTCGTCCCGGTCACGTTGCGAGCCGCGTCGGAGAGGAGATAGGCAGCTGCTCCGCCGACGTCGTCGGCGTCGATGTGACGGTGCAGTGGCGCGCGCTCCTCGACGATCGACTCCATCGTGGGGAAGCCCGCGATCGACCGCGCGGCGAGGGTGCGCACGGGGCCGGCTGAGACCGCGTTCACGCGAATGTTCTTCTGCCCGAGGTCCCAAGCGAGATAGCGCACCGATGCATCGAGCGTCGCCTTCGCAACCCCCATGACGTTGTAGTGCGGCACCGCCCGCTCCCCGCCCAGGTAGGTCATCGTCAAGACCGACCCGCCTCCGGCGGCCTCCATCAGGGGCTCTGCCGCCCGGGCGGTGGCGACGAGGGAGTACGCACTCACGTCCACCGCCATCCAAAACCGGTCGCGCGGCGTATCGGTGAAACGACCTTCGAGATCTTCCGCCGCGGCGAACGCCACCGAGTGCACGAGGATGTCGAGCTGCCCGCCGAAGGCGGCGCCGACCTCGTCGAACACGCGCGCGACCGCTGCGTCGTCGCGAACGTCGAGCTCCGTCACGAGCGGGCTCTCGACCGAGGCTGCAAGCTCGCGCACGCCCTTCTCGATCCGCTCGCCCTGGAAGGTGAAGGCGCAGCGCGCGCCCCCCTCCGCGAGCCGTCGCGCGATCGCCCACGCGATCGACCGCTTGTTGGCGACACCGAGGATCAGCGCACGTTTGCCCGCGAACACGGCGCGACTCTAGACGAACGGCGCATCGGCTACTGTGGCGACTCCTTGCGCCGCCTTCTCCTCGTCTCGGCGGTCGTCGCCCTCGCAGCGGCGACGTCTGCAAGTGCTGCCCTCCAGCCCCTGCGACCCGATCTCCGCGAGGCCGCTCCCCCCGCGTGCGCGCCGGAACGATCCGGATTCCGTCTGCGCACCTGCGAGGCGTCACGCGCGTGATCGTGCGTTTGAAGGCACCGCCGCTGGCCGTCTGGGCGTCCGGACGGTCGCTGAGCTCTGCCACCGTGACCCACCACCTCGACATCGCGAGCGCCAGCTCGCGCGCCTATCTCGCCCACCTGGCGCGCCTCCAGAGCGCCGCCGTCGCGCAGGTGAAGGCCGCGATCCCGAGCGCGACGGTGCAGGAGCACTACAGCGTGATCCTCGACGGCTTCGCCGTCTCGCTACCGGAACGCAAGCTTCCGACGCTGCTCCGCCTCACGGACGTGAACAAGGTCTACCCGAGCCTCGGCTACTTGGCGACCGACGACAGCGGGCCGACGGTGATCAACGCCACAGGGCTCGAGGCGGCGAGCGGCGACGCCGGCGAGGGCATCAAGATCGGCGTCGTCGACACGGGCGTCGATCCGACCAACCCGTTCCTGTCTCCGAAGGGCTTCAGCTATCCGGCGGGCTTCCCGAAGGGTGACACGAAGCTGACGACGCCGAAGGTGATCGTCGCGCGCGTGTTCCCGGGCCCGATCCAAAACGCTCTCAGCAAGAAGGCATTCGACGACACGGAGCCACACGGCACCCACGTCTCGGGGATCGCGGCCGGCGACGCCGGCACGACGGCCCCGGCCGGGCCCGACCATCCCCCGACCGCCGGGCTCTCCGGCGTCGCGCCGAAGGCCTGGATCGGCAACTACCGCGTGTTCACGATTCCGACCCCGCTCGGCGACGAGGCCGATACGCCCGAGATCGTCGCTGCCTTCGAAGCCGCCGTCGAAGACGGGATGAACGTCATCAACTTCTCGGGTGGCGGTCCGCAGACCGACCCCGCGAACGACGCGATGTACGAGGCGATTCACAACACGGTGCTCGCCGGCGTCGTGCCGGTGATCGCCGCGGGGAACGACCGTGAGGACTTCGGCTACGGGACCGCGGGCTCACCCGGAAGCGCCCCCGACGCGATCACCGTCGCGGCCGTGTCGAACTCGCACGTGTTCGCCCCTGCGCTGACGGTCGAGGGCGGCCCGCCGAGCCTCGGCGCGGTGCCGATCCAGGGCTCCGGCGTGCGTTTCCCGTCAGCCTGGTCGACGCTCAACCAACCGGTGATCGACGCCGGCTCGGTCGTCGGCACCGACGGCAAGCCGGTCGACCCCTACCTCTGCGGAACGGCGAGCGCTCCCAACACGAGCGCCGGGACGCTCCCGGCCGGCTCACTGAAGGGCAAGATCGTCGTGCTGCTACGGGGCAACTGCACCTTCGACTCGAAGGCGGTCCGCGCCCAGCGCGCCGGCGCGACCGGGATGATCTTCATCGACAACCGCCCGGGCGAGGCGAACCCGATCCCGATCATCCTTCCGCTCCCGGCGGGCATGATCTCCGACCTCGACGGGAAGACGCTTCGCGCCTACATGGCGCAGAACGGCGGCCAGGCGACGATCCGCGTCTCGAGCTCGATCGAGGAGATCCAGACCGGACGCTCGGGAATCATCACGAGCTTCTCCTCCGCCGGGCCCACCGACTTCGGCGACCTGCTGAAGCCCGACATCGCCGCACCGGGGCTCGACGTCCTCTCCTCGACGCCGCCGCGCACGACCGGCTCGACGTTCGCCGTCTTCGCGGGCACGTCGATGGCGACGCCGCACGTCGCCGGCGCCGCGGCGATCCTCGTCGAACGCCATCCGAACTGGACGCCGTGGCAGATCAAGTCGGCGCTCATGTCGACCGCCTCCGCCGCCTGGGCAGACACGGCACGCACCCAGGAGGCATCGGTGCTGCTCGAGGGCGCAGGGCTCGCGAACGTCGGCGCCGCGGACGACCCGAAGATCTTCACCGCGCCACAGTCACTCTCGTTCGAGCGGATCGACGTGACACACGGCGCGCAGGTGAAGTCGATGCTCGTGCTCGCGAGCGACGCGGGAGACGGATCGGGAACGTGGTCGGTGTCGGTCGCGCCTCAGGTCCAGACGAACGGCGTCGAGATCGACGTTCCGGAGCAGATCACGATCGCTCCCGGCGGTGATGCGGCGATCCCCGTGATCGTCCGCGTCGCGGCAAATGCGACGACCGGCGAGAACACGGGCTTCGTCCAGCTGACCGGGGACGGCGTGACGCGCCGCATCCCCTACGGATTCCTCGTCGAGCGGCCCGCGCTCGCGGCGGTACCTGCGGTGCCGTTGCAGAAGCTGCAGACCGGCAGCACCGCTTCAGGCGTCAGCCACGTCTCGTCGTACTGCTGCCCGTCCGCACCGTTCGGGCAGCCGCCGAACTACACCGGCGCTCCGATGAACGAGGACGGTTCCGAGCACCTGTACTCGATCGCGATCAACGCGCCGGTCCTCAACTTCGGTGTGTCGGTGCTCGAGGAGAGCGCCGGCGCGCTGATCGACCCCTTCGTGCTGGGCTCGAAGGACGAGAACGACGTCCAGGGCTATGCGGGCGTCCCGGTCGACGTCAACTCCCTGACCTTCGACTCGCAGTTCGACATCGGCGCCGCGGGCGCGCAGTTCCCGCGCCAGAAGACGTTCTACGTCGCGGTCGACTCGCGCGCGGATCCGTTCACGAACAAGCCGTTGAAGGGCGCGTACCTGCTGAACGCCTGGGTGAACGACGTCACGCCGCCGACCCTCAAGCTGTTGACGACGCGAGTGAACGCAGGACGTCCGCTGCTCGTGGCCCGGGCGGAGGACGCGGGTGCGGGTGTCGACCCGCTCTCGCTCGTGCTCAGCTACAACGGCGTCCTGATCGGCGCCTCCGCCTACGACCCGCTCTCGGGGCTCGCGGTCTTCGGGCTGCCCCCGCAGGCGCCGAAGCTGAGGGTGGGCACGACGCCGACGATCATGGAGGCCTCCGACTACCAGGAGTCCAAGAACATCGACACGATCGGTCCGGACCTGCTCCCGAACACGGCCTTCAAGCAGAACAAGCTGAAGGTCGTCGCCGGACCCGCGGTCACGTGGCTCGAGCCGGAGCAGAACGCCTGCCTCGTCAAGCACGACCGGCTGCTCGTCGTGGCCGGGTCGACGACGAAGGTCGCGAAGGTGCAGTTCTTCGACGGGGCCCGCCTGATCGGTACCACCACGAGCGGACCGGGCGGCGTGTTCTCGGTTCCATGGTCGACTGCCGGGCTGGCCAAGGGAAAGCATCACGTGACGGTCGATGTCGTCGACCGCGCGGGACGCTCGGCGACCTCGGCGAGGCAGCTCAGAGTTTGCGGCTAGCCGTCGTCTCGGGCGCCTCGTCCGGGATCGGCGCCGAGCTCGTTCAGCACCTTCGACGCGAGGGCTACCGCACGGTCGGCCTGTCGAGGCGCGAGTCGGAGGCCGACGAACACGAACCGTGCGATGTGTCCGATCGCGCCCAGACGGAGGCCGCCGCGGCACGCGTGCTCGATCGGCACCCCGCCATCGACCTGCTCGTCTGCAACGCCGGGGTCCGCGCGCGCGGCGGGTTCCTGACGGCGACTCCCGAGGGGATCGAGAGCACGATCCGCACGAACTACCTCGGCGCCGTCTGGACGGTGCTCGCGTTCCTGCCGGGGCTCGGGCCTGGCTCGCACGTCGTCAACGTCGTGTCCGTCGCCGGATCGTTCGCCGCCGGGCCCTACTCGGCCTCGAAGCACGCGCAACTCGCGTTCTCGCGCTCGCTCGCCGTCGAGCTGGCGCCTCGCGGTGTGTCGGTCCACACGGTGAGCCCCGGCTTCATCGAAACGCCCGGGTTCCCGCAACGGCAGCGGTTCGGTCCGCTTGGCCGCCGGTTGGTGGTCGACCCACCGCTGGTCGCGGAGCGGCTGCTCGCGGCGGTCGCGCGCGACCAGGCCGAGATCTTCGTGCCGCGCTGGTACCGGCCGGCAGGGTGGCTGCAGGCACTGCTGCCCGGAACGACGGCCCGCGCCCAACGCGCGCTCCGCCGCCGCAAGTGACGGTCTGTTACCTGGTCAACACGTACCAGCCGACGATCGCCTCGTAGTCCCGCGGCGCCATCGCCCGGACACTCTCGCGCACCGGGCCTGCGCACTCGACGAGATCGAGATAGGCGTCGAGGTCGCGCGACTCGGTGACGACCTCCGCGCGCCGGAGCACGAGCCCGTTGACGTCGAACATGGCACGAAGGTCCTGATCCGACAGGACGCGGCTCGTCGACGGATCGCGCGCACGCTCGAAGGCGTTCAGCTCGCCCGCCGTGAGGGGGTCGGCGGGTGCGAGCTGATCGACGACGAGCAGCGTCCCGCCCGGACGAGTGACCCGCACCAGCTCCGCCACGATGAGCTCCGGCCGCGGGGTGTGGTGGAGCGTGCGCATCGTCCCCGCGAGGTCGAAGCTGTACGACGGAAGGTCGAGGTGCTCGCCGTCGCCCAGCACGGCCGTGACGTTGTCAGGCGCCGCGCTCCGCAGCCGCTCGACGAACCCTTCGTCACGCTCGACGGCGACCACCTCACGCACCCACGGAGCGAGCGCGAAGGCGAGCGCACCGAGCCCCGACCCGACATCGATTGCCCGTTCGTCGCCCGTCAACGGCGGCAGTAGTGACTCGAGCCGGGCGGAGAGTGCCTCCGCCCGCTCGGCCTGAAGCGCCGCTCGGCGATCGATGCTGCTCATGGCCCCATCACGGTACGTGGAGTTCGTGCGGGCGACGAACCGATCCCACATGCGAGCTCGTACCCGATCGTGTCGGCGATGCGGGCATGCGCGTCGAGCGACACGCCGGGGCCGACGAGCGTCACCGGCGCCCCCGGCTCCACTTCTCGTGCGAGCGCGACCGCCAGCGCGTTCATCGACACGACACCGACGACCCGTGCTCGGTCGCCGTCGACGAGCACCTCGCTGCTCGTCATGTCGCGCCGGAAGCCGTCGCCGTAACCGACCGGAACGAGGCCGATCCAGGTGTCCCGATCGGCGACGAAGCGGCGACCGTAGCCGGTCGAGTCGCCCGGGCGCAGGAGCTTGACCTGCGCCACCTCGCTGCGCCACGAGAGCACCGGCTCCAGCCCGTCCGCGGCGGCTTCGGTAGCGAAGGGCGACAGCCCGTACACCGCGATCCCGCACCGTGCGGCGTCGAACCGCGCCTCGGGAAGACGGAGCGTCGCCGCACTGTTGGCGACGTGTCGGAGGACGCTGTCGGGCAGCCCGTCGGTCGCCGCCCGGAAACGCTCGACCTGCCGGCGGGCGAACTCGAGATCGCTGTCGGCGGTCGCCAGATGAGTCATGACCCCCGCGACCCGTCGCGCCCCGTCAGGCAGCTCGGCGAGGCCCCAGCGGCCCATGCCGGAGTCGAGCTTCACGTGCACCTCGACGTCGTCCGGGATGCGCTCGTCGGAGACCGTGAGCGCGAGCCCGGCCTCCCGCGCGCGGGCGACGTCTGCGGAAGCAGTCGGTCCGAGCACGAGGATGCGTGGCTCCGAAAACGTGGCGCGCAGCTCGAGCCCTTCCCCGACCGTTGCGACGCAGAGCGCGGATGCGCCGGCGGCGAGCGCAGCGCTGCTGCACTCGAGCGCTCCGTGGCCGTAGGCGTCCGTCTTGACGACCGCCCACAGCTCGGCGCCTTCGAGCTCGCGCAGCAGACGCCGCACGTTTTGCTGCAACGCCCGCAGGTCGATCGTGATCTCGCTGCGCATCGGCGCTACCGGAGCGCGAGCGGCGCGCGCTGGAGGCCGTGTCCGGCGAGTGCCAGGCGCAGCGCGGGCAGCAGGTCGGACGCCACTGCGCCGCGTTGCGGGTCGAGCAGCTCGGAGGCCACTCCGTGGGCGACCGCCGCGGCCGCCGCTGCGAGCTGCGGCTCGATGCCCTTCGCCACGAACGCCGCGACGACCCCCGTGAGGACGTCGCCCGAGCCCGCAGTGGCGAGCGCGGGCGAGCCGTAACTCGCGACGAGCACGCCCTCACGCGGCGCCGCGACGAGCGTGTCGGCACCTTTCAGCAGGACGACCGACCCGAAGCGCGACGCCGCCCTGCGCACGGCGTCGAGCCGATGAGCATCGATCCCGGCACTCGTCGTTCCGAGCAGCCCCGCGAGCTCGCCCGTGTGCGGCGTGAGCACAGTCGCGGCCTTGCGCGCGAACGGCTCGAGCTCCCAGAGGGCGTCGGCATCCAGGACGACCGGCAATTCGAGACGCTCGAGCAGCACGCGCACGAGCTCGACGGTGCCGTCGGTACGACCGAGCCCGGGCCCGACGACGGGCACCGGCACGACCGACCCGGGCCCTGTCACTTCGTAGAGTATGAACTCAGCCACGCGGAGTGGCGGTCTGCGGTGGGGGCGATCCAAGGAGGTTCCAGGAATCCGCCACGAGGAGCCTTCCAGGTCTCCGTCCCCGCCTGTCGGCGGGCTGGTGGCGGCCAGCGGGGTAAACGCTCAGGCCGGCGGGCCCGCCGGGGTCGCGCCTCTGGGGGTGGCTGGGCTGCTGGTGCTTGGGGTCCGCAAGCGCCGGCGGGGCCAATGGGCGCGGCTACGTGCCGACGAGTCCGTAGATGCCGTTGCCAATCAGGATGGCACCGACCACGAGGAGGCCGCCGCTGAGGATCTTCCTGCCATTGACACGCAGCCAGCCGTTGAAGGCCGACAGATAACGAGTCGTGGCGTCCGGGGCGATCAGGTACAGGATGATGGGTAGCCCGACCAGGAGGACGTTGAGGACAACGACAAGGATCACGGCGACAACCGTGAGCTGGACACTGGCCCGCGCCGCGGCTATCACCTGCACGGCCGCCAGGAAGGTGGCGCCGGGCGCAAACACGAGTACTCCCACGAGGAAAGCGCTGCGCCGGGTCGGTTCGGCGGCCATCCGGTACAACAGTCCCTGCTGCCCCTGGCCAGGCTGGGAAGGCCGCGGTCTGCGTTTGGCGACCACCGTCCCCGCGACCAGGAGGGCAATGCCGAACCCGAGCCGGAGTTCGTACCGCGGGGGGTGTGCTCGGTCGAGAGACTCAAGTTGGCGCTGCGCAATGCCGCGAGCAGCACCAGGCCCATGATCACACTCATCGTCAGGGCGCCAGTCAGGTAGAAGCCAGCGGTTACCCGGGGCTGGGCCGACCCGAGATAGATGGCCACGATGAGCAAGGCCGTGGGGGAGATAGACGCCAGCAGCGCCAACCCCGCTGCTTGCCCAGAAGCACCGGACCGGTTACCGGCGACCGGCGCCGTCCGCCTGACGACACCGCCAGGAAGCGACATCGCTCGCAGCACGTCCGAGACAGTAGCCGTCGATAAGGCCCCGCTTTCCTTGTCAGACGCCGCCGGGTTGCCAAGGCGCAGCCTGGATGGCCGGCGGGGGGCCAGAGGCCAAGCCGGGCCGGGCTGACCGCCTGAACTTCATCGGGGGCCAGCGGGTCCGAGTGGAAGGGGCGAACCCGGATCTTAATTGCCGTCAACTGCGTCAGCGAAGGCGGCGAGCGACGGGAACTCCCAGTCCGGGGTGACTGGAGCGATAGGCGCCGGCGTTGCCCCCCATCCGTCTCCATGCTGGCGACGGTTGATCCAGACGGTCGGCAGGCCGGCCTGTCGAGCCGGAAGATGGTCGTGGAAGAGGCTCTGGGCGACGTGCAGCAGTTTGCCGCTCCCGACTCTCAGGCGGATTCGCTCGCGCTCCAGCGCCCGCGAAGTTGCGCGGTGACGGCTTGTAGGAGCCGATGTCCTCGGCAGTGAGGACGCTCGTGAACGTCACCCCGAGCAGGTCCCGGGACGCCGCGAACGAGCGCCGGTCCGACGTTGGAGAGGATGACGAGCAGGAAGCGATCGCCGAGCCGGACCAGGGCGTCGTGGGAGTCCGAAAAGGCCGGCCATTGCGGTACGGAAGCGGCCAGGGCAGCCGCGTCCCGGGCCGGGACCGTGGCGCCAAGTTGTCGGCCAAGCGCCCGGAAGCTGCGGGCCAAGATGCCTGGGTACAGCTCGGTCGGGTGGGCGGCCTCGGCGGCGGATTCCTGCGTTCCGTAAGCGGTCAGCAGCTCGTCGAGGCCGAGCTGCAAGCCCTGGCGGGATGCCCAGGCGCCGAGTACCGCCCCCAGGCCCGTCTCCCAGTCGATCAGGGTGCCGTAACAATCGAAGCTCAGCGCCTCGAACTCAGTGAGCTGCACGGGTCCCACCCAGCGACACTGGCACGGCGCCGATGGTAGTGAGGGCTGCGCCTGGCGGGGCTAGCTTTACGTGGTGACCCGGCTCGCCGTCGTGGGGTCGATCAACCTGGACCTGGTGGGCGCGCGCCGAGCGGCTGCCGCGTCCGGGCGAGACGGTGACGGGTGCGGTGTTTTCCCGCGTGGCAGGCGGCAAGGGGGCCAATCAGGCCGTACGCCGCGGCCCGGCTCGGAGGCGGAGGTAAGCCTGATCGGCTGCGTCGGCACCGATGGCTTCGCCGACGAGGCCCTGGCGACGCTGCGACAGGCCGGCGTCGACCTCAGCGGGGTCAAGCACAGGGCTGGCCCCACGGGCATCGCCCTGATCCTCGTCGACGCGGCCGGGGACAACCAGATCGTGGTAGCGCCCGGGGCCAACCTCTGTCTGGAGGCAGCTGACGTGGTCCTGCCGGAGGTCGATGGCGTTCTCTGCCAGCAGGAGATCCCGCCCGCAACGGTCCGCCGGGCGGCCGAGCTGGCACCCGGCCGCTTCTTCCTCAACGCCGCACCTGCCCGCCCCGAAGCCCCTACGCTGACCTCACCATCGTCAACCGGTACGAAGTTGACGCCTTGGCCGGGCCCCGGGGCCTGGTGTGCGTCACGCAGGGCGCCGACGGGGCTGTCCTGCTGGACGACGGCGAGGAGGTAGCCCGGGCCCTGCCGCCACCGGTGGAGGCCGTTGACGGCACCGGCGCAGGAGACGCTTTCGTGGCCTGCCTGGTCATTTCCATGCTCGAGGGCCGGCCGCGGCAGGAGGCCTTGCGCCGAGGATGCGTGGCGGGGGCGCTGGCCGCATCCCGGTTCGGGACCAGACGTCCCTGCCGTTCGCCGCAGAAGTAGACGCGGTCCGGTGACCACCGCCATCGTGCTCGACTGCGACCCGGGACAGGACGACGCCATCGCCATCCTCCTGGCGCTCGCCTCACCCGAAGTAGAGGTGCGGGCCATCACAACCGTCGCGGGCAACCAGGCACTCGGAAGACGACCCGCAACGCCCTCAAGGTCGCTCGAGCTGGCAGGGCGAACCGACATCCCCGTCGCCGCCGGCGCTCCCGCACCCCTACGCCGGCCACTGCAAACGGCGGCCTACGTGCACGGAGAGTCGGGTCTCGAGGGACCGACCCTTCCCGAGCCCGGGGTAGGTCCCGTCAAGGCTCACGCCGTGGACCTGTTGGCGGACACGCTGGAACCAGGGGTCATCCTGGTGGCCACCGGCCCGCTG
>CAVZER010000004.1:0-95135 GCA_963774355.1 uncultured Thermoleophilia bacterium | reverse complement strand
CGATCGCCACGACGTCCGCCTTCTGCGCGGCGGCGAGCACGCCGTCGGCGGCACGCGGCAGCAGCCGGCCGGTGGGGTCCTCGGGCAATGGGTGCTTGACGACTTCGAGCAGCGCCGACTCGAGCACCGGAAGCGCGGATTCCGGCGCCGCCACGCCGACGTACCCCGCGTCGGCGCGATAAGCCGCGAGCGACGCGAGCATCACCGCCCCGGTCAGCCCCCGCGAGCCTCCGACCACCAGCACCGAGCCGGCGCTGTACTTGGTCGAATCGACCTGCTTGGCCGGGACGTCGAGCAGCACGGAAGACGGGACGAGCGAGTGTTCGTGCTCACGCGGACGAAGACCGAGCGGTGCGACCGTGACCCCGCCCGCATGGATGCGGCCGGGCGCGACCGCCAGACCGACCTTCGCGGCGCCGAAGGTCACCGTCGCGGTGGCGCGGACTGCCGTGCCGGAGACCTCGCCGGTGGACGCGTTGACGCCGGACGGGACGTCGATCGCCACCACCGGACGTCCCGAGGCGTTGATCAGGTCGATCATGCGCGCGGCGTCCTCACGCGGCGCACCTTCGAGACCGATGCCGAGCAACCCGTCCACGACGACGTCCGGCGTTCCGAGGTCGCCCGATCCTTCGACGACTACGACGTCCCGGCCGGCGTCGAGGAGGACGCGCGCGCAGATCTTCGCGTCGCCGCCGTTCTTGCCCTTGCCGCAGACCACGGTCACCCGCCCGGGGAACGAGCGCAGGACGAGCTCGGCGACGGCGGTCCCTGCACGCTCCATCAACTCGTCCATCGAGCCGGCATGCGCAGCCTCCGCAACCCGCGTCTCCTCGGCCGTCAGCAGCGGGAGCAGTCTCATGCGTCCACCGCCACCCAACGTGGGGAAACCCATGGTTCCCCCACGAGCCCCCTCCTTCTTCGCAGCATCGGCTTCACCGACGATTCGCCTCCCGCCGGGCCAAGCCCGGCTCCGGCGTCGGGCTCGTGACTCCCGGCATCTCGTCGACGGCAACTGCGACCGCCGCGGCCAGCTCCCGTGAATGGGTCATCGAGAGCTCGACCCGCGCGATGCCCACTCGCCGCGCCCACGCCGCGGTGCGTCCGGCGAGGTGCACGCCCGGCTTGGGACGACCACGGATCTCGATCTCCTTCCACGTGAAGTAGACACCTGACCCGAGCGCCTTGCCGACCGCCTCCTTCGCGGCGAACCGCCCCGCGTAGTGCTGCGGAGGGTTCGGCTTCGAGTCGCAGTACGCTCGCTCGGCGGGCGTGAAGCAGCGTTCCTTGAAAGTCTCGCCGTGCTGCGCGAGCGCACGACGAATCCGCTCGATCTCGATCAGGTCGACGCCGACGCGCACGGCACCTACTGATTCTGCTCGAGCCAGTCGGGGAGCTGCGCAATCGACGAGACGATGCCGTCGGGCTGCACCCGCGAGCGCTCGACGTCGTCCGGCCGGAACTTGCCGGTGCGCACGAGCAACGTGCGGAGACCGTGGTTGTGCGCACCGACGATGTCGCCTTCGATGTCGTCCCCCACCATCCACGTGAGGGAAGGATCGGCGTCGAGCGCCTCGAGGGCGGCGGCGAAGTAGGCCGTGCTCGGCTTGCCGAGCACCGTCGCTTCGATGTCGGCTGCGTACTCCAGCCCGGCCACGAAGGCGCCCGCATCGAGCCGCGCGCCGTCGGACGTCTGCCACCACCGGTTCTTGTGCAGGCAGTAGAGGTCTGCACCCGCGTCGAGCTCGTGGAACGCACGGTTCAGGTTGAGGTAGGAGAAGACCCGTCCCGTCTCCTCGCCCTCGTCCGCGCCTCCGACGAGGACGGCGTCGACGTTCATGCCGACGAGCTGCAGACCGTTCAGGTCGTCGAGCAGCCCCGGCATGGTGAGCGCAAGCACGCGCTTGCCCGCGAGGACGCGCGCGGCCACGCCGCCGGTCGTCTGGAGCTCGTCGTCGTCGAGCTCGATCCCGATCGACCGCAGTTGCTCGACGAGGTGATCTCGCGACTTCGTCGTCGAGTTCGTGACGAACCGGAGCCGGTGACCGTCGCGGCGGAGCCGATTGACGGCGGCCGCGCCCCCTGCGATCGGCTCACCCGAGACGTGCAGCACACCGTCCACGTCCAGGAGAATGGCCGCCATGGACGCCGAGTCTATTCGGTCGGAGATCGCCTTTCGCTTCTCGCGATCGAGCGGCCCCGGAGGCCAGCACGCGCAGAAGAGCTCGACGCGGGTCGAGGCGCTCTTCGACGTCGAGGACTCGGCCGCGCTGACGGCCCGCGAGCGCCGGCTCGTGCTCGAGCGCATCGGGCCCGTCGTCCGCTCGGTTGCCCAGGACGAGCGCTCGCAGCTTCGCAACCGGGAGCTCGCCACCGATCGGATCGTCGAGCAACTGCGGGAGGCGGTGAAGGTGCGGCGGCCGCGTCGTGCCACGACCCCGACCAGGGCGTCCCAGGAACGGCGTCTCGAGCAGAAGAAGCGCCGGGGCACGACGAAGCGACTGCGTCGCGACGTGAGTGACTGACCGCTACCGCGATCGGATCAGCCGCTCGACCGCGTCGGTCACCTCGGCCGCCTTCTCCTCGCCGCCCTCGCGCACGCAATGGAGCACGTGATCCTTGAGCACCTCGAGCGCCACGCCGTCGAGTGCGGCCCGTGTCGCAGA
Source organism: uncultured Thermoleophilia bacterium (assembly GCA_963774355.1). GTDB lineage: Bacteria > Actinomycetota > Thermoleophilia > Gaiellales > Gaiellaceae > PALSA-600. Next base: position 92,469 of record CAVZER010000004.1, on the reverse strand, counting down.
GACCTGCGTGAGGATGTCGATGCAGTACCGCTCGTCCTCGATCATCTTCTGCAGCCCTCGTACCTGTCCCTCGGCGCGTCTGAGCCGCGCGAGGAGCGTCTGCTTGTGGTCTTCGCGGACGTAGCCGTGTGTCATGTGAATGCCTCCGGATTCGCGTCGAATGTCGCCTTGCAATGGGCACTGCAGAAGTGGAAGGTCCGTCCCGAGTGCGTGGACGTCGGCGGCGCGGCGCCGCGGTCGACCGTCATCCCGCAGACGGGATCCTTCGCGCCGCGGCTCATCGTCAGCCAGATCAGCGCGCCGAACACCGCGAGGAAGATCAGGTTGAGGACGGTCGTGTAGTTCCAGGTGATCGGACGCTCGGAGATCGAAGCGACCGACGGCCGGCTCGACGGCACCAACCCCAGCAGCGAGAAGACGCCGTCGACGACGAGCGCGGCGACGACCATCGTCCCGTACATGATCGCCACGAGCCGCACCGCGAACCGTCCGCCGTAGTACTTCCGGTACGCGGCTGCGATCGGGATGATGATCAGGTCGGCGTAGATGAACGCGAGCACGCCGGAGAACGAGATGCCCCCGGCCCAGAGCACGGCAGCGAGTGGGATGTTGCCGATCGAACAGACGAACGCCAGCGCGGCGACGATCGGGCCGACGATCGCGTTCTCGACGATGCGAAGCGGCGGCCAGGCGCCCGTCAGGAAGAGCCGGTTGAAGAACGTCGCCGGCAACATCGAGACGTAACCGGCGATCAGAAAGCCGGCGAGGATCTCCTTCCAGAGCATCGTCCAGTCGGCGCGGAAGTTGTGTGCGACGTCCGACCACGCCTGCAGCGACGTGAGCTTGCGACGAAAGGTCGGCGCAGTGCTCTGGGCCGTGTGATGGACGTGTCCGGCCTCGACCGCATCGGCATGAGCGCGCGCCCCCTCCTCTCGCCCACGCGAGACGAAGAAGGCGAGCGCGGCCCAGGTCAGCAGGATCAGGACGATCCCGCCGACGAACTCGGCGAGCGTGAACTGCCAGCCCAGGAAGAGCCAGACGACGAGGCCGAGCTCGAAGACGAGGTTCGTCGAGGCGAACTGGAACGTCATCGCCGAAGCGAGGCTCGCGCCCTTGGCGAACATCGATTTCGCAATCGCGATCGCCGCGTACGAACACGACGACGAGACCGCTCCGAGGCCCGTCGCCAACGAGACCTCCCGTAGACCGCGCCCGCCAAGCGCCCGTTCCAGACGCGCACGGGGCACCCACGCCTGCACGATCCCGGACAGCGCGAAGCCGAGCACGAGCGCCCACCAGACCTCCCAGAACATCCGGAGCGCGTGGCCGAGACCAGTCGACGATCCACATACCCCCTGAGGGTATCTAGCGCGGCGCGGGCCGGCGCCCGGAGGAGCTACAGGTTCGGGCGGTGCCGGCCGCGCTCGACCGGCCGCGAGTCGACGCCGTAGCGGGCGGCGAGAGCACAGACGGCGATCACGGCGACGAGGAAGACGAGTGCTGCCATGTCCGGATGTTGCCTGAGCAGGGACTATCAGCACAAATGCAGATAGTACTATTATCGATCATGGAAGCTGATAGTTGGCTCGGCGTCGAGCTCCGCCACTTCGCCGCCCTCCGCGCCGTCGCCGAGGAGGGCTCGTTCGGCCGGGCGGCCGAGCGGCTCGGCTATACGCAGTCCGCGATCAGCCAGCAGATCGCTGCGCTGGAGCGAATCGTCGGGGAGCGCCTCGTCGAGCGGCCGGGCGGACCGCGTCCGGTCTCGCTCACGGAGGCCGGGGTCCTCCTGCTCCGCCACGCCGACTCGATCATCAGCCGCCTCCGCGCGGCGCAGGCCGACCTGCACGCGCTGCGCGCCGGAGAGGCCGGGACGCTCCGCGTCGGCACGTTCCAGTCCGTGGGGGCGCGTCTCCTGCCGGAGATCATGCGCCGGTTCGGCGAGCAATGGCCGAAGGTCGACGTGATGCTCGACGAGCTCGAGGACGACGGGATCGTCAGCGCGATCGAAACGGGAGAGATCGACGTCGGCTTCGTCCAGCTTCCGGTCGCGGACGCGCCGCTCGAGACCGTCGAGCTGCTCCGTGACCCCTACGTCGTGATCGTCGCAGCCGGATCGCCGCTCGCGAGCGGCCGGCCGAAGCTGCGCGAGGTGGCTGCGCTGCCGCTGATCGGCTTTCGTGACGAACACGGGGCGGCGCCGATCGTGGCCGCCTTCCGGTCGGCCGGGATCGACCCGCAGTGGGCGTTTCGCTCCAACGACAACCCGACCGTGCAGGGCCTCGTCGCAGCCGGCATGGGCGTCGCCGTGATGCCGCGGCTGACCGTCGATCCGGCCGACCGGCGAATCGCGATCGTCGAGCTCGATGAGCCGATGGCGCCACGCATCATCGCGGTGGCACGCCACCGCGACCGCTACAGCTCGCCCGCAACGCGGGCGTTCGTGCAGACGGCGCAGGAGACGGTCGCTACTCGACCGTGACCGTCTTCGCGAGGTTGCGCGGCTGGTCGACGTTGAGGCCGCGCAACCGCGCGATCCGGTAGGCCAAGAGCTGCAGTGGCAGGATGGCGAGCGCGGCCTGCAGGAACGCCGGCGACGTGGGCACGTAGATCACGTCGTCCGCGTGGTGCTGGATGTCCTCGTCTCCGTCGGTCGCGATCGCGATCACATGCGCCCCACGCGCGCGCGTCTCCTGGATGTTGGACACGATCTTGTCGTAGACGTGGATCCGCGTGGCGACGACGACGACCGGCGTCCCCTCCTCGAGCAGCGCGATCGGGCCGTGCTTCATCTCTCCGGCCGAGTACGCCTCGGTCGGGATGTAGGAGATCTCCTTCAGCTTCAGGGCGCCCTCGAGCGCGACCGGCAGGCCGACGTGGCGGCCGAGATAGAGGAAGAACGGCTTGTCGTGCAGCCGCTGCGCGATCTCCTCGATCGGATGATCGCCGTCGAGGAAGCGCTGCATCTTCCGAGGAAGGTCGTATGCCTCGTCGAGGATGAACTCGATCTCGGCCGGAGGCAGCGTTTCGCGCACCTGCGCGAGCTTGAGGCCGATCAGGAACAGCAGGGCAACCTGGGCCGTGAACGTCTTCGACGCCGCAACACCGACCTCGAGGCCGGTGCGGGTGTACAGCACCGAGTCGACCTCGCGCGTGATCTGCGACCCCATCATGTTCGTGATCGCCACCGTCCGCGCGCCCTTCTCACGCGCGAGCTTCATCGCCTGGATCGTGTCGCGCGTCTCGCCGGACTGCGAGATCCCGATCACCAGCGTCCCCGGGTTGAGCACCGGGTTGCGATAGATCCATTCGCTGGCGACGTCGGGCTCCACTGGGATTCGCGCCCATTCCTCGATCGCGTACCGGCCGACGACACCCGCGTGGTACGCCGTGCCGCATGCGACGATCACGATCCGCTGCAGGTTGCGCAGCTCGTCCTCGGTCATGCCCAGGCCCTCGAGCACCAGGTGGCCGTGTCGGACCCGGTCGCCGATGGTCTCGGCGACGCCCTCAGGCTGCTCGTAGATCTCCTTGAGCATGAACGTCTCGTATCCCGACCGTTCCGCGGCAGCGTCGTCCCAGTCGATCTCGACCGTGTCGTATTCGACGCGCTCGCCCGTCGCAGTGTCGATGTAGACGACGCCGTCGGCCGTGATCCGCGCGATGTGCCCGTCGTCGGGGAACTGAACGCGGCGCGTCTCGGCGAGAAACGCCGCGAGATTCGAAGCGAGGAAGTTCTCGCCCTCGCCGAGACCGACGACGAGCGGCGTCTGGTTGCGCACGCCGACGAGCTCGCCCGGATGGTCACGATGGATGACGACGAAGGTGAAGTGACCCTCGAGCCGGAGGTACGCGGCACGGACGGCGTCGACGAGATCACCCGCGTACGCATCCTCGATCAGGTGCGCGACGACCTCGGCATCCGTCTCCGAGGTGAACGTGTGCCCGGCCTCGATCAGCTCCTCGCGGCGCTCGCGGTAGTTCTCGATGATCCCGTTCAGGACGATCGCGAGCCGGCGGTCGTCGCATGCGGTCAGCGGGTGGGCGTTCTGCTCGGTGACGGCGCCGTGCGTGGCCCAGCGAGTGTGACCGAGACCTGTCGTCGAAAGGGATGCGAGCCCTTCGGCCGCGTCCTTCAGATTCTGGAGGTTTCCGACCGCACGGAGGTACTCGAGGCCGCTGTCCTCGAGCAGCGCCAACCCGGCTGAGTCGTAGCCGCGGTACTCGAGCCGCTCGAGGCCTTGCAGGAGGAGCGGTTGTGCGGGGCGTGCCCCGATGTATCCGATGATCCCGCACATTTCGTCGCCTCCTCAACCGGACGCTTGCCCGGAAAACGGCTTCTGGAAACGGAAAAGCCCGGCTACGGACCCGTTCCCGCATCGGAACGGTCAGCCGAGCTGTCGACGGACGAGAGTCGCGATGCTAGCACAGGCCTTCGCCGCAGCCTCGCTGTCGCGGGCCTCGGCGAGGACGCGGATCACCGGCTCCGTCCCGGACGGCCGCACCAGCACGCGCCCGGCGCCGTCCCATTCCTCGTTCACGCGCTCGACCTCGGCGACGATCTCCGGGGTCAGCTCCCGATCCTCGACGCGCACGTTCTCCTTCGCCTGCGGAAAGACCTGCATGACCGCTGCGGCCTCGCTCAGCGTGCGCCCGTGGAGGGCGGCGCAGAGCAGCATTCCGGCGGCGAGACCGTCACCGGTGACGTGATCGCGTAGAAAGATGATGTGACCTGACTGCTCGCCCCCGAGCAGGCCGCCTTCGCGTTCGAGCGCCTCCAGGACGTACCGGTCGCCGACGTCGGTCGTGACCACGCGAATCCCGTGCTCGCGCATCAACTCGTGCAGGCCGAGATTCGCCATCACGGTCACCGCAACCTGGTCGACACCGAGATCGAGCGCCAGCACAGCGACGATCTGATCGCCGTCCACGAGGTTGCCCCGTTCGTCGACTGCGAGCATGCGGTCGCCGTCGCCGTCGAAGGCGATCCCGAGGTCGAAGCCGCGCTCGACCACCGTCCGTTGCAACAGCGCCATGTCGGTCGCGCCGCAACCGACGTTGATGTTGGTGCCGTCGGGGTCGACTCCGATCGCGACGACCTCCGCGCCACACTCCTCGAACGCCTGTGGAGCAAGCCCGGCGTACGCACCGTTGGCGCAGTCGACGACGACCCGCAATCCCGAAAAGTCGCCACCGAACCGCTCGAGCACGTGTGCCCTGTAGGAGTCGGGGGCGATCTCGACCCGCTCGACGGTTCCCTGGTCGACCGCGGGGGCGGCGGCGAGCAGCGCCTCGATCTGCTCCTCGGAGCGGTCGCTGAGCTTCCGGCCGCGCCGGTCGAAGAACTTGACGCCGTTGTACTCGGGCGGGTTGTGCGACGCGGAGATCACGACGCCGAGGTCGAGCGCGAGCAATGCAACGGCCGGTGTCGGAAGAACGCCGCCGAGGATGCAGTCCCCGCCCGCCGAGATGACGCCGCGCGCGAACGCCTCCTCGAGGTCACGTCCCGACGCGCGCGTGTCACGTCCGACGAAGACCTTCGCCGCGCCCGTCCAGAGTGCTGCTGCGCGGCCGAGCCGCTCGACGAGCCCCGGCGTGATCGTCTCGCCCACGATGCCGCGGACACCATCGGTACCGAAGTACCTGCGCGCCACGTGCGGCGCTGTTACCGCTTGCTGAACTGCGGTGCCTTGCGCGCTTTGTGGAGCCCCGCTTTCTTGCGCTCGACGATGCGAGCGTCGCGCGTCAGGAAGCCCGCCCGCTTGAGCGGGACGCGCAGCTCCGGATTGACCTCGACGAGCGCCCGGGCGACGCCGTGCCTGATCGCGCCGGCCTGGCCGGACGGCCCGCCGCCGTGCACGCGGACGCGCAGGTCGTACTGACCCTCGACGTCGGCGGTCTTGAGCGGGGCGGTCGCGATGAAACGGTGCCACAGCCGCGGGAAGTACTCCTCGAGCGCTTTGCCGTTGATCCAGGTGGCGCCGTCGCCGGGCCGAAGGATCACACGCGCGACCGACGTCTTGCGCTTGCCGGTGCCGCGGTATTGAGCCGGAGTCGACATCTACACCTCGATCTTGGTCGGCGCTTGCGCCTCGTGCGGATGCTCGGCGCCTGCGTAGATCTTGAGCTTCGTCAGCTGGGCGCGGCCCAGTCGATTCCGCGGGAGCATGCCCTTGACCGCCTTGCGCAGTACCTCGGTCGGGCGCCGATCGAGCTGCTCGCGAAGCGTGCGCTCGCGCAACCCGCCCGGATAACCGGAGTGCTTGTAGTACATCTTCTGGTCGAGCTTCTTCCCGGTGACGGCGATCTTCTCGGCGTTCACGACCACCACGAAGTCGCCCGTGTCGACGTGCGGCGTGTACTGCGGCTTGCCCTTGCCGCGCAGGCGTTCGGCGATCTGGGTCGCGACGCGCCCGAGGGTCTTTCCCTCGGCATCCACGAGGTACCAGTCGCGCTGAATCTCGCCCGGTTTGGCGTTGTACGTTTTCATGCGGAGAAGCGGCGAACCTGGCGTCCGCCGGGCGCGAACTGTAGCAGCCCTCTCCTGAACGCCGCCACCCCGCCGCGGCTCGGATGGCGGATATACGGGGCCTCCAGAGCGTCGGCGGCGACCCGCCCGACCGCAAGGATGCGCCGCCCGCGGGCGAGCTCGCGGGCGAACTCACGTCCGGCCCGGACCTCCGTCGCGGTCGGCCGCCGATTCGACGAGACCGACCCCGGATGAGTGGGCACGACGTTCCAGAGCAGCACCTGGTCGGCCAGGCCGAAGTCCGCGAGCGCCGCGTGCACGATCGTCGCCGTCGCTTCCGCGGGCCCTCGACCCGTGAGTTGCCGCTCGGACGTGAACGGGATGCCCGAGACGCACGCCCCGCGGTAGCCCGGGCGCCTCGCCGACGATCAGGATTGGGGCCCAGGCGCGCGCGTCGAGATACTGCGCGAGCCGCCGGGCGCGCGCCTCGGCACCGTCGCCCTCGCGGTAGAAGTTCCAGGTCTGCCCGATTCGGGCGTCAACCAGACGATCGATGAACGAGCGCATCCAGATCACGACTCTGACGGACGGCGGGCAGCAGCCGGAGCAGATCGCGCGCCAGGTGGCCGCGTTCGTCGCCGGCGCCGAGAAGACGCTCGACTTCGCCCAGTACGACTTCCACCTCGGTGAAGCGACGAAAGCGATCGTCGCCGCGGCGATCCTCGACGCAGACAGACGCGGCGTGCGAATGCGGTTCGCGTACAACGTCGATCACCCGATACCGATGCCGGTGCCGCCCCCGTCCGAGCCCGACGTCGAGCTGATCGCCAGCCTGCCGGTCGAAGGCAAGGCGATCGCCGGCATTCCGGACCTGATGCACCACAAGTACGTGATCCGGGACGCCTCGGACGTCTGGACGGGGTCGATGAACTGGACCGACGACTCGTGGTCGCGGCAGGAGAACGTGGTCGTCGTGCTCCCGCAGAACGCGCGGATCGCGAAGGCGTACGAGCTGGACTTCGAGCAGCTCTGGACGACAGGTGACGTGATGCGAAGCGGATTCGTCGACCCGCGCGACGAAGACGGCCTGCGCGCCTGGTTCACACCGGGTCACGGCGAGGATCTGTCGGCACGCATCTCGAAGCTCATCCGGCGCGCGCGGAAACGTGTTCGCATCTGCTCGCCGGTCATCACGACCGGGCCTGTTCTCGGCACGCTCGCGCAGGTGATCGCGGACAGATCGGTGGACCTGGCCGGCTGCGTCGACGCGACGCAGATCCGTGAGGTCGTCCAGCAATGGAGTGTGAACGGGAACATCTCGTGGAAGCTGCCGCTCCTCGAGCACGTGATGGCAGGCCCGTTCACGGGCAAGAACTCGACGCCGTACGGCGACGGGACGGTGCACGACTTCATGCACGCGAAGGTGTGCGTGTGCGACGACACGACGTTCGTCGGCTCGTTCAACCTTTCCCGCAGCGGCGAGAAGAACGCGGAGAACGTGCTCGAGATCGCGGACGCGGCGATCGCCGACCAGCTCGCTGCGTTCGTCGACGAGGTGCGTGCGAGGTACGAGCCGGTCCAGCTCCAGCGCTAGGCAGCCGCTACCGGTGCTTCCGATAGGGTCGCGCGATGAGATTCGACGGGAAGACCGCCCTCGTCACCGGCGGGGCGAAAGGGATCGGAGCCGCGACGGCCGCCCGGTTCGCGGCCGAAGGAGCGCGTGTCGTGGTCGCGGACTACGACGAGACGGCGGCTGCCGAAACGGCGGCGGCGATCGGCGGCCGCGCCGTGAGGTGCGATGTGACCTCGCGCGCGGACGTCGAGGTTGCGGTCGCGGCCGCGGTCGAGCTCGGAGGCTCGGTCGACTTTCTCGTCACGTGCGCGGGCATCACGCGCGACAACCTCCTCTTCAAGATGAGCGACGACGACTTCGGAGCCGTGATCGACACGCACCTTCGCGGATCGTTCCTCGCCGCACAGGTCGCGCAACGGCACATGGTCGAGCAGAAGAGCGGCAAAATCGTGCTGATCTCGTCCGTCTCGGCACTCGGCAACCGCGGCCAGACCAACTACTCGACCGCGAAAGCCGGCCTGCAGGGGATGACCAAGACGCTCGCGATCGAGCTCGGGCCGTTCAACGTGAACGTCAACTGTGTCGCGCCGGGCTTCATCGTGACGGCGATGACGGAGCAGACGGCCGAGCGCGTCGGCGTGCCGTTCGAGCAGTTCAAGGAGGCGGCTGCGGCGCAGACGCCGCTGCGGCGCGTCGGGATGCCGGAGGACGTCGCCGGCACAATCGCCTTCCTGTGCTCGGAGGACGCGAGCTACGTCTCCGGCCAGGTGATCTACGTCGCCGGCGGTCCGCGGAACTAGAGAGGGGCGGCTAGCCGCCGGGGTGGGCCTTCGTGTAGTCCGCCCAGGCACGACGGTCGCGCAGCTTGACGCGCACCCAGATCGCGATCGGAAGCAGGAGCACGATCCCGCCGATCACCCCGATCGCCACGATCAGCCAGCGGCCCGCGATGCGGCTCGAGTTCGTCGCAGCACTCCCGCCGCCGGCCGTGAAGTCGTTCGGCCCGCTGATCCCGCCGTTCGCGTGGAAGACGGCCGCCGGGTAGAAGATGTCGACGATCCACCGGCCCGCGACCTTGCGCACTTCGATGTTCGCGGCCGTCTCCTCGAAGCCGCGCGCGCCCGGCTTCGGATGAAGGATCATCTCGAGCTGGGCTGAGCCGGGGCGAACCGACGACACGGTCCACGCCTTGCTGAAGTCCGCTCCCGCGACCGGGAAGTACTGGACGGTGACGCCGCTGCCGTTGTCCCAGGCGGCCCGCGTCGTCCCGCCGCGGAGGTCGGGCCCGATCAGGCTCCAGGCGGCGGGCAGGTTCTCGCGACGGACCGCGTCCTTGACGAAGCGATCGAGCAGCACGCCGATCGCCTTGCGATCCGCCGTGGTCAGGTGCGTCGCCGCCGTCGCCGGAGGCGCGACGAGCACCCCGATCGTCGCGACAGCTGCAAGCGTGCAGACGAGATTCCGCACGTTCATACGGTAGCGGGCGTCAAGAAGCGCCCGATCGCGTCGTATGCCTCGTACGTGAACGACATGCAAGGCGAACCGCCGAGCTCGCCGGCGAGCATCGTGAACAGCACCGAGTCGCGACGCTCACCCCCCTCCTCCTTTGGCTCGAGACGCCTCCGCAGTGTTCCTTCCTCGCTGAAGCCGAGCTTCCGCGGGATGCGCAGGCTCCGATCGTTGTCGGGATCGACCTGGATGTCCACGCGCTCGAGCCGGCCGAGCTCGAACCCGACCCTCGTCAGGACGGCCGTCACCTCGGTGGCGATACCGCGTCCGATCGCGTCGGCACGAACCCAGTAGCCGACCTCGAGCGACTCGTCGCCTGCACGGCTGTGGAGCCCGCTTCCGCCGAGCAGCCGCTCCTCATCCGGATCGAAGACTCCGAAGACGTAGTCCTCGTCGCGATCGAAGCGGCTGCGCATTCCCCGCAACAGCTCGATCTTCTGGTCGAGCGACTGCGGCTCGAATCGCGCCCACGGCATCCACGGCAGCAAGTGCTCGAGGCTCGCGTCGACTGCCTCCTTGAGCAGCGCGGCGTCCTCGGGCTCGTAGCAGCGGAGAACCAGCCGCTCGGTCTCGATCCTGTAGGGCGGCGTCACTCCCACTCGATGGTGGCCGGCGGCTTCGACGTCACGTCGAGCACCACGCGGTTCACCGCCGGGATCTCGTTCACGAGCCGCGAGGCGACCAGTTCGACGAGATCGTAGGGCAGTCGCGCCCAGTCGGCCGTCATCGCATCCTCGGACGTGACCGCGCGGATCGCGATCGGGTAGCCGTAGGTGCGCGAGTCGCCCTGCACGCCGACCGACCGGATCGCGGGAAGGACGCAGAACGACTGCCAGAGCTCACGGTAGAGCCCGGCGCTCCGCACCTCCTCCTGCAGGATCGCGTCGGCCTCCCGGAGGGCATCGAGGCGTTCCTCGGTGACCTCGCCGATGATGCGGATCGCCAGCCCCGGCCCGGGAAACGGCTGGCGCCAGACCATCCGCTCGGGCAGGCCGAGCTCCTCGCCGACGCGCCGCACCTCGTCCTTGAACAGGAGGCGCAGCGGCTCGACGAGCTCCATCTCCATGTCGTCGGGAAGCCCGCCGACGTTGTGATGCGACTTGATCGTCTCGGCCACACCGTCGGTGCCGCCGGACTCGATCACGTCGGAATAGAGCGTCCCCTGCACGAGCCAGCGCACGTCACCGAGCGCCCGTGCCTTCTCCTCGAACACCCGGATGAACTCCTCGCCGATTCGCTTGCGCTTCTCCTCGGGGTCGACGACGCCCTCGAGTCGCGCGAGGAAGCGCTGCTGCGCCTGCACGTGGACGAGCGGCACCTGGAAGTGGCCGCCGAACGTCTCGACCACCTGCTCCGCCTCGCCCTTGCGCAGCAGGCCATGGTCGACGAAGACGCACGTCAGACGATCGCCGATCGCCCGGTGCACGAGCAGCGCAGCGACGGCCGAGTCGACACCGCCTGAAAGAGCACAGAGCACGCGCTCCGATCCGACCTGAGCGCGGATGCGCGCCACCTGCTCCTCGATCACCGCCGCGGGCGTCCACGACGCCTCGATGCCCGCGATCTCGTGGAGGAAGTTCTCCAGCACGTCCTGCCCGTGCGGCGTGTGCACGACCTCGGGGTGGAACTGGACGCCGTACAGCTTGCGGCTCTCGTCCTCGAACGCGGCCACGGGTGTCGACGGCGACGCCGCGACGACGCGGGCGCCCGTCGGAGGCTCGACGACCGTGTCGCGATGCGACATCCACACCGTCTGCGCAGCATCGAGCCCGGTGAAGAGCTCACCGCCGGAGGCCGTCAGCTGCGTCCGGCCGAACTCGGACGCACCCGTGCGATCGACCCGGCCGCCGAGCTCGAGCGCCAGGAGCTGCGCCCCGTAGCAGATCCCGAGCGTGGGAACGCCGAGCTCGAAGAGCGCGGGATCGACGCGCGGCGCTCCCTCTTCGTACACCGACGCGGGACCGCCCGACAGGATCAACGCAGCCGGGTTTCGCCGCCGAAGCTCGTCGACGGTGGAGCGGTGCGAGACGAGCTCGGAGTAGACCCGTGCCTCGCGCACGCGGCGGGCGATCAGCTGCGAGTACTGCCCGCCGAGGTCGACGACGAGCACGGGCCGGCTCTCCGCCGCTGCGGCGGACGATGAGCCGTGTCCGAACCCGTGGAGCTCTAACCGCGCCGGTAATTGGGCGCGTCCTTGGTGATCGCGACGTCGTGCGGATGCGACTCGCGGAGCCCGGCACCCGTGATGCGGACGAAACGGGCCTGCTTCATCGCGTCGATCGTCGGAGCACCGCAATAGCCCATCGCGGCGCGCAGCCCACCCACGAGCTGATAGAGGACGCCGCTCAGCGCTCCCTTGTACGGGACGCGCGCCTCGATGCCCTCGGGAACGAGCTTGTCGACGTCCTCGACGTCGCCCTGGAAGTAGCGATCCTTCGAGAAGCCGCGCGCACGCATCGCACCGAGGGAGCCCATTGCGCGGTACTCCTTGAAGCGCTCGCCGTGCGCGAACACGACGTCGCCGGGAGACTCATCGGTGCCGGCGAGCATCGAGCCGAGCATCACCGTGTCGGCGCCCGCTGCGAGCGCCTTCGCGATGTCGCCCGAGGACTTGATTCCGCCGTCGGCGATCACCGGGACGCCGTAACGCGAAGTCACCTCGACCACGTCATGGATCGCGGTTATCTGCGGCACGCCGACGCCCGCCACGATCCGGGTCGTGCAGATCGTCCCGGGACCGATCCCGACCTTGACGGCATCCGCCCCGGCGTCGATCAGTGCCTCGGCAGCTTCGCCGGTGGCGATGTTCCCGGCGACGACCTCGACGTCGCCTGCGATGTCCTTGATCCGCACGACCATCTCGATCACGCCGCGAGAGTGACCGTGCGCGGTATCGACGACGAGAACGTCGACGCCGGCAGCGACCAGGGCGGCGGCTCGTTCCTGCGCGTCAGGCCCGACTCCGACCGCCGCACCGACGCGAAGCCGGCCCCGAGGGTCCTTGGTGGAGCGAGGGAACTCGATTCGTTTCGAGATGTCCTTGACGGTGATCAGTCCCTTGAGCACGCCGTCGACGTCGACCACCGGGAGCTTCTCGATGCGGTGGCGGTGGAGGAGGCGTTCGGCCTCGGCCAGCGTCGTACCGACCGGTGCGGTGACGAGGTCCCTGCTCGTCATGAGTGCCGAAACCGGCTGCGCGGTGTCGCGCTCGAACCGCAGGTCTCGGTTGGTCAGGATCCCGACGAGCCGACCGTCGTCGTCGGTGATCGGGACGCCGGAGACGTGGTACCGCTCCATCAGTTGGAGCGCATCGGCGACGAGCGCCGACGGAGGGAGCGTCATCGGGTCGCTGATCATCCCCGACTCGGAGCGCTTCACCTGGTCGATCTGCGCGGCCTGGTCGGCGATCGAGAGATTTCGGTGGACGATGCCGAGGCCCCCCTCGCGGGCCAGCGCGATCGCCATCCGCGCCTCGGAGACCGTGTCCATCGCTGCCGAGACGACCGGGACCTCGAGCGCGATCGTGCGAGTGAGGCGCGTCGCGGTCGAGACGTCGTTGGGTAGCACGGACGACGAGGCGGGCACCAGCAGGACGTCGTCGAACGTCAGGCCTTCGCGCGCGAACTTCTCGGGCAACGCGCTCTGCGTTCCGTCGAGCTCCAGCTTCGGGGCGTCCATTGCGAAACTGTACCGGGTCGCCCCGACGGCGTTTCGCTGCTTACGCTTCGGCCGGCGCCGGCTCGGTGAGGATCACGCCGGCCTGCAGGCGTCCGGCCTGGCGCGGGTCGAAGCGTCCGGCTCCGACCTGAAGGGTCGAGGCTGCGCCGGCGGCGACAGCCGAGCGCAGAGCCTCCTCGGGCGAGCGCCCGACGTGCCGGGCTGCGAGGAAGCCGGCCAGCAGGACATCGCCGGCCCCGACGGCCGAGACGGCATCGACACGCGGCGCGACAGCCCGGTAGAGCCGCGGCTCGCGCTCCTCACGCAGACGTGCGACGCAACCCGACTCGGAGGTGATCAGCACGTTCCGTGCCCCGAGCTCGGCGATCCGCTCCAGGGCGAGCAGGAAGTCCTCCTCGTCGTGGAACTCCTGACCGACGAGCGCCTCCGCCTCGCTCTGGTTCGGTGTGACGAGGAACGGCTCGGCCTCGACCCCGAGCCGGAGCGGCTCACCCTCCGTGTCGAGGACAGCCGGGACGTGCCGGCGGGCAAGCTCCCGTGTCGCCTCGGCGTAGAAGTCGTCGTCGACGTGCCTCGGCAACGACCCTGCGAAGACGACGATCTCGGCGCCCTGAGTGAGGTACATGAGCTTCTCGTGGAGGGTCTCGAGCTCCTCGGTGGAGACCGCGGGCCCCCACTCGTTGATCTCGGTGTATGTGCCGCCCGTCGGATCGACGACCGCGGTCGACGTGCGCGACTCGTCGTCGATGCGCACGAAGTCGTTCAGCACCGCCTCGCGTGTCAGCTCCTCGACGATGCGCGTTCCTGTTGCCCCTCCGACGAACCCCGTCGCGACCACCGGAACGCCGAGCTGCTTCAGCGCCCGGGCGATGTTGATTCCCTTGCCGCCGGCGAGAGTCAAGCCCGCGCTCGCTCGGTGACGCTGACCGAGCTGGAAGTTCGGGACGGTCAGGGTCCGGTCGACGGCGGCGTTGAGTGTGACGGTGACGATCACGGCGTGAAGAACTGGACGAGATGGTGGGCGGAGCGACCGGTGTACCACCCGAGTCGGCGGAGGGCGCTCGGCTTCCGAACGGTACGCGCCGCGACCAGGTCGCGGCGGCCGACGAGGCGGCGACCCGACCAGACCTCGACGCGCCCGAGCACCGTTCCCTTGCGGACCGGAAGGGAAACGCTGCGCTGCGCGACGACCCGCTGGGTCAGGGGGCGCCCGACCCTGGCCGCCGCGACCAAAGGCTTCGCGGCGACGAGCGCGAGCGGTTGCTCGCCGTACGGCAGAGCCGCGTGCGCGTAGACGCGCCCCCTCTGCACGAGCGAAACGGCGCGGTACTGCGCCTCCGCCCAGACGAGCAGCGACGTCAGGTCGGCATTGCGCACCGAGCGAGACGGCTCGCCCAGGATCGTCGCGTAGATGATCGTGCCGCCCGGCCCGCGCAGCGCGGCGACCTGGCACCACCCGGCCTCGTCCGTGTGCCCGGTCTTCACCCCGAACACGCCCGACACCCGCCCGAGCAGATCGTCCCATGTGTGCAGCACCTGCCCGACGCCGATCGTCGCGGTCTCCTCACCCACCGTGCGTCGCACGAACGGGTCCTGCATCAGCAGGCGCGCGAGCCGGGTGACGTCGGCTGCGCTCGAGTGCTCGCCCGGCGCGTCGAGCCCGTCCGGGCGCACGAAGTGGGTGTCGTGGAGCCCGAGTGAGGACGCCTCGTCGTTCATCAGGACGGCGAAGGCCGGGAAGCTCGGCGAGACCGACAGCGCGAGAGCATCGGCGGCGTCGTTCGCCGACTGGATCAGCGACGCCTTCACGAGATCGGACACGGTGAGGCGCTCTTCGGGCTCGAGGTAGGCGCTCGACTCCCCCACCTCGGCCGCCCGCGGGTCGACCGCAACGATGTCGGTCAGGCGATGGTGATGGAGCGCGATCAGGACTGTCATCAACTTGGTGATCGACGCGATCGCCACCTGAGAGTGCGCGTTCGACGATGCGAGAACCTCACCGGTGCTCGCGTTCTCGACCAGATACGCGCTGGCATGCACCCGAGGTACGGCAGCAGCCGCGGGCTTGGCCGCGATCGTGCCTAGGCACAGCGCGACGACGACGAGAGCGACGCCCCTCATCGGACTCTGATCCTCTGACCGATGAACAGCGAGGTCGAGCTCACTCCCGGGTTGAGGCGGCGAATGACCACGACCGAGACACCCGTCGCCTTCGCGATCACTGCGTACGTGTCACCCGCGCGGACCGTCCAGTAGCGCGGGGTCAACGCGCCGGTCGTCTCCGCGACGGTCGACGGCGGCGCTCCGCTCCCGCCCGACTCGAAACCCGCCCGGATCAGGATCACGGCAATCGTCGCCGCGAGCAGAAACGCAGCAGGCGCCGCATAGTGCTGCCAGCCTCGCCGCACTTACCAGCCGGATGCGGCCCAGAGCTCGCGCTGGAGGCGAGCCGCTTCGGCGCCGGCGGCCGTGCGGAAGTCGTCGCCCGTGCTCCGGTAGGCGTAGATCACCGAGCGGGACGCATTGGCGAGCGCACTCGCCGGACCGCTCTGGAAGGCGCGCGAGAGATCGCTCGGAACGGCGCCCTGAGCTCCGACGCCGGGCAGCAGAAGGATGCTCTGCGGCATGAGCCGGCGTGCGTCCGCGATCGCGCGCGGATGCGTTGCCCCGACGACCGCGCCGACCTGCGAGAGACCGACCTCGCCGACGAGGTCGGCGCCCCATGCTGCAACCTCGAGCGCGACATGCTGCCAGACGGGAAGGCCGTTCGACAGCTCGACATCCTGGATGTCGCCGCCCGTGTTCGACGTTTTCACGATCACGAAGACGCCGGAGCCGTTGCGCCGCGCAGCCGCGAGATAGGGCTCGACCGACTCGCGTCCGAGCCACGGGTTGACCGTCAGAGCGTCCGCCCGCGGCGGGTCTCCCTCGAGGTATGCGTCGGCGTAGGCGCGGGCGGTCGAGCCGATGTCGCCGCGCTTACCGTCCGCGATCACCAGCAGGCCCGCATTCCGGGAGTAACTGCAGACCTCTTCGAAGGCCGCCATCCCGGCGGCGCCGTGCGCCTCGAAGAAGGCGAGCTGCGGTTTCACGGCCACCGTGTACGGGGCGACGGCATCGACGATCCCGCAGCAGAACCGCGCCAGGTCGCCACGCAGCTCGACCGGCATCAGGTCGGGAATCGGATCGAGGCCGACGACGAGTTGCGAGCGCTTGCGCTCGACCTCGGCGGCCAGGCGGTCGGCGAAGGTCAGCGTGGCGACGCTCATCCCGTGACACGGTAGCTTCGAAGACGGAAGGCGGCCAAAGCCGCCTTCCGTTTTCTTCGAGGCTTCGCGCCGCTGGGCGCGCCAGCTGAAACCTCTAGGTCTTCAGGGCCTGCTTGAGCTGGCTGCCTGCCGAGAACTTCGGCACGGTCGTGGCCGCGATCTGGACGCGCTCGCCGGTGCGCGGATTGACGCCCTGGCGGGCCGCGCGGGCCGACGGCGAGAACTTGCCGAACCCGGTGAAGTTGACCGAGTCTCCGGCCTTCAGGGTCTCGGTCACGGAATCCATGAAGGCCTCGACCGCCTTCCCGGCATCGCGCGTCGACAGTCCGCTCTTGGTAGCGACCTTCTGGATGAACTCCTGCTTGGTCAAGAACTCCTCCTACTGCTCGGGGACTCTGAGATGGAGACCTCGGGGCAAAACGCTAACAAGGAAGTCGGATATCGCTCAACCATGCGGATTTGCGGCGCTTTCGAGCAGCTGAGAGGCGAGGAACAGCGGCCGCAGGCGCACCGCCTGGCGCGCGAGCGCGTCGAGACCCCCCTCTTCGCGGTCGACGACCGCGATTGCGGTGGAGACGCGGAGGCCCTCGGCGCGCAGCGCCTCGACGGCCTCCAGCGCCGCCCCGCCGACGGTCACGACGTCCTCGACGAGGCACACGAGCTCCCCGGGCTCGAAGACGCCCTCGATCCGCTTCGACGTGCCGTATTCCTTCGCCTTCGACCGGACGATCAGAAACGGCAGGCCAGAGGCGAGCGACGCCGATGCCGCAAGGGCGACCGCACCGAGCTCGGGCCCGGCGAGCCTGACGGCGTCGGGCTCGTGCTTCTGCACCGCCGCCGCGATCGCCTCCCCGAGTGGACGGAGCAGCTCGGGCAGCGTCTCGAACCGGTACTTGTCGAGGTAGTAACGCGAGCGGCGGCCCGAGCGCAGCACGAAGTCGCCCTCGAGGTACGCGGCCTCGCGGAGCGCGCGGCCGAGCTCTTCGTGGTTCAAGAGGCCGCGAGCAGCTCGCGGGCGATCGGCAACAGCCGGTCGGCCTCGGGCGTTCCGTCGGCGTGCGAGACCATCGAGCCGTCGTCGTCGTAGAGGTCGACGTGGTCGACACGCCGCGCAGCCCGCCGCCGCACCAGCACCGACCCGGCGATCGAGCCCGCAGCGAGCAGCAATCCGGTGAAGACCTTACGCGGCGGCATCGTGAGACGACGGTTCGGAGAGCGACCTCAGACAACTCTTGAGGTCGTAGAAGACGAGCCCAACGGTCGGCTCTGCCGAGGTCGTCGCAGCGACGATCCGGTCGCCGTCGCGAACGACGAACACGCTCCCAACGGTCGTCGCCGCCTCGATCTGCGAGACGGGCCTTGCCACGTACGCTGTCTGCGCCCTCGAGCAGCCGGCGCGCCCCCGCGAGGAGACGCTCTGCGCGCATGCGCGGCGTGTTCGTCCCGACGATCTCGTCGTCGGCACCTGCGATCACGACATCGCGCACCTGGGGAGAGATCTCCGTGAGGTCGCTGATCGCGCGGTTCGCGTCCATCGTCCCGAGCATACTGCCGCGGAGGTGAGGACGGTGATCACCAAGTTCTTCTCCGATCGCGGCACACACCTCGCCGCGATGATCGCCTACTTCGCGCTTCTCTCCTTCGTTCCGCTGCTCTTTCTCGCGCTCGCGTTGCTCGGGCTCGTCCATCAGGCCGATCAGAACTCGTTCTTCGTGCGCGAGCTGTCGAAGGTGTTCCCGAGTACGTCGGTCCAGTCGATCCTGACGGCCGTCCGCGCGATCCAGGAGAACTCCGCTGCGCTGGGCCTGGTCGGCGGCCTCTTCCTCGTCTGGTCGTCGCTCTCGTTGTTCAGCGTGCTCGAGAGCGCCTTCAACATCGTGTACGGCAGGCCGAATCGCGGCTGGTTGCACGGGAAGGCGCTGGCCACACTGATGATGGTCGGGTCGCTCGTGGCCCTCTTCGCCTCGCTCGTGATCGGCTCGGTCGGCCAGGAGGTGCTCAAGCGCTACGCAGGGTTTGCGGGCGAGGACCCGTTCGCGCGATTGACTGCGATTGCGATCTCGGGCCTCGGGATCTTCGTCTTCCTGGCTTCCGCCTACTACGTGTTGACGAACGTCGAGCTGACGCTCCGCGAAGTGCTGCCCGGAGCGATCACCGCCGCCGTGATCCTCGAGGCGACGTTCCAGGTGTTGCCGCAGTACGTGCAAGTCTCGAAGCACAACCCGGTGTTGCAGGCGCTGTCCGGGCCCGCTGTGCTGCTCGTCTGGCTCTACTTGATGGCGAACGTGATCGTGCTGGGTGCAGAGGTCAACTGGTGGTGGAGCCGCTCGAAAAAGGAGCAAGCGCCGACCTGAGCGCCTGCGCGGCGAGCGCCCGGTGTGAGTGGTGCGCCTTCCAGTCGTCGCCGAGCTCCGCCACGGTGCGCGTCTCGCCCTCCGGGATGAACACCGGGTCGAACCCGAAGCCGCCGGTCCCCGCCGAAGCCTCGGCAATCTCGCCGTCGAGCACGCCACTGCCGGTCACCTCGTTGCCTTCGGGCCGGAGGCAGACGAGCTCGCAGACGTACCGGGCTCTCCGGTCGACCTCGCCTTCGAGGGCCTCGAGCAGACGATCCACGTGCCGGCCCTGCGCCCAGCGCGCGGTCTGGACGCCAGGCGCACCGCCGAGCGCGGCGACCTCGATCCCCGAGTCGTCGGCGAGCATCCAGGCGCCCGGCGGGCCCAACTCACGGCCGTGTCGCGCCTTGATCCGTGCGTTGTCGAGGTAGGTCGTCCCGTCCTCGGGCGGATAGTCGACCGCGAGCAGCTCGAGGTGCAGTTCGGGCAACAGCAACCGCATCTCGGCGAGCTTGTGCTCGTTCGCAGAGCAGAGAAACGCCTTCACTTGGACGTCTCTCAGGCGGCGGTGACCTGCGCGGCGTCGTCCTGGATCTGCAGCAGCTGCTCGATGCCGACGCCGGCGAGATCGAGCAGGGCGTCCAGCGAGTCGCGGTCGAATGGGACGCGCTCTGCAGTCGCCTGAACCTCGACGAGGCGGCCGTCGCCCGTCATCACGACGTTCACGTCGGTGTCGGCAGTCGAGTCCTCGGAGTAGTCGAGGTCGAGCAGCGGCTCGCCTCCGACGATCCCCACCGAGACGGCGGCGATGCCGCTCGTCAGCGCCTTCGCCAGCCCGAACCGCTCGAGCGCGCGTCGAGCCGCGACGTACGCGCCGCAGATCGCCGCGCAGCGCGTCCCGCCGTCGGCCTGCAGGACGTCGCAGTCGAGCCACACCGTGCGCTCGCCGAGCGCCTCGAAGTCGACGACGCCGCGAAGCGCGCGTCCGATCAGCCGCTGGATCTCGACGGTGCGTCCTCCCTGTTTGCCGCGCGCGGCCTCTCGCTCCGAGCGTTCGCCCGTCGATGCCGGCAGCAACGAGTACTCGGCGGTCATCCAGCCGCGACCCGATCGCATCAGCCATCGTGGAACGCCGTCGGAGATCGACGCCGTGCACAGCACACGGGTCTTCCCCTGCGACCACAGCACGACGCCGTGCGGCTGCTCGAGGAACGTCGGATCCGCCACCACCGGCCGCAGCTCGTCGGGCCGGCGCCCATCCGAACGGCTCATGCAGCAGCCTCGAGCTCCGAGACCGCGACGCGTTCGACGGCGCCGAGCGGAAGCTGCAGGAACCGCTCGCCGAGCGTGCGGAAGAGCTCCGGGTCGCCGGTCGTCAGGAACCGGTACTCGCCCTCGCGCAAGCTGTCGTTGTCGAACCCCTTGCGCTGAAGTGTCTCCGCGACCTCGCGCGCCGTCTCGTCGGCGGAGAAGATCAGCGTCACGTCACGGCCGAAGGTCCGCTGAAACACCGGACGCAGAAGTGGATAGTGCGTGCACCCGAGGATGACGGTGTCGCATTGCGACTCCTTGAGCGGTGCTGCGTACTCGCGCACCGCGGCGACGACGTCCTCGCTGAAGGTGTCGCCCGACTCGATCAACGGCACGAGCTTCGGGCACGCGATCGCCGTCAGCTGCACGCCGGCATCGAGCGCGCGTGTGAGCAGCTCGTAGCGGCGGCTCGCCACCGTGAGCTCGGTCGCGAGCAGCCCGATCCGCCGGTTCCGGGTGGCCTGCACCGCCGCGTGCGCCTCGGGAACGATCACCGACACCACGGGGACCTGCAGCTGCTCCTGCAAGTCCGGCAGGGCGACCGAGGTCGCCGTGTTGCAGGCAACCACGACCATCTTCACGCCCAGACCTTCGAGGTAGAGCCCGATCTCGTGCGCGAAGCGCCTGACCTCGTGGCGCGGCCGCGGCCCGTACGGCAGGCGCGCGTGATCACCGAGGTAGACGAAGTCCTCGTTGGGCATCGTGACGAGGCACTCGTGCAGCACCGTGAGGCCACCGACTCCCGAGTCGAAGACGCCGATCGGACGCGAATCCATTCGTGCCAGTCTAGAAGTGCCGCCGGTAGGTTCAATGCGATGGCCGCCACGATCCGCATCGGCACGTGCTCCTGGGCCGACGACGCGCTCTCCAAGCACTGGTACCCGCCGGGGACGCCTCCCCTGGCGCGGCTCGCCTACTACGCGGAGCGGTTCTCGACCGTCGAGGTCGATTCGACCTTCTACCGCGTCCCCACCGAGCAGATGGTGCGCGGCTGGGCCGAGCGATCGCCCGACGGGTTCGTGATGCATGTGAAGGCGTTCGGTCTGCTCACACGGCATCCGGTCAAACTGGAGCAGGTGCCGCCCGAGCTGCGCGAGGGCCTGCCGGTGGACGACCGAGGGCGCGTCGACCGGCCGACCCGCGAAGCGCGCGGCGCCGTGTTCACTGCCTTCCTCGACGCACTGCAACCGCTGCGCGAGGCGGGGAAGCTCGGTGGGATCCTGTTCCAGCTGCCGCCGTACGTCGTCTGGAAGCCGTCGTCGCTCGACTACCTCGAGTGGGCGCGCGAACAGCTCGGCGCCGATCGGATGCTCGTCGAGCCGCGGCACCGCTCGTGGTTCGCGGAGGACATCCGCGCCGAGCTGCTGCGCTGGCTCGAGGAGCGCCGGATGAGCTGGGTGAGCGTCGACGCGCCGAAGGTCGATGCGGCCAATGTCCCGGCGACGCTCGTGGCGGCGACGACGCCGCTCGCCTACGTGCGCTTCCACGGCCGGAACGCCGGCACGTGGAACGTCCGCGGCGGATCGGCGGCGGAGCGCTTCGACTATCTCTACTCGGAAGACGAGCTCCGCGAATGGGTTCGACCGCTGCGCGATCTCGCCGGCCAGACCGAGGAGGCGTACGCGTTCTTCAACAACAACAACCAGACGGACGGCGTCGCCCAGGCGCCCGCCGGAGCCGTCTTGCTCAAGAAGCTGCTCGAGGAGGACGGCGTTCCGACCGCCTGATGTGCCCGTCCGTCCTCTTCCGGTCGGTCAGACGATAGGACGCTCGCCCAGGGAATCGTCTTCCGTGCTGGACCTACGAGGTCGTCCGCCACGTATTCACGATCCAGAGTGATTCCGTTCCTCCTGGCGCTCGCACTTGCTCCCTGGACGCACCCGCTGTCATTCCGTCCTGCGACGGGATGGCAGACAGGTGCCAGCGGTAACACACGTTCGGCCTACGTCGGCCCTGGCCCTCACGCGACCGTGCCGCTGGAGTCCGCCGCTTGGATTGCGCGAAACGTCCGCTACCGGGATGAAGCGACCGCCGACCCGCCGAACAAGACTCTTGCCGACTTACCGGCCCGCGGCATCATCGTCTGGGCCGTGATCTATGCCCCTGCATCGACTGGACGATCGATCGAGCTTGACCTTCGACGGGCGACACACCTTGCGTGCTGCGACGGGCCGGTTCGGGTTGCAGGAGGCACCTACGAGCTGGCGGGCTATGGCCCTCGCCGAGCGTATTCGATGATCGTTCGGGTCTACTTCGGCGCGCGTCCGACCCCGAGCGTCCTCGCGGCAGCCCAGCTGGCGCTGAATCACCTCCGGCTTCCTTCTCCTCTGTAGCGAAAGGCAGCTACTCAGGCGTCGTTCGTGAACTGTGGCGCAGCCGAGTCCCATTCCGTGCCGCTGTCCGAGCAGGAGTAATTCCGAAATTCCGCCACAGTCGCGCGCCGACTCTGCCGTCTTTTCCGTCAGACGTCCTTGACGGACGCTGTCGCAGCCCACCGTCCTCGGCTGCGAGGACGGAGGAGTGGATCTGCGAGCTCGGAGTCCGGGGAAGCGTGCGTGATGGCGACGAGCCCGGCGGCGGCCAGACCGAGCAGGCCGGCAACGGCATAGATCGCGCGGGGTGACAGCACGACCGCGACGGCGCCGCCGAGGAGGAGCGAGGCGCCCTGGGCGCCACCGAAGATCGCATTGGCGGTGGCGGACACCCGGCCGCGTGCGCTGTCGGGGGTGCGGGCCATGAGCAAGGTCGACAGGCAGGTTCCGGCGTAGCCGTTCCCGACGCCGCCGAGCACCGAGAGGGGAACGAGGATCCCCACGGCCGGCGCGACGGCGAAACCGGCCACCCCGGCGCACGCGACGGCTGCTCCGGCGATCGTCGCGCGTACCTGCCCACGTTCGGCCCTGACGCGGCCCGCCCCGAGTGACCCCGCCACCATGCCCGCCATCCAGGATGCCTCGGCCACGCCGTACCAGACGCCTCCGGCGTGGAGCGTGTCGCGGACCAGGTACACGAGCACGACGTCGACCATGCCGACCAAAAGGACGACGAGGGCCACGCCGGCGAGGAGGGGAGCGAGGACCCGGTCGGCCCGGAGGATGGCGAATCCGCCCCGGACCGGGCTCGACCCGTCGACGGTGGGAACCCGCTCCGGCACCCGACGGGTGCGGACGAGGGCGGCGGCGACGGTCACGACCACGAACGTGGCGGCGTCGACGGCCATCGGCACGCCCGAGCCGAACGCCCCGACCAGCAGCCCGCCGACGGCGGGGGCGCCGACGAGGACGAGGACGTTCAGGGACTGTTGGGCCGAGACCGCCTCGGCCAGGTGCTCCTCGCCGACCACTCGAGGGATGAGGGCCGACCAGGTGGCCCCGGTCACCGACGCGGCGGCGCCCAGCACAGCGACCAGCGCCACGATCGGCACGACCGAGTGGAGGAAGATGAGCGGGATCGTGGCCGCCACCTCGACCAGGCCACCCCCGACAAGGAGGCGCCGGGAGTCGTGGGCGTCGACCAGGCGCCCGACCGGGCGGGCGAGCAGTAGCACCGGGATGACCCCGGCGGCCAGCAGCAAACCGACCTGGTAGGGGTGGGCGCCGTCCGCCTGCAGGCGCAGCGTCAGGGCGACGAGCGCCACCCCGTCGCCGAACGTCGACACCATGCGCCCCACGAGGGCGATGACCAGGTCACGGCGTCCCTGTCCAATGTTCAGCATCTATTGAACAGTATTTCCTTAACATCTTCCTGTCAAGCACTATGCTTCGAGTCGATGCCTGCCGATCGATCGTCCCGCAAAGGTCAGCCGCGGTCCCGCCGGGCCAGGCCGCAGGCCGGACGCGAGGACCCGCCGGCCCGCCGAGTCGTGACCCGTGACGAGAGCACGCAGTATCTGCAGGATCCCCGGGACATCCGGGCGCTCGCCCATCCGGCCCGGATGGCGATCATCGACGCACTCGCGTCGGGGGACGAGCTGACCGCGACCGAGTGCGCCGAACTCACCGGGTTGAGCCCGAGCGCGACGGCATATCACCTCAAGTTCTTGGAGCGCTACGACTTCGCCGAGCCCGCCCCCGCCCGGAACGACGGACGGGAAAGACCGTGGCGGGCGACCCGCCCGCCGGCCGCGGTTCGACCTCGACTCGTCCACCCCCGCCGGGGCGGCCGCGGTAGCCGCCGTTGGCCTGGCGTTCATCGACGGTAGCCGGGCGGTGGCGGAGGCGTTCGTCGCGACCGAGCGCGAGGAGCCCGAGGAGTGGCAGGACGTCGCGGCCCTCGCCAACGCCGACCTCTGGCTGACCGCCGAGGAGACCCGAAAGGTGACCGGCGCCCTCGCCGCCGTCCTCGAGCCCTACCGGGGCCGAGCCCTCGCCGACCGCCCCGACGGCACTCGTCGCGTGCGGGTCATGAACATGGTCTCTCCCCACCGGAGGCACTGACCGGCCGGCCGGTCGAAGCGGCCGAGGGCGTCAACCACGACCGCCGCAACCAGCGTCTGTCGACATTCGCATCACCTGCGCAGGCTGTGCTGGACACGCCAGAGCCGAGCCGCGGATGATTGGGACGACCCGACGACACGGAGCCGTCCCATGTCTGAGCTATTGGAGTTCGCGCGTCGCTACACCGAAGCATGGTGCAGCGGCGAGCCGGCGCGAGTAGCCGAGCACTACGCGCCCGACGGATCGCTGACGATCAACGGCGGCTCGCCGGCGATCGGACGCGAGGCGATCACCGAGGCCGCGCGAGGATTCATGGACGGCTTCCCCGACCTACGCGTGGAGATGGACCAGCTCAAGACCGGTGGCGATTCACCCGAGTACCACTGGACGCTGACCGGGACGAACACAGGCCCCGGAGGAACCGGGCGTGCCGTGCGTATCAGCGGGTTCGAGCAGTGGACGATCGGCGACGACGACCTGATTGCCGCCTCGCTCGGCTCGTACGACGAGGCGGATTGGGACCGCCAGATCAATGGCGGTCCGGACTCTTGATCTTCCGCTCTGGCGTCAGCCTGATCGCTCGCCGCGGCGAATGCGTCAGCGGCGAGGCTCGAGGAGTACGACCGGGATGCGGCGTGTGGTGCGTCGCTGGTAGTCGAGGTATCCCGGCGCCCGAGCAGTCACCTGCGCCCAGAGGCGTTCGCGCTCGGCGGGCTCCGCTTCGCGTGCCACGACGTCGTGCGTGATCCGGCCGAGTCGCGCGGTTGCGCGCGGCTCACGCTGGAGGTTCAGCCACCATGACGGTGAACGGTCGAGCCCACCGTAGGACGCGATCACGACGAAGCTCTCACCATCGCGCAGCGAACACAGCGGCACGGTGCGCGCCCGGCCCGACTTCCGGCCGGTCGTTGTGAGCAGCAGGATCTCGAGTCCCCAGATGCGCGAACCGATCCGGCCGCCGCTCGCGGAGTAGAGGAGTCGGTGTAGCGCGCCGAGGTAGCGGGTCGCGAGCCGGACGATCGATGAACGCACCATGACAGAGGCTTGATGTGAAACTCACGCAGCGCCGCGGCTCGGCGGTCGTCCACGCCGTCGCATGCATCAAACCTCTAGCTTGCACTGCGTGCAGCGAGCACCGCGGGACCGATGCTCGGGCGGTCGGTCTGGAAGGATCATTGACCGCCTGATGCGCGTCCTTGCAGTCACTCACGGTCCCGCGGTCCAGCCCGAGCTGTTCGGCGATGTCGTCCTCGAGGACGGGCACGCGTTGACGCTCTGGGACATCCGTACCCAGGGAGCGCCCCCCAGCGGGCTCGACGCCGTGTTCGTGTTCGGCGGCGACCAGAACGTCGGCGAGGAGCTCGAGCATCCGTGGCTGCACGACGAGTACGGCGCGCTCCGTCGGCTCGTCGCCGACGAGACCCCGCTGTTCGCGGTCTGCCTCGGCGCGCAGACACTCGCGCGTACGTTCGGAGCCGACGTCTCGTCGATCGGCACGCCGCTCGCAGGGTTCTACGAGACGACCCTGACGGATGAAGGGACAGCGGATCCGGTCCTCGGGTCGATGCCGCGACGATTCGAGGCGCTGAACGCGAACGGATATGCATTCACCTGGCCGCGCGAGGCGACCCGGCTCGCACTCGGCCCCGTGCCGCAGGCGTTCCGCATCGGTTCGAGCGCCTGGGCGGTGCAGTTCCACCCCGAGGTGCGCCGCGACCAGGTGCTCGGCTGGTTCCGCGAGGAGCGCGTGCTCCCACGGCCGCTCGAGGAGATCGAGCGTGAGCTCGACGAGAAGCTGGCCGCGTGGCAGGAGCTCGGTCGCACGCTCGCGCGCGCGTTCCTTCGCGCGGCGTCGTCCGCCTGATCAGCCCGTCGTAGCGATCGGCAGGTCGTCGCGACGAGCCCACTCGTGCCACGAGCCGACGTAGTTGCGCGCGTCGTAACCGTGGGCGCGGAGGATCTGAGCCGCGAAGGACGAGCGAGAGCCCGAATGGCAGTAGACGACGACCTCGGCTCCCGGCTCGAGCCCGAGCTCACCGGCGACCTCCTCGGGGCGGAGGTTCTGGAGGCGGTGGACGTCGAGATTGCGCGCACCCGGAATGTGCCCCTGCCTCGGATCGCAGGCGTTTCCGAGCGAGCCCTCGAACTCGTGCTTCGTGCGAACGTCGACGATTGCCACGTCGTCGAGGCGGCGCGCGAGCTCGTCGACCGTGATGTCGTTCACAGCGACCGCACCACCTCGACCTCCGCGGCGACCGAAGGGCGCTCGCTGAGCGCGTCGAGCCAGGTCGTGAGACGGTCGGGCAACGTGACGTCGAGCATGTCGCGGGCCCGGATCACCCACGGCACGAACGAGAAGTCGGTGAACAGGCTCTGTCCGACCGGCAGCCCGACGAGCCTCGCGACGAGGTCGTTCTCGTCGCCGCGCCTGAACGCGTAGTAGTCGTCGCCGAGGAGCTCATCGAAGCGATGCACGAGCAGACGCGCCTCGGCTCGCTCGCGGAATCCTTCCGGCGAACAGCGCCGGCGAAGGATGAAGCTCGTCGAGGTATTCCATGATCACCGCGGATTCTGGGAGCACGAACCCGTTGTCGAGCACCGGGACGCGGCCGTTCGGCGGGTTCAGCTCGAGTAGCCACGGAGGCCGGTTCGACAGATCGACCTCGACCGTCTCGAGCTCGATTCCCTTGTCCGCGACGACGATCCGAACGCGCGCGCAGTACGGGCAGCGTGCGGCGTCGTAGAGCTTCACGGCTCGAGCCCCATCAGCCGGGCGAGGTCCTCGTACAGCTGTCTCGCGTGCGGAAGCTCGGCGGGAGAGGCGCCGGTGACTGCCACGCGGTGCACCGCCTCCCGATCGGCACCGGTCAACCTGGCGATCAAGGTCGGGTTCGCCGCGAGCGCCAGCTGGTCGCCGGTCGAGAGCGGGCCGTAGTAGGTCGGCACGGACAGGTACTCGTCGACCATGCGCCCCCGCTCGTAGAGACGGAGCCGCACCACCTCTCCTTCGATCGCGAGTGCGACCGTGACGGCGCCAAGGCGGTCGGACAGCTCGTGAGCGAAGCGGCCGTGGGCTTCGCGATCCTCGTCGAGCGCAGGGTCCGCGATCCGGATCCAGCTGCCCGTGTTGCGCACGTCCGGCGCAACGAGCCGCGGCAGAAAGTGCCCGATCGCCCGCTCGACGGAGACTTCGTCATCCGTCTGGACGTGCGTCGTCGCATGGCGCTCGCCGGGCGCTTGCTCGACCAGCCGCTCCTCGAGAGCGTCGAGCGGAGCCGCCATGAGCGTGGACACATCGGTGAACCCCAGCCGGCGCCAGATCGTGCGCGCAGGCTCGTTGGTCATCAAGACGTGCAACGAGATCGTCTGAGCACCAGAGTCGCGCGCATGGGCGACGCACTCACGCAGGAGCGCCTTCGCCACCCCATGACGACGTGCGTCCGGACGCACGTGCACGAGATGCACGTGCATCGCGCCGTGGTCCGGGGTGTCGACCTTCGCGACGCCAATCGCCTTGCCGTCGTCTTCGGCGAGGAACACGCCGCCTGCGTCGAGCTGCCGACGCGTGTCCGTCCACTCCTCGTCCCAGCTCTCGGCGATGAAGCCGGGCGGCTCCGGCACCTCGCGCCCGAACTCCTCCCACAGCTCCCGCAGCGTCGCTTCGTCCGCGGCAGTGGCGCGCCGGACGTTCAGGGTGTCCTCACCCCGGTGAGCAGGTAGTGAGCGGACAGGTTCTGGAACGGCTCGAGCCTCGGCCCCATCTCCTCCACGCGCACACCGTAGAGAACCTCGACCGCCTTGCGCAGGGCGAGGTCGCCGGCCGGCCAGGCACGCGGCCGTCCGAGGTGTCGGGCGAGGAACCACTCGGCCGTCCAGGGACCGAGGCCGCGCAGCGCGACGATGCGTTCGCGAACCTCGTCGTCCTCGAGCTCGGAGAGGACGTCGAGATCGATGTCGCTGCGCGCGAGACCGACGACGTACTCCGCCTTGCGCCGCGAGAAGCCGACCGCGACCAGGTCCTCCTCCGAGGCCGCAGCGAGCCGTTCCCGGGTCGGGAACGCGTACGCGCGCCCAGCGGCGACGCCGAAGCGTTCGATCATCCTCGTGCGGATGGCGAAGGCCGCGAACAGGGACACCTGCTGCGCGGTGATCGACGTCACCAGCGCCTCGAAGGGGTCGGGCGCGAGCGGCGGGCGAAGGCCTGCGAGCTTCCGTGTGAGCGGGCCGAGCACCGCGTCGTTCGCCGCCCACGCATAGAACGGCTCGAGCTCGAACGGGCCGCCCAGCAGCGTGAGCACGTCCGGCCGGGTCCGGTCGTCGAGCGGCTCGACGGCGACGCCGCCCGCCGCGGCACGGATCGACACCTCCCGCCCGCCGACGACCCGCAGCAGCGCGCCGTCGTGCCACAGGTTCGCGAGGTCGACGCCGAAACGTCGAAAGCGCTCGGTCGAGAGCGTGAAGTCGTACGGCTCAGGAAAGCGCAGCAGCGACATCGCGCAGCGTGTCGAACGGCTCGTAGTCGATCCCGCGCCGGGAGAGGTAGATCGCGAGCCCGTCCCGCGCGAAGACGCGCTCCGCCGCCAGCGCGGCGCAGCGGTCCGAGTATCCGTCGCCGACATAGATGTACGGCTCGGAGGCGAGCAGCGCCCGCTTGCACGGCTCCCCACAGACCGGGCACGCGTTGTCGTCGCGCCACACGGGCTGCCACGAGCCGCTCCGCGTGTCGAGTCGATTCGCCAGCACCTCGATCTCGACCCCCTCGCGCTCGAGCACGGGCCGGATCAGCTCGTCAAAGCCGCTCGAGACGATGACGGCCGGCCACTCCCGGACGAGTGCGGCGAACCCCGGCCGAAGCGTGACGTGCCTCCGCATCCACTCCACGGCGTCGTCGAGTGGCAACTCAATCGTCGCGATCTCGGCCGCGATCACTTCGTGGAGCGTGAGACCGTTGCCGAGCATGCCTTCCATGCGTGCGTACACCTCACGGTCGCCGAACTCCTCGAGCAACATGTGGAGACCGTCGACCTCGGTGCAGGTCCCGTCCCAGTCGAGGGCGACGCGCAAGTTCTAGAGATGCGAAGTGACGCCGGCGGGATCCTCGTCCGGCGTGTCGCCGTCCGCGGATGCATCCTCGGCCCACGAGTACGCGTAGCGGCCGTCGTCGAGGTCGCCGGCGAGCGCGGTCAGGCGGAGCGGGTGGAACGTGTCGCACATCACAGCGAGCTCGTGTGTCTCCGTCATCCCGAGCGACTTCTCGGCGAGGCCCGGCTGCGGGCCGTGCGGCAGCCCCGTCGGATGCAGCGTGATCGAGCCGATCTCGATCGCCTTGCGCGACGAGAAGTTGCCGTCGACGTAATAGATCATCTCCTCGCTCTGCAGGTTCGAGTGGTGGTACGGGATCGGCACCGCGTTCGGGTCGAAGTCGAGCTTGCGCGGGCAGAACGAGCAGATGACGAAGTTCGGGCCGGCGAACGTCTGGTGCGACGGCGGCGGCATGTGGATGCGGCCGGTGATCGGCTCGAAGTCGTGAATCGAGAACGTCCACGGATAGACGTACCCGTCCCAGCCGACGACGTCGAACGGGTGGTAGTCGAGCACGTACGTCTGATAGCCGTCGCGCACGCGCACCTTGACCACGTGCTCCCCGCGGTCGCGATGCGTTCGCAGCTCGGTCGGGGCGTGGAGATCGCGGTGATAGTACGGCGCGTGCTCCATCAGCTGCCCGTGCTCGTTGCGATAGCGCTTGGGGATCGTGATCAGCCCCGGCGTCTCGAACACGAGGTAACGCTGCTCGGCATGCTCGCCGTCGACATCGGGGACGAAGCGATACGTCGTGCCGCGGGGAACGACGATGTAGTCGCCGGGCGAGTACGGCAAATCGCCGAAGGTCGTCTCGAGCGTTCCCGCCCCGCGATGGACGAAGATCACCTCGTCGCCCTCGCCGTTCCGGAAGAAGTACTCCATCGGCTCCGTCGGGCGGCAGAGCGAGATCTCGACGTCGTTGTTCCACATCAGCAGCCGGCGGCCGCCCACCGCGTCGCCGCCCGGCGGGACGTCCCACGTCGTGAAGTGCCGATGGGCATGAGCGTCCGGCACCCACTCCTCGCGGACGATCGGCTCGAACTCGCCGAGCTCGACCACGCGACACGGTGAATGGAGGTGGTACAGGATCGACTCGAGGCCCGAGAAGCCCTCGAACCCCATCACCTCCTCCGTCAGGAGCGTGCCGTTCTCGCGGAACACGACGTGACGCTTGTCGGGCACCTCGCCGAGTCGCTGGTAGAACGGCATGTGATGGAGAGTATCGTCGCCCGGATTCGGTCGGAGGTCTCGTCGTGGGACGGCGTCTCGGTGCACCCGCACCGCTTCGGCGGCCTCGAGTTCAGGCTCGGCGCGAGAGAGCTCGGCCACTTGCACGGTGAGCGCTGGGTCGACCTGCCCTTCACGCGCCGGATCCGGGAAATGCTCGTCGAGACCGGCCGGGCGAGCCCGCACCACGTCCTGCCGCACACCGGCTGGGTGTCGCGTCAGATCTCGAGCGAGGAGGACGTCGACGACGTGGTCGAGCTGTTCCGGCTGTCGTACGAGCGCGCCCAGGTCGCGGCGAAGGTGCGGGAAGCTCAGTCCGGCTGAGCGAGCGCCTCGTCGAGCGCCTCGTCGAAGGTCAGCCCTCTGCCGGCGGCGCGGCCGAGCTCGAAGGCCGGATCGTCCCTGACGACGTGCGACGCGTACTCGTCCTGCTCCGCCTCCCACTGTCCGACCGGTGCGCGCCTCGCCTCGGTCTCGATGGCGCCCCAGACGCGCCCCGCGCGGTCGAGCTCCCCGCGTGCGGCCGCCAGCCACGCGAGCAGCGCAAGGCCGAAAACCATATGCCGGCGATCGTTCACGGAGCGGGCGGTCTCGCAGAACCTCGCGCGTGGGAGCGCTCACCTGGTCGAGGCGGCCGAGGCTGAGTGCGTACTCGGCGTAGTTCAGGAGTGCGCCTTCCTGGAACCAGCGGACGCCGGCCTGCCCCGAGAGGTCCGCGCTGCGTGACAGCAGCTCGAGCGCCTCGTCGCCGCGTCCCTCCGTGAACGCGACGTTCCCGAGCACGTAGAGCGCTTCGGCCTCGTCACGGGTGCTGCTGTGCAACAACTGGCTCTCCTCGGCGAGTGCCTTTGCGCGCCCGAGGTCCCCCGCGCGCCACGCATCGATGGCCTGGCGGATCAGCATGTGCGCGGTCCGCGCATCGTCGCCGAGCCCGCGGAACGCGGCCAGCGCCGCCTCGTGCCACTGCGTGCTCTCCGCGTACTCGCCGGCGATGAACGCCGCGCCGCCGCGGACGCGAAACGCACGTGCGCGAAGAAGCGGGGACAGCTCGTCCGCGTGCTCCAGGAGGGCGGCCAGCCGGCGCGCCCCTTCGTGCGGGCTGTTCGCCACCCAGAACTGCTCGAGCGAGACCGCCAGGGAGGTCGCGAGCTCGACTTCGCCGGCGGCGACCGCCCAGTCGATCGCGGCACGCATGTTGTCGGCGTCGGGAATCACGAGCTCGGGCTGCGCGCGACCGTCGGCGTCGGCCGCGAGGTGCGCCGAGTCCGCCAGCCGCGCGTAACAGTCGAAGTGCCGGCGAGCGACGACGTCGTAGTCGCCCGCCTCTCGAAGCTGTTCGAGTGCGAACTCGCGAATCGTCTCGAGCAGCCAGTAGCGCTCCTCGGTTCGCCGCACGAGGCTCTTGTCGAGCAGCGACTGCAGCAGGTCGAGGTTCGCATCGGCGACCTCGTCGGCCGCGGTGAGCGTGCAGCCACCGACGAAGATCCCCAGCGCGCGGAACGCGCGCTGCTCCTCGGACGGAGGAGGTCGTACGACCAGGCGATCGTCGCCGCGAGCGTGCGCTGGCGCTCGGGCAAATCGCGGGCGCCGCCGGTGAGGAGCGGCAACCGCTGCTCGAGGCGCTGCAGCAGCTGCTCCGGCGGCAGCGCCTTCACACGCGCGGCGGCGAGCTCGAGCGCGAGCGGCAGGTTGTCGAGCCGCGTGCAGATCTCCGCCACCGCCGGATGCGCCTCGAACGCCGGATCGATCGCCCGCGCCCGCGCCAGGAAGAAGCCCACACCTTCCTGGTGGACGAACGGCGGCACCGCATACTCCTGCTCGCCGCTCAGGTGCAGCGGCTCGCGGCTCGTCACGAGCACCTTCATGTTCGGACACGCGCCGACCAGCTCGGCGATGTCGGCGGACGCATCGAGGAGGTGCTCGAAGTTGTCGAAGTAGAGCAGCACGCGTTTGTCGGTGATGCGCCCGGCGACGTCTTCGGCGTCGAGCGACTTCGCCGCCGCGTCGAGCACGAGCCGTGGGTCGCGCAACGGTGCGAGCGGCACCCAGTACACGCCGTCGGGGAACGCATCCGAGACGGCGCCTGCGGACTGCAGCGCGAGCCTCGTCTTGCCGCTCCCGCCTGCGCCCGTCAGCGTCAGCAGACGCGCGCCGTCGTACAGCAGCGCACTCACCTCCGAGAGCTCCCGCTCGCGGCCGAGAAAGGGTGTCGACGGCACCGGCAGGTTGGTGCTGTAGAGGCTTCGGAGCGGCGGGAAGTCCTCGTGGCCCAGCTGGTAGAGACGCTCCGGCGCCGAGAGGTCCTTCAGCCGGTGCGCACCGAGATCGTGCAGCCCCTCCGTGCCCGTCAGCGCGACGGTCGCGGCAGACACGACCACCTGGCCGCCGTGGGCCACGGCGGCGATTCGCGCCGCGCGATGCACGTCGGCGCCGACGTACCCGTCTCCGCTCAACAGGGGCGTTCCGGTGTGCAGCCCGATCCGCACCCGGATCGGGCCGCCGTCGAGCGCCTGCCGGCCGTCGGCGGCGGCCGCGAGCGGCGCCCGGCGCGGTCGGGAACGCGTAGAAGAACGCGTCGCCCTGCGTGTCGACCTCGACGCCGCCGTGACGGGCGAACGCCTCGCGCAACGCGCGGCGATGCTCTGCGAGCGCATCCGCGTAGGCCGCGTCACCGAGCTCGTGCAACAGCCGCGTCGAGCCTTCGACGTCCGTGAACAGGAACGTGACGGTTCCCGTCGGCAGCTCGCGGATACCCGCCTGGCTCATCCGCGCACGAGCTCCGCGAACCGCTCGGCGCCGACGTTTCCGCCGGAGACGATCACCCCGACGCGCCCCGCCGAGCCGATCCGCTCCTGAAGCACGGCGGCGATCCCGACCGCTCCGCTCGGCTCGACCACCAGCTTGAGCCGCTCGAACGCAAACCGCATCGCCTCGACGATCTCCGGATCGGTGACGGTCACGATCTCGTCGACGAGGCGCGAGGCGACCTCCCACGTGAGCTTGCCGGGCACGTTCGTCTGCAGCCCGTCCGCGATCGTGCGCGGCACGTCGATCTTCACCGGACGGCCGGCGGCGAGCGATCTGCGCCAGTCGTCGCCAGCGTCCGGCTCGACGCCGACGACGCGACGAACACCGAGGTCACGCGCGATCGTCGCGCAGCCCGAGATGAGGCCGCCGCCTCCGACGGGGACGACGAGCGTGTCGAGAGGGCCGGCGTCCTCGATCAGCTCCAGCGCCGCCGTCCCCTGGCCGGCCATGACCAGCGGGTCGTCGTAGGGGCGGACGAGCTCGAGGCCACGCTCGGACGCGAGCGCGCTGCCGAGCGCCTCGCGGTCGTCGTTGTACCGGTCGTACGTCGCGATCTCGGCGCCGTAGCCGCGAGTCGCGTCGACCTTGGCCGTCGGCGCGTCGGCAGGCATGAGGATCGTCGCCTGTGAGCCGAGCAGGCGCGCAGCGAGCGCAACTGCCTGCGCATGGTTCCCGGACGAGTAGGCCACCACCGGCGTTCCGCGCGGCAACGACGCGATCTTGTTGTAGGCGCCGCGGAACTTGAATGCGCCGGCACGCTGCAGGCATTCGGGCTTGAGCACGACGTGCTCGCCGAGGGTGCGCGACGAGACGGGCGGTGTCCGGTGCGCGATCCCGTCCAGGACGCTGGCGGCGGCGCGTACGTCGTCCGGGCCGATCATGCGACGCGGTTCGAGAGGACGCCGATGCCCTCGATCTCGAGCTCGACCACGTCGCCGCGCTGCAGCCACCGTTCGTCGCCGTGCTCGAGGATGCATCCGGTCCCGACCGTCCCCGATCCGATCACCTCTCCGGGAAGCAACTGCGTGTTCCGTGCCGCCTGCTCGACCAGCGTTGCCCACGAGTAGTGGAGGTCGCTCAGGTCGCCGCGTGAGCGCTCCTCGCCGTTGACGCGCGCGATCATCGCCCCGGACGTGCCGTCGAACTCGTCCGCCGTCACCAGGATCGGCCCGAGGGACGTCGCGAAGTCCTTGCCTTTCGCAGGGCCGAGCCCGACGCGCATCTCGACGCGTTGCAGATCGCGGGCCGACCAGTCGTTCATCACCGTGAAGCCGCCGATCATCCCGTCCGCGCCGATGATCGCCGCGCATTCGAGCTCGTAGTCGAGCTCGGCGGTGCCGTCGGGATAGGGCACCTCCTCGCCGGGGCCGAAGATCGCCGAGGGATTCGAGAAGTAGAAGACGGGGACCTCGTACCACTCGGCCGGAACCTCACGACCGCTGAGGCCACGCGCGTTCGCGACGTGGGTCTCGAACGCCATGAAGTCGCGCACGCTCGGCGGCCGGAGCACCGGGGGCCGCAGATCGACGTCCGCGAGCGCGTACTCCGCGTGCTCGCGGGCCGTTCCACCGCCCGTGAAGAACGACTGCAGCGTCTGCGCAGCGAGCTGCACGACACGGTCGCCCTCGATCCGGCCGGGCCAGCCGCGCTCGAGGCCGAGCTCCTTCGGCGTGAACATGCAGAGCTTCACGGCTCGGTATGAACTATCACGTCGGCGATGTCCGGCCGCGCGCGCCGGATCCTCTCCTCGACCTCGCTCGCCCGTGCGTGCGCCTCGTCGAGCCGGCTCGTCCCGTCGAGGCCGAGCGTGAGAAAGACGACGATCCCGGCCGCGGTGTTCAGGAAGCGAAGCTGGCGCGGCTCGGCGCCGGTCGTCTCGACGACGAGACGCCGGACAGCCGTCTCGTCGGCGACGCGCACCTCACGGGCGGCGCGACTCTCGGTCAGCGGCTCGAGGTGCGTCTGGACGCCGGCGATCTCCGGTACGGCGGCGCAGATCGACGTCTCGAGCTCTTCGGCGATCGAGTGAGCCTCCTCGAGAGAAAGGTCTCCCGGCAGCTTCGCGTGCAGCGACAACTCGGTGTGGCCGTCGACGTCGACGAGAGCGATGTTGTGCACCTCGCGGACGTTCGGGACCGCGATCGCCGCCGCGTGAGCGCGCTCGCGCACGCTCGCATCCTCGATCGGCTCGACGTGAACGACGACGTCCGCGTTCGGAAGCGCCCGACCGACGGCGGCCTCGACGGCGTCGGCGGCTGCGTGGCCCTGCGCAACGCCGGCGCTCGGGGAGACGCCGATCACGACATCCGCGAACTGACGACCTGCCGCCTGGCGCATCCGAAGGCGCCTGAGCTCGACCGTCGGCTGCATCGCGCGAATCGCCCTGCGTGCCGCGGATTCCGCGTCGGCGGGAGCACGGTCCATGAGCACGTCGATGTTGCCGCGCATGAGGCGAGCCGCTGCAGTGATCACCAGCACGGCGACGAAGAGCGCCGCGATCGAGTCGCCGTCTGCGAAGCCGGCGCGTGCGACCAGCAGACCGGCCAGGACGGCGAATGAGCCGGCGAGGTCGCTCCCGAAGTGCACGGCGTTCGCGGCGAGCGCCGGGCTTCGGTAGCGACGTGACGCCCGCCACGAAACGACCGTGCGGGTGATGTCGATCGCGATCACGATCAAGACGACTGCGATCGCATACCACGTCGCATTCACCTCACCGCCGTGTCCGAGCAGCCGCTCCAGCGCGCGCTCGGCGATCAACAAGGCAACTGCCGCGAGAATGGTGGCCTCGGCGAGCGCCGCCAGATTCTCCGCCTTGCCGTGCCCGTACTGGTGGGTGCGGTCGGCCGGCCGGCCGGAGACGCCGACGGCGAAGAACGTCAGCGAGGCCGCGACGAGATCGGTTCCGGAGTGGATCGCCTCGGAGACGAGCCCGAGGCTGTTCGTCGCGAGGCCGACGGTGAGCTTCAGGACGAGCAGCACGCCGGCCGCCGCGACGGAGACCAGCGCCGTGCGCCGCTGCGGACTCATCGTCAGTGGGGTCTAGAGGTTTCCGCGGAGCGCCTGCTCGCGCTCGATCGCCTCGAAGAGCGCCTTGAAGTTTCCGTCCCCGAAGCCGCGCGCACCGTGCCGCTCGATGATCTCGAAGAAGAGCGTCGGCCGGTCCTGCGCCGTCTTGGTGAAGATCTGCAGGAGATAGCCGTCGTCGTCGCGGTCGGCGAGGATCCTGAGCCGGCGCAGGTCGTCCCAGCTCTCGTCGATCTCACCGACCCGATCGGGCGTTTCGTCGTAGTAGGCATCGGGAGTGGAGAGAAACAGCACGCCCCGCCGTGCGAGCGCCTCGACCGTCTCGACGATGTTGGCCGACTGGAGCGCGATGTGCTGCGAGCCGGGGCCGTGGTTGAACTCGAGATACTCCTCGATCTGACTCTTGCGCTTGCCCTCGGCGGGCTCGTTGATCGGGAACTTGATCTTCCCCTCCCCGTCCGTCATCACCTTGCTCATGAGGGCCGAGTACTCGGTGGAGATGTCCTCGTCCGAGAAGTGGAGCATCTCGGTCATCCCGAACACGCGCTCGTAGAAGCCCACCCAGTGGTCCATGCGACCGAGCTCGACGTTGCCGACGACGTGGTCGATCGCAAGCACGCCGACATCCGAGAGCGGCACCGGCGTGTCCTGCGCGACGTAGCCCGGCATGTATGCGCCTTCGTAGCCGGCACGGTTCACGAACGTGTGGACGACGTCTCCGTACGTCCCGATCGACGCGAGCTCGACCCTGCCGTAGTCGTCCTCGAGCCAGGTGGGCTCGCGGATTCCGCGCGCCCCGCGCTGCACCGCCTGGCGATACGCCTCGTTCGCGTCGGGCACGCGCAGCGAGATGTCCTTCACGCCGTCGCCGTGGACGAGCACGAACTCTCCGATCTCGTGATTCCGGCGGAGCGCACTCGTGAGCACGAGGCGCACGTCGCCCTGCTCGAGGACGTAGCTCGCGCGGTCGCGAACGCCGGTCTCGGGGCCGGCGTAGGCCGTCCGGTGGAAGCCGAACGCGTTCTCGTAGTAGTAGGCGGCCTGCTTTGCGTTCCCGACCCAGAGCTCGACGTGGTCCCAGCCGTCGAGCGGCATGAAGTCCGCGCTCATCCTCGCAAGTCTAGGCCTCCACAGGTGGCGCTGCCGGGGCCCCAGCGGCGGCCTCGGCGGGTCGGTCGGCCGCCGACACGGCCGGACGCCGCCGCCGGTTGCGCTCGAACGCGATGCCGCCGAAAATCGCGGCCGCGCCGACGAGCTCGTAACGATCGAGGTGCTCGCCGAGGATCAGCAGCGCGAACAGGACGGCGAAGAAGGGCTGCAGGTTGGCGAAGAGCGATGCGCGCGCCGGTCCGACCCGGCTGATCGCCGTGAACCACAGGATGTTGGTCATGAAGAGCGGCCCCACGACCGCGTAGGCGAAGCCGATCCACGTCAGCGACCCGAAATGGAACGACTGCCCCGAGGTCTGCCTCACCCCGGCGGCGGCGAGCGGGATCCAGCCGATCGCCAGCACGAGCGCGCTGATGCGGAACGGCGAGTAGCGGCGCATCAGGGGCGCAATCGTCACCGAGTAGGCGGCCCATGTCGACGCGGTGAGCAAGGCGAACAGATCACCATGGACGTGGGCCGAGAATCCACCGCTTCCCCAAGCAACGAAGCCGACCCCGACGAACGACACGGCCGCAGCCGCCCAGAAGGATCGCTGCACGTGCTCGACCCGCGCGAGCGTGGCGATGATCCCGATGAAGATCGGCGTCGTGCCGAGGATCAGCGCAACGGTGGAGGCATCCGAGTCGTCCACCCCGTAGACGAAGCCGATCTGGTTGACGAAGATCAGCATCGCGGCGAGCAGCACCAGCCAGATGTCGCGCCGCTCGATCCGGAACGATCGCTCGCGAGCGTAGGTGAAGATCCAGAAGAGCGTCGTCGCCGCGAAGTAGCGGATCGTCGCGTAGGCGAGCGGCTGGAAGCCGTGCTCGAGCACGTACTTCGTGACCGTGATGTTGAGCGCCCAGAGAAGAACGGTCCCGAGCAGCATCGCATCGACTGCACTCGGGGTTCGACGCATCGCGTATCGAGAGTATCGGCCGCGATAGTGTTGGGCCGCGATGGAGCGCGAAGCGACCCGGGACGACGTCGACGCCCTCGTCGGCCCTGCGACACCGCACTTCGCCTACCAGATTCGTGCACGCGTGCGCGAGCTCGTGGCCGACCTGCCCGAGACGCACCCGGTGCGGCGTTACGCGACCGAGCAGATCGACCGCCTCGACCGCCTCGGTCACGCCTCGTCGAAGGCGGACGAAGGCCCGCACGTCGCCCGGACCGGCCCGGGCTGGGCGGAGATCCCGTCCTCCGCGCCGGCCGACGAGCCCCTGCCGCGGGCTTGACCGTCCTCGTCACCGGCGGCTCGCGTGGGATCGGGCGCGCGATCGCGCTCCGCTTCGCACGCGACGGCGCGCGGCGTGTCGCGATCGGCTATCTGCGGAACGACCGCGCAGCGGAGGAGACCGCGGCCGAGATCCAGGCGACGGGCGCCGAGGCCGTGCTCGTCCGCGGCAACGTGACCTCGGCCCGCGTGCTCGACGAGGTCGCGGCGCTCGGCCCGCTCGAGGCCCTGGTCCACAACGCCGCGACCGGCGTCATCCGGCCGGCGCTGGAGGTCGACGACAAGCACTGGGACTGGACGCTGAACGCGAACGCGCGTGCGCTCCTCCAGCTCACGCGTGCGGCGGCGCCGAACCTCGGCGCCGGATCGTCGATCGTCGCGATCTCGTCCCTCGGTGCCCAGCGGGTGCTCGAGAACTACGTGCTCGTCGGAACGTCGAAGGCGGCGCTCGAAGCCCTCGTCCGCTACCTGGCGGTCGAGCTCGCCCCGCGGGGCGTGCGGGTCAACGCCGTCTCGGGCGGGGTCGTCGACACGGGAGCGCTCGACCACTTCCCGAACCGTGAGCAGATGCTCGCCGGCGGAGCCGCGAACCCGGTCGGCCGGCTCGTCTCGCCGGACGACATCGCGGGCGTGGTCGCGTTCCTGTGCTCGCCCGACGCCGAGATGATCCGCGGCCAGACGCTGATCGTGGACGGCGGCTACTCGCTGCTCGCCTGACGACTTGAGCCCTCGCCGGGGGGTCCAGCGACGGTCGTTGCGGGCCGATCCATCGCTCCGAGATGGACATGGTCGAGTTGGGTACCCCGTCCGGGGGAGGCAGTGGCCTGCGGCCGCAGGGAGACTTGGCCTGGACGGCCTCCGCGACCACGGGAGCCCACATGCGGCCACAAACACACGACCAGGTCGACCTGGTCGATTCGTATCGCCGGCTGACGGCGATCTATCACGACTTGCTGTCGCACGACGACCTCGAGCAACTGCTCGAGCGGATCGCCGACAGCATCGTCCAGCTCGTGCCGTGTGACTCGCTGCTCGTCGCGGAGCTCGATCCGGTGAAGGCCGTCCTGGTGCC
Source organism: uncultured Thermoleophilia bacterium (assembly GCA_963774355.1). Taxonomy (GTDB): domain Bacteria; phylum Actinomycetota; class Thermoleophilia; order Gaiellales; family Gaiellaceae; genus PALSA-600. The sequence goes on along the minus strand of CAVZER010000004.1, from coordinate 52,292 downwards.
GATCCTGGCCCGCGGCCAGTGGTCCGACACCGTCATGGAGCTGCGTCCGCGACTCGGCGAGGGCCTCATCGGCTGGGCGGCGGCGAATGCGAGGCCGGTGCTTGCCAACGACGCGAACATCGATCCCCGGGCCGGGCACGTGGAAGGGACGCCCGACTCGGAGCCCGAGGCGATCATCTCCGTCCCGCTCGTCGCCCGCGGAGCCGTGCTCGGCGCGATGAGCATGTACCGCGAGGCGGAGGGGAACATCTTCTCCGACGAGGAGTTCGAGCTCGCGCAACGATTCGGCGACGCCGCGACGCTCGCCCTCGTCAACTTCAGGACGCGCAGCAACCTCGAGCAGCAGGCCTGTACCGACGACCTCACCCAGATCCTGAATCGCCGAGGCTTCTTCTCGACGGCGCGTCGCGCGCTCGCCGAGGCAGGGACCGCTCCCTCGGCGCTGCTCCTCGTCGATCTCGACGAGTTCAAATCGGTGAACGACGGTTGCGGGCACGACGTGGGCGACGATCTCCTGAAGCACGTCGCACGCCAGCTGTCCTCGGTCGTGCGCGGAGACGACGTCGTCGCGCGTCTCGGCGGTGACGAGTTCGCCGTCCTGCTCCCCGGCACGCCTCCCGAGGACGCGCGCGCTGTCGCCTCCCGCATCTATCACGCGCTCGACCAGTCGCCCTACATCGGCGCGCACGGCCGGCTGTCGATCCCGGCGAGCGTCGGGTTCGCGGTGGCGACGATCAGCGAGGACACCGTCCTCGACGCGCTGCTCCGGGAAGCCGACGGCCAGATGTATCGCGCGAAGCGGGCGAGGTCGGACGCCCCACGGGCGCGGCGACTGCAGGCGTGAGAAAACCGACCTTCCGATGAGCGACGTTGCAAAGTCCGACGAATCGGGCATCCAGGACGCGGGCCGAGCCTTGCGGGGCGCCAATGCGTGACGGAGACTCGGATGCGTACCCGGGCGCGCCCGTAACCGAGGACGTGTTCCCGAGGACAGTGGCAAACCGAGCAGTGAGCGAACTGCCGAGCGGAACGGCGAACGAGGCGCACCCGACACTCTCCCAGGTCGACGAGGAGCTCGAGCTCCTCGTCCGGGCGGCGGCGGCGTCGGGGACCGAGCTGCCGGCCGGATCGCTCACGGACGCAGCGCACGCCGCTGCCCAGCTGCCCGCCGACGCCCGCCTTCGATCGATCGCCTTCACTGCGTGGCTGGTCGCGACCGCTGCCGTCAACGGGCTGCCGACGCAACGGCTCCTCGATTCGCTCACCGACGCGGCCGGGACCCAGCTGGCGCTCGGCGCCGACACGCTCCTCGTCGAGATCCATGCCTACGCGGCGGCCGATCCGCGCTTCACCGAGCTGCCCCCGGCGGCGTCGATCACGCGCCAGCTCGGGCTCGCAGCGGCGTTCGTCGACTCTGCCGACATCTCGATCTGGCGGATCGGCTCGAGCGGCAGCGTCGAGTGCGTTGCGCGTCTCGATCCGCAGCAGGCGCACGAGGCCGCCGCTCCCGTCGCCGCCGCCGCAATCGGCCGCGCCGAGGAGCAATGGCTCGACAGCGACGACCTCGTCGCGGCGATCCCGATCTCACGCTGGCAGCAGCCGGTGGCTGCGCTCGTGGCCTTTCTTCCGCGTGCCCCGCGGCTCGGGAACGCCCGCACCGGCGCGTCGATCGTGCGCGCCACGGCCACGCGGCTCGCCCAGGTGCTCGAGCGCGAGATGCTGCTCGAGCGCAACGCCGCCCACGACGAGATCCTCACCGCGACTGCCGACCGACGGCTCGCGCGCCTCGGGTACGACCTGCACGATGGCCCGACGCAGGACCTGATCGTCCTCGCCGGCGATCTCGAGCGCCTCCGCCGCCAGGTCTCGGAGCACGGGCTCGTGGACTCGCGGATCGATGCCGCGTTCGCGGAGCTACGGCGACGGATCGAGGCGACCGACGAGTCACTGCGCGAGCTGGCTCACTCGCTGCAGCCGCAGACGATCGTCGAACGACCGCTGGACCTGCTGCTCGGCCGCGAGCTCGACCAACTGCGCGACCGGTACTCGATCGACGGGACGCTCGAGATCGACGGGGACCTGCACGACCTGACAGCGACGCAGCGCATCACCATCTTCCGCACGATTCAGGAGGCGCTCACGAACGTGCGCGAGCACAGCTGCGCATCAACGGCCGGCGTGTTGGTGACGGTCGACGAGCATTCGATCGCCGTGCGCGTCTCCGATGACGGCGTGGGCTTCGACGTCGCGACGGCGCTCGAATCCGCGCGTCTCCGCGGTCGCATGGGCGTCGCCGGAATCGGCGAGCGCGTGCGCATGCTGGGCGGCATCTTCTCGATCGACTCGCGGCCGGGGGGTCCCACGGTCGTTCGCGCAACGCTTCCGCGCTGGCGTCCTCCCGTCGATCACGGATCCGCATGAGGTGGAGGAGTGGACGCCGATGGGAAGAAGCGATCGGAGCGCCGGCGACCGTCCTCGACGTAGACGGCTCGAAGCGGCGGTCGCCGGCGCTCGTGCGGACCTCAGCAACCACGGGCTGTCGACCGATGTTGCTATTGATGTCGAGATGAAGGTTCTGATCGCGGATGACCATCGGCTGATCGCCGAGGGGATCCGGCGAGCGCTCGACGAGACGGACGACTTCGAGGTCGTCGGTGAGGCGAACACCGGCAGCCAGGTCATGCCGCTCGTCCGTCGCACGACGCCGGATCTCGTACTGCTCGACCTTCGGATGCCGGGCATGGACGGGTTCGCGTGCCTCGAGCAGATCCGCGAGCATCACCCCGAGATCAAGGTCGTGATCCTGTCGGCGTCGACCGACCCGAACCTGATCCAGACGGCGCTCAAGCGCGGCGCGTCCGCGTTCGTGATCAAGAGCGTCAACCCCGTCGACCTGCCGTCGGCGCTGCGCCAGGCGATCGAGGGGACGGTCTTCTCCGCGATCGGCCAGGACGCCGCGGCCGAGGCCGAGGCGATCCGCGAGTTCGGCCTCACCGAGCGCGAGCTGACGATCCTGCGCGCGCTCTCACGCGGTCTCTCGAACCAGGCGATCGCCAAGGAGCTCTGGCTCGCCGAGCAGACGGTGAAGTTCCACCTGACGAACATCTACCGCAAGCTCGGAGTCGGGAACCGGACCGAGGCGGTCCGTCTCGCCTACCAGCACGGTTTGATCGAGAACCCGCTCTACGACGGCCAGTAGACCGAGGCGAAGCGCCGGCTCAGGCGGGAGGCTTCAGCTCGTCGAGCAGCCGTGCGACGAGCATGCGTGGCAGCGCAGAGCCCCCGGCTGCGACATCCCGCAACGCATAGACGAGACGGTCGGGATCCATGTCCTCGAACAGGACACCGGCCGCACCGCTTCGGACGGCCTCGATCGCGAGCTCCCCGTCGTTCGAGTCGTCGCTCGACATCAGGAAGACGACCGCCAGCCTCGACCGGCGGGCGCGCGCCTGACGGGCGGCCGCCAGCGCACCGCCCGGAAGGGCCGCGTCCACGAGGCAGATGTCCGGCCGGCCGAGCCGGACCGCCGCCACGAGCTCGCGGGCCGACGACGCCTCGCCGACGATGCGGAAGCCGTGCCCCTCGAGCCGTCCTCGCACCCCGAGTGAGAGCAGCGGATGCCCGGAGGCGATCACGACCGTGAGCTCGGCGCTCGATGGTTCCGTGGTTTGGACGTGTGCAGACATGCCGGCAGGGCCCCCCATGCGCTTGAGTTTCGCCTGCTCGGAGCGGTCGTGGGAGGGGCGAACGGCTAGGACGCGCCCCCTCTTCGGGTAGGCCCCGCCGGACTTCTCAGTGCTCGCGCATGAACCCCTGGCGGGCTGCGCTGACGAGCGCCACCGCCTCGGGGAAGAGCACCCGCATCGCATCCCGGAGGGCGCCCGCCTGCTGGTCTGCAGGCCCCTCGACGGCGACCTGCGAGAGCGCTGCAGCTGTCAGTTCGACCGCCGTGTTCAACGTCAGCGTCGCGAACTGCTCGCGCTGCGCCTCCTGCACCGTCTCGGCCTGCTGCTCGGCGAACTCGCGCAAGCCGCGGAGCAGGTCCTCGGGGTCGCCCCCGAAGGGGAACCCGAATCCACTGCCTTCCATAGGGGTCACGTTAGCGGAGCGGGAGCACGTAGCCGCGCTCGACGTCCCGCACGAACCCGTCGACGGCCCCGGAGCCCGAACGCAGTGCGGCGGCGAAGGGCGACGAGACGTCGCCGAGCGCGCGCTCGAGTACGGCCGTCGCAGTCCCGACGCCGTCGAGGTAGCGCGGCGAGGCGACCCGCGGCGAGGCGCCGATCGCGCGCTCGAGCGCGTCCGCAGCGCTCTCGGCCTCTTCGATCCCTTCCGGCTGCTCGACCATCCGCAGCCGCGTGAGCTCCTGCCGGAGCGCAGCCAGGTCACCGCCGCCGGCGACGTCCGCAGCCAGCTCGCACAGCGCGACGATCGACGCGGCGCTCCGCACGTCCTCCTTGCGGTCGACCTCCCGGCCGTCCCCGTCGAGGACGAGCCAGCGCGTGTCCTCGACGCCGCTCAGCGCCACGAGATAGAGGCGCAGACCGTCCCGTGGCTCGGCCGCGAGGACGCCGGTCACCTCACCGTGCGAGGCGGCCGCGACGGCGGCCCGAGCGAGATCGTCCTCCAGCGCCATAGAGTCGGGATTGTGGATGCACCCGTCCTGTTCGCGCCGATCGGACCGACCTACGACAGATGGGCGTCGATCCTCTCGTTCGGACAGGACCCGCGCTGGCGGCGTTTCCTCGTGTCCCGGGTCGACGCCGGCCCCACCGACACCGTCCTCGACGTCGCGACCGGGACGGCTGCGGTCGCCCTCGAGCTCGTGCGCCAGAAGGACTGCTTCGTCGTCGGCATCGATCGAACGCCGCAGATGCTCGACGAGGGCCGGAGACGCGTCACGCTCGCCGCGGCGACGAAGAAGGTTCGGCTCATGGAGGGCGACGCGCGCGAGCTGCCTTTCGAGGACGGCACGTTCGACGCGGTGACGTTCACCTACCTCCTGCGCTACGTCGACGATCCACAGGCGACGCTGCGTGAGCTCGCTCGGGTCGTAAAGCCGCGTGGAACCATCGCCGGGCTCGAGTTCGGCGTCCCTGACGGCATCTGGCGGCCGGCCTGGGAGGCCTGGGTGCGCGCGGGGCTACCTGCAGCCGGCCGGCTGATCGGAAGCGGCTGGGACGAGGTCGGGACCTTCCTCGGCCCGTCGATCAGAGAGCACTACGAACGCTGGCCGCTCGACGACCCTCGTCTCCTTCTGGCGCGAGGCGGGCATCGAGAACGTCGCCTACCGGCGGTTGAGCCTCGGCGGCGGGATCGTGACGTGGGGACGCCGGACGAGCTGAGGCCCGCCTGGTACGCGCTGCGCCACGGCCGCGCACGCGACTGGGTCACCCTCCTGCACCCGCCGTACACGCTCTGGCACCTCTCGTACGTGGCGCTCGGCGCCGCCCTTGCACCCCACTTCCACACCGATCGGCTCGTGGCAGCGCTCGTCGCATTCCTGCTCGCGCTCGGAATCGCTGCGCACGTCCTCGACGAGCTGCGCGGGCGGCCGCTCGGCACGGACATCTCGCGGCGGGCCCTCATCGGTGCGGCCGTCGTCTCGCTGGCAGGCGCGGTTGCGATCGGGATCGCAGCCGCCGTCGCCTGGGGAGCAGGCCTGCTCGCGTTCGTCGCGGTCGGTGCGATCCTCGTGCCGGCCTACAACCTCGAGTGGTTCGGCGGCCGGATTCACACCGACTGGGGCTTCGCGCTCGCCTGGGGTGCTTTTCCCGTGCTGACCGGCTACTTCGTCGAGGCGCAGACGATCCGCGTCGAGGCCGTGATCGCAGCCGGATACGCAACCGCCGCGAGCCTGATGCAGCGAACGCTCTCGACCACGGCGCGGCGGGCACGGCGGGTCGACGGCGCTCCCGAGGAGGCCGCGTCGGCGGAACGGGCGCTCAGGCTCGGAACGGTGGCAGTGGTCTGCGTTGCGGCCGCCGTCGTCGCCGCCCGCCTACGATGACGGCGTGACTGCAGCCACCATCGTCGCCATCGTTGCGGCCGTCGTCGCGATCGCTGCGGTCGCCGCGTGCTACCGCATCCTGGGTCGCGTCCGCGCGCAGGAGCGGCTGCTCGACCGTGAGCTCGAACAGGGACGTGCGCAGTTCGACGAGGTCGTGGCGAAGGAGATCGAGGAGCGCAGGAACGAGCTCGAGCTCACGCTCGCGCGCGAGCGCGCCGAGTCGTTGTCGCAGCTGGCGGAGGAGGAGCGTCGGATCGCAGCCGAACGTCGTCTCGACGTCGCCGAGCGCGAGCGCGCCGGAGGCGAGCAGCTCGCAGCCCAGCTCATCTCGGCCCAGAAGGCGATCGAACAGCGGCTCGCGAGCTGGACGAGCGACATCGAGAAGCTGCAAGAGGGATTGACCGAGGAGCTGCGCCGCCTGGAAGGCCGGCACCGGCAGCTGATGGCGGAGATCGAGTCGCGGATCGGCCAAGACGCGGAGGGCCTGCAGGGTCAGCTCGAAGAGCAGCGTCAGCTGATCGCCCGGCAGCGCGACGAGCTGACGCGCTCGGCCCAGGGGCTGGTCGAGACGGCGAATGCGGAGCTCGAGCAGCACGGCGCGGAGCGGCGCCGCGCACTGCAGGAGATCGCCGACCGGCTGCGCCGGCGCGAGAGCGAGCTGAAGGAGATCATCGACCGCGAAAGCAGCGACGCCGCCGTGCGGATCCAGTCGTCGCTCGGCGACATCGAGCGACGACAGGTGGAGCAACTGCAACGCGTGGTCGCCCGTGAGACGCAGCGTTACACCGAGGCTGCGTCACAGAGCTTCGACACGACGATCCGCGCGGCCCGTGAGGACGCCGCGCGCCGGCTCAGCCGCGAGCTCGACCTCGCGGTCGAACGGTTCGCCCGCCAGGCCGAGGGCGTCCTGACGGAGCGACTCAACGTCGTGACCGACGCGGCCGGCAAGCGAATCGAGGATCGCATCGGCCGCACGCGCGGCGCGCTCGAACGTCAGCGCGACGAGGCGCTGCAAGCGCTCGAGGACCGCGCCCATTCCGTCGAGTCGGGACTTCGTGACCGACTGCACGAAATCGCCCGCGATGCCGAGTCGGAACGCAGCGTTCTCGAGTCGCGTCTGCACGACCTGCAGCGGCGACTCGACGAATTGGCTGCGCGGATCTAGACCTACCGACGGTGCGCCAATTGAGCGTTCCGCCCAACTTTCATGGGCAGGGTTCGTCAGAAGGAAGGCGAATCGCTCAGATCATGGCCCAGACCATTGAACACGTACAGACGGAGCGCGAGAAGGTGGAATCGTGGCGGTTGCACGTGTTGATCGAAGCCGGGTATCCCCTCACACTGGCCGAGAAGCTGGCCCATTCGGAAGCTGACCTGCACCGGGCCGTCGAGCTGATCCGCGCCGGCTGCACCTTCACGACCGCAGCCGAGATCCTCCTTTAGAAAGACCAAGCCGAGGCTACGATCGCCTCGTGAAGGTCGAGGCGACGGAGGTCGACGGGCGGAAGGTCTACGCGGTGCGCGCGTTCTCGCAGGGCGTCGCGTCGTGGCTCAGCCGGCTACCGACGGTCTGGGTCGAAGGCGAGGTGACCGAGCTCCGCCGCCAGGCGCGCTGGGCCTCGGTCTTCTTCACGCTCAAGGATCCCGACGACGGCGCCTGCCTCGCGGTGCAGATGCAACGGACGCGGTTCGACGCGCTCGAGCTCGGCCTCGCCGACGGCGAACGCGTCCATGTGTTCGGCCGACCCGAGCTGTACGAGCAGCGAGGCGAGCTTCGCCTGCGCGCGTTGACCGTGGAGCGCTTCGGCCTCGGCGCACATCTCGCCGCGCTCGAGCGGCTGAAGCGGACCCTCGCAGCCGAGGGTCTCTTCGATACCGCGCGCAAACGAGCGCTGCCGCGCTTCCCGCGGCTGATCGGTCTCGTCACGGGCAACGACGCCGCGGCGAAGCGCGACGTCCTCACGCATGTCGTGCAGCGCTTCCCACCGGCGAACGTCGTCGTGGCCGAGACCTACGTCCAGGGCCCTCGCGCGCCCGAGGCGATCGTCGCGGCGATCGGCGAGCTGTGCGAGCGCGGAGTCGACGTCGTCGTGCTCGCGCGCGGCGGCGGGAGCTTCGAAGATCTCCTGCCGTTCTCGGACGAACGCGTCGTCCGCGCCGTCGCGACGTGCCCCGTGCCGGTCGTCTCGGCCGTGGGGCACGAGCAGGACACGCCGCTCTGCGATCTCGCGGCCGACGTACGCGCGTCGACGCCGACCGCCGCGGCCAGGCTGGTGGTGCCCGACGCCGCCGAGCTGCGGGCTGCGCTCGTCCGCTCGCGCGCTGCGCTCCACCGCGGCGCAGCCGTCGCGGCCGAGCGGCACGCGCAGCGCCTCCTCCAGGCGCGCGACCGGCTCGGGCGGGCGCCTCTGCTGACGCTCGAGCGCCGTCGAAGCAGGCTCGACACCGCGTACGCCCGGCTCGTCGCGCTCGGTCCGCGCTCCACGCTCGAGCGCGGCTACGCGATCGTCCGTCGCGGCGACCAGGTCGTGCGCTCAGCGGCCGACGTCGCGAGCGGCGAGCACATCGACGTGCTCGTGGCCGAAGGAACGTTCGGAGCGACGATCGAGTGACCAGCGAGCCGACGTTCGAGGAGGCGCAGCGTGAGCTCGATTCGATCGTGGAGCGGCTCGAGCGCGGCGACGCGGACGTCGACGAGCTGACGAAGCTCTGGGAGCGCGGCGAAGAGCTCTACCGCCTCTGCGTGACGAAGCTCGACAGCGTCCGCGGCCGGATCGAAGAGCTCTCACGTACGAGCGAGAGCTAGCCCCAGCGCGACGAGATCCTCCGCCGCGCGGTCGGGGCTCCCGGAGAGCGGGTGCGCGTCGAGCCCCGGAGCGACGAGCCCGCCGAAGAGCTCGCAGCGCACGCCGAGCGCGCGGCAACGGGCGAGAACGGCGCCCGGCGCCTTGCCTTCGAAGGTCGTCGCGTCGACCGTGCCCTCACCGGTGATCACGAGCCCGGCACCGCGGGCGAGGTCGTCGAACCCGACGAGGTCGAGCACGAGCTCCGCCCCCTCGACGAGCTCGGCGCCGAGTGACGCGAGCGCGGCCCCCAGCCCACCCCCGGCGCCGGCACCGCGCACGTCGCGATACGGAGCGAGCTCGGACATCGCCGCCAGCCGCCGCTCGAGCTCGTCGATCGCCGCTGCGTCCGCTCCCTTCTGCGCGCCGAACGCCCGCGCGGCCCCGCGTTCGCCGAGCAGCGGGTTGCGAACGTCGCACGCGGCGCGCACGCGAACCGCCTTCAGCCGGTCGCCGAGGATGGCGCGCATGCCCGCTCCTCCGTCGACCGTCGCCGTCCCTCCGATGCACACGATGAGCGCGCGAGTGCCGGCCGCGAGCGCGTGCTCGATGAGCTCGCCGAGCCCCGCGCTGGACGCGCGAAGCGGATCGCGGTCGGCCGGGGCGATCAGCGGCAGGCCGAGTGCCTCGGCGGCCTCGACGACGGCGGTGCCGTCGGCGAGCACGAGCCAGCGCGCTTCGACCGGCCGCCTCAGCGGATCGGAGACGACGGCTGTCTGCCACTCGCCGCCGAGTGTCGCGTGCAGGACCTCGGCTGTTCCCTCTCCACCGTCGGCGACGGGGACCTCACGCGCCTCGACACCCTCGACGCTGCGCAGCCCGAGCGCCAGTGCTGCGGCGGCCTCGAGTGGGCTGAGGACGCCTTTGAGGCTAGCCGGAGACGCTAGCGCGAGCACGTTCGGGCCGTTCGACCTCCTCGGTGGGAACGTCCTCGGCCGGCGCCCGGCGCGGGTCCCTCGAACTGCTTGAGCATCGCGTACGACAGTCCTTCGCGCGCGAGGAAGATCGTCCCGATGCCGATCCCAACCGATGCCTCGATCAACTGCAGGCCGATGCCGAACGCAAAACCATGCGCGTAGTCGACGCCGTAGCGCGTGAGCGGCAGCGCGATCGCGGCCTGCGTCAGGCCGACGTTGCCGGGCCAGAGCGGAAAGATCGTCGCGACGTTCATCAGCACGAGCACGAGACCGGCGGCGACAAACGGCAGGTGGAGGTGGAATGCGAACATCGCCGCCCAGACGGCGAGCAGCTGCAGGGTCCACCCGGCGAGCTGGGACGCGCCTGCCGTCGCCGCCGCGATCGGCTGTCGCATGATGCCCAGGCCCTGCCGCGCTCGATCCCAGAGCAGTCGCAGCCGTCCCATCCCCTCGACCGCCGAGCTCTGGTGCATGCGCGCGAGCATGAGAGCGACCAGGAAGAGCACGACGCCGACGGCCAGCGCGACCTCGATCGAGAGATACGCCCACCTCGGGATCCGCGCGAACAGGAGCACCCAGACGACGAGGGCGATCATCGGGAACAGGTCGAACATCCGGTGGGCGAACACCGAGCCGACCAGACGGGGCGTGGTGCCGCCACGGCCCGGCAGGTGGCGCCGCAGCACCGCGACGCGGGCAAGCTCGCCGACCCGACCCGGCAGGACCGCGTTTCCGAACAGCCCGACACAGAAGGCCGAGAAGACGAGCGGATACCGCGGGTGTGGCGGCGGCATCGACTGCTTGATCGCGATGTCCCAGGCGAACGACCGCGCGAAGACCGAGAGCACGTTGAACAAGCAGCGCGACGATGACCCACTTCCAGTTCATCGCGGTCAACGCGTCGTGAACGGGCCTCCAGTTCGGCCCGCGCCAGATGATCAGCCCGATCGCAAGACCAAGCACGGGCAGCACGAGGAGAATCCGCAACCTGGGATCGCGGATGTTCACGCTGCGACCTCCTCGTACGCCTCCTCGAGACGTCTCGCGATGTCCTCCCACGCGTAGTTCGCAAGCGCATGCGCGCGCGCCGCAGCGCCCATCTCGACCCGGCGCTCCTCGTCCGACAGCACGTCGATGATCGCCTCGGCGAGTGCGTCCGGATCGTTCGGGCGCACGAGGACCGCGGCCTCCGGTGTCGCCACGGCCGCGTATCCGGGAATGTCGGATGCCACGGCCGGCGTCGCGCACGCGAAGGCCTCGGCGAGGACGAGCCCGAAGCTCTCCCCCCCGAGGGCAGGGGTGACGGAAACCTTCGCTCGAAGCAACTCCTCCGTTCGCACGTCGTTCGTCACGATTCCCAATACGTCGATGCCTGCGTCGTCGACTCGAAGCCGCGAGTGGAGCAGACGGTACTGGAGCGGATCCGTGCCGATCAGCCGAAGTCGCGCCCCGCTCGCTTCGTGCACCTTCGGCCACGCTTTCAGCAGAGTCGCCAAGCCCTTCCGAGGATCATGGCGCCCGATGAAGACGACGTGAGCATCCCGATGCCGCGGATCCGCTTCGTTCGGAATCAGCACGCCGTTCGGGATCACCCGGTACTCGCCCGGGAGCCAGTGCGCGGCGGATTCGGCGGCCATCGGGGAGACGGCGATCCGCATGTCGACACGGTCGATCAGGAACCCCCAGAAGTGGACGCCGTACCGCAGCCAGCCGAGATCGCCATGGGCGTGCCACGTCGCGACGATCGGGCAGCGGGCGTAGGCGAGTGTCGCGACGCACACCGCCGGCGTCATCGGCTCGTGCAGGTGGACGATGTCGAACCGCTCGTCGGCGAGGGTCTGGCGGATGCGCGCGATCGACCGCGGCGAGAGCACGATGTTCGGCAACGACCCGTTGGCGGGCACGACAACGGATCGGCCGATCGGGATCACGTCGGCCGGAAGGTTGCCGTGGCGGCCGGTGCGCGGGTGCAGAAAGCGGGTGAACCTGCCGGGCGGGTCGTGCCCCATCACGAGCTTCACGTCGTGGCCGCGGCGGCGCAACGCGTCGGCCTGGTGCTCGGCATGCTCGACGACGCCGCCCCAGTACGACCACGAGAACGGGACGACGATCCCGATCTTCATGCGTATGCGGCGGCGAACGCGCGGCCGAGACGTTCGGCGCCGAGCTCGACCGTGGCATCGTCGACGGCCAGCGACAGACGCGCCCATCCGGCCCCGCTCGGGCCGAAGCCCTCTCCAGGCGCGACCGCCACGCGTTCCTCGAGGAGGAGGCGTTCGGCGGTGAGGCCGTCGGGGAGCCGCACCCAGACGAAGAACGTCCCCTCGCAGACGGGCCGTTCCGGGAGCGCGGAGCTGATCACGTCGCGCCGGCGTTCGTAGTCGGCGACCCGGTGGGCGACCGAGTCCTGCGGACCTTCGAAGGCGGCGATCGCGGCGGACTGAAGCGGCGAGAAGATGCCGACCCGCGAATGGTCGTTGAACAGGTTGACGCGCTCGACGATCTCGGCGCTGCCGACGACGAAGCCGATCCGCCATCCGGCCATGCCGTAGGTCTTCGACATCGACCAGAGCTCGACTCCCACGTCCTTCGCCCCGGATGTCGCCAGAAAGCTCTGCGGCCGCCGCCCGTCGAAGACGAGGTCGATGTACGCCGCGTCGTGGACGACGGCGCCGCCGGTGCGCTCCGCCCACGCGACGGCGCTCTCGAACGTTCCCGGCGCGACGCAGACCGCGCACGGGTTCGAGGGGTAGTTGAGGTACAGGGCGGCCGCCCGCGGCGCGTCGTCGAGCTCCGGGGCCCAGCCTCGCTCGGGATCGAGCGGCACGGTGGCGAGCCTCGCGCCGGCGAGCGCCAGTCCCGACGGGTAGTCGGGGTAGTACGGATCCGGGAGCAGGATGGTGTCGCCCTCCTCGGCCAGCGCGAGCGGGAGCTCCGCGAGGGCCGTCTTCGTGCCCGGCACGACCGCGACCTCCGTCTCCGGATCGAGCTCGACGCCGTAGTCGCGCCGATACCGCGATAGCCACGGCCTCGCGAAGGCGTCGCATGCCCCGAATCCCGGCGTACCCGTGGACGCCGTCGCCGAGCGTGGCCTCGCGCAGCGCCTCGACGACATGCGGCGGCGGCCCGACATCGGGATTGCCACGGCCGAGGTCGACGAGCGGCGGACCGGCTTCCGCCGCCGCTTCGGCGACCCGACCGAGCAGCTGGACGAAGAACTGCTGCGGCAGTCGGTCCAGCCTTTGCGGACGGACGCCCACCGTCACGAGACTTTACTGGCCGCCCGGGGGTCGCCCCCGCTCTCGTTAGAGTCGGAGCGTGGTGGACGAAGGCCTTGCCGAGCTGCACACGCACCTGGGCGGCTCGGTGGCGTCGGACATCATGTGGAGCCTCGCGCACGAACAGGGAATCGCGCTGCCGACCCGCGACTACTGGGAGTTCGACCGGATGGTCACCGTGTCGGATCCGCGGGGCGTCGCCGACCTCGACGCGCTCGACCGCATCTACCACCTGACGGAGCTGATCCAGAGCTCGCCGCTGGCCGTCGAGCGCAGCGTGCACGCCGCGATCGGCGGCGCCTACCGCTCACAGCGGATCACGACGCTGGAGCTTCGGTTCAACCCGATGAAGCGCAATCGCGGCGGCGAGCGCGACCTCGACCACATCATCCTCGCCGCCGTGCGCGGGCTCGACCTCGCCTCGCTCGAGTACCCGCAGGTGCGCGCGGGCCTGATCCTGATGATGGATCGAACGTTCACGCCGCAGCAGAACCTGATCATCGTCGAGAAGGCGCTCAAGTACGCCTCGCGGGGGATCGTCGGCGTCGACATCGCCGGCCCGCGTCCGGGCGGAACGAGATTCGACTACACGCAGCTGCGCGAGCACGTCGAGCTGGCTCGCAACGGTGGCCTGGGCGTGACGATCCACGTCGGCGAGGAGGGCGAAGAGCTCGGGCTCGCCGAGACGGCGGAGGTGCTCGACTCGCTTCGACCCGACCGCATCGGGCACGGCGTCCTCGCCGCGCGCGACCCCGAGCTGATGGCGGCGCTTCGCGACGCGGACGTGACGCTCGAGATCTGCCCGACGTCGAACCTCCTGACCGGCGCGCTCCCCGATCAGGAATCGGTTCGCGACACGTTCAGGACGTTCGTGGAGCACGGCGTCAGGTTCACGATCGCGACGGATGGGCCCGAGATGATGCGAACGCATCTGCGCGACGAGTTCGAGCTGCTGCTGCGGATCGGCGCGCTCGACGACGACGAGCTGCGAGAGGCGAACGAGCGGGGCCACGAAGCGTCGTTCATCGGCACGTACGAGCGCGCGCGAGCACGCCGCGTCTGACCCGGTCATTTACACCCTTTGACCTATGGGGATGGCGCGGCGGCGCCCGTAGCCTCTCCGCATGCAGGCACTCCATGACCCCTTCGTCATCACCGCTCGGCAGCGACAGGTCGTCGAGCTGATCGCCCAAGGGCTTTCCAACGAGGAGATCGGCGTCGTCCTCGGGATCTCCCCGAGAACGGCGAAAGCGCACAGCGACGCGCTGCGGCAGAAGCTCGGGGTGCCGCGCCGTCGCCAGATTCCGGTGGCGTTCCGTCTGCTGACGGGTGAGGACCCGCTGGCGACCCGCTTGGCGTCGGCAAGAGCCGACAACGGGGGCTGACGGCGAAACAAGCGCCCGCGGCGAAACCCTCCGCCGCGGGCGCCGGCCCCCTTGGCCAGGGCCTGAGACGTTGTAGGTTCCCCGCAGCAAGAGGGAGCGAACAGGCAGGAGCTGGCAGGCATGGCCGCGACGGCTGTTCAGGACGGACCGCGTCGAGAACGCGGGATCATCGATCGACCGCGACTAACCAAGATGCTCGACGAGTGCGAGGCCAGGGTGATCCTGCTCCTCGCACCCGCCGGCTACGGAAAGACCACGCTCGCCCGCCAGTGGGTGAAGACGCTTTCCGGCGCGATCTGGGTATCGGCGACGCCGGCACACCGCGACGTGGTGACGCTGTCGGAGGATCTCGCCGCAGGGATCGATGCGCTGGGCGGCAGCGCGAGCAAGTTCATCCGCGAGTACCTGAGCGCGCAAAGCAATCCGCAACGGTCGGCCAGAGGCGTCGCTGCCGCCCTCGCTGATCAGATCAACAAACAGCGCGTCCAATGGATCGTCATCGACGACTACCACGAACTTGGTGCCGCAGAGGACATCGAATCGATGGTTGAGGTCCTCCACGCACGAACTTCCGCCCGTCTCCTGGTGGCATCCCGCGTACGCCCCGTTTGGGCGACCGCCAGACGCGTCGTATATGCGGAGCTGTCCGAAATCGGTCGAGACGCGTTGGCGATGGACGACCAGGAGTCCTTTGCTGTCCTGGGCAGACGGCCAGACCTCCAAGAATTGCTTGATCAGGCGCGGGGATGGCCTGCTGTGCTCGCATTGGCCTCAAGGCTCGGCCCAGCAAACCCGCCAACCAACGCGATGCCCCAGGCTCTTCACCAGTACGTTGCGGACGAGCTTCTTCAGTCTGCCACCGACTTCGAACGGACCCAACTGGTCGAGCTGGCTCTTCTGCCTGATCTATCACGGGAATCTCTCGTGCAGGCGTTCGGCGACGAAGGCCCCGCAGTCGCGATGCGAGCGCGCGATCTTGGGTTTATGTCGGACCAATCCTCGGAGCTGCATCCTCTGCTCCGAGAGTTCCTGCTTGAGAAGCTCCGTGAGGATCCACAGTCGGAGGAGAGGGTCCGGCGCGCGATCGACTCTTATATCGGCCGCGAGTGTTGGGACCAGGCGCTTGATGTCTCGAGACGATTCGGGATCTCGGACGTAGTTCAGCCGATACTCATAGCTGCGTACAAGCCTCTCGTTCGTAGCGGCAGGCTCGGCTCGCTCGCACGCTTCGCCTCGGAACTCCGCGCAGAGCCCGCCCTTCCGCCTGATGAAGTCGACCTCATCGACGCCGAATTGGCGTTGAGAGATGGTGCGTATCCCCTGGCGCTCCAGCTTTCCAGCCGACTACAAGAGCAGCTTGGAATCGGTACCCCGCTTCGGTCTCGAGCAAGCGCAATCGCCGGAGGTGCCGCGTTCCAGCTCGCAGATTACGACCGGTCAGAGAGCGCTTTCGAGCAGGCGCTGATGGAGGCGGAGGATGACGTTGATTTGAACGAGGCGCTGCATGGACTCGCCATTGCTGCGACGTATGGTGAGCGCCAAAGCGTTGATGCTCGCATCGCCGAACTCGGCGAACTGGCGCATCGCAGCCGATCTCCGCTGAACGTCGCACGTCACGCCAGCTCCGTAATCGCACGCATGAGGATCGGAGCTGGCTTCCGAGACGGGCCGTACTTCGATGACGCGCTTCGTGTACTCGACCAAGTACCGGATCCGCGCGCTCGCACAAGTGTCCTGCTCAACCTGTCGTACGCGCTTGGTCTCCAATGCGAGTACGTGCGCGCCCTTGGCCTAGCCCAACAGATGATGACTGAGATCGAGGCTTGCGGCTTTGACTTCGCTCAGCCTCACGGACAGTGGAACCTGGCTTTCGTCAAGCTCGGGATGCGGCGGTTCCGGGAAGCAGATTCGCTGCTGAAGGCGATCGAGTCGACGCTGCGCGAACGACCGTTGGGACATCACGCGATGAATGTCGCAGCGCTGCGTGCAAGGCTACTTATGCAATTGGCGAGGTATGACGAAGGACTTGATCAAGTCAAGTTCGATGCCTCGCACCAGGCGGCACCAGCGATGCACGGAGAATACCTTGCAACTCGCGCCCTTGGTCAGGCGCTGACCGGTAAACACGAGGGCGCGCTCGAGACCGCCGATTGTGCAGATGCGCTGTCGATAGCCAGCGAGGTTCGGGTGCTCGCTGAGGGCGCTCGAGCAATCGTTGCTGCGAACTCAGGTGACGACGAGGCAGCTGCGCGCGTAGTCGAGGAAGCGCAACGTCGCAACACTTGGGATCCAGTCGTCTGCTGCCTGCGGGCATCACCGACCCTTGCAACGTGCCTCGCCGCCCGGGATCACCTTCGTCCGACCCTAGAGCGCCTATACCGGCTCTCGAGCGACCGCGCTCTCGCGCGAAAGGCGGGGCTCCGAAGCCCCTCGATCGGTGACCCCAGTCAGCTGATGACGCCCCGCGAAGCTGAGGTGCTCGAACTCATGGCGCAAGGTTTCCGGAACAAGGAGATCGCAGCTGCTTTCGTAATCTCCGAAGCGACCGTCAAAATCCATGTTCGACACGTCTTGGAAAAACTTGGTGTCCGAACGAGGACCCAAGCCGTCGCGCGCTATCAAGAGACGCGCTAAGCGATCGCGACGATTGTCTGCTCGACCATTGGCTCAGCCGCGACGCTTAGAAGCTCGAACTCTTGGCCTCTAGCGAGACGGTACTCCTCGGGAGCGCCGGCAAGAATTGCTTCGAATGCGGCAACGGCAGCAGTGTCGAACTGGGTCTCAACGGCCTGCGCGAGACGCAGACGTGCCACCCGGCTTGGCATGGCATCGCGATAGGGGCGGTCAGACGTCATTGCGTTGTACGCGTCAGCAACGGCAATGATTCGGGAAAGGAGAGGAATTGCGTCGCCGGTTAGACCGTCGGGGTATCCCTGACCATCGATGCGTTCGTGATGCGCTCGAACGATCGCCGCGATCTCAGAGTACGTATCGACGTTCGCAAGAATCCGTTCCCCTATCTCAGAGTGCTGTTGCATCTCCCGTCGCTCGTCGAGTGTCAGGGCACCTGTCTTTTCGAGAAGACCTGGCGGGAGGCCGATCTTGCCGATGTCGTGAACGAGGCCACAGAGGTGAGCGAGGTCCTGCTGCTCCTCGTCGAGTGCCATGCGTCGAGCGATGTCGCGGGCGTAAGTCGCGACGGCGAGCGAGTGACCGGCTGTGTAGCGGTCGCTGGCTTCTAGCGTGGCAATCAAGCCCTTTGCAAACGACAGGTTCGCGGCTTCGAGTTGTGCATTGAGCGACTGAAGGTCGCTGGCGAGGCTGCGCTGCGCCTGGTAGAGCAGGAACCACTGTTGCGCCGCGAGGGCGGGGGCAAAGAAGAGAGGGAGAGTCCAGGGCGAGATGTCGCGATAAGCCAGGGCGAGGATGGCAACCGCAGGCGCATACAACGGAACCGATGCGACGATGACGGGGAGAAGGTCACGAGCCGCGTCCATCGATCGTCCGTGACCACGGATTCGGTAGGTAAGCGAGGCAACCCCGACATCCGTTACCTGCGCTGTGAGAGCAGCAACGGCGGACGCAACGACGAGTTCACCAGTGCCAGCGGACATGGTTGTGGCGACGATCGCGCTGGCACCGGCTGCGATCGCGCCGGTTAGTGATCTGCTTCCAACGTACGCGAGCCTCCCTTGCCATGGGAAGGAGAGCCCAATTGCAGAAGCTCCGAAGACAACCATCGCAGCCAACGGACCGAACAGGACTGCCGCGAGCACCGCCGGCAGTAGCGAGATGGAGACTGTGAGGTTCCCGCCTCGAAGCGAGATGTGACCGCCGTACTCGCCGTATGCGGCCACGGCCGCCAGGCCGATCACCGCCGCGGGGTTCCCGAGGTCGAACCCACCGAGAATGAGCGCAGTGAAGACGCCCGAGGCGATCGCCAGCACGATCACCATGTACGCCGCAGAGGCTGGCGTCAGACCGTCAGTGAGACGCTTCAGACCCGGCATGACTTGCATGTCCCCCATTTGGGTTATAAGCTTCCCTCTGCCGTCAGTCCCAATGAATGGGGGAACCTAAGTGCGCAAAATCGTTGCGTTTGTCCGCCGCGGCACCATTGCCGGTGGCGCCGCTTCCTGGTAAGGCTCGCGTAGTTAACTGGGTCTTTCATCCCTGGGCGTCACCCGTTTAGGGGATTGTCCACAGGTGGTGGAAAACCTGCCCGGGCTGGTCAGTTAATGAGCCCACGCCGGAAGCCAACAGCTACGGCGTGGGCTCTGCTGCGCGCTTGAAGCTTCGCGAGCAGGTGCCTGACGTGACTCTTCACGGTCTCCTCGGAAAGGAAGAGGCGGACGCCGATCTCGCGGTTCACGAGCCCGTCTGAGATCAGCTGGAGCACCTCGATCTCGCGAGCGGTCGGCTCCTGCTCGAGCTCGGGCAGGGGAGCCTGAAACGGGATGACCTCGGCGACGTTCGCGTCGCGCCGCGCGGCAACAGACTCGAAGCGCGCGCGATGCTCTTCGTAGCGCGACAGGATCTCGTTGCGCTGGGCAGCGTCCACAACAGGGCTATCGGCCTTGGCAAACGGCTTCTTTAGGACGAATCTTCCCCGAACGAGGGAGCGCCGCTCACCCTTTTGGTCGGCCGGCAGGAAAGCTCACCCACCGGCGCCGCCGAGCCTGGAGAAAAGCCGGTTCTAGCTCCTCGACCACCCCGATGCCGCCGTCCCGGCCCGTCGCGTGCAGGATCCGCCCATTTCCGAGCCAGAACGCGATGTGATCGGCCCCGGCCTCCGGGTCGCCGTAGGTCACCAGATCACCGGGTTGGGGCTGGCTGACCGGCTCGCCCGCTTCCTCCTGCTGATCCGAGTCGCGAGGAACGAGCTGTCCGACCCTCCGATACGCCATGTGGACGAGGCCCGAGCAATCGATGCCCGCTTCGGTCATGCCGCCCCAGAGGTACGGCGCGCCGAGATAACCCCGCGCGACGTCGACCGGCGTCCCGTCCGCGTCCGCAACGAGCTCGCCCTCTCCGTCTTCGAGCGCCTCGCTGCGGATCCAGCCCGGATAGTCGTACGCGGTCCGCACGAGCGCCCAGTCACCCTGCCTTCGCTCGACCTCGCAGCGGCTCCCCCGCAAGGGCCTGCGTCACCTGTTCGGCGTCGTCCCGCGGCTCGGCCCGGACCGGCGCGACCGCGACAGCGCACCTCACGCGACATGCCTCGCGATCTTCTCCTCGAGCATCGCCCGGACACGAGGCCAGTCGTCGTCGATGATCGAGTACCAGGCGGAGTCGCGGATCGAATCCGGAAGCACCATGTGCTTGCGGAAGATCCCCTCGAACGTGCCGCCGACGCCGAGCAAGGCACCGCGAACTCGTAGGTTCCGGGCGTCCGTCTTGAACTCGACCCGCTGGAGGCCACAGCGGTCGAACGCGTTGCGAAGCAGGAGGTACTTGGTCTCGACGTTCGCGCCGGTGCCCCACTGGGCGCGCTCGAGCCACGTCCAGCCGATCTCGGTGCGGCGGTGGAACGGCTCGATGTTCAGGTACCGGGTGGAGCCCGCGGGACGGCCGTCCACGACCACGACGAACGGGATCTCCGTGGTCGAGTCGAGCGCGACGTCGAACCAGCGGTCGAAGCCGAGCGTGTACATGTTCGTGAAGCGATGGATCTGCGGGTCGCGCTCCGCAGCCTCGCGCAAGCCCTCGCGGTGCGACTCGGCGATCGGCTCGACCCGAACGATGCGACCGACGAACGGCCCGTCCGGCCGCAGGCCCGCAATCGTCGACTCCGTCACGCGAACCCTCCCACGGTGGACGACAGTAATAGGGTCTCCGCCGATGGCTCGTGTTAACCCGCGTCCTCTGTCGCTCGCAGTGATCCTGTTCGCAACCGTGGTCGCCACAGCTGCCGGAGCGGCGAGCCCGCCCAGGCTTGCGGGCTGCGTGCCGGGGGCGCCGGCAACCGTCAGGCCGAAGAAGATCATCGTGGCGTGCGGCGACGCGAACTTCTACTTCACGAATCTCTCGTGGTCGTCGTGGAACGCGAAGCATGCGATCGGAAGCGGCATCGCAACCGTCAACGACTGCAAGCCGAACTGCGCAGCGGGTGAGTTCCACACCTATCGCTCCACCATCACGCTGTCGCGTCCGAAGTCGTGCGCAGGCGGCCAGCGCGAGTTCACGCGAATGGCCTGGCGGTTCCCGGCGACGTTCCCTGCCGGGATCGGGCGGGCGCGGCTCGCAGTCGCTCCCCTGCCGCTAGCCTGCGGCGTCCGTGAAAGGCTGGTGCCTGGCACCGGAGTGCCAGGCACCACACCTGGTCGACTGCTAGGCCGCGAGCCCTGCGAGCTCGCGCAGGGCGGCGAGGCGCGACAGCGCCTGGCCTTCGAGCTGACGCACGCGCTCACGCGTCAGGTCGAGCTCGTGGCCGATCGCCTCGAGCGTCCACGGTTCGCCCTCGAAGCCGAACCGGAGCTCGAGGATGCGCCGCTCCCGCTCGGGGAGGGCATCGAGCGCCTTGCGGATGTTCTGGCGGCGAAGCGACTCCTCCGCCTCGTCGAACGGATCGGCGGCCTCCCGGTCGGCGAACAGATCGCCGAGCTCGCCTTCGTCGTCGGCGCCGACCGTCTGGTTCAGCGACACCGATGCGGACGCAGCCGACAGCGCCTCTTCGACGTGCTGGATCGGCAGGCCGGTTGCCTCGGCGAGCTCCTCCTTCGTCGCCTCGCGACCCAGCTCGACCTCGAGCCGGCGGGCCGCGCGTGACAGCTTCTGCTGACGCTCGACGACGTGCACCGGCACGCGGATCGTGCGCGCATGATTCGCGACCGCACGCTGCACGCTCTGGCGGATCCACCAGGTCGCGTAGGTCGAGAACTTGTATCCGCGCCGCCAGTCGAACTTCTCGACCGCGCGGTTCAGGCCGAGCGTGCCCTCCTGAATCAGGTCGAGGAACGGCACGCCGAGCCCGCGATAGCCCTTCGCGATCGATACGACGAGGCGTAGGTTCGACTCGATCATCCGGCGCTTTGCGCGCCCGTCGCCACGCTCGATCGCCTTGGCCAGCACGACCTCCTCATGGGCGGTCAGCAGCTTGTGCTTGCCGACATCGGCCAGGAAGAGCTGCAGGCTGTCCCCGGCGCCCGACGGCGAGTCGGCCTCGTAGACGACCGGCTCCGCCTGAACCTTCGTGTTCTTCTCCTCGACGACCGGCTCGCGCACTTCAAGACCCGTGCGCTCGAGCTCGCGCATGATCTCTTCGAGCTCCGGCTCACCCAGGTCGTTCTCGACCGCGAACGCCTCGAGCTCGGCCGGTTCGATCCAGCCGCGCTCCTCTCCCGCTTCGATCAGCGCCCGCGCACTTTCCGTCTCAAGCAGTTCCGTCAGCTGGTTCTGAGTCAAGTACTCGATGTCCTTTCGTTTCTGCTCCCGGCTCCCCAAACCTTCCCACCATACGGGCAGACGGCACCCGTTTCTAGCGGCACTTCAGCGGCAGTACACCTGAGCCTCGAAAACGCGTGCGGCGGCCTAGGCATTCCACTCCCGTCCTGCTGAGTATGGACGGTAGCGCGTCAACGATGTTGGTCGGAGCTGTTTCGAATCTGTGAATCCCGCTACGAGCCTGTAAGAACCGCTACGACCGGCCGCGGCGGGTCTTCTTCGCCTTCTTGGCGGGGCCCCGCTCGCGGCGCTCCTGGAGGAGCTCGCGGGCCCGCTCGGCGCCGATCTCCTCCACGGAGTCGCCGGCCCGCAGGCTGGCGTTCGTCTCGCCGTCGGTCACGTAGGGCCCGAAGCGGCCGTCCTTGAGCACGATCGGCTTCCCCGACACCGGATCGTCTCCCAGCTCCTTGAGCGGCGGGGCTGCGGCGCGGCGCCCGCGTGGCTTCGGCGCGGCGAGCAGCGCGAGCGCGTCATCCAGCGTGGCCGTGAAGAGCTGCTCCTCGGACTCGAGCGAGCGGGTCTCCGCCCCCTTCTTGACGTAGGGGCCGTAGCGGCCGTTTGCGGCGACGACAGGCTCCCCGTCGGCCTCCCCGAGCGTGCGGGGCAGCGTCAGCAGCCGGAGCGCCTCGTCGAGCGTCAAGGTCTCGGGGCTCATCGTCCGGAACAGCGACGCCGTGCGGGGCTTCGACTCACCATCGACGACCTCGGTGACGTACGGGCCGTAGCGCCCCGCCCGCACCACGACGGCGTTGCCCGAGTCGGGATCGACGCCGAGCTCGCGCTCCTGCCGCCCCTGGGCGAGGAGCTCCTCCGCACGGGCCGGCGTCAGCTCGTCCGGCGCGATGTCCGGCGGGAGCGTCTGGCGCTGCCCGTCGCGCTCCAGGTACGGCCCGTAGCGGCCGACGCGAACGACGATGTCGCTTCCCGGGATCGGCAACGTGTTGATCTCGCGCGCGTCGATGTCGCCGAGGTGGGCGACCAGCTCCTTCAGTCCGGTGTCGTCGTCGGCTCCGAAGTAGAAGCGGCGCAGCCAGTCGGTGCGAGCCTCCTCGCCCGCCGCGATCTCGTCCAGGTCGTCCTCCATGCGGGCGGTGAACTCGTAGTCGACGAGCCGTGCGAAATGCCGCTCGAGCAGGTTGACGACGGCGAACGCGAGAAACTCCGGCACGAGCGCCTGGCCCTGCTTCCGCACGTAGCCGCGATCGAGGATCGTGCCCATGATCGCGGCGTAGGTCGAGGGGCGGCCGATGCCGCGATCCTCGAGCGCCTTGACGAGCGTGGCCTCGGTGTAGCGGGCAGGCGGGGAGGTGGAATGCCCTTCCGGCTCGAGCTGCGTGGCCGTCAGCGAGTCGCCCTCGGCGAGCGGTGGCAGACGCTTGTCCTCGGAGTCGTCCGCGGCAGGCTCGTCGCGGCCCTCCTCGTACGCGAGCAGGAAGCCGCGAAACGTGATCGTCGTCCCGGCTGTCGCGAACTCGACCTTCGTGCCGTCGGCGGCCGTCGCGCCGATCCGCACCGAGACGGTGTGTCCGCGCGCGTCGGCCATCTGCGATGCGACGGTCCGCTTCCAGATCAGGTCGTAGAGGTTGAACTCGTCGCCGGAGAGCTGGCGGCGCACGTCGTCCGGGGTGCGGAAGCTGTCTCCTGCCGGCCTGATCGCCTCGTGTGCCTCCTGGGCGTTCTTGACCCGACGCTCGTAGCGACGGGGCTCCTCCGGCACCGCCTCGGCTCCGTACAGCCGCCGCGCCTGGTCGCGCGCCGCCGTGAGCGCGGCCTCGGAGAGCGTCGTCGAGTCGGTGCGCATGTAGGTGATGAACCCGTTCTCGTACAGGCGCTGTGCGACCCGCATCGTCTGCTGCGACGAGAGCCGAAGCTTTCGGCTCGCCTCCTGCTGCAAGGTCGACGTCATGAACGGGGCGGCCGGGCGGCGCCGGTAGGGCTTCTCCTCGACCGAGGTGACGGCGAACGCCGCGCCTTCGAGCGAACCGGCGAGCCCGCGCACGTCCTCCTCGGCGAGCTGCACGGCATCGTCCGACTTGAGCGCGCCGTCCGGGCCGAAGTCGCGGCCCTGGGCGACGCGGCGACCGCCGACCGACGACAGGCGGGCGGTGAACGCGCCGGGATCGAAGGTGCCGACGATGTCCCAGTACCCCGCTGCGACGAATGCGATCCGCTCGCGCTCGCGCTCGACCACGAGCCGCGTGGCGACGGACTGCACCCGTCCCGCCGACAGCCCCTGCATCACCTTCCGCCAGAGAACGGGCGATACCTCGTAGCCGTACAGACGGTCGAGGATGCGCCGCGCCTCTTGCGCGTCGACCAACGACTCGTCGATCTCGCGCGTCTCGAGGAGCGCCCGCTCGATCGCCGGCCGCGTGATCTCGTGGAAGACCATGCGCCGCACCGGGACCGTCGGCTTCAGCTCCTGCACGAGGTGCCAGGCGATCGCCTCGCCCTCGCGATCCTCGTCCGTCGCGAGCAGGAGCTCGTCGGCGGACTTGAGCTTCGTCTTCAGGTCGGCGACGACCTTCTTCTTCCGCGCGTCGACGACGTAGATCGGCGTGAAGTCGTCGTCGACGTTGACGCCGAGGCGCGCCCAGGGCTCGTCCTTGACCTTCGCAGGAATCTCGGATGCGCTCGTCGGGAGGTCGCGGATATGGCCGATCGACGACTCCACGACGTAGTCGCTCCCGAGATAGCCGGCGATGGTCTTGGCCTTCGCCGGCGACTCGACGATCACGAGCTTCTTGCCGTTCGCGGCAGGCATTTGGCGCGGCCACCATAGCGCCGAGCCCGGATCCGCGATACTCGCCGCCGGTGACACGTCCCCCGCGCCCGAGCGCGTTCTACTCCTTCGCGGCCGCCGTTTCCTGGCCGGTCGTGCACTTCCTGTACCGCTTCAAGGCTTATGGAACCGAGCTTCTTCCTGCCGAGGGCGGCTACGTGCTCGCGGCCGGTCACGCCTCGAATTTCGACCCGTGGGCGCTGGGAATCGCCATCTGGCCGAAGCGCTTCCTGCGCTTCATGGCCAAGTCCGAACTCTTCTGGTTCCCGCTCTCGACGCTCCTCGCCGCGGGGGGTGCGTTCAAGGTCGAGCGTGGCTCGGCCGACCTCGCTGCCATCGAGACCGCTGTCGAGCTGGCCCGTGCGGGCCACGTGATCGCGATGTTCCCCGAGGGGACGCGCCGGCGAAAAGGGTTGCGGAAGCG
This sequence comes from uncultured Thermoleophilia bacterium, assembly GCA_963774355.1. GTDB lineage: Bacteria > Actinomycetota > Thermoleophilia > Gaiellales > Gaiellaceae > PALSA-600. The sequence goes on along the minus strand of CAVZER010000004.1, from coordinate 27,210 downwards.
GCGCGAGGCGCAGGCCCACACGGGCGCCGCGCGCATCGCCCTCGAGGCCGGCGTCCCGCTCGTGCCGGCCGGGATCAAGGGCACCGACGGCCTGGCACGGCTTCGGCCGCTCCGGGTGCGCTACGGCGCTCCGATCGCTCTCGACGACCTCGACCGCGGCGACATTCGCGAGGCCTCTCGCGTCGCCACCGAACGGCTGATGCGGGCGATCGCCGAGCTGGAGGCGACCCTGTGAGCGAGCAGACGCTGCTGGCGATCGACGGAGACTCGCTCGCGCACCGCGCCTACCACGGGCTGCCGAAGCACCTGAAGGACGGCGCCGGCCGGCCCGCGAACGCGCTGATCGGGTTCGCGAACTTCCTGCAGCGGCTGTGGGACGTCGAGCGGCCGGATGCGGTGATCGTCGGCTGGGACACGCTGGAGACGCCGACGTACCGGCACGTCGCCCTGCCCGCGTACCAGTCGGGACGCGAATTCGAGGACTCGATCCTCGAACAGCTCCGCCGCCTTCCCGAGCTCGTCGTGTCGTTCGGCTTCCTGGTCGGCAAGGCGGACGGCTACGAGGCCGACGACTTCCTCGCGGCAGCCGCGGCGCGCTGGCCGGGCCTCGTCGTGGTCGCAACGTCGGACCGTGATGCCTTCCAGCTCGTCTCGGATCGGGTCAGCATCCTGCAGCCCGTCAAGGGCGTGAGCGAGCTCGCGCGGATCGGCCCGGCGGAGGTGCGCGAGCGCTACGGCGTCGAGCCCGCCCAGGTGCCTGACTTCATCGCGCTGCGCGGAGACGCGTCCGACCGCATTCCCGGCGCACCGGGGATCGGCCCGAAGAAGGCCGCCGACATCCTGCGCCAGCACGGGTCGCTCGAGCACGCGCTCGCGGACGGCCGCTTCCCGGCGATCGCAGACGACCTGCGGCTTTACCTGCAGATCGCCCGGATGGACGCCGGCGCGCCGCTCCCCGACCTCGTCCCGACCCCGCCGGACTGGGCGCAGGCGGCGCGCTACGCCGAGGCGATCGGGCTCGGCGCGCTCGCCGGCCGGCTCGAGGAGCGCGCTGACGCGCCCTGACGGTCAACCGAAGCAGACCGCGTAGACCTTGCCGGTGTGCGACGCGCTCCCGTCGAGGTTGTCCAGGGAGATCGACCAGCCGTCGTCCGCCGAGGTCGGCGCGCCGTCGAGCCCGAGGACGCCGCCCTGCAAGCCGACGCCTCCGTCGGTGAGGTAGCCGCCGCCGACTGCTTTCTGGCCGGTCCCGCAGCTCGCCGTCACCGTCTGCGTGTCACCGTCCGTGCCGCTCGCGTTCAAGCTGAACGTCTGGGTGTGCACCGCGACCTGCGCGCTCGCGGCAGCACCCTGCGGACCGGTCGGGCCGGCCGGGCCTGGGGCCCCGCGCAGGCTGGCCTTGATCTGCGTCGGCGTCTTCCCGCCGAGCTTCAACGCATTCGACGCCGTTGCCGCGGTGATCGCGTGCCTCGCGAGCGGGACGATTCCGGCCGCTACCGCGCCCTCGCTGAGCGCCACGAACAGAGCGATCAGCGCCAGAACGAATGCCGGTCCCCCAAGGTTCCGTTTCATCCGACGACCCCCTTGCAATCAGATTGGCCCCGGACAATAGCCCCCGCGCTGGGCTCCAGTGTGCTGTGCCGAGGCCCTCCTCGATCCAGGCCCCGGCACGACGTGATTCGGGCCTCGCTACCCCAGGCAGACGACGTAGACCGTGCCCGAGTGAGGGACGTTGTTCTTGTCCTGGTTCGCGAGCAGGATGCTCCAGCCGTCGTCCGCTGCCGTCGGCTTCAGGTCGAGGTTGATAACGGCAGAAGCACTGTCGCTGTCATAGCCGCCGCTGATCGCTTTCTGCCCCGCGCCGCAGCTCGCGACGAACGTCTGGTTGGCGCCTGCGTTCAGGGTGTACGCGGTCGTGTGAACGCTCACGGCCGCCGCAGGGCTCGACCCCGCCGGCCCTGCAGGTCCGGCAGGTCCTGCAGCGCCGGCCGGCCCGCGCAAGCCCTGCGGGCCCCGGGCGCCTTGGAAGCTCTTGGCGAGCTGAGCCCGCGTCTTGCCGCCGAGCTTGAGGGCGTTCCCGGCCGTTCCCGCGGTGATGGCGTGACGGGCCAGCGGAACGATCCCCGCTGCGACGGCGCCGCCGCTGAGCGCCACGAACAGCGCGATCAATGCCAGCACGAACGCAGGCCCACTCAGTCTGAACTTCATCGGTAGAAGCCTCCTCGTTTGGATGTCTCTGAGCCGGCCGACGACCGTGACTCTCCAGGCATTGTCGGCGCGACTGCCCCGCATCCGTAGGACGGCGCGTCTTTGCAAAGGTTGGCATCGTGACCCTCCAACTCCCGCCGGCGCACTGACGCGAGGCCGTCGTCGACCTCGTCAGCCACACCGCGTTCTCGCATCTGCACCCAACGGGGACTCATCCGGAGTCGCAGCAGCGGCTTGCCGTGCTGCAGCAGCACTTCCCGTTCGCCGAGTGCGCGCCGGCGTCGGTGGAGGACGTGCTGCGCTGCCACACGGCCGAGCTCGTCGAGGACGTGCGCACCACGAACGGGCTGATCGACCCCGACACGCTGTGCACTCCGACGAGCTTCGAGTCGGCGCTCCTCGCCGCCGGTGCCGCAATCGAGGCGGCGACGCGCAGCGGGTTCGCTCTGGCGCGCCCGCCGGGCCACCACGCGGAGCGTGGCCGCGCGATGGGGTTCTGCCTCTTCGGCTCGATCGCGATCGCCGCACGGTGGGCGCAGGCGAACCTCGGAGTCGAGCGCGTCGCGATCGTCGACTGGGACGTGCACCACGGCAACGGCACCCAGGACGTCGTCGGGGACGATGCGTCGATCTTCTTCGCGTCGCTCCATCAGTGGCCCTTCTACCCGGGCACCGGCGGGCCCGACGACCAGTCCGAGTCGGTGCTCAACATCCCGCTCCCGGCAGGGACTGCCGACGCCGCCTACCTCGAGGCGTGGCAGCTCGTGGAGCGCGCGGTGACGGGATTTGCACCCGAGCTGCTGCTCGTCTCCTGTGGCCTCGACGCGCACGTCGCCGATCCGCTCGCCGACCTCGCGCTCTCGGCCGACTGCTTTCGCGAGCTCGCGGCGCGCACGATGCAGCTCGCCCCTCGCGTCGCCGCCGTCCTCGAAGGTGGCTACAACCTGCGCACGCTGCCGTCGCTCGTCGAAGCCGTCCTCGAGGGCTTCGAAAGCTGAGTGTTCCTACGCCCGGCGCGCCGCGGCGAGTGCGTCGACCGCTTCGCGCCGCGACGACACGCCGAGCTTGCCGAGCAGGCTCTTGACGTGCGAGCGGACCGTGTGCTCCGAGATCTCGAGCATCCGCGCGATCTCGTCGGTGGCGAGGTGGCGTTCCAGGAGCAGTAGTACCTCGGCCTCTCGCGCCGACAGGACGGCGGCGATCGAGTCCGGGACCGTCTGGGGCGCGTCGCCTTCACGCACCTGCTCGAAGAGCCGCCGGGCGACGGCGCCGGAGAGCGGCACCTCGCCCTGCTCGACGCCGCGCAGGAACGCGACGATGCGCTCGGGCGGTTCGCTCTTCAGCAGGTAGCCGGCAGCGCCGGCCCGGATCGCCCCCATCAGGTTGCCCTCGTCCTCCGCGGCCGTCAGCACGACGACTGCGCACCCGGGCGCGGCCTCGCGCAGCCGAGGCAGCGTCCGCAGGCCGTCCATCCCCGGCATCGTCAGATCGAGCAGCACGAGGTCGGGCTGCAGCTCGGCCGCCAGCCGGATCGCCTCCTCCCCGCCGGCAGCCTCGCCGCAGACGTCGAAGCCGTTGTGCGCGAGCAGCCCCGAGAGGGCGTCGCGCGTCAGCGGGTGGTCGTCGACGATCAGGATCCGGGAGGCGGTCATCGCTCGAGCCGATTCTGCCGATACGTGGGAGCGGTGGACCGCGACCGCTTCACTGGCCTGCTCTGGGGGCAGGTGATCCTCTTCGCCCTCTTCGGTGCCTCGCTGGCGCTCTTCCTGGCCTACCCCCAGCTCCGCGTGCCGATCTACGTGCCGGAGCTGAAGCTGACGCTCGAGACCGTATTCGTCCTGACCGGCGCCCTGGTCGCCGTCCTGAGCGCAACGCGCTTCTCGGTCGAGGGGAGCCGGTTCGACTTCCTGATCTTCGCCGGGTTCTTCCTGACCTCGCTCTCGTTGTTCGCGTTCACCGTCGTCCCGGCCGTCGGCGGCTTTGCCGGTCGCTCGGCCGAGCTGTGGGCGGGAATCGTCGGCGCCATCATCGGTTGGGCACTCGTTGCGACTGCGAGCTTCGTGCGCGGTCACATCGTGTGGCGCAGCGATCTCATCGTCAGGGCGATGGCGCTCGGCGTAGCGGCCCTCGGAGCCGTCTGGCTCGCGTTCCGCTTCCTCGTCCAGACGTTTCCGATCCTCGACGTCGGCGGGAATCTGGCAACGCTCACCTCGCTGACGTCCGCGCGGGCTTCGCTCGTGTTCGTCCTCCTCGTCGCCGTCGTCGGCTTCACCGTCCGCTTCCGCAAGAGCGGCGACAACCTCGAGCTCTGGCTTGCGCTCGGCGGCACCCTGACCCTCTACGCGACGCTCGACTTCATGCTCGTGCCGGTCGCCCGCCCGGGCACCGTGACGCTCGGCGACTACATCCAGCTGTTCGCGTACGGCGTCCTGCTCGTGGGAGCGTGGCGGTCGATCCGGGCCACCGAGTTCGGTCGCGCGGTCGCCGAGGAGCGCGGACGCCTCGCGCGAGAGATCCACGACGGGCTGGCGCAATATCTCTTCGCCGTCTCGACGCACGCGACCATGCTCGAGTCGGGCGCCGACCCGGCGACGACGATCCCGCGCCTCAAGGAGGCGGCGCAGGCCGCGCAGCAGGAGGCGCGCTACGCCTTCCTCGCCCTCTCGTCGGCCGCCGGACGCTCGCCGTTCGACGCCGCTCTTCGGCGCTACGTGGAGTTCCTGATGAGCGACGGCGCGCTGACGGTCGAGCTGCACATCGACCCGAAGATCGTGTTGCGTCCCGACGAGCAGATCGAGGTGTTCCGCATCGTGCAGGAGGGGCTCGCGAACGCTCGCAAGCACGCCGGCGCCAGCACGGCCCTGGTCGAGATCGGCGCCCGCGCCGGCGTGCGCTTCGTCGCCGTTCGCGACAACGGCGACGGCTTCGAGCCGGTCGAGGGCGGAGCCGGACAAGGGCTCACGAACATGCGCGAGCGCGCCGCAGCGATCGGCGGAAAGCTCTCGCTGAGCTCCGTCCCACGCGGCGGCACCTCCGTCGAAGTAGTGCTCCGCGCGTGATTTTCGACATTCTCTGCACGTGCCGAACGTCGCATTGCGCCTGCTCGGGGGCTTCTCCGCATCGGTCGACGGTGAACCGGTCGGTCCACGTGCCTGGCGGCTGAAGAAGGCGCGCGAGCTCGTCAAGCTGCTCGCGATCGCCTCCGGGCGCCGCCTGCACCGCGAACAGGTGATGGACGCGCTCTGGCAGGACCACGCCCCCGGCGCAGCCGCGAACAACCTCTACCAGTCGGTCCACGCCGCGAGGCGCGTGCTCGGCCCGTCAGCGATCGTCGTGAGCGACGAGATCGTCTCGCTCTCCGGCGACGTCGATGTCGACGTCGACCGGTTCGAGCGGGCGGCTGCGCTGGCGGGGCGCGAGCGAACGGCCTCCGCATGCCGTGCGGCGCTTGCGCTCTATACCGGGGACCTGCTGCCCGAGAATCGCTATGACGACTGGGCCGAGGAACGGCGTCACCAACTGGAGGGGATGCATCAGGCGCTGACGCGAGAGCTCGCCGCGCTGCCGGGCGCGGCGGGGCCGGGTGCCCTGCCCGCAGATGCGAGCTCGTTCGTCGGACGCGAGCACGAGCTCGGCGAGTTGCGGACCGTGCTCGGCCACACGCGACTGCTCACGCTGACCGGCACGGGTGGCGCCGGCAAGACGAGGCTGGCGCTCGAGCTCGCGCGCGGAGAGCAGTCACGGTTCGCAGACGGTGCAGTACTGGTCGAGCTGGCGACGCTGACCGACCCCGGCACCGTCCCGGTAGCGGTCGCCGCCGTGCTCGACGTGCGCGCGCTCGCAGGGCAGGGTCTGCGCGACGCGATCGGCGAGTTCCTGGCGGGCCGTTCGCTGCTGCTCGTGCTCGACAACTGCGAGCACCTGATCGGCGCCAGCGCCGATCTGGTCGACGGGATCCTTCGCGGGGCGCCCGGCGTGACCGTGCTCGCCACGAGCCGCGAGCCGCTGCGCATCCCGGGCGAGGTCGTCTTTCGCGTGCCGTCGCTGGCGATCCCGGATCCCGAGCAGCCGCTCGCGCCCGACGCGGCACTGCGCTACGAGGCGATCCGCCTCTTCGTCGACCGTGCCGAGGCGGCAGCGCCCGAGTTCGCGCTCGATGCGCGGAACGCGGCCGACGTCGCGCGCATCTGCTTCCGGCTCGACGGCCTGCCACTGGCCCTCGAGCTCGCCGCGGCTCGCCTGGGTGCGCTGAGCCCGAGCTCGATCGCCGAACGGCTGAACGATCGCTTCCGCCTGCTCCAGGCCGGGAGCCGGACGGCGCCGACGCGCCAGCAGACGCTGCTCGCGACGCTCCAGTGGAGTCACGACCTGCTCGACGAGGACGAGCGCGTGCTCTTCCGCCGGCTCGCGGTGTTCTCGGGTGGGTTCGGCCTCGAGGCAGCCGAGTCCGTCTGCACCGACGACGTGCTCGAGGCGCCGGATGTCGCGAACCTGCTGGCCCGCCTCGTGGAGAAGTCGCTCGTGTCGGTGAGCGATGCGGACGGCGAATGGCGGTACACGCTGCTCGAGACCGTCCGGGCATACGCACAGGAACGACTCGCGGAGTCAGGCGAGGCCGCGTTGCTCGCGCGCCGCCACGCTGCCTGGGCCACGGATCTGGCTGAGCGCGAAGGCGGATCGGCGCAACTCGACCGCGAGGCGGCGAACCTCCGCTCGGCGCTCTCCACCCTCCTCGCCGAGGATCCGCCGCAGGCGCTGCGCCTGTGCGTGGCGATCTGGCCGTTCTGGCTGCGACGGATCGATCTCGCCGAGGCGCAACGGCGCTTCGCCACCGCGCTCGCCGCCGCACCCGAGCGATCGGCACTGCGGATCCAGGCGCTGTTCGCCGCCGCGGCGTTCGACTTTCGCGCGGGAACGCTGGCGGACGTCACCGCCAAGGCCGAGGAGGCCCTCACGATCGCCGCTGAACTGGGCGACCGGCGGTCGGAGTGGCGCGCGCTCCAGGTCCTCGGCGAGTACGCGATCGCGCTCGACGCGGGGGACGACGCAGAGGCCTGGCTCGAGCGCGGGCTCGAGCTCACGCGCCGCGAGGGCTTCGCCGGCGCCGAGGCGCTCTGCATCTGCACCCGTGGCGTCGCACGCTGGATCCTCGGCGACTTCGAGGGCGCCGACATGCTGCTCGCCGAGAGCCTCGAGCGCTTCCGCGCCGTCGACGATCCGGGCGAGCTGATCTCGTCGCCGCTCAACATCGGCGACATCCGCGGTGGAGCCGGTGACCCGGCGGGGCTACGCCTGTGTTTCGAGGAGACGCTGCAACCGTTCATCGAGGTCTCGTGCACGGCAGCGGCGGGTTACGTCCTCGCGAACCAGGCCAGCATCGCGCGCATGCGAGGCGACCCCGATCGGGCCAAGGCGCTCCTGATCGAGTGCGGCGAGCACTTCGAAGCCCTGGACGACGAACGCGGCCGGGCCAGCGCGCTCGTCCGGCGCGCCTACCTGGAGCTCGCGGGAGGCGAGGTCGACGAGGCGCGTTCCCGGCTCGAGCGCGCGCTCGAGATCCGGTCGTCGCTGAACGAACGTCGCGGCGTCGGCCTGGTCCTGGCGGCCCTCGGCCTCGTCGAGACGCTCGCCGCAGACTTCGACGCCGGCGAGGCGCGCCTCGCCGAGGCACGCGAGCTCTTCCGCCGGGCCGGCGACCGGTGGGGTCTCGCGAGCTCGCTGTGGCGCACGGCGGAGCTCTGGCGTGCCGAGGGACGGCTCGACGACGCCTGGTCGGCCCTCGAGGAGGCACGGCAGGTGCTGACCGCGACCAACCGCAGCCGCTGGTTCGGACACGCCGATGCTGCCCTCGCGGAGCTGGCGTCACTCCGCGGCGACCGGAAGCTCGCGGTATCGCTCTTCGAGTCGGCGCGGGATCTCTACCAGGCGTCCCACGACACGCTGGGGCTGGCCGCGGTCGAGAGGCAGCTCGACCTGCTTGCCAAGGTGCCGCAAAGACCGCGCAAAGGCGCGCCCGTTACGACTTCGGCTACACGCTCGAAGAAAGGACGGACGACATGACGGAAACGCTTGCTCCCGTGCTCGGCGAGGCGACAGTGCAAGAACTGCGGGATGCCATGAGGGGCGAGGTCCTGACAGCAACCGACGAGGGATACGCAGATGCATGCCAGATCTGGAACGGCACGCACGACGACCGGCGGCCGGCGCTGATCGTGCGCTGCACGGGCCCGGCCGACGTGATCGCGGCGGTCGGCTTTGCGCGCAGCAACGACCTGCCGATCGCGGTTCGCGGCGGCGGGCACAGCATCGCCGGCTTCTCCACCTGCGACGGCGGAATCGTGATCGACCTCGGGCAGATGCGCAGCGTGCGTGTCGACCCCGAGTCGCGCGTCGCACACGTCGCGGGCGGGGCGACGTGGGGCGACGTCGACCACGAGACGACCGTGCACGGGCTCGCGACGACGGGCGGGCTGGTCTCGACGACCGGCGTCGGCGGCCTCACGCTCGGCGGCGGCATCGGCTGGTTGATGCGCCGTTACGGGCTCGCCTGCGACAACCTCGTCGGGGCCGACGTCGTCACCGCCGACGGTCAACTCGTGCACGCGAGCACGACCGACAATCCCGAGCTCTTGCGCGGGCTGCGGGGCGGCGGCGGCAACTTCGGGATCGTCACGCAACTCGAGCTCCAGCTGCACGCGGTCGGGCCGATCGTCTACGCCGGCCCGATCTTCTACCCGGCCGACGCGGCCAAGGCACTGCTCGAGCTGTACCGCGAGTGGGCGCCGACGGTGAGCGACGACGTGACCACGGTGATCGACCTCACGACGGCGCCACCGCTGCCGGTGATCCCCGCCGAGTGGCACGGCAAGAAGGTCGCTGCGCTGATCGGGATGTCCGCCGGTGCGGTCGAGGACGGCGGAGAGCTGATCGCGCCCTTCCGTGACGTTGCCGAGCCGGTCGCCGATCTGTTCGGGCCGATGCCGTACACGATGATGCAGTCCCTGATCGACCCGCTCTGGGGCAAGGGGATTCGCTCGTACTTCAAGGCGACGAACCTCGCCCGCCTCGACGACGCCCTGATCGCGTCGCTCTGCGAGCTTCATCTGGCAGCGCCGGGACCGCAGTGCGAGATCCACGTGCACCAGATGGGCGGTGCGATGAGTCGTGTCCCCGAGAGCTCGTCGTCGTTCGGCGAACGGTCGATGCCGTTCGTGCTCAACGCGGTCACAGGGTGGCACGATCCGGCCCAGGACAAGGCGCACTCGGACTGGGCGCGGTCGGTCGTCGCGGCCGCGTCGGACGCCTCGACGGGGCGGGCGTATACGAACTTCCTGGGCGACCGGGACGCCGCGCGCTCATCGTACGGCGACGAGACCTACGCGCGGCTCGCGGAGCTGAAGGCCGAATACGATCCGACGAACGTCTTCCGGCTCAACCAGAACATCGAGCCGGCGGCCTGAAGCGACCGGAGAGCTCGGTGCCTGGCACCAAGGTGCCAGGCACCGATGACTTCGCCCGGCCGCGGCCGTCTAGAGAGGACATCGATCGAGGAGGAGTAGATGCCCGGCCAGATCGTGCACCTCGAGATCCCGGCTGACGACACCGAACAGAGCAGAGCCTTCTGGGGCTCGCTCTTCGGCTGGCAGTTTCAGAACTATCCCGGAGGGCCCGGCGAGTACCACATGACACAGATCAGCGAGCAGACGGGCGGGGCGATCACGAACATGGAGCCCGGCAAGCGCGGCACACGCCCGTACTTCGACGTCGCCGACATCAACGCCGGCGCGGCGCGCGTGAAGGAGCTCGGCGGCGAGGCCGACGAGCCGATGCCGGTCCCGAACATGGGGTGGTTCGTGACCTGCCGCGACCCGCACGGCAACGAGTTCGGCCTCTGGCACACCGACGCGTCGGCCTCGATGTAGCCGGACGAGAACGACTGAGGGCCACTCGCGCGGCCCTCAGTCGTTCATGCGGCCGGCCGCGGACGCGACTGCTCGAGCCGTGCGGCCTCGAGGCGTGCCTGCCGGCGAGCCTCGAGTTGCACGACCTTCGCGGGACGCGGCAACGTTGTCGGCGGTGCAGGAGCAACCTGCACGAGGCGGAGATGCATCTCCCGCTCCTCTCTGTGGTAGGGCGCTCGCCGCGCCCTCGTGTCAGAGAGAGCGGTGAGCGAAGTCGGAGATGAGCTGCGGCGCCGCGGCGTCGAAGTCGAGCAAGACCGAGTCGCGCAGCTGCGATTCTGCCGTCCGACCTGGAGCGGTTCTAGAGCCCGGCATTCTCGTGACTAGCCGAAAAACTGCAAGCTAAAGCCGAAGTTTCTCCAACTCTCGCTTTTTCGTGCGCGCAACACGAAGGGATCGTTCGCTCTCGGACGGCGCCTCACTGTGGATTTGGGCTTCTCAAGCTGGACATCCTCCTCTTCGCTTCTCTGACGGTTCGTGCCCTGAAACGACGAAGGCGACCTCGTGGGTCGCCCTCGATCAAGCTGCTATGCGCTTGTTTCCTAGCGCACGCACCTCACTTCGAGGGCCTCGACGGGATCCGGCCGGCCGCCGTTGGTCGCGAGCAGCAGCCCACACGACAACCAGTCGGCCTGGGTCGTTTCGGCGAACGGTCCTACGGAGATCGTCTTGAACATGTCTGTCAGCATCGTTATCGGAGCGGAGGATAGACGAAGCCGCGAACATGCGCAAGGGTCCAGCGAAGAAAAGATCGCGTGGATGAATGGTCGCCCTCGAAATACTTCTGCGACTAATTGACGGTATTCTCCGCTCCGCTCGCTCGCAGGTCATCCACGTCACCTGGCCGTGCTTGCCATCATGTTCTCGATGAAGATCACGTCGATCACGCCGAACCTCACGCAGCTCACGCGGCTGCACTTCGTCAACGCCTTCCTCGTCCGCGAGGACGACGGGTTCACCCTCGTCGACACGACCATGGGCGGAGCGGCCGACGCCTTGATCGCCGCCGCCGTCGCAGCGCGGACGGGTCGATCCGCCGCATCGCGCTCACCCACGGCCACGGCGACCACGTCGGCTCGGTCGACGCGCTCAAGGAGAAGCTCGGCGGCGCAGTCGAGGTGCTCATGCCCGAGCTCGACGCGCGCATCCACGCCGGCGAGAAGATCGTCGAAGGCAAGCTCCCGGGCAGCTGGCCCACCCTCCGGACGAAGCCCGACGTCCTGCTCGCAGGCGGGCGACCGCGTCGGCAGCCTCGAGGTCGTCGCGAGCCCGGGCCACAGCCCCGGGCATGTCGCCTACCTCGACACCCGCGACCAGGCACTCGTCGCCGGCGACGTCTACACCACCTACGGCAGCGCCGCCGTCTCGAACCACTTCTACCTGCGCTTCCCGTTCGCGGCGATGGCGACCTGGGACAAGGCCGAGGACCTCGAGTCCGCCCGCGCGCTCCGCGCGCTCGACCCGGCGATCCTCGCCGTCGGGCACGGGCCCGCTCTGCCCCAGCCCGGAGCGGCGATGGACCGGGCGATCACCCGCGCCTCGAAATAGAAAACCCCCGCATATGCGGGGGTTTTCCGTAGCAGGCCTGTAAGCCGGATTCTGTCGAGGGTGACCATCCCTCTAGGCAGCTACCCGGGCCCTGGGCGGGCAGCCTCGTGACGGGCCCTGTTCGCCTTGCACCGGACGGGGTTTGGCGAGCCGCCGCGTCGCCGCGACGCTGGTGGGCTCTTACCCCACCGTTTCACCCTTACCACCGGCGTCTCCGGAGAGATCTGTCGCCGGGGGCGGTCTCCTCTCTGTTCCACTTTCCGTCGGCTTTCGCCGCCTGGCCTTGCGCCAGCGTCCTGCCCTGCGGTGTCCGGACTTTCCTCGACGCGACCGCCGAAGCGACGCGCCGCGGTCACCCGGCCTGCACGACCAAGTCTAGCTCGGTCTGGAACGCCTCTTCGTCGCCCGCCTGGCTGCCGCACTCCGGGCAGAAGACGACGCCGGCGCGCGCGTGCATGACGAACTCGCCGCACGTCAGGCACTCGAGCGACGCCCCGCGAAGCAGCGCGACGAGCTCCTGATCGAGCGTGCGCGCGAAGGACGTGACGTCGGCAGCCAAGCGCTACAGCTCCCGGAAGACTCCGACGACGCGGCCGAGGATCTGCACGTGCTCGGCGTAGATCGGCTCCATCGACGCGTTCTCGGGCTGCAAGCGGATGCGCTGCCCTTCGCGGTAGAACGTCTTCACCGTCGCCTCGTCCGCGGTCTCGTCGTCACCCGCGAGCGCGACGACGATCTCGCCGTTCCGCGCGTCCTGCGCCCGCTGCACGATCACCAGGTCACCGTCGAGGATGCCCGCGTCCAGCATCGACTCGCCCTTGACGCGCAACAGGAAGTCGCCCTTCGTCGATGCGGGCATGGGGACGTACTCCTCGATCGACTGCTCGGCGAGCAGCGGCCCGCCGGCGGCGATCTCGCCGATGAGCGGCAGGCGGGTGACGTCGCGTTCGACGTCGACTGCCGCGGGCTGGGCGTCGCGCCGGTCGCGCCCGATCAACTCGAGCGCGCGCGGCTTCGTCGGGTCGCGGCGCAGCAGTCCGGCACGCTCCAGGTTCGCGAGGTGCGCATGGACCGTCGACGGCGAGGCCAATCCGACTTGCTCGCCGATCTCGCGCACGGTCGGCGGATAGCCGTGCCGGTCGACGTACTCGACGAGGAAGTTCCAGATCTCCTGCTGACGGGCGGTGAGCACAGGTTTTCGCCTCCGGGTCGCTTACCGAACGTGTGTTCGACGGAAAGCGTAGAGATTCCTGCGGACGTCGTCAATCGTTGCTCACGTTGCCAGTACCCTGCCGCCGTGCTGCGCCTGGCCGGACTCGTCCTCTTCGTCGCGCTCCTGGCCGCGCCCGCAGCCGGAGCGGCAAAGACCAGGCTCCCCGGCTTCCACTCGCCGTCCGGGAACATCAGGTGCTTCTACGTGCCCGGGCCGACGAGTGTCCTTCGCTGCCTGACCAGGCGGGCCGCGTACACGAAGCGCCTCACCTCTTACTGCACGTCGCCGCCGATCGGGGTCGACTGGGCGGGGTTCGAGCTCACCCCCACTCGCAAGGGGGCCGTCACGTGCTCCGGGGGCGTCCTCTACTCGCCCGAGCGGCAGGTGCCGGTGTTCGTGAACCAGCCGTACGGCACCACCTGGCGGCACGGCACCTACAGCTGCGACTCGGAGCGGACGGGCGTCACCTGCCGCACTCGCTCGGGCCACGGCCTGTTCATCTCCCAGGCGTCCTGGCGCGTCTGGTAGACGCCCACGAAAAGCCGCCCGCAGGCGGACGGCTTCGATGCGCTGGAGAGGACTTGAACCTCCACGGCCTATGCGGCCACTAGGCCCTCAACCTAGCGCGTCTACCAATTCCGCCACCAGCGCCTGAAGGCGGCCGTAGTGTAGCCGCGCCTCTGCAGCTACGAGATGGGTGCGAGCTCGCGCTCGAGCGTCGCGCGCTCGGCCTCGAGCCACGGCGGCAGCGACAACGCCTGGCCGATCGACTCGCGCGGCTCGTCGACGAGGAACCCCGGCCCGTCGGTGGCGATCTCGACGAGGATGCCGTCCGGCATCCGGAAGTAGACCGACTGGAAGTACTTGCGGTCCTGCACCGGCGTCGGGCGCAGCCCGAGCTCGTCGAGGCGCACGTGCCACGTGCGCTCGGCCCCGTCGTCGAGCACGCGCCAGGCGATGTGGTGCGTCGTACCGGGGCCGATGAGCGCTGCCTCCTCGACCGGCTCGGCGAACTGGAGCGGGGCTTCCTCGTCGAACAGGCCGACGTAGAGATCGGGGTTGCCGATCGCGACGACGTCGTGCAGGCGCGGCGACGGGCCTGGATACACACGCAGCTGCAGGCCGTCCGGATCCTCGAGCTCGACCTCGTCGTCGACGAGCGGCGTCTCGAGCCCGATCGACTCGAGCGTCCCGCGGCCGAGGCGCCCCGGTTCCGCCCGCGGCCACTCGAAGAAGGTGATCAGCGACCCGGGCGTGCCGACGCCGTCGCCGAAGTAGAGGTGATAGCTGTGCGGGTCGTCGAAGTTGACCGTCTTCTTGACGAGCGTGAAGCCGAGACGATCGCGATAGAAGTCGAGCGTCTGCTGCGCGTCGGAGCACACGCACGTGACGTGGTGCAGGCCCGTCAGCTGCATCGGTTACTCACTCTCGAAGCGCTACTGGAGCAGGCGGAAGAGCACGATCGTGTTGGTGAAGAAGAGCACCGCCACGACGACGGTGAGCCGCGTCAGGTTTCGCTCGACGATGTGCGTGCCGCCCTGCGACGCCGGCGTGAAGCCCATCCCACCCATCCCCGCGTCGCGACCCGAGTGCATCAGCACGAGCGCCACGAGGGCCGCCGAGAGCAGGACGTGGATGACGGAGAAGAACGCGAGCATCGCGCCTGGAACTGTAGCGCCGGAGTAGCGTTGTCGTCGTGGACGAGGCCGAGGCGAGACAGAAGATCCACGACCTGATCCTGACCGGTGACAATCGTCTCAAACAGGGCGTTTCGATCGAGAAGATCCGGCAGAGCTACGAGCAGGCGCTGGCCCTTGCCACCGAGCAGGGCCTCGAGGAAGGCGTCCGCCCGCTGGTCGAGATCAGGCTGGCCGACCTCGAACGGCTCGCTCGAGAATCGCCTCCATCCGACGCGCCTGGCGCTTGACGTCGTGCGCGGCGGCCGCTTCGCGGGCCGCCTCGTTGGGTCGCGGCAGCGACGCAGCCGTCTCGAGCGCGCGCGCGAGAGCGGGCACGTCGAGCGGGTCGACGAGCACGCCCGACTCGGGCGAGACGAACTCGGGTGGCCCGCCGAATCGCGTTGCGACCACCGAGCGCCGGCAGGCCATCGCCTCGAGCAGCGCCTGACCGAACGGCTCGAGCAGCGCGGGACCGCAGACGACGTCGGCCGCCGACAGCCAGCCCGGCACCGAGTCGTGCGTGACCCGACCGACGACCGTGACGCGAGGCCGCCCTTCGACCGCCTGCCGCAGCGGGCCGTCGCCGACAAACGTCAGCGACCCACCGTCGACGCGTCCGAAGGCGTCGGCGAGCCGAACGACGTTCTTGCGTTCGGTCAGCGACCCGACATGCACGAACGCCGGCGACTCGAGCTCGGCGGCCGCCGGCGCGTCGTCGAAGCGCTCGAGGTCGACCCCCGAATCGACCACCTCGGTCTTGCCGCGCGCGTCGGGTAGACGGTCGCAGAGCTCGCGTTCGAGATAGCGCGACACGCACACAACCGCGGCGGCTCGGCGAACGACCCGCCGCGTGAGCGCGGCCACGCCGGGCAGCGCGCCGATGTTGCGGACGTCGCGACCGTGCGCGGTCACGACGAGCGGTGCGTCGAGCTCGGATGCGAACAGCCCGGCGGGAACGAGGAAATGCGCCCAGACGACGTCCGGTGCGGGCCGCTCGCGGCGAACGTTGCGTCGAAGCTCGAGGAACCTGAGCTTGCCGCCGGCTCGACGATCGAGCACCGCGAGGTCGACTTCATGGCCGAGCGCCCGGAGCTCGGCCACGCCCTGTGCGACGAACGTCCCGAGATCGGGGTCGTCCGGCCCCGGGTACATCTGCGACACGAGGAGAACGCGCATCGGTGGCCCTTCGCTCAACGCGGAGCGCGCTCGCGGTCGTACTCGCCCCACTGCTCGCGGAGGGCGCCGCAGATCTCGCCGATCGTGCACTGCGCCTGGAGCGCGGCGCGCATCGGCACCAGCATGTTGGCATCGCCGCGGGCGGCAGCCCGCACGGCGTCGAGTGCACTCACTGCGGCGGCGGCATTGCGCTCGGCGCGGACGCGCACGGTCCGTTCCACCTGCCGCCGCTCGGCCGCGGGATCGAGCCGGTGCAGCTCGATCGGCTCCTCCTGCTCGTTCGCGTAGATGTTGACGCCGACGATCGGACGCTCGCCCGACTCGACCTGCTGCTGCCAGCGGAACGCGGCCGTCTCGATCTCGCCCTGCACGAAGCCCTGCTCGACCGCGGCGACCGCGCCGCCGAGTGAGTCCACGCGCTCGATCAGCTCCCACGCGCGCGCCTCCAGCTCGTCGGTGAGCGCCTCGATGTAGTAGGAGCCGCCGAGCGGGTCGGCAGTCGCCGTGGTGCCACCCTCGGCCTGCAGCACCTGCTGGGTGCGCAGCGCGATCGTCGCCGCGCGCTCGGACGGCAGCGCCAGCGCCTCGTCGAACGAGTTCGTGTGCAGCGACTGCGCCCCGCCGCAGATCGCCGACAGCGCCTGCACCGCAACGCGCACGACGTTGTTCTCCGGCTGTTGCGCCGTCAACGTCGACCCGCCCGTCTGCGCATGGAAGCGCAATGCCAGCGCCCTCGGGTTCGTCGCACCGAACCGGTCGCGCATGATCCGGGCCCACAACCGCCGGGCGGCGCGGAACTTCGCCACCTCCTGGAAGAAGTCGTTGTGCGCGTTGAAGAAGAACGACAGCCGCTCCCCGAACGCGTCCGGCGAAAGGCCCACAGCGACCGCCGCCTCGCAGTAGGCGATCCCGTTCGCGAGCGTGAAGGCGAGCTCCTGCACCGCGGTCGAGCCGGCCTCGCGAATGTGGTAACCCGAGATCGAGATCGTGTTCCACGACGGCATCCGCTCCGCGCAGTACGCGAACAGATCCGTCGTCAGCCGCATCGACGGACGCGGCGGGAAGATGTAGTTCCCACGCGCGATGTACTCCTTCAGAATGTCGTTCTGAACCGTCCCGCGCAGCGCCTCGCCGCCCACCCCGCGACGCTCTGCGACCAGCTCGTACAGCAGCAACAACAGCGACGCCGGCGCGTTGATCGTCATCGACGTCGACACCTCGTCGAGCGGAATCCCGTCCAGCAGCACCTCCATGTCCGCCAGCGAGTCGATCGCCACTCCCGTCCGCCCCACCTCACCCACCGCACGCGGATCGTCGGAGTCATAACCGAGCTGGGTCGGCAGATCGAAGGCAACGGACAAACCTGTCTGCCCGCCCGCGAGCAGATAGCGGTAACGCGCATTCGACTCCTCCGCCGACGCGAACCCCGCGTACTGGCGAATCGTCCACGCCCGCCCCCGATACATGTCCACGTACGGACCACGCGTGAACGGAAACTCGCCCGGCCCTTCCACTGGGCCCACCGCGTCATCGGCCGTATAGACCGGCTTCACCTCGATCCCGGACTCCGTCTCGCGGCGGTCGGTGGCGGCCACGCCCGAAGTATGTCCGTCTCGCGTGAGCCCAGCCTGCCCCCGGGATATCCTCGAAGCGTGCCGCAGGTTCACGTCCGCCTCTTTGCGGGACTGCGGGAGCGTGCCGGCTGGTCGCAGCGCGAGATCGACGCGCCGACGGTCGCCGGCATCTGGCCCGCGCTCGGGCTCGGCGACGAGCCCGCGGGGCTCCTCTACGCCGTGAACAAGGAGTACGCCGACCGCGACCGCATCCTCGCCGACGGTGACGAGGTGGCGCTGATCCCGCCCGTCTCGGGCGGCGCGTTCCTGCTCTCCGACGAGCCGCTGTCGCTCGAGCGCGTCGTCGACGAGGTTCGCGACGACGAGGCAGGGGCGATTGCGACGTTTTCCGGGACGACCCGGATCAAGTCGCGGGGCCGGCGCGTGACCCGCCTCGAGTACGAGGCGTATGAAGGAATGGCCGAGAACGTGATGCGGGGGATCGCCGAGGAGCTCCGGGCGCGCTACAACGTGTCCAACGTGGCGATCCACCACCGCATCGGGACTGTCGGCATCGGCGAGACGTCGGTCGTGATCGCCGTCTCGTCGCCGCACCGCGCCGAGGCCCTCGCCGCCTGCCGCGACGCGATCGACGCGCTGAAGGAACGTGTGCCGTTGTGGAAGAAAGAGGTCTACGAGGGCGGCGAGGAATGGATCGGACGAGGGTCATGAGCTCGGATGGTTTTCGCGATTACGAGCCGGTCCAGCCGCGCGGGACCGACTGGCGCAGCCTCGGCCGGCGGATCTTCGGTCCGCTCCTCGCCGCGATCGTCGCGCTCGCGAAGTTCTCGTTCGTTCTGCTCAAGTTCTCGAGCATCTTCATCGCCGTCGGCGGCTACGCACTGATCTGGGGGTGGACGTTCGCCGCCGGCTTCGTCTTCCTGATCCTCCTGCATGAGCTCGGGCACTTCATCGAGGCGAAGCGGGAAGGCCTCAGCCCGAGGCTGCCCGTGTTCATCCCCTTCTTCGGCGCGTACGTCAAGTACACGCGCGGCAATCCGTGGCAGACGGCCCGGATCGCGATGGCCGGGCCGATCCTCGGCGGCATCGCGAGCCTCGCGTTCCTGCTCGTGGGGATCGGGCAGGGCTCCGACCAGCTCAAGGCGCTCGCCTACTTCGGGTTCTTCCTCAACCTGATCAACCTCGCGCCGATCGGCTTCCTGGACGGCGGCGCCGTGTGGCGGTCGGCGAAGCTGCTCCGCCTCGGCGGCGGTCGCGGCAAGGCGACATTCATCTACGTGCTCTACGGAGCGACTGCGCTCGCGCTCGTGATCGGCATGATCACGTCGCACGTGCCGCAACACCGCCTTTAGAACAGATGGACGATCGCCAGATCCTCGACCGTCCCGACGCGGCGAAGATCGAGGCTTCCGTCGAGAAGATCGCGGCCGAGTTCAGGGCCGGGTTCGAGCTGGTCGCGGGCATCGACCGGCCGGCCGTCACCCTCTTCGGCTCGGCGCGCGTGGCAGAGGGGAGCGGGCCCTACGAGGCCGCGCGTGCCGTGGGGCGACGTTTCGCAGAGGCCGGCTGGGCGGTGATCACCGGCGGCGGCCCGGGTGTGATGGAGGGAGGCAACCGCGGCGCGCAGGAGGGCGGCGGTCTCTCGGTCGGCTTCAACATCAAGCTGCCGCACGAGCAGGGCGGGAACCCGTACTGCGACATCGCGCACACGTTCGACCACTTCTACGCACGCAAGGTCTGCTTCGTCCGCCCGTCGGAGGGCTTCGTCATCTTCCCCGGCGGATTCGGGACGCTCGACGAGCTCTTCGAGTCGCTGACACTGATCCAGACGCACACGATCCTGTACTTCCCGGTCGTGCTCTTCGACTCGGACTACTGGGGCGAGCTGCTCGAGTGGCTCCGCGGCGAGGTGCTCGCCGACGGGATGATCTCGGCCTCGGACATCGAGCTTCTGCACCTGACCGACGATCCGGACGACGCCGTCCGGCACGTGCTCGAATGCCGCGAGCGCCGCCGCGCCGCAGACGCCGCCTAAAACATCTAGATCGACGACGGGATCACAAAGTAGGGCCCGGGCGGCCTCCGTCCAGGCCCGTAGACCGCGGTCGAGCTGTCCGGGATGTAGTGCGAGCGGAAGATGTTGTGGCGGAGAAGCTTGCCGTCGCGCGTGTACACGTCGCGCGTCACCGAGACGTCGAATCCGAGCTCCCCCGTCCCGGGCACGATCTTCATCGAATGGGGCGGCGCGTTCGGATCGACGGCGTAGGAGAGCGTCGGTCGCGTCCAGTTCAACTGCGGCCCGGTGTGCGAGACGACGCGCCGACCCGACGGCGTCCCGTAGAACGTGAACGTCAGCGTCTGGTCGGTGTACGACGACTTGATCAGCAGCCCGTTCTTCAGGTCGTTCCGAAAGACGAGGTCTGGCCCGCCCCACGCCACGGTCGCATCGCGGCCGAGCGGATAGTGCGAGAGGTAGAGATTGTGGTTGGTGCGCTCGAGGATGGGCAGGCCGAGCTCGAACGCGTCGTTGAACAGGGTCGTCGCGGTCTGGCAGACGCCGCCGCCGATCGACGGCAGGACGAGCGAGCCGATGATCTCCTGACCCTCGAGAAAGCCACGAGCCGCCGTGCGCGGTCCGACGACCTTGTTGTAGGAGAACGTCTCGCCCGGCTCGATCACGGTGCCGTCGATCAGGTCGGCCATCAGGTGGACGTTGTGGATCCGGTTCGACGACGAGTCGCCCATCTCCGTCGTGAAGGACACGAGCTTCGTCCTGATCCCGAGCGCCCGCGCGCGGGCCGTCGTCAGGTCGGGCTCGCGGGAGCCCAGCTCGATCCGCGCCACATGGTCTCCGTGTGCCGCGGTCGTGACGGCGACGGCGGCCTGCGTCGCATCGACATCGCGTCCCGGCCGCGACGGCACGACGTGAACGGCGCCGCCGACGACGGCGAAGCGCGCGTTTCGCGCGCGGACGAACCAGCGGCCGAGGCGAGGGCGAATCGTCTGCGCCAGCGTGTCTCCGTCGAGGCGGACGACGAATCGATGCGAGCGCGGAACGACGCGCAACGAACGCGCGAGCTGCGCCGTCGTGATCGCTCCGAGCCGGGCGCCGTGGAAGTCGACGAGAATCGGATGTGCGAGCAGGGCGGTCGCGGTCGAGGCTGCGCTGCGCGCCGCCGGATCTCGGCGAGCGGGATGCACGATTGCAAACGGCGCGGCGAAGCTGATCTCACCGGCGGCAAGACGCCGCAGCAATGCCGCGCGGTCGAGCTCGAGCCCGTTCGTCGCCGGCGTCGTCTGGACTGTGGTTCCGTGCACCGAGACCGTCGCCGAGACCGGCATGCGACCGGCGCGCGCGATCTCACCGAGCACGTTGCCGGCTCCACCGGCCTGTGCGAGCGCCGGTGTGACGTCCACCCGCCGTGGGATCAGGAGCCCGGCAAGGGAACCGGAGTCGAGGGCGCGGGTCGCGGTCGCTCTCGCATCGAGTGCGACCAGCCAGGTGCGCGGTACGTGGTAGGCGTGACCGCCCGCGCGGATCGTGACCCGTGTCGTCCCCCAACGGCGAACGGCCTGCTCGATCTGCGCGCGGTCGCGGCCGCCGACGTCGATCCCGAGCACATGCACGCCGGGCCCCGCCTCGTCGCGGTATTCGAACGTCCGCACGGCGACGAACGCACACATCGCGCCGAGCGCTGCGACGAGCCCGCCGACCCAGACGACCCACCTCACGCCGACAGTGAAGCAAGGGCGGCGGCCGGGTGGTCTACCCTCAACGGCAGATGGAGCTTCGGGAACTGCCGTCGGTCGACGAGCTGGCGCGAGACGTCGACGACCCGCTCGCGGTCGACACGGCACGCACCGTCCTCGAGCGGGCCCGCGGCGAGATCCGCGCCGGACGCGACCCCGGCGACCTCGCAGCGCTGCTGCGAGACGAGCTCGCCCACGCCCGCCGGCCGTCGCTACGCCGTGTGCTCAACGCGACCGGCGTGCTCGTGCACACGAATCTGGGCCGGGCTCCGCTGCCCGGGCAGGCACTCGAACACGTCGCGCTTGCCCTGCGCGGCTACTCCAACCTCGAGCTCGACCTGGCACCGGCGCGCGAGGCTCTCGCCAGGATCACGTCGCGGCGCTCCTCCGCAGGCTGACCGGCGCAGAGGCTGCCCTCGTCGTCAACAACAACGCCGCCGCGCTCCTGCTCGCCGTCGCCGCGCTCGCCGAAGGACGCGAGGTGCTCGCCTCGCGGGGCGAGCTGATCGAGATCGGTGACGGCTTTCGCATCCCTGACGTGCTCGAGCGCTCGGGTGCACGACTCGTCGAGGTCGGGAACGACGAACCGCACGCGCGCCGGCGACTACGAGCGTGCGGTGCGCGAAGGGACGGCACTACTGCTGCGCGTGCACCAGTCGAACTTCCGGCTCGTCGGCTTCACGGAACGGCCGACGCTGCGCGAGCTTGCTGAGGTCGCGCACCGGCACGAGCTCCCGCTGCTCGACGATCTCGGCTCGGGCGCGCTCGTCGATCTCGGCGACGAGCCGACCGCTCGCAGCGCACTCGAGCAGGGAGCCGACCTCGTGTGCTTCAGCGGCGACAAGTTGCTCGGAGGCCCGCAGGCCGGGATCGTGCTGGGCAGCGCCGAGCTCGTCGAGCGGCTGCGCCGCCATCCTCTGCACCGCGCCGTGCGCATCGACAAGCTCAGCCTCGCGGCGCTCGAGGGCACGTTGCTGCTCTACCTCGAGCCAGGCCGCGCGCTCCGCGACGTGCCGGTGCTGCGGATGCTGCACGACGATCCTGATGCGGTTCGCGAGCGGGCGGAGCGTCTCGCAGCTGCAGTCGGCGGCGAGGTCGAACAGACCGTGGCGCGGGTCGGAGGCGGAGCGCTACCGCTCGCCGAGCTTCCCTCCTTCGCCTGCGCGATCGAGGAAGAACTGGCCACGCCGCTGCGCGTCGGCGACCCGCCGGTCGTCGGGATCGTCCGCGACGGGAGGCTGCTGCTCGACTGCCGCACCCTCGCCGACGACGATCTCGAAGAAGTCGTCGCCGCGGTGCGCGCACACCGCGTGTGAGCTCGCAGGCGCCCGAGTCCGCTCTCTGGACCGCGCTTCGTGGAGCCCTCGCGACCAGGGCACTCGCGATCGTCGCCGATCTGCGCGTCGCCGACGCCCTCGGCGGAGCAGCCCGTCCCATCGACGAGCTGGCGCCCGAGGTGGGCGCCGACCCGGACACACTGCATCGCCTCCTCCGCGCCCTGGCGAGCGACGGCATCTTCGAAGAGCGCGCTCCGCGGGTCTTCGCCAACACGCCGAGCTCGAACCTGCTTCGCGACGAGGCATGGCGCGACTTCGCCCATCTGTTCGGCGGCGTCTGGCTGTCCACGATCGCGGCACTCGACGCGTCGGGCCGACCGACGTTCCGCGACCTTCACGGCGACGGGTTCTGGTCGTGGCTTGCCGCGCACTCCGACGAGCGGGCGGCCTTCGACCGCGCGATGAAGCAAGGCTGGGAGAACAGGCTCGAGCGGCTCGACTCCGTGGGCTGGCACGGCGATGAGACGATCGTCGACGTGGGAGGTGGCAACGGATCGTTGCTTCTCGCCTTGCTCGACCGTCACCCACGACTCGGCGGAGTCGTGTTCGACCTCCCGGAGACCGTGCGCGACGAGTCGACGTTCGGAGAGCGCTGCCGCTTCGAGGAGGGCGACTTCTTCGATCGCGTACCGGCCGGCGATGCGTACGTCTTGTCGACGATCCTCCACGACTGGGACGACGAGTCTGCGCTGCGAATCCTGCGCACGATCCACGCGGCCGCCTCCCCCGGCACGCGACTCGTCCTGATCGAGGGGACGATCGAGCCCGGGAACGAGCCCGCAGGGCGCGAAGTGGCTCGACCTGCTGATGCTTGCGCTGTTCGGGGGGAGAGAGCGCGACGATGCACAGTGGAGGTCGCTCCTCGGCGACGGCGGGTTCGAGGTGGAACGGCTCGGCGGCGGCGTGATCGAGGCGCGATGCCGCTGACCGTCGGTACCGCCGGCCACATCGATCACGGCAAGACGTGGCTCGTCCGCGCCCTCACCGGGAAGGACACCGATCGCCTGCCGGAAGAACAGGCGCGCGGGATCTCGATCGATCTCGGCTACGCGCCGCTCGAGCTGCCGGACGGCCGGCGTCTCTCGCTCGTCGACGTGCCGGGTCACGAGCGTTTCGTACGCGCGATGGTCGCCGGGGCGTCGGGGATCGACCTCTTCCTGCTGGTGATCGACGCGCGCGAGGGCGCGCGCCCGCAGACGCACGAGCACCTCGCGGTGCTGCGCCTGCTCGGTGTCGAGCGTGGCGTGGTCGCGATCACGAAGGTGGACGCCATCGACGCCGAGACCGTCGAGCTCGCCGTTCTCGAGGCACGAGAGCTCGTTCCCGGCGCCGAGGTCGTGCCGGTGTCGGCCAAGACGGGAGAGGGGCTCGAGGAGCTGCGGGCGGCGCTCGCGCGCGTGCCCGTCGACGAGCGCGACTCCTCGTCGCCGACGCGGCTCTGGGTCGATCGAGCATTCTCGCTGGCCGGCGCGGGAACGATCGCAACGGGGACGTTGTGGTCGGGGAAGATCGCGCCGGGTGACCTGTTGCGCGTGGAGCCGCGTGGGCGAACAGCGCGCGTTCGCACGGTGCACGTGCACGACGCGCAGGTCGACGAGGCAGCCGCCGGCCAGCGCGTCGCGGTGAACCTGCCTTCCCTGCGGCGCGGTGACGTCGCGCGCGGGGACGTGCTCGTCGAGCCGAACGCGTTCCCCGTGTCGTACCGCCTCGACGTTCGGCTCGAGGAGCTCGAGCGCGTTCCACCGGCGGTCACCGTGCACATCGGGACGAAGGCGACGCCCGCGCGAGTCGCGCGAGCCGGCCCCTATGCGCAGCTGCGGTTGTCGGAGCCCGTCGTCGCGGCGCGCGGCGACCGCGTGATCCTGCGGACGGACACCACCGTCGCCGGCGGTGTCGTGCTCGACCCGGTGCCTCCGAGACGGCTCGAGCGCGACCGACTCGAGACGCTCGAGCGCGGCGATCCGATCGAGATCGTGCGCACGCTCGTTCACGCCCCGGTCACCGGACGGGAGCTGCGAAGCGCGCGGCGTGCTGACCCCGCGGGAGCTCGCGCAGGGACTCGCGACGATGCAGGCGGCCGGTGACTACTACTTCTCACCGGAGTGGCTCGATGGGCTGCGGGCGAACGTTCGGAACCGACTCGCCGCGCACGCCGCCACCCATCCCCTCGACCCGGGCCTCCCCCTGGCCGAGTTGCTGCCGGCCGAGCCGTGGGCGCCCGACCTGCTGAACCTGCTCGAAGTAGAGCGTCGCGACGCGAAGGCCTACCTTCCCGGCGCCGCGGCGGCGCTCGGCGGCCGCGCGAGTGCGGCCGCCGCGCTCGAGGCGGAGCTCGCCGAGGACGAGGTCGTGCGGGTCGAAGACCGCGAGCTGGCGGCGTTCCTCGAGCAGGAAGGCCGCCTGCGGCGTGTCGGGGATGGGCTTGCCGTCTCGACGGCGCTGTACGACCGCGGCCGGGATCTGCTCCCAGGGCTCGGCGAGATCACGCTGCCGGGCTTCCGCGATGCGCTGGGTGTCGGTCGCCGCACGGCGCAGCTGCTGCTCGAGCGCTACGACGCCGACGGTCTGACCCGGCGTCGCGGCGATGTGCGAGTTCTCCGGCGCAGTCGAAATCAGTGATACTTCAGGCATGGGACTCAAGAGCTTCTTCAGCAGGTGGTCGAAGGACAGCGACCGTGAGGCGCTCGAGCGGGCCGAGGAAGAGACCCGCATGACGCCGTACGAGCGTGACATCGACCAGTCCGAGGGCTTCGCCGGTCGCAAGACCGACTCGATGATCTCGAATACGTTCGCCGGGTCGGAGGCGCTGCGCTCGACCGGCGAATTCGACCGCGACCGCATCTGAACCTCTCGGCCACAGAATTCCAGAGACGCCGCGAGCGCCTGCTTCTGCATGTGGCAGAACAGGGGCTCTCGGGCGCCGTCCTGTTCGATCAGCACACCATCCGCTACTTCGCGAATCTCGGCTTCCTCGCGACCGAGCGGCCGGTTGCGTTCGTCGCGAACACGGCCGGAGACCTGGCCGTGTACGTCCCCGAGTTCGAGGTCGAGCGTGTGCGCGCCGAGACGGACTACGAGCGTGTCGAGTCGTACCCCGAGTACCCGGGCATCGAGCACCCGATGGTCATCCTGGCGCGGCTGCTCGCGGACATGGGGATCCGCGGTTCGATCGGCGCCGACAACGACGGGTACCCGGGAATCCTCGGTTACGAAGGGCCGCCGCTCAGCGAGGCGACCGGACAGACCGTCGTCTCACTCAATCCGAAGATCGAGCACATGATCGCGCGCAAGAGCGAGGCCGAGGTCGAGCTGATCCGGCAGAGCGCACGCTGGTGCGAGCACGCCCACCGGCTGCTGCAGGAGTACACACGCCCCGGAGCAACCGAAGCCGCAGTGAGCCTGCGGATCGCGTACGAGGCGACTCTCGCGATGATCGACGCCCTCGGCTCGTCGTACGGAGGCCAGCTGGCATCCTCCGACGGTGTGTCGGCGGGGTACCGCGGTCAAATCGGAAGACGCAGCGCGTGGGCGCATGCAATCGCGCACAACATCGAGTTCGCCGTCGGTGACGTGCTCGTCAGCGAGACGAGCGCCCCGGTGTGGGGCTACAACGCCGAGCTCGAGCGCGCGATGGTGATCGGCGAGCCGACGGACGAGATGCGACGGCTCTTCGACCACACGGTCGCAGCACAGGACGTCGCGTTCGCCGCACTACGACCGGGAGTCGCCTGCGCAGACGTCGACCGCGCGGTGCTCGGCTACTTCGAGGAGAACGACCTGATGCCGTACTGGCGCCAGCACGTCGGGCACGCGATCGGTCTCCGCGACCACGAGGCGCCGTTCCTCGACGTCGGCGACGAGACGGTCGTCGAACCGGGAATGGTGTTCACGATCGAGCCCGGCTTGTACGACGCGCAGATCGGTGGCTTCCGCCACTCGGACACGGTCGTCGTGACGCCCGACGGGATCGACATCCTCACCGACTACCCGCGCGACATCGAGAGCCTGACGCTGCCAGCCGCCTGACGGCCAGGGTGGACGAAGTCGCCCACGAAGGGGGATGGCAAGTCACCTGCCGTTGGGGTAGCAGCCGCACGACGGTCGACCTACCTTGAGCTCCGAGGTCACGTGGGAACGAACACCGACAGGGGGCAGAGGATGAACGACTATCGGATGCTGCAGCTTCGCGAGCTGCTCGAGGTGTCGCGTCGGGGAGACGCGAAGTTGAGCGTGCAGCAGGTGGAGTCGCTGCTCGACTGGGACCAGACGCCCGGCCCGGACGCGCGGCGGCTCAAGGCGATGATCGAGGCAGACGCGGACGAGCCGGCGGAAGTGTCGGCGACGGGCATCGAGCATTCGGTCGCGGGGCGCCAGCTCCACGCCGCGCCGGGGCGGCGCACGGTGCTCGGTCGGTTCCGGCTCCGCAGCCTGCAGCCGTAGCGACGTCGCCGCCCCCCTCGGATGGGCGAAGCAGAGCAACGCACCGTTAGGGTGGGTCGAGCTGTTTCTAGGAGACCAACTCGGTCGGAGGAGGATGCGGCTTGCTCGGAGACATCATCTTGGTGCTTGTGTTATTGGGGTTGGTGGGCCTCGGAGGGTGGTTTTTCATTCGCGCGCTCGGCGGCCGACGCCGCTAAAGGTTGAATCGTCGGCGGAGACGCAACCGATTACGCCGTCAGCGTCTGGTTCGAGCTTCAACGCGTCCTCCACCTAGGATTGCCTCGCGTGGAGCGGCATGGGCCTGGTGGCCCAGCCGGTCTTCAA
>CAVZER010000003.1:0-39030 GCA_963774355.1 uncultured Thermoleophilia bacterium | reverse complement strand
CCGAGAGTGGGACCGATGAACCCGTACCGTAGTCGTAGCCGACGAGCACGCTCTTCGCCTGCGCCGCGAGCCGGCCCCCGGCCCAGAGCTCGTGCTCGAGGTCGAAGCTGCTCGTTCCGACGCGTGGGCACCGCGTGCGGACCTCGATCTCCTCGCCGGGGCGCAACTCGGAGCGGAAGTCGATCTCGACGCGCGCCAGGATGAACGGCTCGAGCCCGCCGAGCACGGCGATCCGAGCCTGCTCGAGGTACGTCGAATAGGCGGCGTTGTTGACGTGGCCCATCGGGTCGCAGTCGCGAAAGCGAACGCGCTCGTGGTGCGTCCACGGGAACTCTGACATCGCGGCGATGGTATAGACGCATGTGTGAGTGAAAGCCAGATGCGCAAGGCAGTGTTCGCGCAGCCGGAGTGGCTGCGCCAGGTTCCGTCCGGCCGGAGGCTGCCGTTCGACGCCCGGGTGGTGCACACGGGGTGCGGGACGTCGTTTCACGCAGCGCAGACGGGCGGCGACGCCGTGCAGGCGCTCGAGGCGGTGCTCGCTCCGCCGCAGGCGGACGTCCTCGTCTGCGTCTCGCACGAGGGCGACACACAGCTGACGCTGGAGGCGGCGCGCGCCTTCGACGGAGACGTATGGCTGATCACCGGGAGGGCCTCGTCGCCGCTCGCCGAGGTCGCCGACGAGGTGATCGTCTGCACGCCGGAGATCGAGCGCTCGTGGTGCCACACCGCGAGCTACACGTGCGCGGTCGCGGCGCTCGACGCGATCCACGGTGGCGATCCGTCCTGGCTGGCGCAGGAGGTCGAGGACGCGCTCGGGCTGGATGTGGCCGCGCCGGCACAGGACAAGATCCTCGTCGCGGGCGCCGGTCGCGACTGGCCGACGGCGCAGGAGGCGGTGTTGAAGCTGCGCGAGGGCGCCTGGATCTCGGCCGGCGCTCATCAGACGGAGCAGTTGCTGCACGGGCATCTGGCCGCGGTCGACGAGAGCGTGCGGGCGTTCGTGCTCGAGGGAGAGGGCCGGGCGGCGGAGCGCGCTCGCGACGCCGTGCGTGCGCTCGAGACGCTTGGGTGCGAGACGACGCTCGTCCCGACCCGCCATCCCGCCGTCGACATCGTTCGCTTCCACCTCCTGACGCTCGCGATCGCCGAGGCGCGCGGGATCGATCCGGATCCGATCCGGCGCACGCCCGGCTCGCCCTGGGCAAGCGCGGCCGGCTCCGCGTACCCGGGCTGACCGGTTCGACCGGTTCGTCGGGGCGCCCCGCGCGACACAGATTCGTCACCGTCGCCAGGCGAAGCGCACGGGTTTTGAGCCCGAAGAATCCCTGCTCGCGGGACTGTGGATCAGTTGTTGCAGTTTTGTCACCCTCGCCTGGCGACGGGACACGCCCCGAATCGACGAGGCGAGATCGTCCGACGACGGTCGCCTACGTCGGTGGCGGCTCGTAGGGCGCCGGCTGGGGGCCGGGGTCGAAGACCGGCTCGCGATCGTGCGGCGTGATCGACCCCGCCTTGACCGCTTCGGCCCAGTGGCAGGCGACGAGGTGTCCGTCGATCGATCGGAGCTCGGGCTCCTCGTCGGCACAACGGGTCGGCTGGACGAACGGGCAGCGCGTGTGGAAGCGGCACGCGGCAGGCGGATGGGCGGGGCTCGGCAGGTCTCCCCCGACGCGAATCGGGCGACGGTTCCGTTCGACCTCGGGATCGGGGATCGGGATCGCCGACAGCAAGGTGATGGTGTAGGGATGAAGCGGGTTCTCGTAGAGATCGTCGGCCGGTGCGATCTCGACGATCTTCCCGAGGTACATCACGACGATCCGCGTGGAGATGTGTCGGACGACGGCGAGGTCGTGCGCGATGAAGAGGTAGGTGAGGTGGAAATCTCGTTGGAGTTCCTCGAGCAGATTCACGATCTGGGCCTGGATCGAGACGTCGAGCGCAGAGACCGGCTCGTCGCACACGATGAATGCGGGGTGCAGTGCGAGCGCCCGGGCCAGGCCGATCCGCTGGCGCTGGCCGCCCGAGAACTCGTGCGGATACCTGTTCGCCGCGTCGGCGGGGAGGCCGACGACATTGAGCAGCTCTGCGACCGCGCTGCCAACGGTCTTTCGTGAGGTCGCGCCGTGCGTTCGCAACGGCTCGCTGACGATGCGGCCGACGGAGTGGCGTGGGTTGAGCGATGCGTACGGGTCCTGGAAGACCATCTGCATCTTCCGCCTGATCGGGTGGAGCTCGTTCTCCGACGCCTTCGTGATGTCCTCGCCGTCGAAGACGATGCGGCCGCTGGTCGGGTTGTAGAGGCGAAGGATCGCGCGGCCGAGCGTCGACTTTCCGCAGCCCGACTCTCCGACGAGGCCGACCGTTTCGCCACGCGCGATCGAAAACGAGACGCCGTCGACCGCCTTGACGTCTCCCACGTGACGGTCGAGAACGATCCCGCTCGTCACCTTGAACCACACGCGCAGATCGTCGATCTCGACGAGCGGGTCGTCGGTGATCTCGCTCACGTCGAACCGACCAGCCTGCTGCGACGCCACGCATCCGACTCCACCGGGAAGAAGCATGCTGCCGCGTGGCCCGGCTCGAGCTCCTCGAGCTCGGGAAGCTCGGCTTCGCAGCGGCTCTGCTCGAACCGACAGCGCGGCGCGAACGGGCACGAGGCCGGCGCCTGGAGCATGTCGCGCGGCCTGCCCGGAATCGGGTTCAGCGCCGCCGACCTGCGAGTGTCGAGGCGCGGGACGCTCTCCAGCAACCCGAGCGTGTACGGATGCCGCGGCTGGCCGAAGATCTGCTCGGCCGCTCCGCTCTCGACGAACGTGCCGGCGTACATCACCTCGACTCGCTCGCAGATGCCCGCGACGACTCCCAGATCGTGGGTGATCATGATCAGCGCCGTATCGCGTTCGGAGACGAGGGTGCGCAGCAGGTCGAGGATCTGCGCCTGGATCGTCACGTCGAGCGCGGTCGTCGGCTCGTCGGCGATCAGGATCTTCGGCTCGCAAGCAAGCGCCATCGCGATCATCGCGCGCTGCCGCATCCCACCGGAGAACTGATGCGGGTAGTCGTTCAGGCGCGCGCGGGCGCTCGGGATGCCGACCTGGTTCAGAAGCTCGGCCGCGCGATCGAGCGCGCCTTTCTTGTTGAGCCCGAGGTGCGTCTCGAGTGGCTCACGGATCTGGCGACCGATCGTGAGCACGGGGTTCAGGCTCGTCATCGGGTCCTGGAAGATCATCGCGATCTTGCTGCCGCGGATGTTGCGCAGCTCGGAGTCGCTCATCGTCGTGAGCTCGACGCCGTCGAATTTCGCAGTACCGGCCGTGACGCGACCGGCCCGCGGCAGGATGCCGAGCAGCGCGAGCGACGTGACGCTCTTGCCGCAGCCGGACTCGCCGACGATTCCGAGCGTCTCGCCCGGCGCGATGTCGAAGGAGACGCCGTTGACGGCGTGGACCGTGCCGCGGCTCGTCCAGAAGCGAACCTCGAGCCCTTCGACCTCGAGCAACGGCGACCGCGCCACTACGCCCTCCCTCGCAGCTTCGGGTCGAGCGCTTCGCGCAGGCCGTCGCCGATCAGGTTGAAACCGAGCACCGAGATGACGATTGCGGCGCCCGGGAAGATGGCGAGGAACGGTGCGGTCTGCAGGTAGCGCACCGTGTCGGTCAGCATGTTCCCCCACTCGGGCGTCGCCGGGTCCTGCGGGCCCAGGCCCAGGAAGCTCAACCCGGCGGCATCGATGATCGCGGTCGCGAGCGCGAGCGTGCCCGCGACGATCACGACCGAGATCGAGTTCGGCAGCACGTGCGAGAAGAGGATCTTTCGCCGCCTGACACCGACGGCGCGGGCCGCGAGCACGAAGTCGTTCTCGCGCTGCGCCAGCACCGATCCGCGCAGCAGTCGCGTGAAGATCGGGATGTTGACGATCCCGATGGCGATCATCACCTGAAGGAGGCCGGGGCCGAGCAACGCGACGATTCCGATCGCCATCAGGAAGCCCGGAATGGCGAGCATGATGTCAACGAGGCGCATGATCAGCCCGTCGATCCAGCCGCCGAAGAAGCCGGAGATCGCGCCCAGGGTGATACCCACGGACAGGCCGACGGAGACGGAGACGATCCCGATCAGCAGCGAGAGCCGTGCGCCGTAGAGGATTCGCGACAGCTCGTCACGGCCGAGGTCGTCGACGCCGAGTAGATGATGGGCAGACGGGCCCGGACAGCACCCGTTCAGGACGAGGTTCAGATCCTGTGCACGTGGATTGTCCGGGGCCAGGAACGGCGCGAAGATCGCCACGAAAACGAAGAGTGAGACGAGCACGAACCCGACGATGGCGCTCGGATTCCGCCGAAGACGCCGAAATGCGTCTGACCAGAGCCCACCCTGACCCTCGCCCTCGCCCTCGAGTGAGATCTCGGCCGACTCGAGCTCGATGATCGACATCGGTTATTTCCCTCCCAGACGGATCCGGGGGTTGATCAGCCCGTACGAGATGTCGACGAGCAGGTTCACGAACACGACGATGACCGCAACGAAGAGAATGCCGCCCTGGATCACCGGATAGTTGCGGTCGGCGATCGCCTGCTGAAGCCACGAGCCGATGCCAGGATAGGCGAAGACCGTCTCCGTGAGAATTGCGCCTGAGAGCAGGAGACCGACCTGGAGGCCGACGATCGTGGTCACCGGCAGCAGCGCGTTTCGCATCACGTGCCGGATGTCGACCGTGCGCGGGGGGAGTCCTTTTGCGCGCGCTGTACGGACGTAGTCCTCGTTCTGCACGTCGAGAACGGCGGCGCGGGTGACGCGCGTGATGATTGCGAGTGGGATCGACCCGAGTGCGATCGCTGGAAGGATCAGATGCTTCGTCACGTCCCAGAACGCGGCGGGGTTGCGGTCGAGTATTGCATCGAGAAGGTAGAAGTTCGTCGGATGGGGGATGTTGATCAACACCGAGATCTGTCCCACCGTCGGGAGCCAACCCAGTTGCACCGCGAAGATGTACTTGAGGATCAGCGCGAGGAAGAAGATCGGGATCGAGATGCCGAACAGCGAGATCCCCAGCGAGATGTGGTCGAACGCCTTTCCGTGCTTCTTCGCGGCGAAGAAGCCGAGCGGTATCCCGACCGACACCGCGAAGAATGCAGCTGCAAACGCGAGCTGAAGCGTCGCCGGGAAGCGCTGTCCGATCTCGGTCAGCACCGTCTGCCGTGACGTGATCGACGTGCCGAGCTGCAGCTGGGCTGTCTGCTCGAGATAACGCCAGTACTGCACGTAGATCGGCTGGTCGAGGCCGTACTGATGATTGATCTGGCGGATCGTCTCCGGTGTCGCGCGCTCGCCGAGGAGCGCCTGTGCCGGGCTGCCCGGTAGCGCCCTGATCCAGACGAAGACGAGGATCGACAGCCCGAGCAGGATCGGGACGAGCAGCAGGATTCGGCGAATGACGAACCGGAGCATTCGAAGCTGTGGAGCCTCCCTTCAGCCTGCCAGACGGTTTGTGGGGCCGGACGTGCCGGCCCCACAAACGCGATGACTGGACTAGCCGATCGACACGCTCGAGAAGAACTGGATGTCGACCGGGCTCGGCACGTAGCCGTTGACGTTCTTCTGGAACGCGAGCGCAGGGCTCGTGTGCACGTACGGAACGCCCGGCAGGAAGTTCATGATCATGTTGTTCGCTTGCTTGTACAGCGAGATGCGGTTCTCGATGTTCGACTCATCGCGCGCCTTCGTCAGGATCTTGAAGATCGCGGGATTGTTGAAGCCCCACTGCTTCTGCGGCGTCCGGAAGAACACGCCGTCGAAGTCGTCGGGATCGCCGAAGTCGCCGGTCCATCCGTACAGGTAGACCTGCGCCTTGCCGTCCTGGACGCCGCCGAGGTAATCGGGGTTCCAGGGCGCTGCGTGCGGAACCACCTTGAAGCCGGCCTTGGTCAGGCTTGCCGAGAAGGCCTCGAAGTTCTTCTCCGGATCCGGCATGTACGGGCGGGAGACGCTCGTCGGATACCAGAACGTGATCTTCACCGGCAGCTTCAGCCCGGCGGCCTTCAACAGCGCCCGCGACTTGGCGGGGTTGTACGGGTACTGCTTCACGTTGTTCGAGTAGCCGAACAGGCTCGGCGGCTGGAACTCCTTCGCGACGACGCCGCGGCCGCCGTAGAACGCCTTGACGACGCTCTGGCGATCGAGTCCGTACGCCACCGCCTGCCTGACCTTGATGTTGTTCATCGGCGGCATCGACTGGTTCATGCCGACGATGCCGACGTTGAACGGCGGCCGCGACAGCAGCTTGAGGTTGCCGTCGCTCTTGATCGTCGGAATGTCCTGGGGCTCGACGAGGTCGTAGCCCTGGATCTCGCCGTTCTGGAGCGCCTGCAGACGGGCGGCGTTGTCGGCGATCGGCTTGAAGATCAGCGTGCTCAGCTTCGCCGGCGGGCCCCAGTAGTTCGGGTTGCGGACGAGCACGAGCTTGTCACCGATCGTCCACGACTGCAGCATGAACGGCCCTGTGCCGGTCGGATGCTGCGTCGCATACGTGCCGGTCGGGTGGAAGACGCCGCTCGCGTCGACCGTGCCCTGGTTCGCCCCGTACTTCTGCATCGCCGTCGGGCTTCCCATCGAGAACGACGGGAGCGACAGCGCGGCGATGAACGATGCCGACGGTGCTGTCAGGTTGATCGTCGCCGTCGAGTTGTTGACGACCTTGCAGCTCTTGTAAAGGCTGCCCTTCGGGGCTCCGGACTTCGGGTCGTACGTCTTGAAGCCGCCGAAGACCGTCTGCCAGTAGTAGGTCGCACTCGGGTTCTGGAACGACCCGGTGA
This sequence comes from uncultured Thermoleophilia bacterium, assembly GCA_963774355.1. Taxonomy (GTDB): domain Bacteria; phylum Actinomycetota; class Thermoleophilia; order Gaiellales; family Gaiellaceae; genus PALSA-600. The sequence goes on along the minus strand of CAVZER010000003.1, from coordinate 32,215 downwards.
AGTTGTACCACCGGTTGAAGTTGAAGCAGACGGCGGCCGCGTTGAACGGGGTGCCGTCGCTGAACTTCACGTTCTTCCGCAGGTTGAAGGTCCACGACTTCCCGCCGGCCGTCGACTTCCAGCTCAGCGCGAGACTCGGGACCACCGTGGTCGTGCCGGGCTTCAGTCCGACGAGGCCCTGGTAGATCTGAATGACGACGCGCCCCGACTCGCCGTCGGAGATCAACGCGCCGTCAAGGGCGACGGGATCTGCCGACGAGCCGAACACGAGCGTGTCGCTTGCCGTCTTGTGCGCTCGAGCGCCGTACGCGACTGCGACGACGACGAGCGTGACGAGGCCGAGCGCAAGCAAGGCCTTCGTGAGTTTCCTCATGGAATCCTTTCATCCCGGGGGGGTGAGTCGGCCGGAATTATTGCTGATCGCGCGGGCGAACTATCGAAAAATGAAATAACCGCATATACCGGTGCTGAAGGCCGCCTCCCTCACTGCTCGCGAGCTCGACGAGCTCGCCGCTTTCCTGCGCATCCCCAGCATCAGCGCGGATCCGGCCCGCGCCGCGGATGTTCGCGCCGCCGCAGACTGGCTCGTCTCGCTGATCGAAGCCGGTGGCGGCGAGGCCGCGATCGTCGAACGGGACGGGAGGCCGCTGGTCGACGCGCTCGTGCGCTCGGGCAGTTCGGCGCCGGGACAACCTCCGGTTCTGTGTTACGGCCATTTCGACGTCCAGCCGCCGGCCCCGCTCGAGCTGTGGGAGAGTGATCCGTTCAGCCCGGAGGTGCGAGAGGGCTGGTTGTATGCGCGCGGCGTTGCCGACGACAAGGGGCAGCTCTGGGCGCTCCTCCGGGCCGCGCTCGATCTCTCCCGGGCCGGCGCGCTGCCGGTGGACGTCCGGTTCGTCCTGGACTGCGAAGAGGAGGTCGGCGGCACGTCGATCGTCGACTACGTCGAGGAGACGGCCGGTGCTGCGCGGGCGTGCGTGATCTTCGACACGGCCATGCTCGACCGCGACACGCCCGTCCTGACGCTGGCGACGAGGGGCACGCTGTATCTCCACGTCGAGGTGCGAACGAACGAGCGCGACCTCCACTCCGGCGTCTACGGCGGCGCCGCGCTGAACGCGCTCCACGTTCTCGTGCACGCGCTCGAACGGGTCATCCCGCGCGATGGGCGCGTCCGGGATTCACTCCAGGCCGACGTCGCGGCACCGAGCGATCGAGAGGTCGGCGAGTGGCGCGCGCTTCCGGCCGGCGCCGAACTGCTTGCCGCACAGGGCGCGGTGCCGGCGGACGCCGATGCCGCGGAGGAGTTCTACCTGCGCACCTGGGGGCTTCCCTCACTCGACGTCAACGGCATCGAGGGCGGATCGCCCGTCCTGCAGAAGACGATCGTCGTCTCGACTGCTCGGGCGAACCTGTCGCTGCGACTCGCGCCCGGCCAGACCGTGAAGCGCGTCGTGCCGGTGATCGACGAGCTCCTCAAGCGTGACCTGCCCCCCGGAGCGCAGCTCGACGTCGCGGTCGTTGCGTCATGCGACCCCGGCTCGACGGCGCCGGGCTCACGCGCGATCGAGCTTGCGGCAGAGGCGATCGAGCGGGCAACCGGTAAGCGTCCGTTGCTCCTGCGGAGCGGCGGCTCGCTGCCGCTCATGCCGATGCTCGAACGCCTCGGAATCCCGGCCGTCGTCTCCGGATTCGACGTTCCGGACGGCAACATCCATGCTCCGAACGAGCGGATGCTCGTCGGGCATCTCGGACTTGCGATCGCCGCAGCCCGCGAGCTCTACCTCGCGTTTGCGGCGCTCTGACGGCCGCTAGAGCTTGCGCAGCTCGTCGAGCAGGCCGTCCACCTCGTCCGCGGTGTTGTACTGAACGATGCCGACGCGAACGGCGCCGTCCGGGAGGCCGAGGCGGTTCATGACCTCGACGGCGTAGTAGTTGCCCGCCCAGACCGCGTAACCGGCTTCGCCGAGACGCTCCGCGACATCCTGGGGCTCGCGACCGTCGATGTTGAGCGCGAACGTCGAAACCCGAGCGTCCATCCCGTTCACGCCGTACAACGTGCAGTTCTCCGGGAGGCCGTCCAGGAAGCGCCGGCCGAGGTCGTGCTCGTGTTGGAGGATGAAGTCCCACCCGACCCACTGCATGTGCTCGACGGCGGCGACGAACCCGGCGAGCAGCTCGTGCTGGTTCGTCCCGGTCTCGAAGCGGTGACCGACAGGCTCGTTCGCCGAAGGCCGCACCTTGTAGGGGCGCCATGACTCGAGCAGCTCCTGCCGCCCGAACGCGAGGCCCATGTGCGGGCCGTAGTACTTGTAAGGCGAACAGACCAGGACGTCCGCGCCGATCTCCTGCACGTCGATCGGGCCGTGCGGGCCGTAGTGCACCGCATCGACCCACGCGAGCGCGTCTGCCTCGTGCGCGAGCGCGACCACCTCCGCGACCGGCGTGACCGTGCCGACGGCATTCGATGCGTATGGAAACGCGACCACGCGCGTGCGCTCCGAGAGGAGCGAGCGCAGATGGTCGAGGTCCAGGCGGCACTCGCCGTCGATCTCCGCGAATCGGACGACGAGGTCTCGATCTCGTGCGAGTTCGAGCCACGGCGACACGTTCGCATCGTGGTCGAGCTTCGTGCACACGATCTCGTCGCCGGCGGCCCACTTGCGGCCGGCGGCACGGGTGAGCGCAAAGTTGAGCGACGTCATGTTCGGCCCGAACGCGACCTCCTCGACGGTGGCGTTCAGGAACTCGGCGGCCGTCTCGCGTGACTGCTCGACGAGGGCGTCTGTGCGCTGCGACGTCCCGTACGGCGCGCCGATGTTCGCATTCGACTCGCGCAGGTACCGGGCGATCGCGTCGATGACCGAGTCCGGCACCTGCGTGCCGCCCGGCCCGTCGAAGAATGCGAGCGGCTGGCGGAGCGCGGAGAAGCGCTCACGTACGGCCTCGACGGTCGTCACGACACGTGCCACGTGTGCACCTCCGGTTTCGCCGACATCACTGCGTTCAACGCTACCTTCTCGCGCGCCGCCGGGTTCCGTCCGACCCTGGACCTAAATTGGTCGGCGATGAGGCTGAGGCGGCTCTCGGAAGCCGAATGCTACGCCCGCTGTTACGGCGCCCATCGGAGCGACCAGGTGAGCGTCCTCAAGCCGATGCCCCGCCGGCCGCCACTGGCGGGCGAGGAGCTGCGACGGCATTTCGAGCAGCGGCTCGACGCGCGCGGCCCGGAGCAGGAGGCAGCGTGACCCGCGTCTGCCGCACCTGGTCGAGGCGGCAGGCATCGACCGGTGCCGGCCGGAAGCCTGCCCCGCCGCTCCCGAGCTCGTGGGTCTGCACCGCGACGTGGACGCAGCGCATGCCACGCTGTAAGCCGCGTGGCCGCAAGCATCCCTAGCCCGCCCAGCGCCGTTCCCGACGTGCTCGCTCCGGGGCTTCGGTGCGTCTTCTGCGGCATCAACCCGGGCCGGGTTTCGGCCGCCGCCGCGGCCCATTTCGCGAATCCGCGCAACGACTTCTGGCGCCTGCTCCACGACGCCGGCTTCACGCCGCGCCGCCTCGAGCCGGCGGAACAGTTCTCGCTCCTCGACCTCGGCCTCGGCGTCACGAACGCGGCGTCTCGCACGACGCCAGGCTCGGGCGATCTCCGGCAGCAGGACTTCGACGCCGGCCGCCTCGGGCGCATCGCCCGCAAGCTCGATCCCCGGGCGATCGCCTTCGTCGGCAAGGAGGCCTACCGCGGTCTCTTCCGGGAACGCGCGGAGCTCGGCCCGCAGCTGCGGACGATCGGGATGACAGCGCTCTTCGTGCTTCCGTCGACGTCGCCCGCGAACGCCGCCGTCTCGTACGACGAGCGTTTGCACTGGTTCTCGGCGCTGCGCGACTGGCTTGCTCCCGTCGAGCGGCAGGCCGTGCGCGGAGTCGTCGTCGACGCGAAGCAACGCGTCCTGCTCGTGCGCTTCGAGCATCCGGTCAGCGGCGACAGCTGGTGGGCGACGACCGGCGGCGGCGTCGACGCGGGCGAGTCGGATGAGCAGGCGCTGCGGCGCGAGCTGCGCGAGGAGGCAGGGCTCGAGCTCGACGAACCGGGGCCGGTCGTGCACACGCGCGAGCACACCTTCCCCTGGGATCGCATGATCATCCGCCAGCACGAGCGCTTCTACGCGATCCGCGTCGAGGCGCACGAGGCTGCGCCGACCATCGACCTAGGCCCCGAGGGCGTTACCGAGCTCCGCTGGTGGACGCTCGCCGAGCTCGAACGGACCCGCGAGACGGTCGTCCCGCGGGAGCTGGCGCAGATCGTGCGGACCGCCGTTGCCGAAGATCGTCCCTGAGGACGACACGAAGATCGACCGTGCGACCGATGCCGTCGGGCTGCGCCGCCTGCAACATCGCTGCCATGACGTTCAACCACGTGTTGATCGGCAACTTCGGCCTCGGTGGGGCGAGGCTCGGAGCAGTCGCGGTTTGCCTCGAGAAGGCCCGGACGGCAATGGGGTTGCTGCCTGAGGCCCGCCTCGGTGAATCCGACGAGAACGGCCGGGGCGTGGGCCGCCTCGCCGCCCGGCGCTCGATTGTCTGCTGACGGTCGACTCGCCGCGCGGAGGGAGGCGCCCACGGGCCCCCAGCCGGGCACGCGAGCACGTGGCACGAACCATCTAGCCTGACCTCCGCGTGGAGGGTGTCCTCGTCGCCGTGCATCTGCTCGCCGCCGCCGTCTGGGTCGGCGGCTCGACCGCGCTGATCTTCGTCGGCGTTCCCGCTGTGCGCACGCTCGAAGGGCCGGAACGCGGCCGCGCGATGCGGGAGCTCGGCCTCCGCTGGCGACCGCTCGGCTACGGCTCGCTGCTCGTCGCAGCGCTGACCGGCGTCGCGCTTGCCGCGCGCGACTGGGAGACCCGCCCTGCGTTCCAGATCGTGCTGTGGGTCAAGGTGGCGCTCGCGATCTGCCTCGTCGTGGTCTCGTACCTGCACAACTACGTGCTCGGCCCGCGCCTCCAGGCCGAGATCCGCGAGGGGAGGGCGGAGCGCTCGCGCCGCGCGCTGGTGGTCGTGGGCTGGACGAGCTACGGGTTGACGATCGCGGTGCCGCTGCTCGGCGTCGCGCTGGCGCAGCTCGTGAAGTAGCTCTTCAGTTGTTCCAGCGGTTCGTGATCGGCGTCCGCCGGTCGCGCCCGAACGCCTTCGGCCGGAGCTTCACGCCCGGCGGCGCCTGGCGGCGCTTGTACTCGGCTCGGTCGACGAGGGCGAGCGCGCGCTCGACGACGTCCCGGTCGAACCCGTCCTGCGAGAGCTCCTCGCGCGACCGATCGAGCTCGACATAGGCCTCGAGCACCTGGTCGAGCTTCGGGTACGGCGGCAACGAGTCTTCGTCGAGCTGGTCGGCGCGCAGCTCGGCGCTCGGCGCACGCTCGATGATCGACCGTGGGATCAGCTCGCCTACCGCGCGCTCGTTGAGCCGCTGCGCCAGCCGGAAGACATCGGTCTTGTAGACGTCCTTGATCAGCGCGAAGCCACCCGCGAGGTCGCCGTACAGCGTCGAGTAGCCGACCGACAGCTCGGACTTGTTGCCCGTCGCGATCACGAGCCAGCCGAACTTGTTCGAGAGCGCCATCAGCAGCGTGCCGCGGATCCGCGCCTGGAGGTTCTCCTCGGTCAGGTCGGGCTCACGCCCCGCGAAATGCTCGGCGAGTGCGGCATCGTAGGCGTCGACCATCGGCTCGATCGCGAGCTCGCGGAAGTCCGTTCCCAGCAGCTCGGCCAGCCGTTGCGCATCGCCGCGGGTGGCGTCGGACGAATAGCGGGACGGCATCGAGACGCAGTGCACGCGCGCCGGCCCGAGCGCCTCCACGCAGAGGGCGGCGGTGAGCGCCGAGTCGATGCCTCCCGACACTCCGATCACGACGTCGCCGAAGCCGTTCTTCGTCACGTAGTCGTGGAGACCGAGCTCGAGTGCGAGCCGCATCTGCTCGAGATCGTCGACCTGCGGCTTCGGCGCGGGATGGCGCGTGTCGTCCTGCGCCGCCGGCGGCGGAAGCTCGAGGACGTGAGCCTCGCGCGGCCTGCGTCCCCGCGCCAGCGCCCGGCGCCGGACGTCGCGGAGGCGACGGCCGATCGCCGACACCGGGTCGACGTCGACGACGAGCAGCTCCTCCTCGAAGCCTGCCGCGCGCGCGACGACCTGGCCGTCGTCGTCGATCACGACCGAGTGGCCGTCGAAGATCAGCTCGTCCTGGCCGCCCACCGTGTTGCAGAGCGCGACGAAGCACGTGTTGTCGCGGGCGCGAACCTGCAGCATCTCCTCGCGCTCGCGGTCCTTGCCGACGTGGAACGGCGACGCGGAGATGTTCGCGATCAGCTGCGCGCCGGCGAGAGCCAGGTCGGTCGCGGGCGGCCCCGGCTGCCACAGGTCCTCGCAGACGGTGGGCCCGACGAGAACGTCGCCGAAGCGGAGCAGCGTCAGGTCGTGCCCGGGCGCGAAGTAGCGGTCCTCGTCGAACACGCCGTAGTTCGGGAGGTAGCGCTTCCGGTAGACGCCCCGTACCTCGCCGTGGGCCAGGATGAAGCACGCGTTGTAGAGATCGGCGTCGAGGTGGGGAGACCCGACGAGCGCCGTGATCCCGTGCGTCGCGAGCGCGATCTTCTCGACGGCCGCCTTCGCAGCGCGGACGAACCCGGGCCGAAGCAGCAGGTCCTCCGCGGGATACCCGGTGACCGCAAGCTCCGGGAAGAGCACGAGGTCGGCGCGGTCGCCGCGCGCACGCTCGAGCCAGTCGGTGATGCGCGCGGCGTTGCCGTCGATGTCCCCGACGACGCTATTGATCTGAGCCAGTGCGATTCTCATTCGCCTTACGCACATTGTGCAGGGCGCGCCGCCACTGGAAGTACAGGAAGACGGCGACGAAGAACGCTGCGAACGAGAGCCAGCCGAGGAATGTCGACGATGTCTTGTTGCCGACGACGCTGAGCACCGCGGCGACGACCAGGAGCCCGATCAGCACCCAGCGGATCGTGTTCGGCTTCCAGCTGATCGTGCTCGGCCTCATCAGGCGACCGCTGCCGCGATCTCGTCGAGCGATTCCGGGTTCTCGAGCGACGAGAGGTCGCCCGGATCCGTGCCGAGGGCGGTGGCACGCACCGCGCGGCGGACGATCTTGGCCGAACGCGTGCGTGGAAGCGCGTCGACGAAGATCACGCGCGCCGGGGCAAAAGCCTTGCCGAGACGCGCTGCCACGGTGTCCGCGATCTCGCGCTCGAGCTCCGGGCTCGGCGTCGCGCCGGGCAGCAGGCAACAGAAGATCCACGACGTCTCGCCCTTGACCGCGTGCGGCACGCCGATCGCCGCTGCCTCACGCACCGCGGGATGGTCGGTGGCGGCCGACTCGAGCTCGGCCGGTCCGATCCGCTTGCCGGCGATGTTGAGCGTGTCGTCCGAGCGGCCGTGCAGGAACCAGAACCCGTCGGCGTCCGCCGACGCCCAGTCGCCGTGCACCCACACGCCCGGAATCCGCGACCAGTAAGTGTCGAGGTACTTCTGTGGGTCGCGCCAGAACCCGCGCGTCATGCCCGGGAACGGACGACGGCAGACGAGCTCGCCCACCTCGCCGGTGCCGACCAGCGACGCGCCGCGATCGTCGACGATGTCCATCGCCATCCCGAGCGCCGGGCCGCCCACCGAGCACGCCTTGATCGGCCCCGCGACGGTGGGAGAGAGGAAGCAGGCGCCGACCTCGGTGCCGCCCGAGCAGTTGATCACCGGCACCCGCGAGCCGCCGACGTCCTCGAAGAGCCAGCGGTAGGGCTCGGGGTTCCACGGCTCGCCGGTGGTGACGAACGTGCGCAGGCTCGACAGGTCGGCGTCCGGTGCGCCGTGTGGGAGGAGCGCGCGCGCGAGTGTGGGCGAGAGCCCGAGCGACGTGATGCGCTCCGCCTCGACCGTCCGCCAGAGCCGGTCGGGCGCGGGCCAGTCCGGCGCGCCCTCGGCGAACACGATCGTGCCGCCGAGCGCGCCTGCGCCGACGAGCGTCCACGGGCCCATGATCCAGCCCATGTCGGTCGCGAAGTGCATCACGTCGCCCTCGTGGACGTCGGCCTGGTAGGCGGCCTCGCGGGCGATCGAGACGAGGAAGCCGCCCTGCACGTGGACGACGCCCTTCGGCGCGCCGGTCGTGCCGGAGGTGTACGTGAGCAGGTAAGGCGTCTCCGACTCGACCTCGAGCGCGGGCAGCCTGCCCGGACGGTCGTCGAGCGAGAACGGTGCGAGCACCACGTGCTCGACGCTCGGCGAGCTCTGGAGCGCCTGCTCGACGATCTCGAGCATCGGCACCTCTTTCCCGCGCCGCGTCGATGAGCGCTGCGTGATCACGACCTTCGCCTCGCTCGCCTGCAGCCGCTGCGCGACCGCCGGCGCCGCAAAGCCCGAGAACACCGGGACCTGGATCGCGCCCAGGTGCGCGACCGCGTGCGAGGCGACCGCCACCTCGGGTGACATCGGCAGGAAGATCGCGACCCGGTCGCCGGCGGTCACCCCGAGTGCGGCGAGCTCCTCGGCGAGTCGGGTGACGTCGCGCGAGAGCTCGGCGAACGTCAGCTCGCGCCGCCCTCCGTCCTCGGTGAGCCCGACGGCTGCAACCGCGTCGGGGCGACGCGCCGCCCAGCGGTGCACGCAGTTGTGGGCGATCGAGACGCGGCCGCCCACGAACCACTTCGTCCACTCGGGCCCGCGCGAGGCGTCGATCACCTGCTCCCAGGGCCGTCCGAATTCGAGCCCGAGGTCCTCGACCACGAGCGGCCAGAACCAGTCCGGCTCCTCCCACGACCGGCGGACGAGCGTCTCGTAGTCGGCTTCGCCGGCACGGCGGAGGAGACGAGTGACGTTGGCGTGCCCGACGGTCGCCTCGTCCGGCCGCCAGACGATCTCCGCAGCGCTCACGGCGAACAGCCTACGCCGCGCGTGGCCAGGTTAGCGTTTGCTAACTTAGTCGCGCGCTAACTTGACGGATCCGAGGGGGTTGCGCGCAAATGGGGCAGCGGTTCGTGACGTCGGAGAACAAGCAGTGGTGGACGCTCGCAGCCGTATCGGTCGGGCTGTTCATGATCATGCTCGACAACACGGTGGTGAACGTCGCGCTGCCGTCGATCCGGAGCTCGCTCGGCCTCTCGCTCTCCGAGCTCGAGTGGGTCGTCGCCGGCTACGCGCTCACGTTTGCCGCGTTCATGCTCACCGGCGGGAAGCTCGCCGACCTGTTCGGACGCCGGCTGATCTTCATGACCGGCCTCGTGGTCTTCACCGGCGCGTCGCTCGCCTGCGGGCTCGCTCCGAACGGCGGCTTCCTGATCGGCGCGCGCGTCGTCCAGGGGGTTGGCGGCGCGATGATGAATCCCGCGACGCTGTCGATCATCACTGCGACGTTCCCGCCGAGGCAGCGTGGGACCGCGATCGGCATCTGGGCGGGGGTCTCCGCGATGGCGCTCGCGATCGGCCCGCTCGTCGGCGGCATCCTGACCGAGCACGTCAACTGGAACTGGATCTTCTTCATCAACGTGCCGATCGGGATCGTGGGCCTGATCTCTGCCCCGCTCCTCATCGCCGAGTCGCGCGACAACTCGCGCGAGCAGCGCCCCGACGTCCCCGGCCTCGTCACGTCGGCGGTCGGTCTCTTCGCGCTGACGTTCGCGTTCATCGAGGCGAACAGCTACGGCTGGACGTCCTGGCAGATTCTCGGCGCGTTCGCCGTCTCGGCCGTCGCGCTCACCGCGTTCGTGCTCCTCGAGCTGCGCCAGCGCCTGCCGATGCTCGAGCTGAGCCTCTTCCGCAACCGCACCTTCAGCGGCGCGAACGTCGCGATGCTGTTCGTCGGCCTCGCGATGTTCGGGACGTTCTTCTATGTCTCTCTGTACATGCAGAACGTCCTCGGCTACTCGCCCGTGCAGGCCGGGGCCTCGTTCCTGCCGATGACCGTGTTGATCATCCTGATCGCGCCGCAGGCCGGCCGACTCTCCGACCGCTTCGGGTCCCGGTGGCTCGTCGGCGGCGGCATGACGCTGCTCGCGATCATGCTGTTCTACTTCTCGACGCTCGGTGCGAATGCGACCTTCTGGGCGATCCTCCCCGGACTGCTCATCGGTGGCGTCGGCATGGGGTGCACGATGACGCCGACGACCGCTGCGGCGATGAGCGCCGTCCCGGTCGACAAGGCGGGCGTCGGCTCGGCCGTTCTGAACTCGATGCGCCAGGTCGGCGGCTCGCTCGGCATCGCCGTGATGGGCGCGATCGTCGCGTCGAGCGTCAGCTCGGCGCTCGCCTCCGGCAGCACGCCGACGGAGGCCTTCCTGAGCGGCTTCCACGACGCGCTGCGCGTCGCCGCGGTGCTCGCGCTGGCCGGTGCCACGGTGGCGACGGTCGCGATCCGGAAGGTCGAGCACAAGCAGGCGCCGGAGGCCGAGCCCGCACCGGCGATCGAGGCCGCGTGACGGAGACCCGTCAGCGGCTGCCGGCGGGCGAGCGGCGGCAGGCGGTCCTCGACACGGCCTGCCGGGTCTTCGCCGTCTCGAGCTATCGCGGCGCGACGACCGCGGAGATCGCCCGCGAGGCGGGCATCTCCGAGCCGATCCTGTACCGCCACTTCGGCTCGAAGCGCGACCTCTACCTCGCGTGCCTCGACGAGGCCTGGGCGGCGCTCCGGGAGCTGGCCGAGACGGCGGTCGCGGAGAGCCCCGACAGCTGTCTTGGCGCCGTGGCCGACGCATTCATGGCCAAGCGGTCGAAGATCCGGCTGATCGACCTCTGGATCCAGGGCCTGAACGAGACCTCGGACGACCCGGTGATCGCGAAGGCGCTACGGCGGCAGATCCGCGAGGTGCACGCGTACTTCACCGGCCTGATCGCGGACGGTCAGGCAAGGGGCGTGGTCGCCGCCGACCGCGATTCGCGGGCGGAGGCGTGGATCTTCGTCGCCGGCGGCCTGCTCGCCACGATCGACCAGCGGCTCGGCGGCCTCCTGGGCGGCGACCTCGAGGCCGTTCGCCGCGAGCGGCGCCGCTGGATGCACGCCTGAGCCGCCGCGCGGCGGGGCCACGAACGGCGCGAATCGGCGTAGACTTGAGGCGTGCCCCGCCGGGCTCTGGTCGTGGTGGTTGCGGTGTGTGCGGGGCTTGCGCTTGCAGGTTCCAGCCGGGCGGCGGTCGGGTCGTTCACGTCGAGCGATCCGGAGCTGAACGCGATCTGGGCGGCGTCGGTCAGAACCGCAGAGGGCATGATCGTGCCCGGGCCGATCCGGGTCGACTGGTACGAACGTCCTTGCGCCATCGACCTGTCGACCGTGTTGATCGACGGAACGGTTCGAGACCGCTGCCCGTATGTCGGTGACGAGGCGGTGATCGATCGCACGCTCGACGTGTCGAGTCGGAACTGGGCGGTGCAGCGTGCGATGCTCGCATGGTTCGCCTCCGCCCAGCATGCGGATGGGTCGATTCCGTCGTCTCCTCTCGCCGGCGGCTCGTTGGTCCTCTTCGACTACAACGCCTACTGGCTGCTGGCGCTCGACGACTATGTCCTCTACTCCGGAGACGTCGGGCTGGCACGTGAGGTGTGGCCGAACGTGGTGCGGCTGATCGACGGCTTCTACGCCAGGCAAACGCTGCCGGACGGCCTGCTGTTCAACGACCTTGGCCCGAGCGACTACGGGTTCATCCGGCGGAGAGGGACCGTCGTCGCGTATTTCAACGCGCAGTACGTCTACGCCTTGACCCGAACGGCACAGCTGGCCGTCTGGCTTGGACACGAGACTCAGGCGGCTGCGTGGCGGAAGCGTGCGCAAGCCGCGGCCTCGGCGTTCGGCCCGGCGTTCTGGGACCCGGCTGTCGGCGCGTTCGCCGACACGACCACCGACTTTGCGACCCACCCCCAGGACGGCAACTCGTTCGCAGTGCTGTCCGGCATCGCGACCGGCGCTCGGGCGACCGCCTCACTCGCCTACCTGTGGGCGCACGACAGGCGCAGCTACGGGAACACGATTGTCGACGACCAGGCGTGGGACGATCCCACCTGGGGCCTGCAGGCGAACCAGCGCGTCTATCCGTTCATCTCGTACTTCGAGGTCTGCGCACGGTTCGCAACCGGCGACGACCCGGATGCCCTCGACTTGATCCGGCGCGAGTGGGGCTACATGCTCGCGCAAGGGCCTGGGACGATGTGGGAGACGATCGGGCCGGACGGAGGACCTCCAACCGGCGACAAACCGTCGTTCGACTCCGGCTGGTCGAGTGGTGCAGCGCCCGCGCTGACCCAGTACGTCCTCGGCGTCACGCCGACATCGCCCGGCTTCGAGACCTTCACGGTCACGCCGCATCCCGGTGACCTCGAATACGCCGAAGGCGACGTGCCGACCCCGCACGGGATGATCCGCGTCGCCTGGAAGCAAAGCGACGGCGAGATCGAGATCGGGGTGGACGCACCGCCCGGCACGCGCTGGGACAGGTCCCGCCGACCTCACAACCCGAGGCTTGTCGGCTGACCTGCCGAGGGCGCGCGCGGACTACGCTCGCACGATGAACCCGATCGAGCGTTTCAAGGCATGGCGAGCCGCGAAGAAGGAAGATCAAGAGGCAATCGCGCGCGCTCGGCAGGAAGAGCGCCGTGCCGGCGACGATCCGCCCAGGTCGCAGGGCGAGATCGTCGAGGACGTCGCCGACACGTTCCCACCTCCGGGCTGACGCTCGGCACGACGGGGCGATCGCGTCGCGGGCCGCCTGCCCGCGTCGGGCCAGGCAGTTCGCTGCTCGATGCTGCGGGGATCGGCGCCTTCCGAGTACGAAAAAGTCTCGTTTCCGGGGCTTTCTCCGATCGTCTGGGCTCGCCGAGAAGAAGAGAGAGCCCCGGCTGCGGCACCCGGGGCCCTCCCTGGTCAGGCGGTGCGCCCGCTTCGAGCGCATCCGGTCAAACGGCTCTGCGGCCCAGACGTCCGATCCGGTTACGCGCTCTACTGGCGCTCCCCCTGCACGTCGACCTGGCGTCGGCTTCGGTGCAAGGTGCGCTCACTGTACGAGGCCGCAAGGCTCCTGTCAAGTAACTCGGTCAAGTGATCTTAACGCACCGTACTTGACCGAAGAGTAAGCTGTTTATGCCCCTTTTGAGGGATGTCCGAAAGGGGGGATTGATACCGAGTCAAGTATTGGCGACAGTAGGTGCTCACAGAATGGCTCGCCGCCCGCCCATGACAACCAGACCGATCGCGACAGCCCGTAGCGGCGCCCCCCGCATCCAGCGGCTCGGCGAACGCCTGCGCCAGTTGCGGATCGGGGCCGGGCTCACCCAGGGGCAGCTCGCCGGCGACCGGTTTTCGAAGGAGTACATCTCGCAGATCGAGCGGGGGAAGACCCGCCCGACCACCGAGACGATCGAGTGGCTCGCGCTCCGCCTCGGCGTCGACCAGTCGTTCCTCGAGAGCGGCGTCTCGGCCGACGAGCGGGCGCGCGCCGAGACGATCCTCGCCCGGGCCGACGCGCTGCTCGACGAGCACCGCTTCGACGACGCGCTTGCCGAGTACGCGAAGTCGCTGCCGGCGGTGCTCGGCACCGGCGCCGCCGAGCTCCATGTGCGCGCACTGAACGGCGAGGGCATCGCCCTGGCGCAGACCGGCGACGTGAAGAGCGGGCTCGCCCGGCTGGCCGAGGCGCGAACGCTCGTCGAGGGCCCCGAGTTCTCCGACGTCGACCGGGCGGAGGTCCTCTACCGGATCGGCGTCTGCCGCTGTCTGCTGCAGAGCATCGCCACGGCGGTCGCGATCTTCGACGAGGCACTCGCCTTGGCCGAACGCTCTGGTCTGCCGTGCGACCAGCTCCGGCTCGCGATCTTCGCCTGGCGCTCGCGCTGTTACCGCCGGCAGCGCGACTACGAGGCGGCACGCGAGGACGTCGAGCGGGCACTCGAGCTCGCCGACGCGATGCAGGACGGCCGGGCGCTCGGGCAGGCCTACTTCCAGGCATCGGTGCTGGCGGAGCGTGACGGGCACTGGGTGCTCGCGCGCACCTACGCCGAGAAGGCCAAGGCGCAGTACGAGGAGCTGGCCGACCGCGCGAACGTGGGACGGCTGCTGAACAACCTCGGCGGCCTCGACTTCCTGCTCGGCAAGCCGGAGCGGGCGATCGAGCACCTGAAGAACGCGTTCTCGGTCGCACTCGAGATCGGCCGCGACGACGACGCCGCCAAGGCGGTCTCGTCCCTCGCACAGGTCCACCTGCGCACCGGCGATGCCGTGCGCGCCGAGGAGCAGGCGCGGCACGCGCTGCAGATCATCGGCACACGCGAGGACATGCTCGACGAGGCGGGCAATGCGCAGCTCGTGCTCGGGCGCTCGCTGCTCGACCAGGGCAAGCTCGACGAGGCGGAGTCGGCTCTCGGCGAGGCCGAGGATCTGCTCTCCCAGCTTTCGTCCGCGTCCCACAGGGCCGCGGCATGGATCGCCCAAGGTGACCTGGCGACGACCAGGGGTGACGAACGGAGGGCGGCCCTGCTCTATCGCCGCGCTGCCGAGGCGCTCCAGGACTTCCGCTTCTAGAGAAGGGAAGGAGGTGTTCTCTGTGGCAACCAAGTTTGCTCTGCTACTCCGCCGCCGCGGCCCGGTCGTTTTTGCGATCTCGCTGCTCGCAGGTGTTGTGGGAAGCGCACACGGCATCCACCCCGGCGGTCTCGGTTTCTGGGACGGGCCACTGTAGGAAGTGAAGGTGCCATTTGACCTCGTGCCAGTTGGGGAGCCGGCACCGATGTCCTCGTGACGGCCCGCCGGGGGTCAGCGCCACACCTCGCGCATCCTGAGCCGCGAGTCCGTTCTGTTCGTCGAGGGTGACCTGTTCGAGCCGTCGAACGGTCAGGCGACGTCGTCGCTCGACCCGACCCGCTCGATCACGACCGAGGGAATGCGCGCGCGCGCCGACAGCCGGAGGCACATACGCACGACCTCGGCGCAGTCCTCGGGGCGGATCATCTCGTCGCCGCCGAGCCCTGACCACGCCGCCATCGGCGTGTCGACGAAGCCCGGGCAGAGCGCGATCGCGCGCACGCCGGCGCCGTCGAGCTCGGCGTTCAGGGATCGCGTCAGAGCGATGACCGCGGCCTTGGTGGCGCCGTAGACGGTGAGACCCGGCGTGGCAGTCGTGCCGGCGATCGAGGCGAGGTTGACGATCCAGCCCCGGCTCGCCTTGAGCAGCGGAATCGCCTCGCGCGTCACGAGCAGCAGCCCGCGGAGGTTCACGCCCAGCTGCAGGTCGACCTGCTTCGTGACGAGCGACTCGACCGTCCCGGCGATGCCGATGCCGCCCGAGTTGACGAGCACGTCGAGCCCGCCGAACCGCTCGCGATGTTCCTCCACGATGCGAAGGCAGTCCTCTTCGCGCGACAGGTCTGCCTGCGTCCCGAACGCACCGAGGTCGCTCGCGGCGGCTTCGACCTTCTCGCGCGTGCGTGACGCGAGCGTCAGCTCGTAGCCCTCGTCCCGCAGCATGCGCGCGATCGCGAGGCCGATGCCGGAAGAGCCGCCCGTGACGAGTGCGCTGCGCACCGGGTCACGACCCTAAAGGAGATCGCGTGCTCGGCGCGAATCAGCTGTCCGTACGTCGTTCCTCTCCCCCTCGCGGCGGCGGTCCCTTCGGCCGCCGCTGCTCTTTTCAGCCTTCCGTCTCTACAGTCCACGGGAGATGAAGCTGACCGACCTCGCAACGGCCGGAGGCTGTGCGGCGAAGTACTCGGCCGCTCGCCTCGAGGAGCTGCTTGCAGGGTTCGTGCCGGCTGAGGCGGAGAACCTCCTCGTCGGTCTCGATCCGAGTGACGACGCGGCCGTCTACAAGCTCGACGACGAGCGGGCACTCGTCTTCACGATCGACTTCTTCCCGCCCATCGTCGACGACCCGCACGACTTCGGCGCGATCGCGGCGACGAACGCGCTGAACGACGTGTTCGCGATGGGGGGATCGCCGTTGCTCGCGCTGTCGGTCGCCGCCCTTCCCGAGGAGCTCACGGTCGAGACCGTGCGAGCGATCTTCGACGGCGCCGATGCCCAGGTGCGGGCGGCGGGAGCTGTGCTCGCCGGAGGCCACACGATTCGCGATGCCGAGCCCAAGTACGGTCTCGCCGTCGTCGGCACCGTCAGCCCGACCGGCGTGTGGACGAAAGCGGAGGCTCGCCCAGGGGATGTCCTGTACCTGACGAAGCCGCTCGGGACGGCACTCGTGCTCGGTGGCGCCAAGCGCGGGCTTGCGACGATCGACGAGGCGATCGGGTGGATGCGAACGCTGAACGGCGCCGCCGCCGACGTCGTGCGCCGCGTCGGCCCGAACGCCGTCACGGACGTCACGGGTTTCGGGCTCGCAGGTCACGCGCACGAGCTGGCGGTGCGCAGCGGCGTACGCGTCCGGCTCGACGCCGGTCGGTTGCCGGCGCTCGCCGGGGCGCTCGAGTCCGCGCGGGCCGGCGTGTCGACCGCGGGAACGCGGGCGAACCGGGAGTTCGCCGCACTCGAGATCGGTGACGTCCCGGCCGAGCTCGTCGAGCTGGCGTACGACCCGCAGACCGCGGGCGGCCTGCTGGTCGCGCTCCCGGCCGATCGCGGCCCGTCGCTCGAGGCCGAGTTCGCGCGGGCCGGGCTCTTCCTCGCCCGGATCGGCACGATCGCCGACGGTGCCGGTGTGGCGCTCGCCTGACGCGGATACAGTGGACGTCATGAGCGTCGGCGCGCAGTCGCTCCGTCGTGCGCGCAGCTTCGCGCTCTCGGAGGCCGCGTTTCGGCGGCTGACCGTCGCGAACGTCGTGATGCTGATCGTGATCGTCGCGACCGGTGCAACCGTGCGGCTGACGGGATCGGGGCTGGGCTGCGAGCACTGGCCGGGGTGCCAGCCGCATCACTTCGAGCCTCGGAGCTTCCACAGCGACATCGAGTTCGGGAATCGCGTGGTCGCGTTCTTCACGATTCTCACCACGCTCGTGACGGCGATCGGCGCGTGGCTCGCGAACACGACGCGGAACGTTCGGCTGATCGCGGGCGTCATCTTCGTCGGCACGCTCGCTCAGGCTCCGCTCGGCGCGATCACGATCCACTACCACCTGAACCCCTGGCTCGTGCTCACGCACTTCCTGCTTTCGATCGTCGTCCTGACGCTCGCGGTGGCTCTGGCAGTCGAGCTGTGGCCGCGTTCGCTCGACCGGGTGCCGTCCTGGGTGCAGCTCGGATCCGTGTGCGTGTGGGTCTCACTGTGCGTGTTGATCGTCAGCGGCACGCTCGCAACGGCGGCGGGCCCGCACCCGGGAAGTGTGGTCGTGCGCCGTCTCTGGTCGTTCACTCCCGCGGTGTACTGGCACGTCCGCGCGACGGCGGTGTTCGGCATCTCGTTCGCCGTGCTGTTGACGGTGCTCGTGCGAAGGCACAGCCGGCATGTGCGCGGCGCGCTGCTCGTGCTCGGACTGCTCGCCGTCCAGATGACGATCGGCGAGATTCAGTACCGGACGCATCTGCCATGGTGGCTGGTGCTCGTGCACGTCACGGTCGCGACGACGCTGTGGGCCGTTGCCACTGCCGTGGTCTATGCACTGTGGCGTCCGGTGCGGCGCGCGTAGGATGGATTGATGACGGACGAGCTCCGGATCGACCAGCGCCCGCGGCTCGAGCACCCTGTGCTCGTGGCGGCGTTTCGCGGCTGGAACGACGGCGGCCAGGGCGCGTCGCTCGCCGGCGCCTACCTCGCGCGTGCGTGGGCGGCGCGTCGCTTCGCCGAGATCGATCCGGAGGGCTTCTACGACTTCCAGGCGACGCGACCGACCGTGTCGCTCACGAACGGCGAGATGCGCAGGATCGACTGGCCGGAGAACCACTTCCTCTTCGCGCCGCTTCCCGGCGCCGGTCGCGACGCGATCATCCTGCTCGGCGTCGAGCCGAACGTCCGCTGGCGGTCGTTCACGCAGCTCGTCACGGACGTGGCGCAGCAGTTCAAGGTCGAGCTCGTGATCACGCTCGGCTCGCTGCTCGCCGACGTCCCGCACACCCGGCCTGCGCCGGTGACCGGCAGCGCCACCGACCCGGCGCTGATCGAGCAGCTCGGGTTGCAGGCGTCGCGCTACGAGGGGCCGACCGGCATCGTCGGTGTCCTGCACGACGCCTGCGCGAGCGCGGGCGTGCCGTCGGCGAGCCTCTGGGCGGCGGTGCCGCACTACGTCTCGCTGACCCCGTCGCCGCGGGCGGCGAAGGCGCTCGTCGAGCGGCTCGTCGACCTCCTGCACGCCGACATCGACACGGGCGAGCTCGACGAGGCAGCGGACGCGTACGCGCAGCAGGTGAGCGAGGCGGTCGCCTCGGACGCCGAGACGGCGAGCTACGTCGAGGATCTCGAGCGCCGCGTCGACGAGCTCGAGGCCGAGGTCGACCTGCCGTCCGGTGATGCGCTGGCGGCGGAGCTCACGCGCTTCCTGCGTGAGCGCGAGAACGGGATCGGCGGCGACGACGTCGCCCGCGACGGGTAGTCGCTACCCGAACGTGAACGAGTAGCCCTTCACGCCGGGCGAGAAGCGCAGCTCGAGTGTCGCGTCCCCGACCGTGTTCGACGCGCGCACGGTGTAGAGGCGATAGGCGTTGACGTTGATCGTCTTGAGTGGCTTGCCGTTCACCAGTGCCTGGACGGTCCCGTGTCCGCCGAGCACGACGTACACGTCCTCGGCGTGGAAGTGCAGGCGCAGGAATGCTCCCGGCCCGGCGACGATCTGTTGCGACCCGATCTTCCACGAGCCGCCGTACGTCAGCTCGTTCTGCGGCAGTGTCGCCGACGGCTGGTACGCGGCCATCCGGCCCGGCCTGATCTCGGAGCCGACGTAGTTCTCGATCCGCGCCGTGCCGAGATACGTCTCCGGCGTGGCGAGGTCGGTCGGCGTCAGATCCGGGAGCTGACGCGCCGTCGCGCCGCCGTCGCCGAGCAGCTGTCGGATCAGCTGTTCGGTCTGGCCGTACTCGCCCTCACCGAAATGCGTGTGGCGCACGTGCCCGCTGCGGTCGATCAGATACTCGGCCGGCCAGTACTGGTTGTCGTAGTTGTCCCAGGTCTTGTAGTCGTTGTCCTGCATCACCGGATAGGTGATGCCGAGTCGCTTGACCGCCGCCTCGACGTTGGACGTGACGTGTTCGAACGCGAACTCCGGCGTGTGCACGCCGATGATCACGAGGCCTCTCGAGTGGTAGGCGGCGTACCACGCCTTCAGGTGCGGCAGGGTGCGCAGGCAGTTGATACACGAGTAGGTCCAGAAGTCGATCAGCACGACCTTGCCGCGGAGCTGCGGCAGCGTCAGCGGTGGGCTGTTGATCCAGGCACCGCCGGCGTGCAACGGCGGTGCGACGCCGTAGTCCGGCAGCGATGACGCGGCCGTTCCGTTGACCGCCGCGAGCGCTGCGCCTCCGCCGCGCACCTTGGCGAGCTCGTGCTTCGCCGTCCCGCTGTCCTCGATCTTGCTCTGGAAGAAGTTCGTGTAGCCCGGAGTCAGCTGGGCCAGGTGGTCGTCGAGATGGAAGACGAGCCCGACTGCCACGACGGCGATCAGCGCCCCCGATACGAGGCGCACCGATGAGGCGTGGCGACGGAGAGACCCCGCCGCTTCGCGTCCGCCGAAGGCGATCGCGAGCATCGGCACGGCCGCGCCGATCGCGTAGGCGAGCGTGAGCGCGATCGCGCGGATCCCGACCTCGTTCTTGGCAGCGACGACGCTGATCGTGGCGAGCACCGGCCCGGCGCACGGCACGAAGACGAGCCCGAGCGTCGCACCGAAGACGAAGCCGCCGCCGACGTTGCGCGGGCGGAATCGCGACAGCGCGTTGAGCGGCCGCTCGAGCAGCACAGCGGCACGCGGGAAGAAGAGCGTCGCCGCGGTGACGAAGAGCAGCACGATTGCGAGGTTGCGCAGGAAGTCCTGCGGCAACCCGAGCTGGGAGAGGAGCCACGACGCGAACAGGGTGAACACGGTGAAGCTGGCGACGACTCCGGCGACGATGCGGATGGGCTTGCGCCCCGAGGCTCCGCCGGCCAGCAGGATCGGAAGAACGGGGAGCACGCACGGCGAGATCGCCGTGACGATGCCTGCGACGAACCCGATGGCGAGAAGGACGAGCACTTCGATCTCCTGACCGTTCTACCGGCAGTTCGTTACCGGCTGGGCGAACGGTTTGTTACGCCGCGTCTTCGGCGGCGGCCGGAGCCGGGTCGGGCTCGACCGTCGGCACTTCCGCCTCGGCCGGCTTCTTGCCGCGCCTGCGCCGCCGCTTGCGCGGCGGCGGTTGCTCACCCTCGACGGGCGGTGGTGAGGCCTGTCTCCGGCTCGGGCTCGGGCGCGGCGGTCGTGGTCTCGACCGCCGGCTGCGTCTCGGCGCCGTTCGGCTTCTTCTTGCGCCGCCTTCGCCTGCGCGTCCTCGTCGGGCCGGTCTTCGGTTGCGGGAGGCTCTCGGCGATCCAGCCCGCCACCTCCTGGATCGTCCCCAACCGTTCCCGGGCCGCCTCGAGCAGCTGGGTCGCACGCGGGGTATACCCCTCGGCCGAGGCGAGCAGTGCGGCACCGACCTCCTTCGGCATCTCGAGCGCCGCGTTGACGAGCTTCGCCGCGTTCTCCTCGTGGCGGTGGCCGCGCGAATTGGCGAGCGCCCCGAGCAGGCGCTTGGCATCCGGGTACTCCTGCGACGCTTTCCGGTCGAGTTGCTTTCGCACCGCCTTCGACAGGCGCCAGGTCCAGCGTCCGAGAATCTGATCGGGCGCGTCGGGCTTGCCGTCGGCGATCGCGCGAAGCAGCGTGCGCACACCTGCCGCACGGTCCTTCTCCCACGGAGGGGCGAGCGTGACGAGCGTGACCAGATCGTCGAAGTCGGCGCGCTCGACGCGCATCGAGACGCGGTCGGCGAGCGCGATCAGGCGCAGGCGTCGGTTCGGGTTCTGCGCCGCAGCCGTCGACAGGAAGGTCTCCATCGCGCGCTTCGAGGCGCCGCGTTGCGTCAGCTTCTCGACGAACGTCGCGCGCTCGTCGAAGCGCAGCTGGCGGCCGGCGATCTCGCCCCAGAACTCCTGCTCGTCCTCGTCGAGGAACTTCGGGTCGACGCGCTGCCACTCCCGCGCTATCACCATTCGGCGGCGCAGCACATCGGGGGTGACCGGCACCAGCCACGCCGCCGGGGTGAGCTTGCGGCGCGCCCGGCGTTGCACTCGGCGGCGCGGCGCGGGCGTCACCCGGGCGCCCTCGCGGTAGAAGTCGGCGCCGAGGAGCGAGTGCAGTGACACGACGCGATCGTTGTGCGTCGCGGCCTTCGGCGTGAAGTCGACGACGATGCCCGCCTCCTTGCGCGGGTGCATACGCATGATGCGGCCGATGCGCTGCTGGTACACGCGCTTCGACGCTGTCGGCGCGAGGTGCATGACGACGGTGGCGCGCGGCGAGTTCCAGCCTTCCGCCAGCAGCATCGCGTTGATCAGCACGTCGATCTCGGCACGCTCGTAGGCGGCCAGGATCTCCGCGAGCTTCACCGGCGGTGTGCGTCCCGAGACGGCTTCCGCCTTGATCCCGGCTGCCCGGAATGCCGTCGCGAGGTTGTACGCATGTTCGACGCCGGCTGCGTAGACGATGCCGGGCGTGTCGTCGAAGCGCTCGCGGTAGAGGGTCGCCGCGGCCATGTTCAGGGCTTCGTGGTCGAGCGCCTGTGCGAGTGCACGCTCCTCGAAGTCGCCGCCGACGATCGGCACCTGGTTGATCGCCGCAACGGGTGGGACCCGGAGGCAGCGGAGCGGTGCGATCAGTCCGCGTCGCGCCGCATCGGCGAGCGGCAAGTCGTCGACCGAGGCGGGGAACACGTCAGAGACCTGCTTCGCGATCAGCTCCTCCGTCGCCGTCATGCCGACGTAGATGGGGCCGTCGAGACTGCGGATGGCCGCTGACGTCTTTTCGCCCAGCGCGGTGTGCGCCTCGTCGCAGATCACGAGCTGGTAGGCGGAGCGGTCGAGCTCGCCGACGTGGCGCGCGAACCACGCGTACGTCTGGATCGTGATCGGGTTCGGGATGCGCTTCGCCGTCTGCCCGGTGAGCACGGCCTCCGTGAGGCGATCGGCGTAACCATGATCGCGCAGCTCGCGCCGGAACTGGTCGACGAGCAGGCGGCGGTGGGTGAGGATGAGCACGCCTTCCGTGCGCGCCGCTTCGACGAAGCCGGCCGCGGCGATCGTCTTGCCGGACGCGGTCGGATGCCGGAACCGGTAGCGGCGGACTGCACCCGGATCGGCGACGGGCTCGGGCTCGTCGTCGAGCTCCTCCGTGCCGAGCTCGAGCTCGTCCTCCGGCTCGTCGTCCTCGTCGACCGGGGCCTCTTCGAGGGCGTGGCCGTTGGGGGCGCCGTTCCCGTTGCCGTTGCTCTCTGCCTTCTGCGTTGCCGCGATCAGCTCGGTGAGCATCCCCGCGAGCGCGTCGACCTGGTGGCGCCGCAGCTCGGTTCCGGAGCTCAGTTGCGGCGGGCGCTCGGAGAGCACCCGCTCGAGCCCGAGCAGCAGCGCATAGCGCACCTTCCACTCGCTCGAAGGCGCCTCGGCTCCGGCGGCCAGCTCGGCCAGGGCGTCGTCGAGTGCCCGGCGGCGTGCCGTGCCTGGGGCAAGGACGACGGCAGGGTCGTCGTCGGGCCGTAGAAACGGCTCGCCGGCCCAGGCCTCTGCGCGGAGGGCGTCCGCTCGTATAGCGGCTACGCCGTCCGACTCTGTCGGAGAATGCGTGATGGTCTCGTGCAATGCCTGCGGCACGCCTCCGGTGCCGCCTCCTGAAAGGATCGCGCCCGCGTCGATCGCACTTCCCGCGTTGCGCAGGCCTCACAATAGCCGATCCATCGGCGGAGTGCGAGCGAAGGCGGGATCATGGCGCGACATGTTTCGCGGGACGGCTTCGTACTACGCGCGCTACCGGCCCGGCTATCCGCCCGACCTGCTCGAGGAGCTTTCGGCCGCGGCGGGGCTCGACGGGACCGGCCGGCTGCTCGATCTCGGGTGTGGGCCCGGCACGATCGCGATTCCGCTCGCGGCGCACGTGGCGGAAGTGCTGGCAGTCGACTGCGAGCCCGAGATGCTCGAGGAGCTTCGTCGCGCCGCGCCCGGCAACGTCGTGGCCCTCGAAGCGAGTGCAGAGGACGTCGACGCGGCGTGGGGGACGTTCCGGCTGACGACGATCGGACGCGCGCTGCACTGGTTCGACGGCGACCTCGTGCTCTCGAAGCTCGTCGAAGTGACGCCGGCGGTTGCGCTGCTCGGGGACTCGCTCGATCAGAGCGAAGCCCTCTCCGCCGTCCTCGAGATCGCACGCGATCTGCTCGGCGACCGCCCTCCGATGCGCGAGCCCGGCGTTCGCTACGAGCAGGCGCTCGCCGACTCGGCGTTCTCGGAGGTGGAAGAGCTGTGGACGATGGTCGAGCGAAGCTGGACGGTCGCCCAGCTGATCGGCTTCGCGTACTCGACCTCGTTCGCCTCACCGCTGCGTGTCGGTGAACGGCGCGACGAGTTCGAGTCTGTGATGCGCGAGCGGCTGCAGCCCCATTACACGGAGCGGCTTCGCGTGTCGGCACTGCTCGGCCGCAGCACGCAGTGACCGACTGGGTTGCGGTCGCGCGCGCGAAGCAGGCGCGGTACGAATCGCCCCACGGCGAGCTCGACGAGCGCGCGGTCGTTCGGCTCGGCAACGCCGCGTACGCAGCAGGGCTCGCGCTGCTGATGGCCGGCTCGCCGGACGCTCCCGCGTGGCTGCTCCGCGCCGCCGAGAGCTGGCGGGCGAGCTGGGATCTCGGGACCGACGTCGACTCGTGGGGGAGGCCGGTCGGCGCGTTGAAGGCTGCCCTGCTCGCCGGCAGCGACGACACGGTGGAAGCGCTCGCCGCGTGGACGCTCGGCCTCGACGCACCGGCTGCAACGTCGCCGATCGGCCGCTACGCGGCGGTACTGGCGCTCTTGTCGACGGAGCGCCTCGGCAGCGTCGCCGCGCAGGTCGAGTGGCTCCGGGGACGCGACGACTTTCCGAGCGACGTCGCCGACGCGCTCGCGGCGATCGCCGCGCGTGACGAGGCTCGCCTCGAGCCGGCCGTCGCCTCCGTCGTGCGGTCGTTCGAGACGCGCGGGGACCACCTCGAAGACGTCGCCGTCGCCGACACGGCGCTCGTGCTCCACGTCCTTGCGCATCGCCGCGGCCTGGCGTGTGCGCTCCCCGCCTCGCCCGTGTTGCCTAATCCGCCTCGCCCTGCTCGATCGCGGGATGAAACGCGATCGTGATCGACTGCAGCGGCTGTGAGTCGTCCTCGAGGTCGGTGAGCTTCTCGATCAGGTCGTCGAGGAGGCGCCGCACGGTCTCGACGTCCAGCTTCGAGTGCACCTGCGCACTCCTGAACTCGCCCCGCGCGGCGTAGAGGTCGAAGCCTCGCTGCAGCTCGTGCAGCTGCGCGGACTGCAGCTCGCTCGCGAGGCCGGCCGCGCGGATCTCGGGGCCGACCTTGAGGTGCTTCGCGACCGGACGGTACGGCTTCTCGCGTCCCCCGCCCGGCACCCGCTCGATCAGGCCGGCGCGATGCAGCATCCGGACGTGGAAGTGGAGGTGGCCCGGGTCGACCGATAGGCGCTCTGCGAGATCGCGGTTGGTGAGCGGGCCTTCCGAGTCGCCGAGCGCCTGCAGCACCTTCAGCCGGAGCGGGTGGCCGAGCGCCTTCAGCTGCTCCGGCCGGTCGATGTGCAGGACGTCCCTGGTGCCGGTCTCGGTCTCGACCGACCGCTTCATCGCCCTATCTTCGCTGCCGCGGCTTCGTCCGACCAGACCTCGACCGGCACCGCCGCCAGCCGCAGCAGGCTCGCCGGCACGTCGCGCGTGATCTCCCCGCCGAACGCCTTGGCCATCGCGTCGGCCTTGTCGGCCCCGGAGACGTGAACGACGATCCGATGGGCCGAGAGCAGCGTCGGCAGCGTCATCGTCACCCGGTCGACCCAGGGCTCGAGGCCCGCCGGGCCGCTCGTCGCACGGTGGTTCTCGACGTCGAGCTGCGGCGATCCGGGAAACAGCGACGCGATGTGGCCGTCGGGCCCGAGCCCGAGCAGCAGCAGATCGAGCTCGACGCCGCCGAGCGCATGATCGAGCTCGCCTGCTGCGTCGGCGGGCTGGAGCTCGCCTCGGATCCGGTGCACCGTGTGCGGAGGCTGGTCGAGCAGGTCGAGCAGGTTCTCCTTCGCGAGCCGGTAGTTCGAGCGCTCATCGTCCGGCGGCACGCAGCGCTCGTCGCCCCACCAGAGCGTGACGCGGCTCCAGTCCGGTTGTGCGGCCGCTGCGAACCGGTACGCCGGCCCCGGGGTCGCACCACCCGTGAGCACCATCGACCCGCCTTCCCGAGCCTGCGTCGCGAGCAGGTCGCCGACCTGAGCGGGGTGGTCCTCGCTCACATGAAGTTCAACCCGCGGCGCCGCCATCCGCGAAGCGTATGTAACCCGCATGGAAGGAGGCGAGCAGGTACACGCTGGCGAGGCCCGCCCATTCGCCGTAGGGCGCAAGCAGCTCGTCTGTCTCCTCCGGCTCCGCCCGCCTGCCGCGCAGGAGCGAGACGAGCTTGACGAGCCCGAGGTCCCGCGCCAGGCCCCGCTCGTAGCGGCCGAGCCCCTGGAGGCAGACGACGCCCACCGACCAGGGGCCGAGCCCCGGTTCGCGCTCGAGTCGCCGAGCGACCGCCTCGGTGGGCTGGCGCTTGAGCGATTCGAGGTCGAGCGTTCGGCACAGGCGGACGAGCGTCGTCGCGCGACGCGCCCCGAGGCCGAGCCGGGTCAGCTCGGCCGGCGAACGTCCGCCGAGCTCGCCGGCGTCCGGTGCCGCATGGAGGCCGTGGTGCGTCCGCGTCGTCGACCGGATCACGTTCGCCTCGATCTGCCGGGCCCTGCGCGCCTGGATCAGCTGGCCCGAGACCGCCCGGAGCAGCGCGTGGGCCACGGTCGCGGTGCGAACCGGCCGCAGGCCGCGGAGCTGCCGCGTCGCCTCGCCGATCAATGGATCCCGCGCGAATCGCTGCAGCAGCTCGGAGTGGTCGTCGTCGAGACCGAGCGCGAAGCGGACGTGGTCGACGCCGGCGTCGCTCTCCGCCTGCACCGAGATGCCGCCGTCGGGGCGCTGCGTCGCGACCACTCGTTCGAGGTGGTCGTCGACTGCGATCGTGGCGTCGTACACGCCACCGCGCACGACGCGCGTCGGATCGCTGGCGAGCCGGCCCGACAGGCGCAGCGAATAGGGGCCCCGCGGCTTCAGCAGTGCGTCGACCGGCACGGGTCGATCGTACGCATCGGGTCGTGCGCGACCCGAGTACCCTCGCGCGGATGGTGGAGCGCGTCGCCTCGTGGACGTCCTTGCGCAGCCGCGAACAGAAGCTGCGCCTGTTCTTCGAGCTGCTGGAGCCGGGCCCCGAGACGACCGTCGTCGACGTCGGCGTCACCGACGCGCCCTTCGGCGATGGGTCGACCGACAACTTCTTCGAGGCGCGCTATCCCTGGCCCGAGCGAATCACCGCCGTCGGCGACACCGGCCTCGACCGGTTTCGGACGGCGTTCCCGTCCGTGCGGGCCGTCCGCGCCGACGGGCGTGCGCTGCCGTTCGCCGACGGCGAGTTCGACATCGGGTTCTCGAATGCCGTCGTCGAGCACGTCGACGGCGGGCGGGAGGGACAGCGCCGCTTCGTTCACGAGCTCGCGCGCGTCGCGGGGCGGGTGTTCGTGACGACGCCGAACCGGTTCTTCCCGATCGAGGTGCACACGCTGCTTCCGTTCGCGCACTGGCTGCCGCCGGCGCTGCGCGACCGCGCGGTTCGCGCGCGGGGCTTCGACGCAACGCTCGACCTGCTCGGCCCGAAGGAGCTCGCCTCGCTGTTTCCTTACAGCGTCCGTGTACTGAACCGGGGGATGACGCTGATCGCAATCGGTCCGCGGTGAGCATCCGTCGCCCCGTCTGGGTGCTGCACGTCCTGGTCGTGGGGCTGGCGCTGCACAACCTCGTGATGTCACAGCTGTGGCGGGCCGGGGTGCGTGGGAGCGCGCTCTCTGCGATCGCGGCGTGGAAGGACGTGCTGCTCGCGGCCGCGCTCGCGGCCGTCTTCGTGGGGCTGCGCCATCGCCCGTTCCGGCCGACCGCGTGCGATTGGCTCGCGCTCGCGTTTGCCGCCTTCGTGGTCGTGTACGCGGTCATCCCGCAGTCGCTGCTCGGCGGATCCGCGACGCACTCGGGCGTGCTGTATGCGGCCCGGCACGACCTGCTCCCGGTGGAGGCCTACCTGCTCGGGCGCGGGCTCGCCCTGACCGTGGCGGAGCAGCGGTCGCTGGTCCGAACCGTCCTGCTCACGGCGGCTGTCGTCGCCGCCGTCGGGTTGCTCGACGTGTATCTCGTCCCGCTCTCCTTCTGGCGGCATTCCGCCGGCTGGTACGAGCACCAGCTCGGCCTGGCGTACCACGGCCTGAGCGGCTTGCCCGAGAACTTCGTCTACAACGCCGGCAACAACGTCGTCTTCCGGCGTTTGACCTCGACGTTCCTCTCTCCGCTCGCGACCGCCTACCTGCTCGTGATCGCGCTGCTTCTGATGTCGCTGCGCAGGCGCACGTCGACGCTGCTCGCGTTGCTCCTGTTCGCCGCGCTGCTCTGGACGCACACGCGGGCCGGCCTGGCCGCGCTCGTCGTCGGTCTCCTCGTGCTCGCGGTCCTGCGCCGTGCGGTCGCGCCGGCGATCGTGGCGGCGGTCGTCGCCGTCGTCGGCTTCGCGTTCGTCCAGGGCTACACGCACTTCGGACCGCGGACGCACTTCACCGCACCGGAGCTCCGCTACCAGGAGCACCACGCGCAGGCGAATCCGGGTGTGTCGAACGACGCGACAAGCGCGAACGAGGCGTCGACGAGCGAGCACCTGCAGAACCTGAGGGCCGGGCTTCGAACCGTGATCCACCACCCGTACGGCTTCGGGCTCGGCAACGCCGGCGTGACGGCGGTGCGCACGAAGGTGACCGTCGAGGCCGGTGAGTCCACCTACACCGAGCTCGCGGCCGAGACCGGGATCGTCGGCGGGCTCCTCTTCGTGGCCTGGTCGCTCGTGCTGCTGCGACGGCTCTTCGGCGAGCCCGCGCTCGCCGCGGCGTTCGCCGCGACGTTGTTCCTCGGCCTACAGACCGACGTGATCGGCATCCCCTGGATGGCCGTGGCGGTCTGGGCGCTGGCGGGGTCGGCCGCTTATCGCGTCGCGGGTGCCGGTGCAGCCGCGGGTCGGGCGCCGGCGCGACCTGTCACAACTTCGCCAATTCCCGGCTGACGCCCTTGCGCGGCGGCGCGCCGTTCGTACCGTTGACGGAACGGTGCGAATCACGGTCATGGAACTGGCGCTCGTCGGAGCGGCGGCGGCCGTTGTGGTCGCGCTCCTCACACACGGGTCACGTCCGAAGGCTCGCTCGGTCGTGCTTGCGAGCTGGGCGCTGACGCCGGGCGTCGTCAATCCCGCGGTCACCCAGGCGACGCTGCGCACGACCGTCTGCCGCAGGGGCTGGACGAGAACCGTGCGTCCGCCCACCTCGTACACGAACGCGCTCAAGCTCCGGCAGATGCGGGCGCGGGGCCTCCGCGGGCCGCCCTCCGCGTATCAGGAGGACCATCTGGTCAGCCTCGAGCTCGGGGGGAATCCGACCGATCCACGGAACCTCTGGCCCGAGCCCTATCCGCGTGCGGCACAGGTCGACCGGATCGAGAACGAGCTCAACGCACGCCTGTGCGCGGGTGAGCTGACGCTCGACGAGGCTCAGCGAACCGAGTCGGCCCTCAAGCACCGGGACGGCTGAGCTTCACCAAAGCTCAGCGACCTCTTAGGGATCTCTGAGGCGGTGGTGGTGAGATCAGACCACGTTCTACTTGCGCTACATCCGTAACGAGCTGCTCCGGCGACGCGCGCGGACGGTCCTGACGCTGCTCGGCCTCGGCGTCGCGGTCGGCCTCGTGATCGTGATCTCGAGCCTTTCGCGCGGCCTCGACCAAGCGCAGAAGAAGACGCTCGATCCGCTGGCCGGGATCGGGACCGATCTGACCGTGACCCTCTCGCCGCAGCAGAGCACCTCGAGCTTCGGGGGCCCCGGCGGCGGGCCGGGCGGAGGGACCGACCGCGACCTGATCCAGGCAAACCAGTCGGTGCTGACCGATCTGGCCAAGCTGGGCAAGCCCGGGCAGCACTTCGTGCACGACTTCTTCCTGCCGGGCTCGCAGCTGACCTTCCAGCAGACCGCTGCCTCCCAGATCAAGACGATCCCGGGCGTCGCCTCGGTGACGACCGGCCTGACGCTGCTCGCCGAGCACCAGCAGGGGATCGTGCCGAAGATCGTGGCGACGCTGAAGACGCAGCGGCAGACGTTCCAGATCCAGCGCAACATCCCGCGCCCGACGGCGGCCCAGTTCGCCGCGATGCAGGCGTGCTTCGCGAAGCTGCAGGGCTCGGGCGGCACCGGTTCGAGCGGCAGCGGTTCGGGCGGCACGGGCAAAGGCGGCAACGGCGCGGGCGCCGGCGGCAGCCTCGGCGGCAACAGCGGCGGCGGCTTCGGCGGCGGCGGCGGCTTCCGTGGCGCGAGCCGCGGGGCGTTCGCCAAGTGCCTGCCCGCGAGCCTGCAGAAGTTCCGCACGCGGTTCACGACCCCACAGCAGACGTTGCGTCAGGTGCTGAACCCGCCGCAGACGAACATCCAGACGTCGGCATACACGATCGGCGGCGTCGACCAGACGCATCCGACGCAAGGGCTCGTCACGACGGCGCAGGTCACCAAGGGCCGCTTCCTCTCGCCGGCCGGCGGCCATGAGGCGCTGATCTCCGGCTCGTACGCCGCCAAGCATTCGCTCAAGGTCGGCTCGAAGATCACCCTCAACGGCAAGACGTTCGTCGTCGTCGGTGTGGTCGCCCCGCCGCTCGGCGGCCAGTCGGCCGACATCTACCTGCCGCTCGCACAGCTGCAGACGCTTGCGAACCAGAAAGGTCTCGTGAACGTCGCGCTCGTGCGCGCAGCGAAGAGCTCTCAGGTCGGCGCGGTGCAGAAGGCGATCGAGACGGCGCTCCCGAACGCACAGGTGGCGAGCTCGAAACAGGTCGCGGACACGATCAGCGGCTCGCTCGTCAACGCATCGAACCTGTCGCACGACCTCGGCTTCGCGATCTCGGCAGCCGCGGCGCTCGCAGCCTTCCTGCTTGCCGCATTGCTCGCGCTGTCGTCCGTCGGCAAGCGCGTGCGTGAGCTCGGGACCTTGAAGGCGCTCGGGTGGACGCAGGGCAAGGTTGTCCGCCAGATCGCCGGCGAGTCGCTGACCACCGGCATTCTCGGCGGAATCGTCGGCGTCGCCCTCGGCCTGATCGGCGCGTTCCTGATCGATGCCTTCGGCCCGAACCTCACGGCCACGTCGACGACGGGTGTCTCGTCGGCACTCCTCGGGAACCTCGCAGCAGCCACGGAACGCACTGCGTCCAGCACGGTTTCGCTGACCGCCCCAGTGGGCGTAACCGTCCTCGCGATCGGCTTCGCCCTTGGCCTCCTCGGCGGGCTGATCGCGGGGACGGCAGGAGCCATGCGAGCCGCTCGGCTCCGGCCGGCGGATGCGCTGAGGCAGGTCGAGTAGATGGAGCCCCAGTACAAGGTCAGCGGACTGTCCAAGTTCTTCCAGCGCGGCCCGACGACGGTGCGCGCGCTCGACGGCGTCGACATCGAGATCGGCGCCGGTGAGTTCGTCGCGCTCGAAGGCCCGAGCGGCTCGGGCAAGACGACGCTGCTGCAGCTGCTCGGCGCGCTCGACCGACCGAGCTCCGGCGACGTCGTGTTCGAGGGGCGTGACCTCGCGCGGCTTCCCGATCACGAGCTTGCAGCGCTACGGCTCCAGTCGTTCGGGTTCGTCTTCCAGCAGTTCAACCTCATCCCGACGCTCACCGCGCTCGAGAACGTCGAGGCAAAGCTCGCGCCCACGGGTGTCGACGACCTCGAGGGCCGTGCCGCGCGGATGCTCGAAGAGGTCGGCCTCGCCGAGCGTGCGCACCACCTGCCTGCACACCTGTCGGGTGGCGAGCAGCAGCGCGTCGCGATCGCGCGGGCGCTGTCGGTGGAGCCGAGGGTGGTGCTGGCCGACGAACCGACCGGCAACCTCGACTCGACGACCGGCGGCGAGATCGTCGAGCTGCTCGCGGGTCTCGCTGCGGAGCACGGCTCAACCGTGATCGTCGCGACCCACGATGCCACGCTCGCCGGGCGCGCGCCGCGCCGGCTGTCGATGCGCGACGGCCGACTCGTCGGCATCGCCGCGCTCGCGTAGCAGCCCTCAGCGCAGCGCCGTGAGGGCGTCGTCGAGCTCGGCGAGCAGCTCGATCAGGCGTTCCTGATCGCCCGCCGACATCGTCGCCACCGCCGGGAGGAATGCGCCGAGGACGCGGGCCTTGCGTTCCTCGACGATCGCGCGCCCTTCCACCGTGAGGGTGATGCGGACCGCGCGCCGGTCGTCGGGGTCCGGTCGTCGTTCGAGCAGGCCGTGCTCGACCAGCCCGTCGACCGCGCGGCTCGCCGTCGGCGGGCTGACGCCGAGCCGCTCGGCGAGATCGCTCAAGCGGATCGGCTCCGCCTCGACCGTCTCGACCAGCGCGACCCGCTGTGTCGCCGTCAGCGCCGGTCCGTCGTCGAGCCCCCCGGCGAGGCGGGTCAGCCGCCGGACGACCCGGCCGAGCACGTCGAGCAACCGTGTCTCACAGGTGGTGGTCGCCATGCGCGAATTATTGCACAGAGCAATAGTTGCTCGGTGTTGCTATCATCGCCCGGTGACCGCGCCCAGTCCCCAGCCGCGGCAGCAGGTGCGCCTGATCTTCGTGGCGCTGATGCTCGTGCTGCTGCTCGCGTCGCTCGACCAGACGATCGTGTCCACCGCGCTCCCGACGATCGTCGGCGACCTCGGCGGCCTCACCCACCTCTCGTGGGTCGTCACCGCGTATCTGCTCACCGCGACGATCGCCGGCCCGCTCTACGGAAAGCTGGGCGACCTGTACGGACGCAAGATCGTCCTCCAGGCGGCGATCGTCATCTTCCTCGTCGGCTCCGCTCTATGTGGGCTGTCGCAGAGCATGGGAGAGCTGATCGGCTTTCGCGCCTTGCAGGGTCTCGGCGCGGGCGGGCTGATCGTCGTCACGCT
>CAVZER010000002.1:0-227296 GCA_963774355.1 uncultured Thermoleophilia bacterium | reverse complement strand
ACCGGTGAGGCGTGGCAACCCCACGCTGGGTAGGTTCGACTCCTGCGCCGCTCCGTTAAGCCAAACCCTGCAGCCGTGCGGGGTTTTGGCGTCCCAGAGAGGCTCTACGACCGTAGAGCTATTGCCGCTGGGAACCGCTGGAAACCGCTCGGCGTGGGTACAAACTGGTGCGCAACTGGTGCACACCAGAGGACCTAGAACTTGCCGCCGACAACCGTGTCCTGGAGAGCCTGGCGGAGTTCAGCCAACGGCTCGGAGAACTTGCCGTCAGCCTCGATGAAGCTGAGGATGCTCAGCAGGTCCACGCGCATCGGGTCGTCGTCGATTTCAACGGTACGGTCGTCGGAGTCGGATTGCAGCGCGTTTTCGAGCCGCGGCAGGAGCCTCTTTGTCGGCGGCAGCTCGCCACCGAGTGTCCGCCCGTAGATCTCGTTCGCGTCGATCCTGGGCAGACGTACCTCACCCGGCGTCTGCGACTCAACGATGAAGGTGACATCGTCGCTCTCGGCGCGTTTCACTAAGACCTCCTCCTAACTGACGTTCCGATAGACGAGCCGGGCAACGACCTTGCCGCCGACCCGCAACGTGAAGTACTGGTCGCGGCTCGGCTGGATCCGCAGTTCCCAGAACCCCCACTTGCTGTAGACGCATCGTTTCGCGCTCGTGCCGTGCTGGTAGCAGAGCGTCGCCGGCGGATCGTTAGGCGCGTAGAGCCTGGCGATCCGGCCGACGTTCACATGGGGCGGCCCGTACAGACTGCCGGCGTACGTCATCGGACCAGTTGGGCTACCCGGTTCGGTCGGCCCACAACCGTTGCACGCGGTCGGCGGGGGCGGCGGCTGGTCGAAGATCACGTCTCGAATCTACGCCCCGACACGCGACGTGTCACCCGTTCTGAATGCCTGCACACACACCCAACTCCTAAGCAGTTCATGATCCGACGGTGGCAGTCGGTGTTCAGCCGGTCAATGTCGTCATTGATCAGGGCGTGGATTGGGCTTCTGCTACGACGGCGATCGCGACCGTGGCGACCGCCTTGATCCTTCTTGTCACAGCGATTCTCGCTCTGAGAAGCCTGGCCGACGCCCGCCGAACGAGAGACGGCCAACTGGTCGTTGATCTCGCCCGCCGATGGGACGAACCACTCATCGTCCAGTCGCTAGAAATGCTTGGCAACCACTCAAGCGACGCGCTTGCCGAACTCGTGAGGAAGGTCTACGAGAGTCACCAAGCAGCCACTGACGCGGAGCTAGAAGAGTTCCAGGTGCTTTGCGCAGCGCCTGTGCTCATCGACATGATCGGCGTCCTCGAGTCTGAAGGTGTGATCTCCGCGGGCATCATCTACAAGATGTGGGGGCCGTTGATCGTTACGGCCTGGAGCGCGTGGTGCGATGCGGTGAAGGTCATGCAGGGTCTGGACGACAACCCGCAGCCGACGAATCCACCCTTCGTCTACTTCGAAAGGCTGATCCCGCGGCTGAACGACATCGAGGAAGAGGAAAGGGCGATTCAGAAGGCCAAAGATCTGACCTCGGACGGCGACGCAGCCCGAGGCTAAGGCCTTGGGGCGCCGCGATCCTCGGGCGGGCGAGGAACAGGCGGGCGGGCGTTACGCGTGGCCGGGCAACTCGCCCTCAGGTGCTGGAGACCATCCACGACACGCATCTTACTCCAGGAATCCGTCGTTCGGGAAAACGGCGCAGGCTAAGCCCAGTGCTAGGCTCTACCGGCTATGTGGCAGGCGTTGCGTAGCGAGTGGGGGAAGTGGCGCGAAGGCAGGCGGCAGTACGCGCTCGACCGTGCGCTGTATAAGGGCTACCGCCGCCGCGCCGAAGACGACTTCTTCGAGCACGTCGCGCAGCAGCCACTCCTGCCGCATTCAGAACTCGAGCATCGTGTGGATGGATTTGCGCCTGACCCGCCGACGACGCCAGCCCGCAAGGCCGGCGCTCCGCCGTCCGTCGGCCCGTAGCCATCCGCGCAACTTGCGCGCGAGCCGCGTACGAGACCGTCCGACTTTCACATCAAGCCTCTAGGTCCGCCGTTTCTGTTGCTGGCACCGGTTCCTCCGGTTCACAAGTGGTGGCTGTAGATCCTGACGACGAGGTGGCCGCCTGAGTTGAGCTGAGCGCCGTCTGCGAATTGCGAGAGCGAGCGGCGGCTCGCCTCTGGCAGGAGTGGCTCACTACCTCTGGCCAGTAGCCACCGTGTTTGGCGAAGCCGTGCGTTCGCGAGCGCGACCCACCGGAACTGCGAACCGACAGCCGTCGCGGTGCGAGTGGCTGCGAGCTCCGGTCAGCCCGTCGTCTGAATGCGCCACGCAGAGATGGGGCTAGGATCGGTGTTCGGGTGCAGCTGACGACGCACGACCGCGTGGACTCGTTTCTCGCCGCTGCGACTCCGTTACTGCTGCGCGACGAAGCCCGGCACAACCTGATCCTCGGCATCTGCTCAACGCTCGCCAACGCGCCATCGACGTACGCACAGTCCCATCTCTGGACAGTCGATGACCGGGGCCGCTCGATCGGCGCTGCGGTGATGACACCTCCGTTCAACCTCGCACTCGCACGACCAGACACAGAGGGGGTGGTCGAGTTCCTCGCCCAGGCGTTGCATCGATCCTCGACCGTGCTTCCAGGTGTGACCGGGTCGCTGCCGGAAGCAGACGAGTTCGCTTCAGCATGGCAGACGATCACCGGCGAGCAGCCGAGCGTTCGACGAAGACAAGGCATCTACCAGGTCACCCGGCCACTCCTGCCAGCAGGAACCGCGGGTCGTTTGAGACCTGCCGCCGAGCCCGATCGCCGGCTCCTGCACGACTGGATGCAAGCGTTCATCGAGGAGGCAGGCGCAGCCCACGTCAACGCCGGAGAGTTCATCGACCGCCGACTCGGCGGCGAGGGCGGACTCGTGATCTGGGACAACAACGAACCCGTCTCGTTCGCCGGCTTCGGCGGACCAACACCGAGCGGCATCCGCATCGGCCCCGTCTACACGCCACCACCACACAGGCGCAAGGGCTACGCGAGCGCACTCGTCGCCGAACTCAGCACACGACTACTCACCAACGGGCGCAAGTGCTGCTTCCTCTACACCGACCTCGCCAACCCAACCGCAAACCACGTCTACATCAACATCGGCTACCAACCCGTCTCCGAATCAGCCGAATACGCCTTCCAGACGGCCGCGTCGTGAGAGGCCTGATCCACATCAACGGCTCCTGGGACATCTGCGTCGGGCCGATCACCCCCAAAAGCCGAGCCGAGGGTCCGTAGCTGAAGGTACAGGGCGGGCATGACGCGGAGCGACCAGTAAGAAAGCGTCCGCCTCAAGCCGCTTACCAACCATGGGCCCGGAGTGGCAGCCGCCCGTTGGAGGTGATGCCTCTTGAGCGGGGTGGTCGTTGTGGTTACGGTGAGTTTGTGGGTCGACTCGGGATGGGCAGTCGGCTGACCTCGCTAGTGGCTGTGTTCGTTGGGCTGTTGGTCATGGCCGGGGCTGGGTCGGCGGACACGAAGACGGCTGCTGATCTGTCTCTGACTTTGACTGGTCCCACGATCGAGTCGGTCGGGGATCTGACGTACACGGCGGTCATCACGAACAACGGGCCAGATGATGCCGTGGGATTGATGTTGAACGTGAGCGTTCCGCACAACCCCTTCGGCGGCCTCGGGTTTGTATCGGCAGACAGCCCATGCAGCGGCCAGTTGCTGAACAACCTGGACACCGAAAGCTGCCCGTTCAACGGAGACTTAGCAAGCGGCTCGGCGCTGACCGTGCACCTGACGTATCAGGTGGTCGCCGAAGCGTCACTCACACTCTCGGCCAACGTCGGCCTGACGTCGAATACACAGACCGACCCGGACCCGACCAACAACGCAGAAGAACTGCAGTTGCTGGCGCCGGCTGACATCAACAACACGGCACTACCGACGCTCTCCGGGTCAACGGCAGTCGGGTCGGTACTGACTGTCAGCACCGGCGACTGGATGCCTAATTGGCCCTACACCTTTACCTACCACTGGAACCGGTGCATTGTCGGAGGCTCGTGCCAGACGTTGGACGGCGGCTCAACCTATTCCGTCACCACGGCGGATTCCGGTTGCACGCTGCAGGTGATAGTGACCGCGTCGGCCGGCCCGGCCTCCGTGAATGCCGCCTCATCACCCTCAAGCCCCGTGCCGGGCGGACCCTGCACACTCAGTACATCTCCAGCGTCAACCGCACCGACAGCGCCGACAACACCAGTTGCCTGGGTCACCAAGACGCTGCCGCACGCGGTCGAAGGGCAGGGCTACCTCGAGCCTCTGCTCGTGAATCCACCTGACGGGCTCGAGTTTGAAGTGGCCGGCTTGATCCCGCGGGGATTCACGATTACACCCGACGGCGAACTCACCGGTCGCGCGGCTTTCATCGGCACCTACACCTTCACCGTTGGCGCGCGACTCGACGGCTACGCCTACAACGACCACGAGTTCACGCTCGTGATCGATGCCCCTCGCCAGATAACCGCTACCCCACAGGTGCGAGCCATCCCAAAGCTGACACCAGGCGCGCGCAACCCAACGGTGAGACAGAGCACAATCGGCTCGACTATCTGCTCGGCCACGTGGCTACGCCGCCAACAGCCGACCGCCGCTTACCTCCAAATGCTGAAACAACAGCAGATGCGCCGATACCACGACCCAGGCAACGCAGCCAACTACACCGAAGACCACCTGATTCCTGTCAACCTCGGCGGCGCCGCACGCAACCCAGCCAACCTCTGGCCCGAACTCACAACCAAAGCAACAGCCAGCGACCGCCTCGAACAGCAACTCAACCACCGCGTCTGCCGTCTCGCGCTCACCCTCAGGGCCGCACAGCAACAAGTTATTCGCAGCAAACGCGCCGCGGGATAGCGCCGGCATAGCCGGGCTCCCAGCTATCCGGTGCGTCGACTCGGAAGCAGGTGACTGCATCCTGCAGAAGCGATGGTTCGAAAACAGCGCGATGCACCCTGGCGGCTAGCGGGGATCTGATGGGGCACCCAACCTCATGCCGGTTGATGTGCTCTATGTAGATGACGATGGAGGTAGCACCGGCCACGGTGTCGCTCGCCAGCCGCGCTCGCGGGGGTGATGCCGCCGCGCTGAACGATTTGCTTGCCGAACTGCGGCCGCTGGTCGTGCGGACGGCGCGGCTGGTTGTCGGCTCTGGGTCGTGGGCTGCTGAGGATGCAGCGCAGGAGGCGCTCGTGGACATCAGTCGGGGAATCAGCGGGTTGCGTGACCCGGCTGCCGTGAGAACGTGGGCACTGCGGGTCGCGATTCGCCGGGCGCTTAAGGTTGCGCGTCGGGAACGTCTACTGCTGGTTCGGAACGCGCCGAGCGTAGAGGGATTGCAGGAGTCCGTGCCTGGCGAAGGGCGTCGAGTCGCGCTGAAGCAGGCGTTCGACAGTCTGCCGCCACGGTTGCGTGCAACAGCGGTTTTGCGCTTGCAAGCAGGACTGACTGAGGACGAGACCGCGGCCGTACTCGGGTGCTCCGTCGGTGCCGTGAAGTCGAACCTCCACGACGCGCGCAAACGATTGACGCACCTGCTCAGCGAGGCGGGTCATGCGCCGACGGTCGAGCAGCGAAAGGAGAACTTCTGATGATCAGTCATGAACAAGACCTCGTCTCACTAGACGAGCTTCGATCCACCCTCAACACGTATGCGGGGCCGGACGACCCCCGCGAGCGCCCGACCCGGAATCGGCTGCGGCGCTTCCGGTATGTGCTGCCGATAAGCCTCGCTGTGGTCGCGCTCGTCGGTGCGGGTGTTGGCATCGCGGACGGGTTCGGCGCGTTCGATGGCATCGGCGCCGCACAACACCCGCAGACTGGCGCGGATGTACTCGATGCACAAACGCTCGCCGGGCTGCAGAAGGCCTGCCCGAGCGAGACCGTTCAGACCTTCTACATGCCCTTTTGCCATCTAGTACTCGACAGCGCCCGGCTCGTCAGCCAGGTCCCCTCGTTCGGCGACGTCTACGTCGTGACAGATACGCGCGGCGATCTCTGCACCGTCTTCGAGGGAGGCGACGGGAGTTGTGGTCCTCCGCTTAGCAAGTCGCAACCGATCACGTTCGGCACCTTCAACCCCTCCCCTACGACCGGCGGCACCTTCGTCGCCAGCGGCCTTGCGATCGACGGAGTCACGGCCGTCTCCTTCACTGTCAGCGACAAGGCGGTAGACGGTGCCGGTCAAGAACAACGTCTGGGTCTACTCGGAGCCAAACTCGCACGCAAAGCTCGGGCAATGCGTCGTCGCCCACCTCGACGACGGCTCGACAGTCAACCCGTTCCCCGAGGTTCCGTGCCCTTAATGTGGCGGGATCGATTGCCGTTGTTGGCCTGCGTCAAGAACGGTCAGCCGGGGTCGTCGCCTGCGTCAACACATTGCCAGCTTGGGGAGGAGATCGCGGCGCTCGACTCGATATCCGCAGCTCCACCAGACTCTCATAATCGGTGACATAGTGTTTCTTGGCTCGGATCCAGTCAGGGCTCTGATCGGACCCGGTCCTGGCGATCCGTTGGCAGCTCGGAGTGGGAGCTAGTGAAATCAGATGGCGGTTCGCGAGACTGAGATAGCGGCGAGAGCGGAACGGCTTCGGGCGTCCCCGCCGATCTTTCCTTCGGCGAGACTCGATCGGCTTACGCGTGCGCATCCGGCGACTCCGGCGGTTGTCTTCATACCGGTGATCGTGATCCTTGCCGTGTTGTCGATTCGAGGGATGGGGGTCACAGAGACGGTCGTCGCGGCGGCCGGCGGTTATGTGTTTTGGACGCTTTGTGAGTATTGGGGACACCGGGGCGTTTTTCATTTCGAGCCCGAGAGTGGGGTCGGCGCTCGTGTTCATTGGATGATTCATGGTGTGCATCACGATCATCCGAACGACCCGCGGCGTCTCGTTCTGCCTCCCGCCTTCTCGGTCCCGTTGGCCGGGTTGTTTCTCGGGTTGTTCGTGTTATCACTTGGGTTGCCGCTTGGCTGGGGTGTGTGTTGCGGTTTCTTTGCCGGTTACGTGGTGTACGACACAGTGCATTTCGCTCTGCATCACGCCCGCCCGAAAGGCAAGGTCGGACGTCGGTTGCGGGAGTTGCACATGCGCCATCATTTCGAGGACGATGAACGGGGTTTTGGTGTCAGTGCGCCGTGGTGGGATCTCGTTTTCGGAACCGTGCCTCGACAGAAGGGTGAGGCTTCGGTTGATTCCACCAAGCTCGCTTGAGTCGTCGCTAGTGTGGCGTGAGACACCGCCCGCAAAGTTGCGGTCGCGCCGGAGGTTCATTTCCGACGGCCGGATGTTGGAGGATCGTCGCGCACCTTGGCCTAACGCAGCGGTACGAGTTCACCGTGAACGTTGTCCCCCGGCCGTAAGGCACGGTTGGCCCCGCCCACTGACCTGGAGGTCGAGGTATGAGGATCAGCGCCCTTCGCAGACGCCCGCGATCATGGAGACGGCGCCTACTCATCCTCGCGCTGAGCGTCCTACCCGAAGTGATCGTGCTGAGGCGGCGCGGCTATCCGCCTGCCGGCAACGTGGTGGTTCGGTGCCAGCAGGGGCATCTGTTCACGACCATCTGGGTGCCGGGTGTGTCCGTGAAGGCGCTCCGGCTTGGCCCTTGGAGATTTCAACGCTGTCCCGTCGGCAATCATTGGTCGATCGTCACACCAGTCAGACGATCCGAACTGACCGAGGAACAGAACCGCACCGCGAGTGACAGCCGCGACATCCGCCTTCCCTGACGCGTTACCGAAACCGCAAACGAACTCATCAAGAAACGAAGCCCGCTGGAAACGCTCGTCGATCGCCAGCCATAGCCTCTTCAGCTCTCGGGCCACGACGCTCGAGTTGCCATGATCGCTCGATGAACGCCAGCCGAGCCGATCCGGTCGATCGTCGACCGCGAGACCCACGCCTGGGACACCCAAGACGTCCCGCTCCTGCTCAGTGTCTTTCACCCCGACATGGTCTGGGCGTGGCCTGCCACCTACACATCCGTTAACCCGGTCGAGTGGCGGCTCGCGATCGGACGGTTCGACGCAAAGCGCTGGGGCAGCCTCTACTCAGAGCTCTTCCGAACCCACACCCTGATCCACAACAGGCGTGCCACGGTCAAGACCCAACTGTCTGCCGAAGGTGACGGAGGAATGGCCGTCGTCGACATCGACACCCTCTGGCAGAACAAAGAAACAGGCCAGGAAGACCACTGGCTCGGCCGTACTTGTAAGCTCTACGCGCTCGTCGCCGGCGAGTGGAAGATGACCTCGCAAACCGGCGCCCTGCAGTACTGACCGCCGCGCGTTAGTGGCTGAGGAGGGCTGCGGCCAGTGCTCGGTCGATCACGGCCTTTGCAATTCGCGGCGCGACCTCGGCGGAGTAGTGTGTCCCGTCCGGTCTGGCGAGTGAGCCGTCCGGCAGCCGGTCGTCGCAAGGGCTCTTTGTGTTCTTGCAGACGAGTTTCTGGATGCTGATCGATCGCACCGCTCCGCTGGTGTGCGACGCAAGGAACGCGTTCCAAGTGTCCTGTGCAGTGGTGGCGTCTATCAGTCGTTTGAGGAACGGGCCACACTTGGCGGGTGTGCAACGCGTCGACATCCCGAGACCAGAGCGTTCGATCTGGACGGCGACGACGATTGCCCCGTATCGAGTCAGGGCCGCGGTTCGCTCGGCGAAGGCCTGCTCCTGCAGCGCCCAGTACGCGGGCGTGTCGAATGGGACCGGGTTGCCGGCTTTGTCGATGCGGTCGGCGAGCTCGTAGCGGCTCCACCAGATGACGAGTGCCGGACGGTATTTTGCGATGGCGGCGTCCTGTCGCTCCGGCACGTCAGTGGCGCATTTCAGTCCGGCGCCCCAAGGCTTGCCCGTCTGGTCGACGACGGCGACGCCGGTTGCAGGACAGCTTCCCCGGGTGGCGGAGATCACGACATAGCCGTGGCGCGCAGCGGCCCTTGCCAGGTACGGGGAGAGGCGTTGCGGAACCGAGTCGCCGACGAGCACGATCGTCCGTGTGACCCGTCCGATGGCAGCACCTGCGCGCGGCTGGACGAGGCTGCTGTTGAGCAGGAAGAACGCGCCGAGCGCGAGCGGCACGATCACGAACGTGCGGCGCGGAACGAGTGCTCGTCCGATGGTGCCGTACCGGATGGGTGTCTCGATAAGGTGGTACGAGAGTGCGGCTAACGCTACGGTCAGGAGAGTGAGGACGGCCGCTCGTGTAAGCGTGCCAAGCCTGCTCAGATCCCACCAGCCGTACCGTGCGGTCCACACTTGCAAGGGCCAGTGCCAAAGGTACATGGCGTACGACAGCCTTCCCAGGTAGGCGACTGCAGGAAGTGCGAGGACCCGGGTCGCCAGGCTGCCTCGGGTGGCGATCGCTCCGATGACCGCCGCCGCGCTCACATCAACCACTACCGCGCCGCCGTTCGCGTATCCGCTCGTAGCACCGGCCGGGCCGCCGAGTGTCGCGAGCGCCCACACCAATCCGATCCCGCCGACGGCAAGCAGGTACCAGTGCGCACGTGCGACCCGTGCCTGCATCGAACCCGACGTCAGCAGCACTGCGAGCAGTGCGCCGGTCAGTGGCTCGAAGATCCGACTGTCGGTGCCGAGGTATGCGCGATCCTGCCCGGCGGATCGCCACAGAAGATCGAGCCTGATCGCCGACGCGATGATGCCTGCGCCGGCGAGCGCGCCGACCGCGAGCAGGCGCCGCCTCGGCTGCCGCACGATCAATCCCGTGACCAAGAGCAGGAGCGGCCACACGAGATAGAACTGCTCCTCGACCGCCAGCGACCACATGTGCTGCAACGGGCTCGCGACGCCGTCGTTGGCGAAGTAGCTGCTCGTCGAGATGAAATGCCAGTTCGCAACGTAGAACAGAGTCGCGGTGACGTCGCCGCGCAGACCGTCGCGCGAGAACGACGGCGCGACGAGCGCGCCCCAAGCCACTACGACGCCGATCAAAACGAGCAAGGCCGGGATCAGCCGACGC
The DNA here is from genome assembly GCA_963774355.1 of uncultured Thermoleophilia bacterium. Taxonomy (GTDB): domain Bacteria; phylum Actinomycetota; class Thermoleophilia; order Gaiellales; family Gaiellaceae; genus PALSA-600. The sequence continues at coordinate 217,274 of CAVZER010000002.1, read as the reverse complement.
ATCCGCCGGGCCCAGAACTCGAAGACCTTGATGTGGCCGCGTGCGAGCTCGGTCAGCAGAAGCGACGTAATCAGGAACCCGCTCAGCACGAAGAAGACGTCGACGCCCAGGAACCCGCCGGCCGCGTCCGGCAGACCGAAATGAAAGGCCATCACCGCGGCAACCGCGAACAGCCGCAATCCGTCGAGCGAATCGTTGCGGAGACCTTTGGCGGCGCTTGCCGTCGATCTCACCTCACCGCCGTGCTCGACGGCAACTGACGACGCAGAGCTAGTAGTCGCAGCCACCGTTGGTCGTCGTCGTCTTCGAGGGGGCTGCTGTCTTACCGACGATTGCGGCGTGCCAGGTAAAGCTCATGCCACCAAAGCTATCGGTGGCGCCGTTACCCGTGACTCTGCCCGATCGTGCGTCCTGAACGAACGTGTACAGCGGCTTGCCGTTCCACGACGGGGACCGCGAGACGACCCTTAAGCGCACCCCGAGACCCTTGGCGGTGGCCACCGCCTTCCCGGCCCCGACCCAGGCCACCGGACCCAGAGCGACGCGCAGCGTTGCTACGCGGACGACCATCCCGAACCGATCTACCGGCCCTGTCGTACATCGGTTTGTGACGACCTCGTGAGGCAGGACGAGCGCGACCTATTCGACAAGGCGCTGCGCCAGGCCCGGGAGACAGCCTATGAGCCCGGCGAATACGTCGAGCAAGAGAGCTTCACGGGCGCAGGGGAGATCCGGCCGCTCGCGGAAAGGGCCGCAGTCGCGCCAGACGTCTCCGTCCTCGACCTGTGCTGCGGAGTCGGCGGACCGGGTCGGTTCATCACGCGGGAGCTCCGCTGCGATTACGTCGGAATGGATTCGAGCGCGAGCGCGGTCCGCATTGCCCCCGAACGCGCCGGTGATCTCCTCTGTCGCTTCGGCGTCGGGCACGTCCCGCCGCTGCGGCCGGTCGCAGACTCATTGACTGCCGCGTTCGCCGCCGACGCCGCGGAGATCACTTCGGCGATCGGCCCGCGGGGGCTGGACGAGCTGCTGGCCGCTCGCCGGCTGTGGAGCGGATGGCTCGCGACCGGGCGCGTTCGCAAGATCGCGCTCGTGGTGGAGCGGCAATGATCGCCGCGGCTGTCGCCGCTGCCGCGCTGACCCGCGGTCCGGTGGTAGAGAGCGTGACCCAGCGAAGCGCGATCGTCTCCTTCCGCACGGCGGCCCCCGAGCACGCCTTCGTGATTCTGCAGAACGGCGCCCGCATCGACGCCGGCACCGGCGTCGATCACGTGGCCAGGCTGACGCGCCTGACTCCGGGAATGCACTACCGCTACACCGTCGAGTCGAGCTCAGCCGTGCTCGCCAACGGCAGCTTCCGCGCCGCGCCGGCCCGCCCCGCCAGGTTCACCTTCGCGGTCGTAGGCGACTTCGGGAGCGGAAACGAAAACGAGGCGGCCGTCGCGTCGATGATCCAGTCCTGGCGGCCGGACTTCGTCCTCACCGTCGGAGACAACGCGTACCCGCAAGGCTCAGCCGCGCTGCTTGACCGGGACATCTTCGGTCCCTACGCGGCGGTCATGCGCGAGTCGGCCTGGTTCCCCGCGCTCGGCAACCACGACGACAATGCGGACGGCGGCAAGCCCGAACTCGAAGCGTTCCACTCGCTCGGAAACGAGCGCTGGTACCGCTTCACCTGGGGAAACGCAGCGGTGGTGGTGCTCGACTCCGACGCCTCGGTTGCCCCGGGCTCACCCCAGCTCCGCTTCGCCCGCGGCGCCCTGGCACTGAACTCCTGCTTCCGCTTCGCCGCCTGGCATCACCCACCCTGGGAGCCGCCAGGCAGGCCATTCTCCCCCGGCCTTCGCCGCACGATCGTGCCGCTGGTCGAGAGGGACGGCGTCCAGGTCGTGTTCGAGGGACACCTGCACGCCTACGCGCGCAGCCGCCCCCATCACGGAGTGCTGTACGTGGCCGTGGGCACGGGGGGAGCCGAGCTCGCCCACGACGCCAACCTCTTGACCATCCCGTCCGCAGCCGTCGTGCAAGGACACTTCGGCGCCCTACGCGCAGACGTCAACGGTCGCAGCGCCCGCTTCCGATACGAAACGGTCGACGGACAGGTGCGCGACGAGTTTCGCCTGAGGTGCTCCTGACCGAAGCGCATGATGCAGCAGGTTCCATTCACGGCTTGTCGGAATACACGTGCTAGCCCGCTTGGAAACTCGCCGAAGCCGGCCCGCAGTCGCGCCAGGTGTGGTCGTCCGCGACCGCAAGCCGATCCGTAAGACGTTGCCAACCTTGGCCGCGGCGCTCGCCTGGCGGCAGGAAGCCAGGTCGGTCAGGCAATCCGAACTGACCGAGGAACAGAACCGCACCGCGGCCGACAGCCGCGACATCCGCCTTCCCTGACGCGTTACCCCCGTCACCGCACACCACAGCCAAGCAGCCTCGCGAAGATGTCCGTATGCGCACGGCGGCTGATCTTCCCGATAGCGTCCGCGAGCTGATCATCGAGGGGAGAGCCGCCTGGCAGGAACGCGACTACGACCGCGCCAGAACACTGTTCGAACAAGCATTGCGCGCCGCCGAGCAGACAGGCGGAACTGGTTGAAGGCAACGTTGCCGAGGAAGTGCAACGCGGATGCTTGCGCGGAGAGGCTGCGATGATGAGTCGTGAAGCCTGCACCTCGCCGCCCTCCAACCCCAAAGACACCGCCACTTAGGGCGGTCCATCGCGGTTGTTGTTGTTGCCACCGCTGACTCGTCGGTCTCGCGCGCCGGTGCCGGCGCGGGCTCCGAAGCGTGTACTTGAACCCGCGGCGAACCTACCGTACAGTGGCCAAGTGGTCAAACCAATGGAATTGACGGTTTCTGAACCGCAGTTCACGGCGATCCCGCGGAATGCAGTCGCGCATTCGGCGATCGAAACGATCAAGGAGATGATCGTTCGTGGCGAGCTTCGGGCCGGACAGCGGCTCCCCCCAGAGCGGGATCTGGCAGCACAGCTCGCTTTGAGTCGCCCGTCACTACGGGAGGCAATTCGCGCGTTAATCGCACTCAACATTCTCGAGAGCAAGCATGGTGACGGAACGTTCGTCAGCTCGCTGGATCCAGAGTTGCTCGCCGAGCCGATCGATTTCGTGCTGCAGGTAAACGATGATGCGTTGATCTCGTTGTTCGAGGCACGTCGCGTCTTGGAGGCCGGCGTCGCGGCCCTCGCCGCGAAGCGGGCGACGGATCTCGAGCTGTCAGAGCTTGATGACTTCGTGAAGGAAGGCCGCAGAAAGGTAAGTGATGCGGAGGCGTTCATCGAGCATGATGTCGAGTTCCATGCGCGCTTGCGCCGCTTTGCGCGCAGCCCGGTGTTGGCGAGTTTGTTGTCAAGCGTGAGCGCGTTGTCGATTGCAAGTCGTCGTCGGACGGCGAAGGATGCGGCGATACGAGCACGCGCGTTAGCGGATCACGACGCGATGGCGAGGGCCTTGCGAGCGCGCGATGGGGCCGCTGCGGAGTCCTTGATGGTGGCGCATCTAGAGCACGTCTTGGATGCGTTGAGAAAGGCTTGAATAAGCCCTATTAGGCGGCGCCGTGGGCAGCGAACGCGGCAGGACGTTGCCGGCGGCCGCACAGGAGCGTGCCGTCCGTCCAACAGGTCAGGGTCAGGGGCGAGGCGGCTCGATCGCCCCGCAGGTGGGCGAAGCGGCCGGCGAACATTCAGGTCGAGCGAGCTTCGAGGATGCGCGGTGTCAGATTGGTTTGGCGACGAACGTTGTGTGTCGACGGCGTTTGGTGTCATCTCGTCGACGCCAAAACCGGTCTTGCCCACGCGACCAGTACTCTCGTCAGTCGGTCGACGAGAGCGCTGCTTGCGGTGGAGGCGACTGTCCCGCCGGATCCTACGAGGAGGGCCTCGAAATGCATCCGCCGGATCGCCGCCGACGAGCCACCTTCGACCTGCGAGGGTTGCCTGTGGACTGCATTCAGCCGCAATTAGTCGCAGCTCGACGAGTAGGCGCCTCGTGCTCGGCAGATGCGGTCCGCAGACGGGTCTGTACGACGAAGAAAATGAGTTTGTCCGACACCGTCGCGATCAGGACTTGGTGGCGGTGTCCGGAACATCACAGTCTCACACCTTCCGGTCAATCGCTTCGACTGATGTCTCATTCCAGCCTGGCGGGGTGGTTACGCGGAGGAAGTCCTGATGGGACCTGCCCGGTTCGGAGCCTCGAGATCTCTGAGTGCGATCTGGCAATCGGCCCGGTGGCTGTCGCTCCAAGTTGGCCAAGTGGCTTGACCTCCGTGGCGAAATGGACTTATGCTCGCGGCGCATGTGTTTCGGAAGTGAAGCCACGACCGGCGAGTCTTGTGTCTGTAGAGGCTGTGACAGTCGAGGCATTCCGTCAAGAGCAACCACGACGTGCCAATCTCAGAGATTCGTCGGCCCTGGGATCGAGGCGTCGAGGAGGAGACGATGACCAACACAAGAAAGAAGATCGGCGGGGCGACCCTGTTCGTCGTCGTCGGGTTAGTGCTCGCAATGATGATTGCGACCTCGGCAACAAGTGCGCATCGCGCAGCTTCTCCCCCGTACAAGATCTTCCTCAGCAACACCCTTCTGAACAACGGCTGGCGTCTCGAGATGCAGAGCATCGCGAAGACCTTCGTCGCTAAGACCGCGCCGTACAACACGAAAGTTCAGTTCAAGGTCATCAACGGCACCAACACGGTCGCCGGGCAGATCGCGTCGATTCAGGCGATCTTGCCGCAGCACCCGAACGCGATCGTGATTGACGCGAACTCACCGACCGCACTCAACCCGGTGCTCAACCAGGCGATCGCACAAGGAGCTTACGTCGTCGCATTTGACACGACGATCAATAACCCGAAGGTCTACACGATCACCACGGTCGGTGGCCTTCAGAAACCGGCCTATTCGACCGCGCTCTGGCTCATTCATAGCATGGGCAATAAAGGCAATCTCGTCATCAACAATGGCGTGCTTGGCACCGGCGGAGAGCAGGGGCAGAACGCCGGCGTCATGCAAGCTGTGAAGCAGTTCCCGAAAGTCCATGTCGTCGCGCAGTTCTCTGGTCAGTGGGCGACCGCCCAGTCGGCGAGTGAGTTCGAGAAGGTCATGGCGACCCATCCTCAGATCGACGGCGTATGGGACTCGGGTGGCGAAAGCGGTGTGATCCAGGACCTGCTCAACGCGCATAAGTCGCTGATCCCGGTGGCTGGCTACACGTTCAACCAGTACTTCCAGCAGTGCGCGAAGTACAAGGCGCAGGGCCTCCAATGCGCGGCTGGCTCTTACCCTGCGACGCTGGGAGCACAGTCAATCATTGAAGCCGTCGGTCTCATCGAGGGAAAGCACTACTCGCACATCACTCAGGTGCCGTATCAGGTCTACACGAACAACGGCGTGAAGACGGACGTCCCCACCTTGCCAATGCCCAAGGGTGACCCGAAGCTCCCGCTCGAGTTCACGTGGCCGTTCAATCCTCCTGGTGGTCACCTGACGACCGCACAAGTCATCGCGGGTGAGAAATAGGCGGGAGGCCTAAGCCCATATCGGATGCAGTGGGCCGCCCGTTGAACCTGGCGGCCCACTGCATCTCGGGCTCGCGGCTACCGGCGCTTCCGTGTTCGACCTGAAAGCCGGCCGATGACCGTTGTTCCTCGTCCGCCTGCGGTTGAGGCGGTCGGAATTCGAAAAACGTTCGGTGGAACTCAAGCCCTCCGGGGTGCTGATCTCACCGCGAACTATGGCGAAGTCGTTGCCATCCTCGGCGAGAACGGGGCAGGCAAGAGCACGCTAATGAAGGTGCTCTCCGGAACGTTGAGACCTGACGCTGGCAGCGTCAAGGTCGACAACCGACCGCTTCGGCTCGGAGACCCGGTCGCATCAGAGGCAGCCGGCGTCGGCGCGGTTTTCCAAGAGCTGACTACGATCTCCGACCTCACCGTCGCCCAAAACCTCTTCCTTCGCCACGCGCCGCGCCGGTTCGGGCTGGTCAGCACGAGGCGCACCATAGAAGAGGCTGATCGAGTATTCAACGAGCTGGGGATCCACAACATCTCGCTCACTACTCGTGGTCGTGATCTCACCCTTGCGCAGCGTCAGATCATCGAAATCGCGAGAGCTGCAGCGAGCCGACCACGGGTGATGATCCTGGATGAGCCGACATCTGCGCTTGGCGAGGAGCAAGTCGATTGGCTTTTCAAGCTCGTTCGAATCTGGCGAGACGAAGGACGGTGCGTTCTGCTGATCACTCACCGGTACGCGGAGATCAAAGAGATCGCCGACGTGATGAGTGTCTATCGGGCTGGAGAACTCGTAGCGACTTACCCGGCGCAGGACGTCGATGACGACGAGGTCATACGCGCGATGTGTGGCAGGTCCGTTGACCGGCTCGTGCCAACGCCTTCCCCGGTCACTCACAAATCTCCGAAGGTGCTCGAGGTCGAAGACTTTCGCCCCGCGGGTGCGACGAGGCCCACGAACCTGTTTGTGCGTGCCGGCGAGATCTTAGGGGTTGGCGGCCTGGTGGGCCAAGGACAGCTCGAGTTTTTCCACGCCCTCTTTGGCGATTCGCACTACTCGGGAAGCATCGCCGTCAGAGGTGAGCTCGTGCGCATTCGAAAGCCGACGGACGCGATCAAAGCAGGGATCGGGATCTCGCTTGTTCCGGCCGATCGCAAGACCGAAGGATTGCTCCTGAGACGGAGCGTGAGAGAAAACATCGCGTTGGCATCTATGCGAACGTTCTCGCGATGGGGAGTCGTCTCTGGTACGCGCGAGCGGCATGCCGTCGAGGGTGAGATCGACCGCCTTCATATCGTCACAGCCGGGCTCAATCAGCAGGTCGGGCGGCTCAGCGGCGGTAATCAACAGAAGTCGGTGATCGCGAAGTGGTTGTTGACCGAGAGCGACATCTTTCTGCTCTATGACGTCACTCGCGGTGTCGATATTGGGGCGAAGGCTGAGATCTACAAGATTGTGCTGACCCTCGCTCAGCGCGGTGCGGCGATCCTCTACTACAGCACGGAGCTCGACGAGTTGACGCGACTCTGCCATCGTGTCGCGGTTTTCCACGACGGATTTGCAGCTCAGATACTCGAGCAACATGAGCTGACCGATGCTGCACTTGTCAGCGCGGCGTTCGGTAGGGCGGCGGCATGAGTGCCGTCGGATATTCGCCGGGGACTGCGTTGAAACCGAGGGAGCTAATCCGTGCGAACGTCGACCCTCGGGCGGTTGTCGCGACGCTTGTGCCGATGGTCGTGCTCGCGCTTGAACTCGGGTACTACTTCTACAAGTCGCCGGCCTCGTTCGCTCGCCCGTACCTCCTCGGTGACCTGAGCACCGCGATGCCGTTGATCTTGGTTGCGGCTGGACAGGCGATCGTGATCATTGGCGGAGGAATCGACATCTCCGTCGGAGGGACGATTTCGCTTGTAGCTGCGGTGGCCGCGAGAACGTTCACTGGATCGACTTCAGACGTCATCGCGTGGTCGGTCGCGCTCGTCGCGTTGGGCCTTGGGATCGGTGCCATCAACGGCTTCCTCATCGGCCAATTTCGCCTGTCCCCGGTCATCGTGACGATCGCGATGTGGTCGATTACAGGTGGTCTCGCGATCGTGGTTCTCTCGGCGCCTGGGGGAAACATCTCGACGTCAGATGTCAACTTCTGGACGGGCACCCTTCTTCACATTCCAAGCCCGCTTCTGATCATCGCCGTCCTTTGCCTGGGCTGGTTTGTCTTCCGTCGCAGCCCACTCGGACTCAAGCTGTACGCGATTGGCAGCAACCGGGACGCCGCGATAGCCAGCGGCGTTCGCGTTGGTCGCGTCGAGTGGGCTGCGTACAGTCTGTGTGGGGGTCTCGCGGCGGTGGCAGGGTTGTACGTGGTCGCGAGCCAGGCCAGCGGCGATCCAAACGCCGGCACGCCGTTGATCCTCGATTCGATTGCTGCAGTCGTTGTCGGTGGCATACCAATCTCGGGTGGTCGCGGCAGCATCGTGAACGTCATAATTGGCTCATTGATTTACGCCGCGGTCGGCTACATCGTGACCGTGTCCTACGTCTCGCCGTTCCTCGGTCCGCTCTTCACCGGTGTGATTCTGATCGCCGTTGTGGCGATCAGCAGCTTGGTTTCAATGGCCACTGCTCGGAAGATCAGGTCGGGATGACGGCCCATCATGAGATGAAACGAAGGACCGTGTCCTGGGAGTGGCTGAGTGGCAGCGAGATACTCGCGCCGGCAGCTTGGGCACTCGCACTGGTTCTCTACATCGCGACCTGCCTCGTGTCGCAGGGTTTCTTCACTCTTGGGCACACTCAGGCCCTGTTCGCTCAAGCGTCGGTCCTAGGGATGCTTGCTCTGGCACAGACCTTCGTTCTCCTCGTCGGGGGTATCGATCTTTCGATTCCATGGACGATGACGATGGGCGCGATCATCACCAATTCACTCGCGCCGTCAATCGGCCTGTGGGGTGCCATCGCGGTCGCTCTCGGCGCGTGCGTTTCAGCCGGAGTAACGAACGGATTGGGCGTGAGCGTGCTCGGGATGTCTCCGATCGTCATGACACTGGCCATGAACGGAATCTTGCAAGGGGCTGTCAGCTCGTCGGTGGGCGGCTCAGGATTCATCAATACCCCGGCGTCGCTCTCACGCTTTGCGAGCTCGAACACGATCGGGGTCCCAAACGTCGTTTGGGTTTGGATCGTCTTGGGGGCGCTGGCGGTCGCGCTTCTCCGGGGGACGGTGTACGGACGGTCTCTTTATGCGACGGGGACCAGTGAGCGGGTAGCGCGGCTGTCCGGGGTCCGCTGCCGAACTGTGATCACGCTCGCGTATGCCGCAAGCGCGTGCGTGGCGGGGATCACGGGAATCCTGCTGGCCGGGACGCTCTCACAAACGTATCTCGGCATGGGCGACAGCTACCTCTTCCCATCTATCGCCGCGGCCGTGCTAGGCGGCGTCGCCATCACGGGCGGTTCGGGCGGATACGTCGGTGCTTTCGGAGGAGCACTGGCAATCACCGCGCTGGACTTCCTCCTATCCGCTGTCGGAATCTCAGGTCAAGAACAAGAGGTCGCCTTTGGTTGCGTTCTGCTGGCCGCGGTGGCGATTCCGAGATTCATTGAACTCGCCCGCGATGAAGGCATTCCCGGCTTACGTCTAGGCCCCCGTCGGTTTGCCTGGGGCGCGGCCGGTGTTGCCGATTCCGGCGACGCTGACTGAAACCATCAGCCGATCGAGGAGAGCGAGAATGGACACCGCAGTCGATTACATGGGGCGCCTCGCGATGAGTGAGGTCACCACTTTCCCGTGGGCGATCGACAAAGACATCCCTGCCTACGCGCGCCACGGTTTTCCTGGAATCGAGCTCTGGCTGAACAAGGTGTCCAGGAACGGAGCTCCCTACGACAAGCTGCCCGAGGGAGAGATCGACGACTCTGAGATCGCAGATCTTGTGGAAGCGCTCGACAAGGCCGGGTTGCGCGCAGCCAGCGTGGTCTGTGCCGGCGGTCTCACTATCTCAGACGAGGCTCTACGTCGAGAACGCATCTCGCATCTCAGGTTCACGATTCGCTTTGCCGCCGCGGTGGGCGCCGGCTGCGTACTTGTCGTACCGGGCGATCTCGAAGACGCGGAGCGATCAACAGCCGTTGCGCGGACCGCTGCGGCACTCGAAGAGGCGCTTCCCGATGCACATCATCACGGAGTTGATCTCGCGATCGAGCCGCTTAGGCCGATCCATACGAATTTCGTGAATACCCTGCCGCAGGCACTCGAAATCGTCACCGCTGTTGACGATCCGCACTGCGGCGTCTGCATGGACACCTTCCAAGTGTGGCGCGGCGCTGACCAACGGGACGATGTTCTTTCGGAGATTCAGGAGGCGGCGCAACGGACGCAGATCGTCCAAGTTGCAGACTCCAGGGTCGAGGCTCGTTCGAGAGAGGATCGGTTGATCCCGGGGGAGGGCGTGCTTCCGCTCGAAGAGTTGCTCGCACCACTATTCGCTACGCAATACGCCGGATGGCTGGCCGTCGAGATCATGTCGAGCGAACTTTGGGCCGGAGACCTCGACGATCTTCTTTCGAGGTGCAAAGCTGGAATGGAGAAGGTCATCTCGGGCGCGATGCAGGTCGCGTACTCGGGAGAGCGGGCCTCAAGGTCCTGATACGGAGGCGGGATGGACCGAGTGTTCGCCCTCAGGAGCCCGATGCCCCTAACTATCGATCGGCGCTGCTTGAATGAAAGGCCATCACCGCGGCAACGGCGAACAGCCGCAATCCGTCGAGCGAAGAAAATCGTCAGGCTACCGGCAGCGATCGCGCGTGACAGGCAAAGCCGCGAGACATCTTGGCTCGAGACCACGTAGTCACCGTCGTAAGCGCAACCGTCAGAAGCAGCAAACATCCACGTTTGAACCAACCTGCTTAGGAACTACAGCTAGCCGGCGGCCTCGGCTTTGCGCAGTCCGCGGAAGGCCCAGATCGAGAACAGGAGGCCGAGCGCGGCCGCGGCGGCGAAGGCGGCGAAGACCTCAGTCGGGGTTCCCGCGACGAACCCGCGTCCCGCCTCGATCACCCGCGTCATCGGGTTGACGGTCGCGACGCCGTGGATCCAACCCTGCAGCAGCGCCAGCGGCACGTAGACGGGCGCGAAGAAGAGCACGAGGAACACCGGCATCTGCATGATCGGGCCCGCCTGCATCGAGCGCAGCCTCATCGCCACGCCCGCGGCCCACGCGGTGGCGGCGAAGTTGACCATGATCGCGAGCCCGTACAGCCCGAACAGGTCGACGCCGGTTCCGCCGACCTTCATGCCCACGGCGAGCGCGACTGCGGTGAGGAGCGAGACGGTGACGACCCAGCGCCCGAGGGCCGCGCCTGCGTAGCCGAGGACGATGCCGCTGCGGTTGGGCGCGGCCAGCAGCAGCCTGCGCGCGAACCCAGTCTCGAAGTCGCGGGCGATCCCGAAGCCAGTGAAGACGCCCGCGAACGCCGCCGACTGGACGACGACGAAAGCGAACTGGAACGCTGTGTAGCCATCCGGGAACACGAAGCCCGGAGCGCGCGAGATGCCCGATAGACCTCCCGCGAAGGCGGTGAAGAAGAACAGCGGGAAGACGAGCGACGGGATGAGCAGCGACTTGTTATGGGTGAAGTTGTGCAGGCTCCGCCAGGCGACGCCCTGTGCGACGGCGAGGCGGTTCACGAGCGGGCCAGCCTTCCGTTCAGCGACGCTGCGGCCAGCGCGATCGCGACCACGGCGATGGTTCCTGCGATCCCGAAGCCAAGCGCGAGCGCCTTGCCGTCCCAGCCGGTGATGATCAGGCTGCGCACGCCCTCGATCAGATAGGACACGGGGTTCGCGGTCGCAGCGTCGCGAAACCAGCCGTGGGTCATCAGGTTGCGCGGAATCGCCATCGAGGAGATGAACAGGAAGACGAAGAACGCTGGGAACAGTCCCTGGACCGCCTCGCCCGAGCCGGTCCGCAGCGCGGCGACGAGGCCGAGCGCACCGAACGCGAGGACGACGAGGATGAAGAACGCGAGCAGCACAAGCACGCCGAGCGGCCCCGACGCGAAGCGGACGCCGATCGCCAGGCCGACGGCGACGTACACGATCGCCTGGAACAGACCGAGCGTGATCGTCCCCCCGAGCTGGCCGACCAGCAGGACGACGCCGCGCATCGGCGTCAGCGACAGCCGACTCAGGAACCCGGTCTGGATGTCGCGCGCGAAGTCGGTGCCGGTGTTCATGGTCGCGAAGAGCGCGCCCTGGATGAACGGCACGGCGAGGATGAAGGCGACGATCGACCCGGTGGGGAACCCGGGGATGTGTGTCTCGGCGCGAAGACCGGCCGAGTTGACCGCGAGCAGCATGAGCGGAAAGACGACCGGCGCGATGATGTTCGCCGGCTGGCGCATGGTGCGCACGACCGAGCGGCGTGCCAGCAGGTAGGCCTGATCGGCGGCCGCCGGCATCACGCGGGCTCCATCGCGAGCCCGCCCACCGGCTGCTCCTTTCCGTCGTCGTCGGCCCCCTCGAGCGAGCGCCCGGTCTTGGCGAGGAAGACGTCGTCGAGCGACGGCTGGTGCAGCTGGAGCTGTGCGACAGCAACGTGCTCGCCGTCGAGAGCACGCACGATCCCGGCGAGGTCTGCCTGGCCCGTCTGCAGCCGGACCGCGACTCCGCGCGCGGACGCGACCGGCTCGCCGAAGCGGGCGAGGATCGCAGCCGCACTATCGCCCTCCGCCGCGTCGGCGGGAACGACCTCGACGGTCGGGCGAGCGATCTCCGCCTTCAGCGCGTCCGGCGTGCCCTCGGCCACGATTCGCCCGTGGTCGATGATCCCGACGCGGTCGGCAAGCACGTCGGCCTCCTCGAGGTACTGCGTGGTCAGGAAGACGGTCACTCCCTCGTCCTTGGCCAGCCGCCGCACCTCCTCCCAAAGCGCGGTTCGGCTCTGGATGTCCAGCCCGGTGGTCGGCTCGTCGAGGAAGAGGATGCGCGGGCGATGGACGAGCGCCAGTGCGAGGTCGAGCCGGCGCTTCATCCCGCCTGAGTAGCCGTTCACCCTGCGATCGGCCGCGTCGTCGAGGCCGACCCGGGCGAGCAGTTCGTCCGAACGCGGACCGCGCTCTGAGCGCGGCAGCGCCTGGAGGCTCGCCTGCAGACGCAGGTGCTCGCGGCCCGTGAGCAGCGGATCGAGCGCGGCCTCCTGGAGCGCAGCGCCGATCGTCTTCCGCACCTCCGGTCCCTGCTTGACGACGTCGAAGCCGCCGACGCGCGCGATCCCGGACGTGGGCGGCAGCAGCGTGGCGAGCATCAGCACCGTTGTCGACTTGCCCGCTCCATTCGGGCCGAGGAATCCGTAGATCTCCCCCGGGGCGATCGCGAGGTCGATGCTGTCTACCGCGCGCGGGCCCTTCTTGAACTCCCGGACGAGGCTCTCGGCCTCGATGGCGAGACGGTTGTTCATCGCGAGCTAGTCTACCTAGATAATTGAGCTAGGCAAGTATGTACGTCTTCAAGTATGATCCGCCCGTGGCCGTGAAGACCGCACTGACACCTTCGGTAGCCCGAGAGGCTCAGCGGCTCTTCTTCCAGATCGGGATGGTGCAACGCACGCGAATCGGCGCCGCGTTCACCGAGCTCGGGCTGACGTTCGCGCAGGCGCATGCGCTTCGGCTGCTCGACCCCGACCTGCCGTTGCCGATGAGCGCGCTCGCGGAGCTGCTGGTTTGCGACGCGTCGAACGTAACGGGGATCGCCGACCGACTCGAGGCGCGCGGCCTGGTCGAACGCCGCAGCGTCGGCGCAGACCGCCGCGTCAAGACACTCGCCCTCACACCGGCCGGCGTCGAGATGCGTGCGCGCGTGGCCGACTTGATGAGCGAGCCGCCCGCTGCGATTGCGGCACTCTCCGCAGAGGACCAGCGCACCCTCCGCGACATCCTCCGGCGCGCCGTCGAGCACCTCCCGTCGGCCGCCGGAGACGGCGCCTAGCTGTCCTGCCTGCTCGGCGGGAATGACGTGGCGCCGAGTAGAGCGGTTCAGATCTCGATGCTACTCGGCCACTGCCCGTATTGATTCGTCGCGTACTCCGGGATCGAGCTCGGCGGGCCCCCACGTATCCGCGCGAGCGCATCGTTCCACTCCGTGACGTACCCATCCACGAAGGTGGCGATTTGCTCTCTGAACGTGGCCAGCGCGGCGTTGCACTTCTGCTGGGAGGGCGGGAACCAGGGGTCGAGAATCACGCCGCCGCCCGGGATCAGCGCCGCGTACGGCGTCGAGTACGCGAACGTGAAGACGAACGTCGTCATGCCTCCGATCGAGCGCGTGTTCGGCAGGACTTCGAGCAGGTCTGGCTGCTCGGTCGGCTTGGGAATGTCGGCGCTCTGGAGACACGGCGGGAAGTTCGCGACGAACGCCAGCGCCGGGTTGACCGACGGGCTCAGGCTGCCGGCCCCGTGCACGTTGACGCGGTACAGGAGGCTGGTCAGCACCTCTTCGAGGTCGGCGCGCGTCTGGACGGCCTGCAATCCCTTGACGTTGCCTTCCGACGAATTGCCGCTCGCGGTCAGCCAATTTTGCAGTTCGGCGTCGTTCGCGACCTCGCTGTCCGTCGGGTAGATGGCCGGGACGACCGCCTTCACGAACTCGTGCGTGTGCTTCCAGATCTCGAGCATGTACCCCACCACGGGATACGCGTCCCAGTCCGTGTCTTTCGTGAAGTCCTTGGCGTCGAGCTTGCGCGCTTTCAGCTCGTTGTGCGGATCGTCGTCGAAGAACGCGCGCTTCTCCGCGAACTTGTTGAGCAGCTTGAGGAGCGACATGTAGCCGTCGACCGGCGTGGGCGGCGTGATCTTGCCCCACAAGAGCGAGAGCAGGACGTAGTTGAAATTGATGAGCGACTGCGACTGAGGTCGCAGCAGCGGCCAGAGCCGGTGGCCGGCGGGAAGGTTGTTGTGCATCGTCATCTGCATCGCGGCCGTGACGCTGTGCCAGTGGTAGACGTGCCCCAGCCAGATGCCCCACACCGTGATCGAGGCCTTCGCCGCCTGGAGCGCCCAGAGCCACGCGTTGTCGCCGCTGACGTAGTTGCGCGGTGAAACGCCCTTCGTCCATACGAGGATCGACACCGGGGTGAGTGCCCTGGACGTGGGATCCTGCTTCAGCAGCGTGAGAGTGGCGGGGACGAAGCGCACGCTGCCGTCCGGCACGTGAAACGGCCCGAGCGACTCGAGGATGCGCATGTCGATCGCGTACAGGAGGCCGGCTGCTACCAGGTCGCGAACCTCGTCGTCCGCCCAGGCGTCGCCGAACTCCTTCGTGAGCTCGCCGAAGCGGTCGGTATCGACCTTCTCGAGCACGAGGAGATTGAGCGGCAGGCCAAACTCCGCGATCGTCGGCCAGAACGCGTCGTTCGCTGCCTTCGTCGTCGTCAGCGTCTCGGCGAAGGGCCCGATGAGGTCCTGCGAGTCCTTGTACACGTCCTCGTACGTGGTCCACGGCAGCGTGAACTGGCGTGGGTCGTCGAGCGGCAGCGACTCCTCGTAGAGGAACGCGTAGGCAGGCAGCGTCTGACCGCCGATCGTGTAGTCGATGTCGAGGCCGCCATACGCGGCCGCGCCCTGCTCAGCGCGCTGCTTCAGGAGGGCGACCGTGTTCTCGATCTGGGCGAGATCGGGATCTCCGACCGCGTCGGCCCAGTACGGGATCGCGGGACAATGGGCGAAGCCCCATTCCTGCAGCGGGAGCTGCGCGACATGGTCTGAGGAGTCGGGCGGGAGGGGGACGACCGGCCCGCCCGCCTCTGTCTCTGCGTCCGTCATGGTCGTCGTCGATTCTCGACTATCGGCTCAGCTACGTGCAACTGCCCCGGCGCTCACGATGGGCGCGGACAGGGCTTCGATCAGTCCGTATCCGTAGGTGCGGGCGAGATCGTGGGCGCGTGTCGCGTGCTCTCGCGCTCGGGCGGGCTCGCCTCTGGCTGCAAACGACTCCGCCCAGCCGAGATGCGATCGGGCCGACCACAACCGCAGGCCGTTTTCGTGGTGGAAGCGGCAGGCGAAGGCGAAATGCTCGTCCGCCTCGGTGTCCCGCCCGCACGTCGCGGCTGCGACAGCGAGCCACAGACGCACGTGGCCGTACCCGGAAGCACCACTCCAGACGAACTGGTCCTGCCACGGCTCCATCAGCTCGTACGACCAGCGTCGCGGCGTCGACCGCATGCAAGAGCGACGCCGCCTCCGTGTAGAACGCGAGCGTGACGAGCCGCAGGATGTCCCATCCGACCGGCTCCAAGCCGCTGTCGACCGCCTCCCGCAGGAGCGCGCGAGCCACGTCCCGGCTCCCGAAGTGCGCTTCGTAGAGGGCGGTCGATGCCGACCAGATGGCCATCTGCGGGTGAGCCTCGGCGGCTCGCCGGCTCAGCTCGATCAGCTGCGCGTCACCTCGGCCCTGGTAGGTCCGGACGAGCGCACGGCACTCCCCGAAGACCTGGAGCGCGTCCGGCTGGCCGGCCAGCTCGCCGAGCTCGCGAGCCTGCCTGGCCAGTCGCTCCCCGGTTACGAGGTCGCCTTCGAGCACCGTCCAGGCGGCGACCCCCACCTGGGCGATCCAGCTCAGTGTGGGTTGGGCGAGAGCCGCCGCGAGCTCCTGCTGGCGGTCGCGTACGGCCCGCATCAGTGCGAAATCGCCGATCTCGCAGCTGACGTTCAGCAGCAGGAAATCAGCCCAGAACTCGAGCGCGCGATCCTCCGCTGCCTGCGCGGCGGCGAGCATGTCGTTCGCCATGTCCGCTCTCACGGAGAGCATGTCGGGCCCCCAGAGGCCGTGGAACGCATGCTGGAGCACGCGCGACCTGATCCTCGGGTCGGGGACGTCCCGGGCGAGCGCGATTCCCTCCGTCGCCAGCGCTTGGCGCCGTGTTCGGTCGTGCTCGTAGAGCAACTCCTGCGACTCGAGCGCAAGCAGCTGCGCGCGCCGGCCCGCATCGACACGGTTGTCGAGCTCCAGCGCGCGTTCGATCGCCTCGACCCGCTCGTCGTCGAGGTGGCCGATCAGGCTCGAGAACCCGCGGGTATTGGCGAGCGCCGCGGCGGCGGCCAGATCGGCATCACGAAGCGAAGACGCGATCCGGGCGGCATGCAGGAGCGTCTGGCGGTACGCGGGGTCGCCCGTCAGCTGCTGCGCCTCGCCGAGGCCGATCAAGGCCCCGCACCGTTCGGCGTCCTCACCGGGGGCGAGCAGACCGAGCGCGTCGGCGAAGAGCTTCGCCGCCTCCGCCGGGGCGAGGCTGTCGAGCGCGCGCTGACCCGCGCGCGCGGAGTAGTGGGCCGCCTTCGACCTGTCGACCGCCGCCAACCGCCAGTGCAAGGCCAGCTCCGCGTCGTGCTCGCCCGGATCCGGCCCGTACAGCTCCTCGAGCGCAAGCGCAACGCGGTGGTGCATGCTCGAGCGCCGGGTCGCACCGAGCCCCTCGTACAACGTCTGGTTGATCAGCGAGTGCAGGAAACGGAAGCGGCCGACTTGCTCGGTCGACTCGTCCACCAGCGACGCCGCGACCGCAGCCTCCAACCGATCCAGCAGGTCGCTCTCCGTCGTATCCGTCAGTTGCACGAGGAGCTCGAGCTCGAACGAGCGCCCGATCACCGCCGCGAGCGTCAAGACCTCACGCGCCTCATCTCCGAGCCGCCCGACACGATTGGCGATCACGTCGCGCACGCTCTCCGGCAAGCCCAACGGTGCTGAGCGGTCGACGCTCCACCGCTCCGTCGTCGGGTCGTACAGCAGCCGTCCGGACTCGACCAAGCTGCGAAGCACCTCGCCGACGAAGAACGGGTTGCCGCCGGTCTCGCTCGCGATCTCCCCCGCGAGCACCAGCCCGTCCGCATCCAGTTCGTGCCCGGCAGCCGCCGCCATCACCTCGGACACCTCGGCTGCCCCGAACCCCTCGAGCGCGATCCGCTCGACACCCTCGAACCGCCGCAGATCCGCCAGCACCGCGCCCAGCGGATGATCCTTGGCCAGATCCGAATCGCGGAAGGTGACGATCACCTGCAGCGCGCAGGCGTCGGTGGACGAGACCACGTGCTTGAGTAGCGCCACCGACGCGCCGTCCGCCCAGTGCAGGTCGTCGAGCACGACGCACACTGGCACCGACGCCGCCAGCTCCACGAGCGCCCCCGTGACGGCCGAGAAGAGCAGGAAGCGCTCGGTCTCCGGATCCGAGCTTTCCGGCTCGGGCACCTCGGGCAACCGTCGCGACAGCTCGCGCGTCAGTCGCCCAAGCTCGCCGCCGTGACGCGCGACGTGCCGCCCGAGCGGCTCGGACGGTGCGTGCTCGACCAGTTGCGAGCACACCGAGATCCAGGGCTCGTACGGCACCGCCAGCTCCTCCGAGCACGCCCCCCACAACACGGCAAACCCCTCGCCGTGAGCGCCGTGGGCGGAGAACGATGCCAGGCGGCTCTTGCCGATCCCGGGCTCGCCGGAGACCAACACGACCTGCCGGATCCCGGCACGCGCTTGGCTACGCAGGCGCTCCATGACCGCTCGCTCCGCCTCGCGACCCACGAACGCCGCCCTGGGCGCCGTTCGCAACAACGCCGGCAACGGCCAGCCACCGACACCGGCCGCCTCGCTTTCGAGCCTCGTCCACGGAACCGCAAATGCCTCGATCGGCTCGGAGAATCCCTTCAGCTCGAGCTCTCCGACGGAGTCGAAGCGGATGTCGTCGAGCCGCGCGGCGAGCATCCGCACCGTCGGTGACACCAAGATCCCGTCCGCCGGCGCCTTGTCACACAGCCGCGCCGCCTCGATCGACGGCATCCCGAAGTAGTCGCCGCCCTGAACCGTCGACTCGCCCGCCCCCATACCGATTCGCACGTGCAACTTCTGCTCGGCCCGCCGATAGCGGCGCTCGAACAGCTGCTGTATCGACACCGCACACCGCACCGCGGCCGATGCAGACCTGAAAGCCACCTGCAGCCCGTCGCCGGTGTCCTTGACCTCGTGCCCGCCCGATGCGCCGATCGCCTCGCGCAACAACGCGAAGTGCTCGTCCCGCAGCTCATCCGCGCGAGCCGGGCCAACCGACGTTGCCAACCGCGTCGAGCCGACGAGATCAGTCACCAGAATCGTCGCCAGCTCGATCGACTCAGACACCGACACGCTCCCAAGTAAATCTCACGATCCCGATGTGATCTCCCGTTCCACCCGTGACTGCACTGCTCTGGCATGCTCGCGCCGAAGCACCGATCGTCACACTCATCATCGCTCGATGGAGCGCTCGCTCGATCCCTCCCGGCTCGGAGACCACCTCGATCGGCTCTTTCGGGCCGCCTGGGCGCTCTGCGGCTCTCGCGAGGACGCCGAAGACCTCGTCCAGGACACCTACGCGAGCGTGCTCGCCCGCCCCCGCCTGCTTCGCAACGAGGACGACCTCGGTTATCTCCTCCGCGCGCTGCGCAACACCTTCCTGAATCGGAAACGCAGCGAAAGCCGCCGGCTCAAGCCCGGACCGCTGCCGGAGCAGCTCGATCTCGTCGCCGACCCGCAGGCGCGCCGCCCGGAGGATGCGCTCGCGGCAGCTGAGCTCTACGCGGCGATCGCGGCGCTGGCCGACGATTTCCGCGACGTCCTCGTCGCCGTCGACGTCGCCGGGCTCTCGTACAAGGAGGCCGCACACGCCCTGCGGATTCGCGAAGGAACGGTCATGAGCCGTCTCTACCGCGCCCGGCAGCAGGTCGTGCGCAAGATCGACGGCGCCTCAACCTGAGCTACCGGCCTCGACACTCCCGACGAGCACCTTCTGGCCCGACGAGGCCTGATCCCCGTCGGCCCGTTCGCGGGTGATCGACAGGGTCGAGAAGACTTTCGGGGACACCCCGGCCCACAGCGTGACCTTCCGACCTTCGTTGAAGGTCCCGATCGGGACGAGCACACCGGCCGGGTTGCGCAGCCAGGCCTGATAGAAGCGCCCACCGTCGAGACGAGGTAGCCCGGTCGCGTGCGAGGGTGATCCGCCACCCGGACGCCGTCTGCTCGAGCGTCGCCTCGCCTCTGGCGCCCGGAGCCAGCGCGGTGGGGCCAAGCGCGGCCTGCAACTGCTCACCGGACGTCCCCGAGCCCACCACCACGAACGCGATCACCGCCGCCGCTGCCACCGCGGCCACGCCGGCGCCGATCACGACGAAGCGGCGAGCCGGTCGAGCGCGGCGCGCTCGCTGTTGCTCCCCGATCCGCGCGCGGAGTGCGGCCGGCGCGACGACCTCTGCCGCGGCGCTCTGCGCGAGCGCCACCGCGCGCCGCTGCTCGGCGAGACGGTCGGCAAGCTCGGTCGATCCGGCCACCTGCGCCTCGACCGCGCTCGCGGCGGTCCGGCGCAAGCGATCCGTCTGCGAGCGCTGCCAACTCGGCGATCTCCTGACCGCCGTCCTCCGCTTCTCGGCGGCGTCTCATCGACACGACGACCCGAAGCGTAACCCGGGACGGGCGCGGGCCGTGGGGCGCCGCGAAGGACCAGAGCGCAGGGCCTTCATGCCCTCAAAGACACCGCTCGACCGGACGCTATTCCCGCTGGTCCGCATCCGAGCTCGCCGCCCTCCGGAATAAGCGCGGGACGGTCGGTGTCTTCAGCGCACGAGAGATCGACTTCACATCGGAAAGGAACCTGAGATGAACGTACTGATCGTCGCACTGGACGCTGTCGTCCCTCCGAGGGTTGCGGACGCCGACGTCCTCGTCGTCGCGCCCGCGGTGAACTCGAAGCTGCGCCACTGGCTGTCGGACGAAGATGCCGCCCGCCGCAGAGCGAAAGCGCTCGCTGACGCACTCGTCGAGTTGCTGAAGAGAGACGGCGTGCGCGCCGAAGGACGGGCCGGCGACTTCGATCCGCTGCTCGCGATCGCGGACGCACTGCCGACGTTTCCCGCCGACGAGATCGTGATCGCAGGTCGCCCGTCACATTCGAACGGGCTCGATCAGCTCGTGTCGCGCATTCGCGACCGCTTCGCGCTTCCAATTCGCGCCGCCGATTCGCTCGCGGGCCCCGCGTAGGGCCGGCCGCGGAATAGACGGACGCCCGCCGGTGTCTCTAGCCGGCGACACCACAATCGGAAAGGACGGAAATGAGAACTGACAAGCAACTCAAACGGTCAAACGGGCCCCGGTCGATGCGTCTCGCGGTCTCGGCGATCGCTGCCGCGCGCACTCGCCGCTGCGACAGGCGCCGTGGCGGCTCAGGGGCACGCCTCACCGCATCGCCACGCATACAAGAGCCTGCACGGGCTCGGCGACCCGAGGTCCGCGCAGGCGAGGCTCGAGCACGGCCTCTTGTCGATCGAAGGCACGAGGGCGGACGACAGGATCGCGCTTCGCCTGAAGGCCGGCGATCCGAACACGCTCCAGGTCGACTTCGGCGACGACGGCTCAGCCGAGTCCGAGTTCCCGCGCGCGAACGTTGCGGCGATCGCGGTCGCCGCCGGTCTCGGGAACGACCTCATCCGCATCGACGAGAGCAACGGAGTCTTCACCGACAAGCTCCCGACGATCCTCGACGGCGGTCCCGGCGACGACAACCTGGTCGGAGGCTCCGGAGCGGAGACGCTCATCGGGGGCAGTGGCAACGACCGGATCGACGGCAACAAGGGCAACGACCGGGCATTCATGGGAGCCGGCGACGACACCTTCGTCTGGGATCCAGGCGACGGCAGCGACACAGTCGAAGGGCAGGACGGCAACGACACGATGCTCTTCAACGGAGCAGCCGCCGCCGAGCACGTCGACCTCTCGGCCAACGGCAACCGGCTCCGCTTCTTCCGCGACGTCGCCGGCATCACCATGGACACCGCCGGCGTCGAACAGGTCGACTTCAACGCCCTCGGCGGCGCAGACGTCGTCACCGTCCACGACCTGACCGGCACCGACGTCAAACACGTCAACGTCGACGAGAGCAACCCGGCAGGCAGCGGCACCGGCGACGGCCAGCCCGACCAGGTCATCGTCGAAGGCACCGCCGGCGACGACCGGATCACAGCCGCCGGTCGCAACGGCGCGGCGCGCGTGAGCGGGTTGGCCGCGACCGTAACCGTCATGGGTGCCGAGGCCGCAAACGACACGCTCACGATCGACGCGCTCGACGGCAACGACCACGTCAACGCAGCCGGCCTTGCCGCGAGTGCCGGCAAGCTGGCGATCGACGGCGGCAACGGCAACGACGTGCTGATCGGGGGCGGCGGCGACGACGTGCTTGCCGGCTCCGCGGGCAACGACCTCCTGGTCGGCGGCCCCGGGCAGGACACCCTCGACGGCGGCACGGGCAGGAACATCCTCATCCAGTGACCGAGCCGGAGCGTCCTCGACGCTCCGGCGCAACCTGGAATCGACAGGGCGGGCGGCTGCAAGGGCCGCCCGCCCTGTCGTCTGTCGAGGTGGTCAAGGCGAGAGGCAGATCGCGTACGAGTCGACTTCCGTCTGAATGAGCGACGGCGCCGTTGCGCCTGCAAACCACGCGAGCCCGCTACCGCTGACGATCGGCTGTGAAGCCCACAGCGACAAGCCGTTCGTATGCGCTCCGCCCGAGAGGATCACGGTGCCGACCGGACATGCAGCCGTCGCGCTGCCGACCGTCCCCGCCGCGAGCGTCGTGGTCGCACTCTGGATCGAGAGCTTGCCCGAGAGCGATGTCGTGCCGGCGGGACCTGTCGGTCCGCGCACGCCACGCGGTCCCGGCTGCCCTCGCAGTCGAGCGATCGCCCGGTAGCTGAGGTCGTTCAGGCCGACGCTGTGATCCTTGATCTGCGCGCCGGTGATGAGTCCGGTTCCTGCAACCGCCGAGCCTCCCAGTGCGACGCCGAGCGCGATCAGCGCAACAACCATCGCGGGTGACGGGAGCTGCCTGCGCACGTCTTCTCCTCCTCCGTTGGGCGTCCGGCTCACGCCTGGAAAGCTTCGCGGTACCACCGGACGGGTCGCGTCGGGCGAGGATCAGCCGCCGCGGCCGTCACCATGGCATCGTGTTCTTCCGCCTGAACAGCTGGGAGCTGGGGCTGATCATCCTTGCCGTGGTGGGTGGCGCCACCCTCGCGGGTCACCTGCTCGGCCGCTATCTCCACGAGCACTCGAGCACCCTCCGCGAACCGTTCGGCGTCCTTCAGGCCGCGCTGCTCGGGGTGGTCGGCCTGATCCTCGCCTTCGGCCTGACGCTCGCGGTCGGACGCTACGAGGATCGACGCGCTGCGACGGTTGCCGAGGCGAACGCGATCGGCACGACGTATCTGCGCGCGCAGCTCATCGCCGAGCCGGCTCGGAGTGAGTCGCTCAACCTGCTCCGCCGCTACACGGACCTCGCCCTGGCCGTTTCGACCGAGGTTCCGAACAGCCCGGGGATGCGTCGCACCACTGCGGCCGAAGGGGTCGTGCAGCGGCAGCTGTGGCGGCTCGCCGGACAGGCGCTCGCGGTGGCGCCCGTCGCGAGCGCGCCGCGCCTCTACGTCGACAGCCTCAACACGACCATCGACGACCAGTCGGTGCGACTTTCCACGCTGAACAACCGCGTGCCGGGTGCGGTGCTCGGACTCGAAGTGATCGGCGCGGCGATCGCGCTCGGCCTGCTCGCCCTGCACATCTCTTTGCTCGGCCGCGGGCTGATTCCGATGCTCGCCGCCGCGGGGCTCGTGACCTTGCTGCTCCTCGTCACCTTCGACCTCGACAGACCGACCCGCGGCCTCATCAAGGTGCCTTCGACACCGCTCGTGGCGCTTCGTGCGTCGATGTCTCTGCCTCCCGCCGCGACCGGGCCGTAGACCTCCCGTCAGGCGCGGCGCACATGAAGATTGTGTGCGGCCACCGAACCGCGAGCGCGTGTCGTCCGAATCTGCGTCGACATGACGGCCAGGCCCGGACGTGGGGCCCGAGCTTCTCGAAAAACATCGAATCGGAAGGTAGGTCCTGATGCCTGGATTCATCGGTCTCCCCGAGCTGCTCCTGCTCGGGCTCATCGTCCTCGTGCTGTTCGGCCCCAAGCGGCTCCCCGAGATGGGACGCGGTCTCGGCAAGGGCCTGCGCGAGTTCAAGGACTCGGTCAGCGGCGACCACGATCACCACGACAAGGTCGACCTGACCTCGGTCGAGACGGATCGGGCCGAACTGACACCGCCCGCGACGGTGCCGGCGCCGATCGAGGACCGCGAGCGTGTTGCCTAGAAGGTTCGGCCCACGTCGGCTCGCGCACCTCGAAGAGGTCACCGTCGTCGACCACCTCGAAGAGCTCCGCTCGCGGATATTCGTCGCGGGCGGAGCCGTCGTCATCTGCTCGATCGTCGGGTACGTGGCCCACCGCCGCATCCTGGAGCTGCTGATCGCGGCGCTGCCCCCGAATCACCGCAAGCTGACGACGTTCGGCGTGACCGAGCCGTTCACGACCTCGCTGAAGGTGAGCTTCGTCGCCGGCTTCCTCATGGCGCTGCCGTTCGTGCTCTGGCAGCTCTGGAACTTCCTCGCGCCGGCGGTCGACGGCGGAACCCAGCGGACGATCGGTCTCTTCACGTTGTTCGCCGGCGTGCTGATGCTTGCAGGGGTCGCCTTCGGTGATCGGATCGCGCTCCCTGCGGCGCTCCGGTTTCTCACGAACTACGACAACTCGGTCTTCAACGTGCAACTCCGGGCGGCCGACTACATCTCGTTCGCGCTCCTCGTGTTCGCAGCCTGCGGAGCCGTGTTCGAGCTCCCGATCGTCGTGCTCGGGCTCGTGCGCGTGCGAGCGCTCAGCTCGGCCAAGCTACGCCGCAATCGCCGCATGGGCTACCTGATCGTCTGCGCGATCGGCGTTGCCTTGCCGGGCGTCGACCCGGTCACGACGATCGTCGAGACGATCCCGCTGCTGATCCTCTTCGAGTTTTCGATCTGGCTCTCTGCCATCTTCGAACGCCGCTGGTTCGCAGCTCCCCTGGTCGGCGACCCGGCCTGAGACCAACCGCGAGCTCGTCGAGCGGCGCTGAAACGGCGAGGGCGGCCCGACGGGCCGCCCTCTCTCGCGCGCGCGTCAGAGTGCACGCCCGCTCAGTTAAGCGACGGGGTCACGCTCTGCAAGGTTGGACTTCCGACCCGCCGCTGGTGAGTCGGTGCTCGTGCTCGAGCCTCCGCTGGTCACCTCGGAGTGGTCACGCTGGGCTGCCTCGCCGGTCCGACGACCGCCTCCTGAGGCGCCACGTGCAACAGCAACAGCGGCTTCGAAGGCTGGCGCATCTGCAGCCCGTCGACCCGGCGAGCCATCGCCGGGGACTCCGCGTGGCACTGAACGCCGGAATCGTCTTCGGCGTGCTCGTCGTTGCCGCCGGGCTCCTCGCCCTCGTCTGAACCGCCTTCCGCACCGAAAGGGTCGAGCGCATCCAGCGCGAATGTGTGGTGGCGTGGACGACGCAACGATCCGCTGCGCCAACTGCAAGGCACTGCTCCGTCAGGCGGGGTCGGTGACCGAGATCAGGCAACCGTGCCCGATCTGCGGTTCGGTGAATCGGCTCCATGAAGTCGAGCTGAACCCGAGCGTCGTGGCAATGTCGTTCATCACCGCCAGCCCCGTTCTCCTGGGACGGACTCGCGCCGTGCTTTCCGACCTTCCGGAAGGGGACATCACGAGCCAGCTTCGCGAGGTCGGCTTCCTGTTGAAATGGGACCAGCTCACCGAGCACGGCGAATGGATGCTCCGCATCTATCGCGGGGATGACCTGGTCGACGCCGCAGTCGCGATCGACAAGTACGAGGCACTCCAGGCCGTCGCCGAGTCGCTGCTGCCTTAGGGCTCCGAACCGTCGCCGGCCGGCGCCTCTATGGCAGGTTGGCGCTGTCCTGATGCAATGCCGCGAGGGCGGTCGGCACCCACCCGCTGTCCCAGCGGTGGAGCATGACCGTCGGCGTCTCGGTCGTGTGAAGGATGCCATCGGACGTCAACAGTGCGTCGTAGTCCGACATGTCTGTCTGGAACGCCGAGTATCCACCGATCCAGATGCGGTTCTGGCTCACGAACGGCGCCTTGTGGGCGTTCACGAACGCCGGCGTCAGACGGTAGTTCGCCTGGAAGTTCGCGTCGGTGCCGTATTCGTTGGCCGAACTGGAGCCGAACTGGTCGTAAGACGTCATATCGGCCGGGAAGTCCCAACTGGCTGCGAGAGAGAAGATGTCAGGGTGTTTGAGCAGGAGATCCTCGGCACCGATGCCCGACTTCGAGAACCCGATCAGCCAGTTCTGCTCGTGTCCGCTCGTCGAGAGGTTCTTGGTCACCCACGGCACCAGGTCCTTGGTCATGAACGTCTCGTACTGAAGATTCGGGTCGTTGGGATTGTCCGCGTACCACGGGTCGACCTCGAACGTCGGCGCGATGATCGTGAGGTTGTACTGATCCTGTGCGTCAAGCGCACGAAGCGTGTCGATCCCGTCGCCGTAGTCCGACGCCAGACCGCCTTCCACGGGGAGCGCGTAGAGGAAGTTGTGAGGCACGCCGGGTGTGGGGTTGGTCGGCGCCAGCACCCGCACCACCTGCGACCCATAGCCGTTGTCGGCAGAGACGACGCTGTAGGACGCGACGCCATTCGCGTCAGTCCCCGTGTAGGTGATCTGGAACGTCGGGACGCTCGAGCCGGTGGCGGTCGCTCCCACCCAGTTGTCACCCGTCGCAGCGCCGAAGGTCATGATCCCCGGCGCCCCGCCGGCGATGCTGCTGTCGGTGACACTGATCTGCGTAACCCCATTGACGAGGAACGAGATCGTCGAACCAACCGCCGTCAGCTGCAACTTCGTCCCCGCGGACAACGCGCCACAACTGTACGAGGGGCCGAGCTGCGACCAGGAGCCAGCCGCTCCGCTCGTACACCCGCAACTGCTGGTTGCCGTTGTTCCAGAAGTAGATCCCCAGGTACATGTTCTGGCCGCCGCCCTGCATCCGCACCGCCGGCCCGATCCACTGCCCACCGGTCAGCTGCGTCGAGGTCACCTCGATCTGGGATGACTGATCACCCGGGTACGTCTCACCGACGCGGATGTCGCCGGCCGTCGCGCTCGAACCGAGCACCGCCTGCGACGAGATCGACAAGCCGCCGTCACTGACGGCGGCCCAGTTCGGGCCAAGCCCCCCGTCCGCGCGGTTGAAATCATCCGAGCCCGTCGACACGGTCGTGTCCGAGCACGCGACCGCAACGCTGGTGATGTTCGCCGAGCCGACGGTACCTGTACCGCCCGAGACCGTGCAGCTTTGCGCGGTCGGGTTGCTCTTCACCGTCACGCCGTACACGGAGCCCGACGCCAACTTGGTCGCGAACGTGAACGAGCCGTTCGCGCTCACGCTCAGATCGTCGCCGCCGTTGTCCTGCAGCACCACCGTGCCCGCGAGCCCCGACACCGACCCGCCGACCGAATACGTCGGCGTCGTCGTACAGCTGACCGCGACGTTGGTGACGTTGGCCGAGCCGATCGTCCCCGAACCGTTCGACACCGAACACGTCTGGCCGGACGGATTCGTCTTCACCGTCACCGCATACGCAGCCCCCGACGCGAGCGACGTCGCAAAGGTAAACGGCCCATTCGCGGACACCGACAGATCGTCGCCGCCGTTGTCCCGCAGCACCACGTCCCGCCAGCCGGACACCGACCGCCAACCGAATACGTCGGCGTCGTCGTACACGTGACGCCGACAGTGGTCACGTTCGCCGAGCCGATCGTTCCCGACCCGTTCGACACCGTGCAGGTCTGCCCGGACGGATTCGTCTTCACCGTCACGCTGTAAGCCGCGCCACCAACAGCTGCGTCGCGAACGTAAACGGCCCGTTCGCGGACACCGACAGATCGTCGCCGCCGTTGTCCCGCAACACCACCGTCCCCGCCAAGCCGGACACCGAACCGCCAACCGAATACGTCGGCGGCGGCGGAGGCGGCGACCCGGCACCGCCACCGACCCAGTTGTCGGCCTTCGCGGTGCCGAAGGTCATGATCCCCGGCGCCCCACCCGTCACGCTGCCGTCGGTCACGCTGATCCGCGTCACACCGTTCTGCAAAAACGAAATCGTCGAACCGACAGCCGTCAACTGCAACTGCGTCCCCGCCGCCAACGCACCACTGTTGTACGAACTTCCCAACTGGACCCAGTTGCCCGCGCTGCGCTTATACAACCGCAACTGCTGAGCACCGTTGTTCCAGAAATAGATCCCCAGGTACATGTTCTGGCCGCCCGCCTGCATCCGCACCGCCGGCCCGATCCACTGCCCACCCGACAACTGCGTCGACGTCACCTCAACCTGCGACGACTGATCACCCGCATACGACTCGCCCGACCGGATATCACCAGCCGTCGCCGACGAACCCAACACCGCCTGCGACGAAATCACCAAACCCCCATCCGACACAGCCGTCCAACCCGCACCCAACCCACCATTCGCCCTGTTGAAATTGTCCGACACCGACGAGCCCGACCCCGAGGACGCCGAGCAGGTCACGGCGACGTTCGGTGACGTTGCCGAGCCGATCGTCCCCGACCCGTTCGACACCGAGCACGTCTGGCCGGACGGATTCGTCTTCACCGTCACCGCATACGCAGCCCCCGACGCCAGCGACGTCGCGAACGTAAACGGCCCGTTCGCGGACACCGACAGATCGTCGCCGCCGTTGTCCTGCAGCACCACGGCGCCCGACAAGCCCGACACCGAACCGCCAACCGAATACGTCGGCGTCGTCGTACAGGTGACGCCGACATTGGTGACGTTGGCCGACCCGATCGTTCCCGAACCGTTCGACACCGTGCAGGTCTGGCCGGACGGATTCGTCTTCACCGTCACCGCGTACGCCGCCCCGACGCCAACTTGGTCGCGAACGTGAACGGCCCATTCGCAGCAACGCTGAGGTCGTCGCCGCCGTTGTCCTGCAACACCACCGTCCCCGACAACCCCGACACCGACCCGCCGACCGAATACGTCGGCGTCGTCGTACAGCTAACCGCGACGTTCGTGACGTTGGCCGAGCCGATCGTCCCCGACCCGTTCGACACCGAACAGGTCTGGCCGGACGGATTCGTCTTCACCGTCACGCTGTAAGCCGCCCCACCAGCCAGCTGCGTCGCGAACGTGAACGGCCCGTTCGCGGACACGCGACAGGTCGTCGCCGCCGTTGTCCTGCAACACCACCGTCCCCGACAACCCCGACACCGACCCGCCGACCGAATACGTCGGCGTCGTCGTACAGCTAACCGCGACGTTGGTGACGTTGGCCGAGCCGATCGTCCCCGACCCGTTCGCCACCGAACAGGTCTGGCCGGACGGATTCGTCTTCACCGTCACCGCATACGCCGCCCCCGACGCCAGCTGGCGTCGCGAACGTAAACGGCCCGTTCGCGGACACCGACAGGTTGTCGCCGCCGTTGTCCTGCAACACCACCGTCCCCGACAACCCCGACACCGACCCGCCGACCGAATACGTCGGCCCGGTCGGGCTGATCGGCGTGGCCTGGTCGGTTTGGATCTGGGTGGCGGTGAGGGCGGTGTTGTAGACGCGGACTTCGTCGATCATCCCGGCGAAGTACTGGCCGTAGAGGCTGTCGCCGCCGATCTGCAACGGGTTGGTCGAGGTGCTGATCGAGCCGGTGTGGGCGGTCGAGGCGACCTGGGTGCCGTTCACATACAGGCGCAGGGTGGCGCCGTCGTAGGTCTCGGTCAGGTAGCTCCAGGTGTTGGCGGGCAGGGCGGCGGTGCCGTACGCGTCGGCGTAGCTGCCGCCGGCGATCAGGCCGCCGTCGGGTTTGGAGGCGTTGGTCGAGGTGGCCTCGAGGTAGTAGTTGTCGTTGCCCTTGTAGATCACGTCGCGCCAGCTGCCGTTCACGGTCGACGGGTTGACCCACGCCTCGAGCGTCATCCCGGTCGTCAGGTGCAACGAGGCGGCGTCGGGGACCGTCACCAGCGAGCTGCGTGCCGTTGAACTGCAGCGCCTTCCCGAACTTGCCGGTCGCGGCCCAGGTCGTGTTCGCGACCGTCCCGTTGTTGCCGTTCCCCGACTGATCCGTCACCGTCGTCCCCGACCCCGCATCAAACCCATACGCCGCCACCAACCCCGACGGGCCGGTCGCCGTTTGTGCGGGCGCTGCGGCTTGCGCGAGGAAAAGGATCGGGACGGCCAGCGCGCAGAGAATCAACCTGCGCACGGAACGAGCCTTCGGCCCTGCGTGCTTGGAGTGTGCTTTCATCGCCCGCCCCTTCTATCCCCCGAATGCGGCCGCCATCGGCACGGGGCCGGTACGGAGCCGCTCCTCACATGATGGCGCCTGGTGGGTTCGGCGCACAACCCTCTCAACGGGTGGGTTTCGCGACGAAGCGGCAGCAGCGAGGCGCCCTTGCGAGCGCGCTCGTCCACAGCGGCCGCACGCGCGGTCGGCGCCGAGCAAGCCCAAAATGGGCTATCTGGGCTTATCTACGCTGAGCAGTTGGAAATGCCCGGAATGTGGAACATGTAGTCCGGCTGGCCCAGCTTCTTCCCAAGGATGCACGTCTCCGTCAGGTCCCCGACCGTGCCGAGCACGTGCAGCGTCGGAGCCTCGTAGAGCGTTCCCCCCTGGTTTCCTGTGACTTCTGCATCCATGCTCAGAACATACAGTCGCTCGGCACGGGTGCAACCAGACCTATGTCCAGTTCGACCACCGCACAGACAAAATTCTCGCTCGGTGCGTACGGATTGCGCATCGTCGGCCTGCGAGGAGCCGACTCCGTGCTGGTTTCCGCAGCGGCGAGCTGGCCGGTCGTCGAGATCGCCGTCGGGATCGGCCGGCTCGACGCCGATGAAGAGTTCGTCGACGACGACCATTCCCGGATCAGGCTCCGGACCGGAGGCTGGATCGAACTGGACCGCGACCCCGGGCGAGCGCGCTACACGGTGCCCGCGCAGCTGTCGGCCGAGGAGCTCGTCCACCCCTTCCTGGCGCCCGTGGCGGCCGTCTGCGCGCATTGGCACGGAAGAGAGAGCGTCCACGCCGGCGCGATCGCGCTCGGGAGCACGGTCTGGGGCATCGTCGGTGACCGGCTCGGCGGCAAGAGCTCGTTGCTTGCCGCCCTCGCCCTCGCGGGCGAGGACGTCGTCTGCGACGACGTCCTCGTGGTCGACGGCCACAGTGTCTTCGCCGGCCCGAGGACGGTCGACCTGCGGGAGGATGCCGCCGCCGCGCTCGGCGTCGGAGACGAGATCGGCCTCGCGGGAGCGCGGGAACGTTGGCGGCTGCAGCTCGAGCCGCTCGACCGTCCCCTGACGCTCGGAGGGTTCGTCTTCGCGCAGTGGTCCGACGAGCTCGAAATGCGACGCCTACCGGCATCGGAGACGCTGGCCGGGCTCTTCCGCAACCGCAGCCTCCGCGTGCCGCCCCGCGATCCGGCGGCCTTCCTTCAGTTCAGCGCCCTGCCGGCCTGGGAGCTACGGCGCCCTCGGTCGTGGGCATCGTTGCCGGCGACGCTCGAACTGTTGCTGGGAGTGCTCGCGGACCCTTGACGCGCGACGTTCGGCCTCGAGCCAGAGCGACTGGAGCAGCGTGTGAGGCCCTGGCGTGCCGTCCACCTGCCAGCGACGACGTAGAGCCTCGGCGTCGACGATCTCGGGATCGACGCCCGAGCCGTCCCACTCCATGGCGAACGCCCGGCTCGGACCGCCCCAGAGCGTCTCGGCAAACACCGCTTTCGAGGTGCGCGACTCGAGGCCCGCCGGCAGCAGATCCGCGAAGAGTTTCGTGAGGGCCTCTGTGCGATCACGGAACCGCCGTTCGGCCGGCAGCCCAACCAGCGTCCCGACGAAGGTCGGGTCGAGGAGCGGGTGGTGCATCTGGACGTCCCAGTCGGCGGCGAGCACGTCCAGACCACGCGTCCCGACCTCGAGGTAACGGAGCCCGAGCAGCCAGCTGAAGCGACGCCGCCACCGCAGCGGCTCTGCCGCCGCTTCCTCTGCGAGACCGGCAACCACCTCGCGTTGGACGACGGGCCGAAGCCACTCCAGCTCGACCTCGCTCCGCGCGATGACAACGCGCTTCATCACGGCCGTCGGCGCCAGCGCCCCGGCCAACCGCAAGGCGTCCCTCGGCTCCGGGCGTGCCCGACGGGCGAGGACGAGGTGGATGCGAGACCATCCCGAGGTCGAGAAGACCTCGTCGCCGCCCACCCCTGTGAGCACCGACCCGCCGGCTGCCCGCTCGAACTGGGGAAGATGGAAATGCACATTCGCGGGCCAGAGGATCCCGTGCCTGAGCAGCGTGCGTTGCGCCTGCGGCCCGATGCAATCGAGCCCTTCGCCGATCCCCACGCGCACCCAGTCGTCGAGACCGAGGTGTTCGACGACGCGCTCCTGCCACTCGTCCTCCTCTGGGTCCGCATCGCCGGAGGGCCGCACAGTGACGGGAACGGGCAACTGCAACCCCTCGCGCCGCGCAACCTCGACCGCGAGCGCGAGCACGAGCGAGGAATCGCGTCCGCCCGAGAAGCTGACGATGCAGGGCGGCCGCGACAAAGGCGCCGCCATGCACGCCGCCAGTGCGGCTCGCGGCTCGAGACGAGATGGGATCGGGCCGGGGATCTGGGCTCCGCCGGGCAACGGGAAACCGGCCGCGATCTCGAGCGGGCTCAGCATCCTTCGTATTAAAGGCGGTTCGTCTGTCAGGCAGCGACCACGGAGCCGTCGCCGAGCGGAACGCGTGCTCCACCGGACGCAAGCGAGACGTCGACCGCCTCGACCATCCGTACAACTTCGACGCCGAGCTCCGTCGACGAGCGCGGGGTGGCGGCGGTACGAACGGCGTCGCAGAAATCCGCCATCTCGAGCTGAAGCGGCTCCGCAGGGGGCACCGCCGGCGACACGATCTCGCCCGTCCGGTAGGAGAGCCGGAACTCGCCGAACGACTGCGGGTCGTTGAGCATCACGCCCGAGTCGAAGATCCTCACAGGCTCGTTGCTCACGTCGTCGTAGACGACCATCTTCCGCGAGCCGACGATCGTCGTACGGCGCAGCTTGCTCGGCGCCAGCCAGGAGAGCTCGACGTGTGCGATCGCACCCTGCTCGTACTCGAGGTTGATGAACGCGATGTCGGGAATGGTCGGGAAGATGCAGCTCCGGCTCATCGCCGAGAGATGGGTCGGCGTCTCCTCGAGCCAGTAGCAGAGGATCGAGAAGTCGTGCGGCCCCAGGTCCCAGGCGACGCTGACATCGGCCTGATGCAGCCCGAGGTTCACACGGCTCGTCGAGATGAAATAGATGTCGCCGAGCTCGCCGGAGTGGATGAGGTCGCGGATTGCGTTCACGGGAGGGCTGTAGAGGAACGTGTGGCCCGGCATCAGGGTCAGGCCCGCGCTCGCCCGCGACGGTCGCGAGCTCTGTGGCCTCGGCGACGGATGCCGCGAGGGGCTTCTCGATGAACACGTGCTTGCCCGCCCGAAGGGCGGCAAGCCCGAGCGGGTAGTGCGTCGAGACCGGAGTGGCGATCGCGACGGCGTCGAGCTCGGGATCGTTCAAGAGGTCATCGAAGTCGCGGGTGCAGCGGACGGTCGGATACCGCCTGCCGAACGTGTCCAGCCGTGACTGTTCGAGGTCGCAGATCCAACGAAGGTCGGCGCCGCCGAGCTCGTTCAGGTTGCGAATCAGGTTCGGTCCCCAGTAGCCGAGGCCGACGACGCCGATCCGAACCGGCTCGGAGGAGAGCTCGCGTGGGAAGATCGCCGGCTTCATGCGGTGGCTCGCGTGCGAAGGAGCGAGAACGGCGTCTTGAGGATCAGGCGCAGATCCAAGCTCAGCGACCAGCCACGGACATAGGCAACGTCCATGTCGAGTGCCTCGCCGAACGTCGAACGGGCGCGCGCCGTCACCTGCCAGAGCCCTGTCAGACCTGGCGGCAGGAGGAACCGCTCGAAGTGGTGCTCGGCGAAGCCCTCCGTCTCGTAGTCGAGACACGGCCGCGGGCCGACGAGCGACATCTCGCCGGCGAGGACGTTGAAGAGCTGCGGCAGCTCATCGAGGCTCGTCTTCCTGAGGAAGCGACCGACCCGCGTGACCGAGTCGGAGCGATCCAGCTTGTAGAGCCCGTTCGAGTTCGGCGAGGCCTGGTGCGTCACGGTGGTCTCGATGTAGCGACGGTGCACGTCCGGATCCGTGTCGGCCCGCATGGTGCGGAACTTGAGCACGGTGAAGGGCCGCATCTCATAGCCGAGTCGGCTCTGCCGGAAGAGAACCGGCCCGCGCGAATCGAGGCGGATGCAGATCGCGATCACCGCCATCAGCGGGGCGAGCAGAATGAGCATCGGCACGGCAACGATGTAGTCCACCGCGCGCTTGAGCAGCAGCGACGAGCGGGAGACGCTCGCAGGCGGGAGACTGACGAGCGCGAGCCCTTCGAGCGTATGGATGCCGGCCTTCGGCCCGACGATCTCGAACAGTCGCGGAACGATGTCGATCTGGACGTCGTGCTTCCGGAGCTCGCGGATCGTGTCCAACAGCTCATCATGTGTGGTCTCCGAGAAGGCGATGATCACGCGTTCGACGTCGAAGAGTGAGATGACCTCGTCGAGCTGCTCCGGGCCGCCGATCAGCGCGAGGTGCTCGAGCTCGGGCCGACGTTCACGTGGATTCGCGTCGACGAACCCGACGAGGTTGATGCCGTACTCGGGGTGCTGCAGGAGCTTGCGGGCGGCGAGCTGCCCGATGTGACCGGCCCCGAGAATGATCGTGTTCTGGAGATACAAGGGGCTGCGCCGCGCGGCAGCACGGGCGAGCCCTCGGAATGTGGTGATGAACAGAACGGCCAACAGCCAAAAGCTGACGAGGCGCGCGACATGCAGGTTGTCCGCGCGGACGGCCCAGGCCGCGATGAAGTACAACCATGCACCGAGTGTCACGAGGTAGAAGACCCCGATGACCTCGTCGACCGTCGAGTGGTCGACACGCTCCTCGTCGCGCTCGTAGAGCCCGTTCATCTTGGCGCCGATGATCCACGCGGCGATCGCCAGCGTGAGCACCCCGATCTCCAACGGTGGATCCGTCGAACTTGCCCCCGAGACGATCAGCTTGGCGAGGAAGTACGCAAGCAGCAGGCCCACGATGTCTGCGCTCAGAAGCGCGCGCTTGATGAGCCAGCCACGGCGGCGCCGAGCGGTCAGGGCATCGGCCCGCGAGCGCTGATGCGCCGTCAGGGATTCCGGGAGCGCGACCGTGCGCTCGTGCAGCCCCGTCTTGAGGTCGAGGCCCATCATCGCCCCGGGCCCGACCATCCATACGCGTAACGATTCCCAGACGACGAGCCGTCCGGGCGTGATCTCACCCGACCCATTGCCGCAACGCTCCTCTCCACAAGTCGGGACCTCCCCTTCCCGCTCCTCAACCCTAGGATCACGCTCTTTACGAGGCCAGACCAGGGTTTGAAATACCCATCGGCAGAGCGGTACTGACCGTTTGGGGAGGTTCGGCCACCGCTCACCGCCCGGGACCCGCGCCAGGGATCCGGTCGTTTGAGTTTCCGGCGGAGTGGAAACAGGAAGCGCTGACTGTCGGTCAAGCCTCCTCGCCATCCCTCCAACGGGTGATGAGGGCATCCCCCCATGCACCGATACCTCGCCCATCTAAAGAACAGGAGCCGTGCAATGAGGAGAGCCGCACTCCCTTGCAGGCGTCACCGTTGGGGCCTGCTCATGGTCCCCTGTGTCGCCGGGCTGCTCGCAGCCTTCGTCGTCACCCCCAGTCCCGCCGCCGAGAAAGCCGCAACATCCCAACAGCCCAAGCTGTGGGCGCTCGGCGTGAGCGCGGGCAACGTGTCGTCCGTGAAGGTCGAGAAGCTCCAGTGGCTCCGGCGCCGCGGCATCCAGGCGCTCGTGGTCAACGCCTCAGCGCTGTCGCCGAAAGCTCTCGCGAAGGTCACCGACCGAGCCGCCCATTCCGGCATGCTCGTGATCGCCGCACGCGGCTCCCTGCGGCCCGGAGCCTGCCCCGGTTCGAGCTCGACCTTGCGCACGTGTGCGGTGATCGCCCAGACGCCACGCGAGGCCGTACGGCTCACCAGGCTGAACGCCTTCGACTACGTCGTCTACTACGTCCACAACCTGCGGCAGGTCAATTACCTCCGCGGTGTGAAGGCCACGCACACGCAGTTGCTGGCGATCGTGCCGCCGCGGCTGGTCCGGGCGGATACGCGCCGGTGGACGTCGGCGGCCGTGAATGCGAGCAGTGATTCGGCGCTCAATCTGACGATCAGGACTGCGCCGACGGCGTCGCGCCCGCTGATGCTCAACCTACTGAAGCGGTGGAGCCCCAGGTTCCCGCGTCCTCATACGCCGCACACCCCGACGCCAACCGGCACGACCACCACCACGACGACGCCGACTACCACGACGTCTCCGTCCGTGACGAACGCCGGCACGACGACGACGACGCCGACCACCACCACCAGCCCGCCGCCGACCACCACGACCCCACCGCCGACCACGACCACCCCGCCGCCGACCACCACGACCCCACCGCCGACCACGACCACCCCGCCGCCGACCACCACGACCCCACCGCCCACCACCACGACGGCTGACACTCAGCCGCCGAGCACGCCTCAAGGGCTCACGCTTACCGGCTCGTCACAGACGAGTATCAGCGTCACCTGGAGCGCGTCGAACGACAACGTCGGCGTGAGCGGCTACGACGTCTACCGCAACGGGACGCCGATCGGGACGACATCGACGACGAGCCGCACGCTCTCGAGCTTGGCCTGCGGAACGAGCTACACGCTCGGCGTCGACGCTTTCGACGCAGCCGGCAACAAATCGGCCGCGTCAACGATCAGCGCATCGACCGCCGCTTGCCCTGATACCCAGGCACCGACGCCGCCGACCGGCTTGACCGTCACAGGT
Source organism: uncultured Thermoleophilia bacterium (assembly GCA_963774355.1). Taxonomy (GTDB): domain Bacteria; phylum Actinomycetota; class Thermoleophilia; order Gaiellales; family Gaiellaceae; genus PALSA-600. The sequence continues at coordinate 180,874 of CAVZER010000002.1, read as the reverse complement.
TCGACGACTACGAGCGTCTCCGTCTCCTGGAGCGCGGCCTTCGACAACGTTGCCGTCACCGGCTACGACGTCTACAAGGGCTCCACGGTCGCAGGAACGACCAGCACGTTCACCAGCTACACGGTGAGCGGCCTTACGTGCGGGACGAGCTACACGCTGGCCGTCGACGCCTTCGACGCAGCCGGCAACAAGTCGACCAAGACTTCGCTCACGACCGCGACCGCGGCGTGCGCCGATACGCAGGCGCCGACCTCGCCTACGGGGCTGAGCGTTACGGGATCTACGACCACAAGCGTCGCGCTCTCGTGGAGCGCGTCCTTCGACAACGTCGCCGTCGCCGGCTACGACGTCTACAAGGGCTCGACCGTCGCAGGCACCACCAGCACGTTCACTATCTACACGGTCAGCGGCCTCACCTGCGGGACGAGCTACACACTCGCAGTCGACGCCTTCGACGCCGCCGGCAACAAGTCGGCCAAGAGCTCGCTCACGACCTCGACCGCGGCGTGCCCGACGCCGCCGCCGCCGCCAGCGGGCGCCTCGTGCTTCGCCTCACCGGGCTCGTGCGGCTACCCCGATCCAGCCTCTGGGAACGTCGGTGTTCCGTCTGGGACGCAACTCACGCCCTCAGGCAGCATCACCGTCACGACGCCTGGCACCGTGATCAACGGCCTCGATGTCAGCGGTTCGATCACAGTTTCGGCCAGCAACGTCACGATCCAGAACACGCGGGTCACGATGGTCGGGGGCGGCTGCGGGCCGACGAGTACCTGCGGTAACGCCGACATCCGTCTGACGTGCGCGTGCAACGTCACGATCAGCCACGTTGAACTCACCACCGATGCGAGCACGACGGTTGAGCATGCGATCCGCAACAGCTACGGCGGGTTCATCACCGTCGATCACGTCTACCAGCACGGCAACACGGACGCGCTCTGCTGGTGCGGCAACGCCGATCTCGAAGACAACTACTCGACCATCCACCTCGCGATCTCGCAGGATCACTTGGAGAACACCTACACGGACGACGCCACCGACACGATGAACCACAACACATTCATCAACACAGCGGTTCAGACTGCCAACATCTTCGCGAACACGAACAATGGCAGCGGTGGCACGTGTGACAACCACCTGACCGTCACGAACAACCTGTTGGCAGGGGGCGGGTTCACGATCTACCCGTGCGGAAACGCCAGCTCGGTCGGTTCCTCGACGCTCGACTTCGAGAACAACCGGATCGCCCGTTGCGGACACGGCGCCGAGGTCGGGCCCGACGGCGGCGGCCATTGGCTCTGCTCCGGTGGCGCCGATCAATACGGCCTGTTCCCGCGGGGCGGCTCATACGGATACGACACAAACATCTACTGTGGCTCGTCTACCTGGAAAAACAACGTCTGGGATGACGACGGTACGACGATTCCGTGCTAGGTCGCGACCACTGTTCGCTCATCCGCAAACATCGGAGCCGGACCCTCGATCTCCGTACGCCTCACCCCCCTTCAACCGTGAAGGCCCGCGTTGCGGGTCCTCACGAGGATCCTGAATGCTCGCCACTGCTGGCGGAAATCGCAGCCCGGCGTGCGCAACGGATCCGGCTGCTACCGCCGCCCGGTGATCTCGCGGGCCCGCGACAGCCAGATCTTCGGCGACTGAGTCGAACGGACAAACTGGCGGAAGCCGGGCTCTGGATGCCTCGACCTCCGACCCAGGGCCGAACGGGCGTAGCCCCACGCAAGTCCGGTGGCCGCAGGATCTTGCAGACCGATCGCGCGGTATAGCGTTCGTAAGAACATGTATGAGGGCCTGTACCACATGTAGTACGCGCTGTCCCCTTCCTCTGCGAAGCTCGCGAATCGGCTGGCGTCTCGAGCACCGGTCGGGCGATGATGGAAGTAGCTGAGGTTGCGGAAGATCGCCGTCTTCCAACCGCGAACGTTCGCTCTGAGGACGGCAATCGACTCCCAACCGAGACGCTCCTCTAACGGCAAGAGCGGCGCCACACACTCCCTGCGACACGTGAAGGAGGCTCCGCGGATATAGGGACGAGTCACATGAACCGGCTCCCAACCGTCGCCCGAAGGCTCGTAACAGAGACCCGAGGCGATGCCGAGCCGTGGATCCCTCTCGAACTCGCGCCGGAGTGCCTCGAAGTAATCCGACTCGAACGACACATCCGCGTCGAGGGCCGTGATGAGGTCCGGATGCTTCGGCGCATCCATGACTCCGGCGTTGAATGCACGAACACTCGAACGACCTCGAGCCGGTAGCGTGTCGCTCGCGATTGAGACGAGGCGCACCCAGCCGTGGGTGCGCGCAAGCTCGTTCACGACGTCCGCTGTACCGTCCGTCGAGCCGTTGTCGACGACGATCCATGCCTCCGGACGCCATGTCTGCGCGATGAGGCATCCGCCGAGCCGCCGGAGATTCTCCGCCTCGTTCCGGGCGGGCGTGACGATCAGGTGGCTCGTGATTGAGACGTTCGCGTTGCTGTCGCTCATGGACGAGGTTTCCGGACTCCCGGCCGCCGCGGCGCCCGAGGCGAGCCGTTGATTCTGGGCCACGACCTCAGCTCTTCCGTGTGCGCGCGGTTAGAGACTCATACACGCGGACGTACTTCGGCGCCTGATGATTCCAGCCGAGCACATTCTCCACCCTCTCCCGGCCGACCTTCCCCATCGACGCCCTGAGCTGCTGATCGTCGAGCAGCTGCAGAATCGCCTGCGCGTATTCGTCGACGTCGTTCGGCCGAACGTACATGGCAGCCGAGCCAGCGGAGACCCTGGTCTCCTTCAGGTCGAAGGCGACAACCGGTAGACCGAACGCCATGTACTCCATGGTTTTCATCATCGTCGAGACGTCGTTCAACGGGTTGAGCGGATCCGGGCAGAGTCCCAGGTCGGCCGTCGAGAGAACCTCGAAGATTGTTTCGTCGAAGACAAGACCCGTGAAGGTGACCGACTCGGTGACCCCGAGCTCGTCCGCAAGGGAGACAAGACCGTCGAAACTGTCCCCGCCGCCCATGAAGACGAACTGCACGTCGTCGTGGCCGGCGCGCTGGATGGCTGCCGCAGCGCGAACTGCGAAGTCGACCCCATCCTGCGGCCCCATCATTCCGAGATATGCACAGAGGTGCCGTCTACCGTTTCGCCAATCAGGAGCCGCTGCGCCCTTTCTGAACCGGTCCGGATCTGGCCCATTCCGCACGACCGTTACCCGCTCGGGCGGTACGCCGCCCCGTGCGATCGCGGTCTCGCGATAGGACTCGTTCGTCGCAATCACGTGATCTGCGACCGCATACGTCGCACGTTCCAGCAGCAACAGCATTCGACGTAGGATCGGCGAAGGGCTGTCGAATCGTGACGCGTACACCTCCGGGGAAAGGTCGTGCTGGTCGAAGACGAAGCGTTTCCCGAAGAGCTTGAACGGTGCGGCGAGTGCCCAGTAGGTGTCGGGCGGATTGCACGCCTGGATGACGTCGAACCCTTCCCTGGTGGCACTTCGGAGCACGAGCACCAGCGTCCGAGCCCAGCAATAGACGAACTCCCACGCGAACGAGAGCTGGCTGGCTGTTGGCGGCGGAGGTGGGTACTTCCAGATACGGATGCCTTCCAATTCGTGGAAGGACGGATCGCCGGGCCCTTTAGGGCAGATCACTGACACGCGGAAGCCGGCGTCTCGCAAGGCACATGCCTCCAGCCACACCCGCCGGTCCCACGGAACCGACTCGTTCTGGACGATGATGAGGACTCGTTTGGCCGCGCGGTGCCGCCGGCGGCGTCCTACTACCAAGCGAGCCCCTCGTAACGCCGGATCACGGCTCAAGCGTAGGCTAGACCTATGGCCGTCGCGACGGACATTCTGGCGGTGTGCAAGGCCGGGAAGGATGAGCGCTGCCTAGACCTACGACCAGTACGACCGTCGGTCCACGACTACTCGACCTCTCAACAGGCAACAGTCCGACCGTCGTCCCAGGCGTTGTTCTTCCACGTCCAGCCGGGAGAGCCGCAAAAGTCAGAAGCAACATGGCCGAACGAACCTCCACGCGGATAGAGCCCGTTCCGGTCGGCCCCGCGTGGGCACAACCAGGTGCCGCCGGCCGCCGGCCCAACCTCCGAGCCGCCGCCGCAACGCGCGATCACGTTGCTCTCGAAGTCGAGCGTCGCCGACCCAACCGAGCTCGCGTTACCGCACGGATAGATCGTGTAACCACCGCCCGCCAGCAGGTTGTTCTTGACGGTCAAGTGGTTTGAGCAGGCACCGCCTGTGCCGCCGTTCGTGTTCCCGAAGATGTTCGCGGTCTGCGGCTGGTGATTGGCCAACGTGTTGTGCTCGACGTCATCCGTGGCTCCGTCGACGTAAAGGTTCTCAAGATGATCCTGCGAGATCGCGAGGTCGATCGTCGAATAGCTGTAGGTGATCGTCGCATCGCCGCAGTAACAGAGCGCGTCCGTGTTTCCGTGCTGGTAAACGTGATCGACCCGGATCGTGCCGCCGTAACTGTTGCGGATTGCGTGCTCAACCGTCGTGCTGCCGTCCGTTGTGAGCTCGACGTGGCTGATCGTGACCGTGCAGGCGCAGAGCAGATGGATGTTGGCGTTCCCGCACGTGTTCGTCGTACCGCAGCCACCCCCGGTCATCGTCACCTTGGTGTTCTTGATCGTGACGTTGTTCGCCTTCACGTCGATCTCGCCTGACACGCTTCGACCGTTGACCACGGTGCCCGGCGTCGTGACGGTGATCGACCCCGAGGGTGTCAGCTTGGTACCGGCAGGCACACCCACGTTGCCGTACGCCGGATCCGGATAGCCACACGACCCAGGACTCGCAAAGCAACCTCGCGCACACTGTGTCGTACTGACTCTGCGCGACCGCAGCTTCGCGCTGCGCCCGCGGGCGTCATACGCGCCGACGGCGAGGACGTAGCTCGTGCCGCATCTAAGCCCTCCCACACGATAGGAGGTGGCACGAACCGTGGCACGGAGAACACCGTTCACGTAGATCCGGAACCGCGTGGCTCGTACAGCGCTCGGCGACACAACCCACGAGAGATGAACCGACGTGCTCGAGACGGACTTCACCTCGAGCCTACGAGGCGGCTCGGGCCGTCTCGTCGCCGTCGCTACCGGACTACTACAGAAGGCCCCGAGGAAGATCGTGAGGAATACGAGCACAACAGCGTACGGCGAGCGATCTCGCCGCGAACGGCTCAAGGCGAATCGAATGGTGGTCGACCGCCGTCCCATCGTCGCGGAATCGTAGTCGGGGCCTCCGACGACGACCGAAGCACCGCGAGCGAGTGGCTCATGGTTATGGGTACCCTCGGGGTTCCGAGCGTGGAAGGCAGGCGTATGAAGATCAACTTCCTTGGCGTACCCGCCACAGAGTCATCAGGCGACGCCCACGGCCTCTCGCACTGGGCGCCGGTGTGAGCAGGTCTCCATAGGTTCGAGTGCGGCAGGCAGGCAGGCTTGTTCGAGTCATCGCACCCTTCTCTCTTCCTCGACTACTTTCGGATCCCCTACCGGATCGGTGAGGTTGGGGCCCCGGTCGGCTTCGCTCGAGTTAAGGCGGCCGGCAGATCGTCACCTTCCGTCCTTTGGCGGTGCTTCGACGACGATGGCCCCGATCCGCAGCGGTTCCTCTTCGAGAACATTCCGCTCTTCGGCCGACTCGACCCGGAACTGGCCGTCGACGAGCGGCGATCCATTGCGCTCGGCGACTGTCTCGACGGCGCCGATCTCGCGCTCCCGTTCGACCCGAACGAGGTGATGCTCTCGCTCTGGAGCGAGGAGTACCTGCCCAAGCAGAACACCTGGCGAGCGCGCACGAAACGTGCCGCCCTTCGCGGCTATTACGCGGTGCGACCGGCGATGCCGCGCAACCTCCAGATCTGGCTTCGGCGCCGTTTCAGCGCGATGCAGGCTCGCGCGCGCTTTCCGCGCTGGCCGGTCGAGACGGCTCTCCACGATCTCTACGACCTTCTCCTCACCCGGCTCGCGGACGTGGCCGAGACACCTGTTCCGTGGATTGCACCGTGGCCGGAGCCGTATCGGTGGGCAATCGTGCTCTCGCACGACGTCGAACACCAGGTCGGATACGACGATCTCCATCTGCTCGCCGACGTCGAGCTCGCGCTGGGATATAGGTCGTCCTGGAATTTCGTCCCCGAGCGCGATTACGAGGTCGAGCCCGAACGGCTCGATCAGCTGCGCGCCGACGGCTTCGAGATTGGGCTTCACGGTCTCCGTCACGACGGCAGAGACCTCGAGTCGCGCACGACCCTCGAGCGACGGCTTCCCGCGATGAGGGCGTACGCCCAACGGTGGGGAGCCGTGGGCTTCCGGTCGCCGGCAACCCACCGAGACTGGGAGCTCATGCCGTTGCTCGGCGTGGACTACGACTCGTCCTCGCCGGACACCGACCCCTTCGAGCCCAAGTCCGGCGGCTGTTGCACTTGGTGGCCGTTCTTCAACCGCGAGCTCGTGGAGTTACCGATCACCCTGACGCAGGATCACACCGTCTTCGTCATTCTCGAGCAACGCGACGATGCTCTCTGGCGCGAGAAGACCGATTTCCTGCGCGATCGCGGCGGGATGGCGCTCCTGCTCACACACCCGGACTACTTGACCGAGCCGGTAATGGTCGAGCTCTATCGTGGCTTCCTTGCCTGTTACGCCGATGACCCGACCGCGTGGAAGGCTAGACCGCGCGACGTTGCCTCTTGGTGGAGGAGGCGCGCGGTTTCCCAGCTCATACCGAGCGGTACGGAGTGGAAGATCGTTGGTCCAGCGGCGCACGACGGGCGCATCGAATTCGCCGCGCCGAGCGCCTGACGAACACGTCGAGGCGTCCACGTCTCCTCGCCCGGTCTCTACGCTGCGTGTTTGTAGAAGAGCTCACCGATCGTCCGGCAGACCACCGGCGGCGAGCGCCGGATCAGTGGTGCGAGTGCGGCGGCCGCGCGTCCGGTACCAGGCCTCTCCGCACCGAGGTACGAGTAGACGAGCGGCTCTTCTGTGGTACCCCAGCCGAGCTTGAACTCGCGCAAGCTGTCGCCGTCGAGGTCCGTGCGACCGAAGTCGAAGATGTCGAGCCCGCGCCCGCAAGCCTCGCGAATCGCCGAGCACATCAGCAGGTGATTCGGGCGCAGTCGCTGCGCATCGCGTTCCGAGGCGCCGAACTTGTAGACCATCGTCCTGCCGTGGACGAGAAACACGGCACCCGCGACGCTCCTTCCCTCGGACTGTGCGAGCAGAGCGAACCCGAGGCCAGGCTCGAGCATCCGCTTCCAGAGCAACCGGAAGAAGCGTCGGGGTTGAACCGGGACGCCGAGGCGACGCCGAGTCGAGAGATGGAGATCGTAGAAGACCTCCGCCAGGTCCGACTCGCGGTCTGCGCGCTTGACGGCGAGAGCTCCGCTCGCGGCGAACCGTTCGGCCTGCCGGATGCCCCGCTGAACGCGCGACTTTTGAAAGGTCGCGAACAGGACGGTCGAAATCCGGATCGAGCCGCAGGACGTGGCGGTACGCCACGGTCTCGGCGCGAGTCCCCGGCCCGTCCATCGGCCCCCTGAACTCGAGCCGGGCGACGCGTGCTTGCGCGCGCAGCCGTTCGACGGCTTCTACGAACTCGAACGAGTCGCACCGACCACGAAGTGGCGGGCAGTAGTCGGTGAAGGGCAGCGACACCCAACGGCGGCGCCGTCGGTGGCCGGAGACCTCGAGCATGGGCGCGCCCGCGACCACGACATCACTCTCGAGCGCCGCGACGGCAAACGAGTTGAATCCGTAGCACTCGGCGAGGAGCCGCGCCCAGGACGGATGGTGGAACGGGGACGCCTCCACCTGGGACTCCACGAACGCTTCCCAGCGCGGATCGTCGATCTCGAGCGTGTGCAGCGGCAGTCTGACCGTCACTCGGTCGCTGACCGTAGCCGAGCGCGGCTAGTGACCGCCGATATGGCAGGCTCGGAAAGCAACGCCGCCGAAAGCCCGAGAAGGATCCAGAAGATGAAGTAGACCTGCGTGAAGCTGAACGCATCAAAGGTGAGCATCCCGATCGCGAACGAAAGGATCGAAGCTGCGAGTCCAAGGAAGAGCCACTCATCCCCGTCGCCACTCGATTCCCGCGCTCGGCGAAGCAGCATGCGGGTCGACCTGACGAACAACCAGATCCACAGAGCAAAGCCGATGAAGCCGACATCGAGCAAGTTGTTGAGCCACTGGTTGTCGAGGATCGGGGCGTTCCGGTCTTTGGTGTCGAAGCCCGTTAATCGTGTCCCCAAGCCTTCGCCGAAGAAGGGGTGGTGGCTTGCTTCGGTCACCATTGGCCTGATCTGTCGGATCCGACCCCCGGCCAGCTGCGGGTTGGCATTTACCGCGAGTTGGGTCTGTTGAGCGATCAAGCCTCCCTTCGGAAAGAGCGCCGATTTCAAGCCTCCAAGTGCACCCGGCGCGAGCACGTGGATAACAACGATCGCGGGAACGAAAAGAGGAAGCAGGCGCTTCGTCTCCCGCGGCTTGACGATCAGGAAGAGGATGAACTCCGCAAGGATCATCGATAGCGCCGTCCTCGATCCAGTCGCCAGCGCGCCGACGATCAGGAACACACTTGCGATGATCCAACGCCGACCTCGCGTCCGAGTGAGATAGACGGAGATCGGCAAGATCATCACCAGCATCGCGCCCAAAGCGATTGGCTGTTGTGAAGGTCCAACGGCACGGAGATCGCCGCTCCGATACATATAAGAAAGCGCGCTGTCGTTCGGCTCAAAGGTGAGGAACGGCAACATGGCGTGAAGGTGATTGAACGCGTTGAAATGCGTCCGTCGCTCGACGAGCGCGAGGGCGCCGATGACGGCGCCCCCGACTGTCAGGAATCGCAGCAGGAAGTCGATTGACTGTCGTCGACGCACCTGGGTGGCGACGACGTAGTACACGAGAACGAAGCTCATGAAGAACGTCATCGTCTTCGCGACCTGCGAGCCGTACCGATTGACGCGATCAGGGTTCGCTATCTCCGACATGAAGACACAGGCGAGAAGCAGGAGCAGCGGGCGATCGAACGGCGTCGAATGCCACCTGACACTCGTATCCACCAACAGGGACGCGAGCCAGATCGCGACGACGAGTGCCACGACGACACGGTAGAGCTCGAGGTTGAAGGGCAGGCTTCCGGGAAGCCTGTAGCGCCCGATCGGCACGAACAGGACGACCGCAAGGATGAGCCCCACGAGGCTGTGCCAACGGAACAGCGACCGATACAGGGTCGCGATGATTGCAATCAACACGACGATCGGGCCGACGAGCTTGACGTCTCTGCCCGTCACGACCGCCGCAACCAGGATCGCGAGGGAGCCGACGACAAGGACCGCGGCCGGGTCGCGCCTGACTGCGACGAGTGTCCGCACGCTCAGCCCTCGGCGCGAGAGCGCACGATGCTGTGCTCGACCGGCTCTGGAGCCGCGAGCGCGACCGGCTTCACCCTCGGCCGGGCATTCTCGAGGATGAAGGCGAGGCCGATCGTCGCGCTGAGGACCGCGAGAAAGATGACGATGGGGAGGGTCTTCTTTCTCGGCTGAACCACGACTGGTGGCGTAACGTCCTGAAGAACCTGGAGATCGACCCTCTCGTTGTTCGGGATGGCCGCCTGTGCTTGCTGGCTCTTGACGTATTGCATGAAGGCAGTCCGGCCCAAGACTGTCGCCCGCACAGCGCCCGCCGGCGTGTATGCAAGGCCGGCAAGTGCGACCACCGGCAGGGCAGACGACGATCCCGACGGAATCACAGGAGCCGCGGTAAGCGTCCAGTTCTTGGATGCACCGTCGCTGAGCATCAGCGCTTTAACCTGGTCGCTGTTGGCGAACTGCGCATAGAGCTCGGTGAGACCGGAGAGCCAACCCGGGCCGCTCGTGGATCCGGCCTGCGTCGGAGGGACGACGGAGCGCCCCCAAATAAACCCGTGCTGGGTGAGCAGGACGGTGCTTGAGCTCTGCCAGATCTCATGCTTCCGATACGACAGGCCGTGACTGGAGACCTTGGCGATCGAAAGCACGGACAGCGCGATCGCCAGGATCAAACCCAGGGCGACCAGCCACCGGAACCGCCAGATCACACGGCCGTAGAGGGAGAGGTCCATAGCTAGGCGGCGGTCACGGTGATGGTCATGGTCGATTCGCTACGGAGAACCGCAAGTCCTCGGAGAGTACCCCAGCTTCGAGCAGATCACGAGAGTCATTAGTCTAGGGTCTTGACCACCGAGAGCATGAGAGCGGGGCCTCCAATCGGGGGGTTCAGGTACCCGCCGTCCCTCATTCGAGTGATCGAGCGAGAAACGCGAGGACACCGATACAGCGCCCAACCGGAATGATCGCGCCCTCATTCGCCGAGCAGCTTGGCCGCCCGTCTGATCACGGGGGACCGAAGCACCAGTCATGCAGCCTGGACTCGTCTCAATTCTGATCGTCAACTGGAACACGCGCGAGGCGGTTCTGCGGTGCCTCGATGCGCTTCCAGCGAGCGTCGACGGCGCGTTGAGCTACGAGGTAATCGTCGTAGACAACGGATCAGTAGACGGGTCGGCCGAGTCACTGCAGGAGCGGACCGACATCACGCTCATTAGCAATCTGGAGAATCGCGGATTCGCGGCCGGAGTAAACCAGGCGTACGCTCGTTCTTCAGGTGAGTTCGTCCTGCTGCTCAACTCCGACGTCGATCTCACCGTCGGTTCCCTCCGGGTACTCACTCAGTTCTTGCTCGACCACCCTCATGTGGCCGGGGTCGGCCCTCTCTACCTGAGTCCGGACGGATCGCCACAGCCATTCCACTTCCGGCTTCCGACGTTCTCAGTTCTGCTCGCCAACGGCAGCCTGCTCTTCCGACTATTCATGCCAGGGAGTACGCGGATCCTCCGCGACTACAGGGTGCTCGACGATGACTTTTCCGCACCGCTGAGAGTTCAACAGCCCTCCGCAAGCTGTCTCCTACTGAGAACAGCGTGCTTGCCGGAGGATGGTGTTCTCGACGAGCGATATCCGATCTTTTTCAACGACGTCATGCTCGCTCGGAGAATGCTCGAACGCGACCAAGAACTCTGGGTGACACCTGACTCAGTCGTCGTGCACGACGCACATTCATCCACACGTCAGCTCGGCAGAGCAATGCGGCGTCAGTACCTCGCTTCGGTCGTTTGTATGCTCGAAGACACGGAATCTCCGCTGAAGGTTTGGGCATACCGCGCGGTGGCGTTTTCGCAGAATCTCGTACTTTGGATAGCAGGTCGCGACTCGCTCCGAGGATCAGATCTATGGCGCACGCTCGCCGGGGACCCAGGCCCTCTCCCCACCCATCCCTCGCCTCGACTCGGCGGGTACCGGTCGCGCCGGCTGACCGGCGGGGAACACGCATCAACGTCGGAGCCGTTAGCCGATTGACGGGCTGAGCCTGTGCTTTGATCTAGCTCGGGGTACGGGGCTCATAACGAAGGTAACTGACATGGCTGGTCGGATCTTGGTAACCGGAGGGGCGGGTTTTATCGGCTCACACCTCGTCTCGCGCCTCGTAAGCGAGGGGGCCGAGGTAGTGGTCATCGACAGCCTCGAACCACAGGTCCACGGTGGAACACGACCCGACCTTCCTGCCGGAGTCACATTCCTCGAGGGAGACGTCCGCAATCCCGAGCTCGTCGAGCAGGCGTTGCCGGGCGTCGGCTCGGTCGTGCACCTCGCCGCTGCAGTCGGGGTAGGGCAGTCGATGTACGAGATCGAGCGCTATGTCGAGGTGAACACCGCGGCGACGGCCGGCTTCCTGGAGCGTCTTGTGAACGCTTCGTCACGGCCGTCGCGCCTTGTCGTTGCCTCGTCGATGTCGATCTACGGAGAAGGCGAATACCACTGTGTCACTCATGGCGCCGTCGCTCCTCGACTTAGGCCGGAAGCACAACTCGACCGACGCCACTGGGAATGCGTTTGCCCTCACTGTGGAACCGAACTGACACCTATCCCGACACGGGAAACGAAGCAGCTGATCCCGACCTCGGTCTATGCGATCACGAAACGTGACCACGAAGAGCTCTGTCACGTCGTCGGGTCCGCCTACGGCATCCCAACGGTTGCGCTTCGATTCTTCAATGTCTACGGCCCAGGGCAGGCTCTGTCGAACCCGTATACCGGTGTCGCGGCAATCTTTTCGTCGCGGCTATTGAACGACAACCCGCCACTCATCTTCGAGGACGGGAAGCAGTCGCGCGATTTCATCCATGTCAGCGACATCGTCGAGGGAATCATCTGCGCATTGCGTTCGGACGCTGCCGTCGGGGCTTCGATCAACCTCGGGACCGGTCGAGCGGTATCCGTAAACGAGATGGCCGACTTGCTCCAGGACGGCCTGGGTAAGGAGATCGCTGCCGAGCACCCAGGGAGCTACCGAGCCGGCGACATCCGACATTGCTTCGCCGACACGGCTCTCGCGCGCGAACTGCTCGGCTTCCAGGCCAAGGTCAAGCTCGAGGACGGAATCCGCGAGCTCGTGCAATGGGTCCGGAGCCAAACCGCCAGCGACCGGGTCGACGAAGCGGCGGCCGAGCTCGTCTCGCGCGGTCTCGCACGCTAGGCGAGCGAACCCCCATGGACGACCTAGCCGTCATCGTGGTCTCGACGAACGAGGGACGGTGGCTCAGGCCCTGCTTGAGCAGCGTTCTCGCCCGGCAGGGCGATTGTCGACTCGACCTTGTGGTCGTCGACAACGAGTCCACGGACGACACACGGGCCGTCGTTTCTGAGTTCCCCAACGCCCGGGTCGTTCCATCCCGAAACCGCGGCTTTGCTCACGCCAACAACCGTGGCGTGATGACGACGAACGCCCGTTATGTGCTCTTCCTGAACCCCGACACCGAGATCAGATCAGGAACGTTCGAAGATCTTGTGCGGCTGTTGGATGAGCGCGCGGAGGTCGGCCTGGCCGGAGTGGTGCAGTTGGACTCCGACGGACGGATCTACCCGACGATCAGGAGATTCCCAAACGCGATCCGTGCCCTCGGTGGTGCCTTCGGAGGTGAGCGCCTGCCAATCAGGCCCGGATGGCTTCTCGAACGAGAGCTCGACCTCAAGCATTACGAGCGCGAGACGGACTGCGATTGGACATCGGGGTCGTTCATGTTCGCACGGCGTGAGGCTCTCGAGAGCGCCGGATTCATGGACGAGCGCTTCTTCATCTATAGCGAGGAGCCCGACCTCTGCCTACGTCTGAAAGGCGCAGGCTGGCAGATTCGCCATCTCCCGCAGATGACGATCGTCCATCACGCCGGAAAGGCTGGGATTCGCCCGCGGATGTCGGCGCAAGACGCCTATACGCGGAAACAGCTCGCACGAAAGCACTTTTCGCCGGCGCACCGGATGGGCTATGAGCTCGCCCTCGGATTGGGATATCTCCTGCGAGCTCTCGCACCGGACGGGGATCAGGCTGCTGCTGGACGGCGCGCCGCGGCCCGCGCGGCACTTCGTGTGCTCCTCGGCATCGACGGGCCGCCGTTCGGTGCACCGCCTCGCCAGGCAGTTGCGATTCGGGGCGCGTCCGACTAACCGGCGGTCCAGTGAGCCCCGATCCTACGGCGATGGATCTTCGAGCGACCGGGAGCAACGTTCCGGGTGGTCGGAAAGGTCGCGCCGAGCCCGACGATACGAATAAGGATGCAGAAGCCCGTCGGATCGGTTTGTTCCGCAACTTCGGCGAGCGCATGACCCGACCCCCCGACTTGACGCTTCAGCCGTCCTTGATGCCGGTGACCGGGACGTTCCGCGTGGTATCCACTGACCTCTCGCCTCCCACCTGGAACGCAGATGCGTACCGCATCTCCCAATCGCCCCTCCTCTGGTCGAGCGGTTCTAGACCCCACCATCTCCACGGCCAGTCAGCTCGAACTAGAGGGTCGCCGTCGTGCATCTCCGCTCTCAACGCTGCCACCGGCTCCCATCCGAGCTCACGCGCCACCCTTGTTCGAACGTCCAGATCCACACCCGAGACGAAGACGTATCCGCCGGGACGGGTGAGGTGCCCGAAGTTGCGCATGCATCGTTCTGCACTCCCGTCGTCCATATGACAGAGGAAGTTGCTCGCCACCACCAGGTCGTGCCCTCCCAGACCGCGGACGGTCTGCTGATCGCTGACATCGGCCACCTCCCAGGTGATCCCCTCCTGCAGCCACGGCTTGACTCGAGCCTGCTTACCGTTCCAGACGAACATGTCTTGCAGCTCCCTCTCGCTCAACCGCTCAAAGACCTCGGAGCCCACCATGTCGAACGTCTCGGGTCCGTAGACGCCGAGCCTTGCGACCTCCAGGACCTCCCGCGAGATGTCGACAGCATCGACGACGATCCTCAAATCCGGGCGATCACGACGGAGGATCCAGAGAATCGAGTACACCTCCACCCCGATGCTGCAACCCAGCACAGCGATCCTCACGGTCGAGCCTCGTACTCTTCCCTCGATCAACTTGCGCATCAACTCGAGCGCCGGGCGGTTCCGAAGGAACATCGTGCCGAGGTACATCTCACGGTTCGCTCGCCGGCACACAAGCCAGTGCAGCCACCTGCCGTAAGCGAGCATTGGACGCGATACACGCATGCCGACGGGCACGCGCTGCCAGATTCGCCTATTGAGTCCCAGGAGCGCCCGCTCCGGCACTGCCGTCACTGACTTCACCCCCCTCACGCGGGACTTATGCCGCCGGGTGCCAGCTCCGCAGCGGGCACTCCGTTCGTTCGCGCGAGGCGGCGCTCATCGTTCGTCGAAGAGAAGGGAGTATTGCTCTTCCAGCGCCCTTCGCTGTGCCTCGACAGATTCCCGAATGGTCTCCTTCACCTCAGTACTGTGCGTCTCCAAGTCCTGGAATTGCTCGATGAGCTTCGGGGCATTCATGTGACCGATGTCGTGACAGTACTCGGACAGCCCCATCTCGTTCATCAGCGAAGCGCACTTGTGATGAAAGGAGATCGCAATCACGGGCTTGTTGAGCAGGAGAGACAGGAGCACGTTGTGAAAGCGAGTCGCCACCACGATATCCGTCGCCGCAATCGCCGAGAGTATCTCCTCGACGGTGTCGACCTGCCGGTAGGAAACATGCTCCGGACTGTAGGTGTCTACACGTTTCCGAAGTAGAGAGATAAAGTTGTCGATTACCATCGTGTCGCCGTCACCGAGCATGAGTCTCACATCGTAGTCGTGGTCGAGCAACCACTCCACTAGATCGACGAGCGCCTCGAGATACTCCGAAGAGGTCTCGGCGCTTGGATCTTCGACGCTGTACTTCCCGGCGTACTCCATCAGGCCGAGGCCCACGACGCGCCGCCTGCCCCCCTCAGGACGCGCGCTCCGTAACAGGAGATCGTCTGGAAGGCTGAAGGCTAGGTCCGGATAGATGTGGTTGTGCTTATCCCGGAACCCGATGCGTTCGAGATAACTCAGGCTCGATCGGTCCCTGAAGGATCTGTAGTCCGCGAGAGCGAGCGCCAATTTCACGAAGAGGCGCCCTTCTCTGCTGTATAGAGGCCCTGCGCCGACGCTCACGAAGCGGACCTTGCATCCACGGAGCCTCGCCGCGAACGACCACTTCATGACGTTGTATGGCCGCCAGTCTTCGACGTAGGCGTCGGTCAGCAGGCCTGTCCCCGGAACGATCAGCATTGTCGATCCTTTCAGGATCCTGAAGGCGCGTATCCACTGGCCGAGCTCGACGGCGATCCCGAAGGGGGCCATCGCCAGCCGCACGTAGAGCGGTCGCTCGCGATCCCAAACCCTCACCGTTCTTGTCGTGATCGGAACCGCGTCGATGCCGTCCCTGAGCGTGACCGATTGGGGGCGGGTGCAGATGCAGCAAAACTCAGCGTCGGGGAGAAGCGAGCGCAGACGCGTCAGGATGGCGATCAGGGTGCTCTCATTCCCCGTGTTCGGCGTCCCGAAGTGGCCGAAGAAGTTGATCTTCACGCGCGCCCACCTTGCTTCATTGACGGCCTTGGGCACCGCAGGTTCCACGGTGTCGCGGGTGAACTAACGTTTGAGCTATATGGCAAAACTCCCCGAACACCAGACGCCACGCGTGAACGAAGCTCCGCTTGTCAGCGTTGTCACTCCCGTCTTCAACGGCGACGAGTACCTTGTCGAATGCATCGAAAGTGTGATCGGTCAGTCATACCAGAACTGGGAATACCTCTTGGTAGACAACGCTAGTAACGACCTTACTCCGGAGATTATCTCCAGTTTCGCAAACAAAGATTCACGCATCAAGCACTTGCGATTCGAGGATCACGTGGGGGCGATCGATAATCACAATCGTGCCTTGAGGGAGATCGATCCATCCAGCGAATTCTGCAAGATCCTTCAGGCAGATGACTGGCTCTACCCCGAGTGTCTTACGAAGATGGTCGCTGCGGGTCTAGCCTCAGAAAGCATCGGTCTGGTTAGCGCGTACTTTCTCTGGGAAACCCAGGTTCATTTGACCGGTCTACCTTATTCCACGGTCTATGCCGAGGGCAAGGATATCCTTCGGCAATGTCTCCTCGGTAAGTTCGACGTCACTGGAAGTCCGACCTCGGGCCTTCTTCGGTCTCATGTGGTGCGTGCCCGCGATCCGTTTTACGATGCCGCACTCTGGCATACGGACCGAGAGGCGGGATACTGGGTGCTGAACAATCACGATCTCGGATTCGTACACCAGGTACTCACGTTCGTCCGGCGCCAGGCTGGCACGCGTGCTCAGTTCTCAAGAAACGCGAATTCGAGCGAGCCAGAGATGATCTCGCTCCTCATTCGCTACGGCCCGAAGGTCCTGTCCGCCGAGGAGTACCGACGTGTTCTGCGACGTCATCTCCGGGCGTACGTCTGGTGGCATGTTCGGCAGCTTCCCAGACCGTCAAGACTGCGACAAGCAGAGTTCTTTGGCCTCCACCACGCTCAGATCGCGCGCATTCTCGATGAGGCCGGCGAAGACGCCGAGGTACGCCTCGCTATGAGGACCATTGAGACGATGCTGCGTCGCCGAACCCGTGCCGTGCCGGAGGGTGCCGGGCTACCGCGCTAGAGATCGCTCCCGACCTCCCCGTTTCGCGACACCGTACGTTTTTTCTGGGCGCGAGAAGTCTCGGACGACCTCTTGGCGCCCCTCCCATACGGCTACCGGTTGATGGCCCTCCGCGATCGCCCGGCGTCGTCCTGGCGTAACTTCAGAAACGTCGTCCACGCATCCACGACCTCGCGGGTCTCACGCTCCGGCGAATATGTTTGCCGAGCGAAATCGGCCGCAGCCTGTCCCATCGCATTAAACTCCCTCGGCTCTCGCTCGTATCGGCGCAGGGCCGACTCGACTGCTTCAACGTACGCTCGGATATCTCCGAACTCTATCGGGACAGAGAACTCGGGATGAAAGAACTCGCGTCCGCCCATTCCGTGGTAGCCGATGACGAGGCAGCCGGCGCTCATTGCCTCGAGAGCCGGTAATCCGAAGCCTTCTGGATGACCAAAACTGAGGAAGATCGCTGCTCTCTTGAGAACAGAAGCAACCTCTTCTTGTGTCATATCGTCAATCTTCACAACCGTCCACTGGTGGAGGCTCCCACGGAGGGAAAGCATCGAGAGTACTTGGTGTGCATCACCTGCATTCTTGCGAGGCATGTAGGCAATTAATTCTTCCTTAGTCTGACCGAAAGCAGAGAAGATAGGGTTCAGCGAATTATGAACACGTAGTATTGGCAGGTCACGGGAGCCGAAAGCCGTCTTTAGGTAGGATTCGCTGTCAGACGAGACCGTCATCATGCCGAGAATATCCCTACTGACGTAAGGGTCGGAGTCGGCGGTCCAGTCTCGAAAGGTGAGGTAAGCGTTCTGGTTGAACACGACCCGCGGGACTCCGGGAAAGAGCTCGAACCCACCGAGCCAGATCAACTCCGAGATCGCCATGCAATCGCCAGGGAGGAGCGGGAGTGTCGGTCTCGTTCTCCACCCAGCCGCGTTGGTGAGGGACCTCAACGCTGACCTCGGAAGCTTGCTGAAGTGCCTGCTGAAGTCCTTGGACATGCCCTTCGCGACTTCGCGCAGTGGGAGGACGAATGGTCGAGCGGAGAGGTATCGGATCGGCGTGTCGTTCTCGAACCACGTGCATCTGAACGGTGGGTTGGGATGCAACATGTACGCCTGGAGCCCCGCCCGGTTCAGGATGTCGACGTGCCTGTACATCACCTGTACGCCGCCGGTGGGCACGAAGGGCTCCGGGGAGAAGTAGTAGATCGCCATGGCAACTCCTCAACATCTGTCGGTCTTGGCAGGGTGCGCAGCCTTAGGTGTCGGAGACCGTAGCCGTCGCTTTCGACCACGAGTCGTCGCGCGGCGCTACACGGCGGTGGTCGTGGGGAGCGTTGACCACGCTCCTCCTGGGAGTGATTTGGTTCATCCCGATTAAGCGTTACGCGTCGGTGTTCCGCGTGAACGGGGCCGGGTTAAGCGGGAGCCGCTCGAGCGGGAATAGTCTCCGGCCGACGTGTTGAAAAACAGCGGCACGTCGTGGATTGGCGTAGCACTACGCCTGCGCTCTCAGCGTCACCGGCGCTGTTCTGTGACGCAGGATGCGGTCACGCATCCAAGGACCGTACTCTCTCACCAGCCCGAGCATGAGCTCACGGCGAATCAGGAAGAGCAACCCGAA
This sequence comes from uncultured Thermoleophilia bacterium, assembly GCA_963774355.1. GTDB lineage: Bacteria > Actinomycetota > Thermoleophilia > Gaiellales > Gaiellaceae > PALSA-600. The sequence goes on along the minus strand of CAVZER010000002.1, from coordinate 162,184 downwards.
GTAGAGGCCGAGGGCGACGCAGCTGCTGAGCGCCGCCCGTATCACCAGCGGGCCGGGACCCTGGGCGCATCCCCACGCCACGCCCGCAGCAACCATCCATGCGAGCACCGGTGCGCCGATGTGGCGAAGAACATGGACGTGAGTCTGCCGATCAACGGCGCGCGCGAGAATCGCGGTGTGAACGACCGCGCAGGCAACGCCGCCGATGGCCAGACCGAGGACGCCAAGGATCGGCACGAGTGGCAGCCCAACGGCGACGACGACCACTGCATCGGCGACCTGAGCGCGGAGTGGCGATCTGGCATCACCGGCCGTCCAGAGATAACTGTGGCAGGCGATCATTACCGGCGTGTGGATGACGACTGCGAGGCACGCGACCGTGAGGGCGTCGGCCGCCGGCGACCACTTGTCTCCAAACAGGAAGGGCACGAGGGCGGGTGCTGCTGCGAGCGGCGCGAGCAGGGTGCCGGTGAGGATCGTTGCCGCAGCAAGGAGCCGTGGCAGCATGGTGCTGGGATCACCGCCAGCCGACCTGGTCCGAGACATCGCTGGAAAGGACACGCGTAACAGCGTCAACAACAGCGACTGGGGAGCCTGGAGCGCTCGCAGGACGAGGCCCCAGTAGGCAACGATAGACACGCTTCCGATGGCCGCTGTGCCCAGAACAAGGATCTGATCGCGGAGCAGGGCGACGAAGTCGACTGCCTGTACCCGGACGCCGATCCCCAGCATCGAGCGGATTCGCCGGCGATCGAATCGAGGCCAGACGAACCCTGTCGGCGTCAGTGCAACGATGAAGCCCGTTCCGACGATGGCGCGGGCGACGGTTGCCGTGGCGAGCCCCCACAGGCCCCACCCGATCGCTACGGTCCCGATTGTCCAGGCGTAATAGACCACCATTTCTGCGGTCTCGGCGGTCGCGATTCGCTTGTAGAGGAGTTGGCGCTCGAGGACGACGAGACCAGCACCCCGAAAAGCGACGATGGGAGCACTCACAACCATCACTGCCGTGAGTTGTCCTACGAGGCCGAATGGTCGCGTTGCCAGAATGACGACTCCGACCAAGACGCTGCTGAAAACGAGCTGGAGAGCGACATAGGCCCGGAGGTCTGCGTACTCCGGTGCAACTGGACGCCGAATGAGCGCAGCTGCCATTCCGATACCGCTACCGAGCGCCAGAAGGAACGTCGAGACCGTCAAAGCAATCGCGTAAAGTCCGAGTTGGTGGGGCGCGAGCAGCCGAGCGACGACGACCGTCGACACGAGGCCGAGGACTTGCGCCAGGGTGCCTTTTGCCGTCAGCAAGGCTGCGCCCGACGCGGCGCGCCTGCCGATGTCACGTGCGCTCAGCGGTGGTTCGCTATGCGTGTCCGACGGTTCTGCCATCTGAAGCTATGCCTAGGACGATATTCCAGGCCCTCCAGAACCGCGTGCCTGAACGATTGGTCTTCGACCTAGCCACTTGGCTAGAGCCTGTCAGCCACTCCAGGCGGCTCCGACAAACCCGCCCTCGGATGACACATGCTGTAGATGTAGCCGTGACTGACGTAGCTGAGTCGACATCGGAGGGACGCGACGATCTCTGGCCGGCCGTCAACGCCATGCTGGCGAGCGCCACTCCCGAGGGTGCCCGCGTTCACGCCCTCGGACCACTCGAGGCGTTCCGGCGCAACACCGTCGGAGCGTCGGTACCAGAAGCGTTGGCGATGGAAGCGCGGATGGCTGGATTCGCGATGCTCGCCGTCAGACCCCTTCTCGAGCGGGTCAGGCGAGGGTGCGACGGCCCACTCGTGCTGATGAAAGGCCCCGAAGTTGCGCTCCACTATCCCGGTGCCGCACGCGGCTTTATCGATATCGATCTCCTCGTGCCGGAGCCCCGCCGCGCCCACAACCAGCTTCGAGAGGCGGGCTTCATCGAGACCGGTGATTACCAGCGCTTTAAACCCCGCCACCATCTCCGGCCACTGCAATGGCCCGGGCTCCCGTTGCGGGTCGAGATTCACGGCCGTGCGCACTGGCCGGATGGATTGAAGGCGCCCGCAGCGGACTCCATCATCGGCTCCGCCGGCCCATCCCGCCTAGACGTGGAGGGAATTCTTGCGCCGGAGGACGCCCAGCACGCACTCCTTGTTGCCGCACACGCGTGGGCACACGAACCGCTCTGGCGAGTTCGTGACCTGCTGGACGTACGAGCGCTGGCGCCACCATCGAGTCGGCAGAGGATCGAGCGGACGGCACGGGCCTGGAACGTCAGGCGTCTGTGGCAAATCACAGATCGAGTGACAGATGCGGTTCTCGGCACGGGCCGGATGCCGCTCGTGGTTCGCCCATGGGCATCGCACTTGCTCGCCCTGAGGGAGCGGACCGTACTCGAGAACCATCTTCGCGACTTGATGGCTGCGTACTGGGCCCTCCCCGTCGCGTCGGCATTGGCGACCAGTGCTCATGCGATCGCGTACGACCTCCTTCCGGCACCCGAGGAAGGCTGGTCGGACAAGGTCTCGCGCATGCTGACTGCGTCCAGGAACGCAACCAAACCGTTGTCTCAACACAATCTTCAGCTCGGCGAGGCCGCCACACGCGGCCGTGACCGGGAACCGCCGGGGGACGACACGACAGGTGCGAACGACGCGTTCCGGTAGGGCACGTCGACTTCCCGCGAACGTGAGTCGAGACGGCAGGACGTCGAGTTCGCACCCGCGAAAGAGGCGATCGTGAGGCGCACGACGAACGGAAGGCGTGGTAGGCGCCCTGGCTGATCGGCCACTCGCCTTCGTCGCACACACATACTTTCCGGCGATCGACGGCACCGCGATTCTGATCCGGCACCTCGCCGAGCAGTTTGCCGCAGTCGGCGACGAGGTACACGTCATCACGACGGACGCGCTCGACCCCGCGGGCTTTCGCACACGGCCCGAAGAGCGTGCGGAGCTCGCCACAACCGAGGAGATTCGCGGCGTGCACGTCCGTCGGCTCGCCACCCGCTGGTGGCTGAGCAGCCTTAGCCGACCCGTTCAGGCGGTGACGGGTCGGGCGGGGCTACCAGGTGCCGAGCGTATTGGGGACATCTATCTCGGTCCCGTGATGCGCGGCTTGCTCGACGCCCTCGATCACCTCCGGCCGAGAGCCGTCTATGCCTCGGCGTTCCCGTTCTTACACATGCATCAACTTGCGGCCTGGGGCGAACGTCGTCGTTTGCCAGTCGTGCTGCACGGCGCCATTCACCCAGAGGAGAGGTGGGCGTACGATCGGTCGAGCATCCGTAGATCGTGCATTCGCGCAGGCGGTTACGCCGCCAACACCGCATACGAAGCCAGCCACGTCGAAGCGTTCGGTGTGCCACCCGAACGGATCACCGTGGTCGGGGTCGGAGTCGACCCCGAGACGCTCACGGCCGCTCGATCGGCGCAGCCAGCAGCTGCGGACGATCGCCGGCCTCGCATCCTCTACCTCGCTCACCTGACTTCCCGGAAAGGGCTCGACACCGTGATTGAGGCACTGCCCACCATTTGGTCACGTCATCCGACGATTGAGGTCGTGGTGGCGGGCAAGACCACGGATGACACCCAACGGCTCCGACAAGCCGCGTTCCGAGCCTCGCAAGGTCATGCCTTGCGTTGGCTTCCAGACATCTCCGAAGGCGAAAAGGCTGACCTGCTGGCCTCATCGTCCGTCGTTATCTACCCATCTCGCTTCGAGTCGTTCGGAATCGTCTTCCTGGAAGCCTGGACGTTCGCGGTACCGGTCGTCGGGTGCAGAGCCGGAGCTGTTCCAGATGTCGTCGAGGACGGAGTCACCGGGCTCCTGATCCCGCCGGGTGATGCCCTCTCACTTGCGGACAGTCTCAGTCGGCTGCTCGAGAACCCGGAGGAAGCAAGGAGGCTCGGTGCGGAGGGTCAACGCCGTGTACGCGAGCGCCACACCTGGACAGCGGTGGCGCTGCGGGCGCGTGAGGCACTGGCGGCGGCCAGCCGAGCCGTCGACCGTGCGTAGCGGCTCCCGACGAGTCGCACTAGGCGGCGACCGACGAGCGCCAGCGAAGATCGCCGTCGAGCTCGCCGTCGTCGAGCAGCGACAGGAGGCGACGGAGGCGGACGTAGCGGTTGCCGTCGAAGTCTTCGGTCGTGAGCCCGACCTCGCGATAGGCATCGACGAGCTCTCGCGCTCCGCGCTCGGCGTTCCACTCGAGCGTCGAGATCCGGGAACGTGCGTGCGAGCTTCGAGAAGTCGACCCGGTACGAGCGCGAATCCGCCGACGAGCCCTCGGCGATCTCGATCTCGCAGCCGGTCACCTGCGCGAGCACCTCCGCGAGCTCGCGCACGAGGTAGTTCTGCTCGTCGGTACCGACGTTGAACGCCTCGCCTCGGATCTGCTCCTCCGGCGCGTCGAGCAGTGCGAGCGCCACCTTCGCCACGTCGCGCACGTGCACGAGTGGCCGCCAGGCGGTCCCGTCGCTCAGCAGCCGAATGCGCCCGGTGATGTGCGCCCACGCGGCGAGGTTGTTCAGCACGATGTCGAGCCGCAGACGCGGCGAGACACCGAACACGGTCGCGTTGCGCATCGAGACGGGGACGAAGTCCGGCCCGGCGAGCGCGAACAGACCCTTCCTCCGCTCGCACCTTGGACTCCGCGTAGGGCGTCAGCGGCCTCAGCGGGGCGTCTTCGTCCAGCGCGTCGTCCGTCCCCGACGCGCCGTACATGGAGCAGGACGAGGCGAAGACGAACCGCCGCACGCCGGCCTCGCGGGCAGCCTGCGCGACGCGGAGCGTCCCGTCGCCGTTGATGTGCTTCGTCAGGCTCGGATCGAGGTCGCCGAGCGGGTCGTTCGACAGAGCCGCGAGATGGACGATCGCGTCGAAGCCCTCGAGCTCGTGCGGGCGTGACGTCGCGCACGTCGGCGGTCGAGCCCTCCGACGCTCGCGTCGGGCCCGAAGTCGCACCCGCGGTAGAAGCCCGTGTCGAGCCCGGTGACGTCGTGTCCGGCGTCGGCGAGGTACGGGGCGAGAACCGACCCGATGTAGCCGTGGTGACCTGTGACCAGAACCTCTCATCGTTCGCCGCACTCACACCGTAGTCGGTCGGAGCCGATGTTCAAGCCTGGCAATTCGACCAACTATCGTCAGTCGAGCCGAGATGCCGATCGACTGGAACACCGTCCCCGACCCGCGCGACGTCGGCGAGGAGCTCCTCGCCCTCATGGGAGAGCTGTTCCCGATCCCGCGGAGCCTCACCGGCGACGGCGTTCGCCAGACGCTCGCGGTGCTCGCGCGCGAGATCCCGCTCGAGATCGTCGAGACCCCGTCCGGCACGCCGGTCTTCGACTGGACGGTCCCGCGCGAGTGGAACCTCCGTGGCGCCTGGATCGAGGGGCCCGACGGGACGCGGGTCGTCGACGCAGCCGACTCGCCGCTCCACGTGCTCGGCTACAGCATTCCCGTCGACGCCGTCGTCGGCCTGGACGAGCTCCGCGATCACGTCTTCACCCACGCGAGCGACCCCGACCTGATCCCGTACCGGACCTCGTACTGGCAGGAACAGTGGGGGTTCTGCATGAGCCGGCGACAGCTCGAGTCGCTCGAGGAAGGCGACTACCGCGTGGTCGTCGACGCCACCCTCGAGGACGGCTCGCTCACCTCGGGCGAGGTCAACCTCCGCGGCGCGACCGATGCCGAGTTCCTGCTCACGACCCACGTGTGCCACCCGGCGCTCGCCAACGACAACCTCTCCGGCGTCGTGCTGCTCTGGGCGCTCGCGAAGACGCTGGCCACGCAGAAGCTGACACATACGTTCCGCCTGCTCTGGAGCCCGGGGACGCTCGGGCCGCTCTGCTGGCTCGCCCGCAACCTCGAGACGCTCGACCGCGTCGAGCACGGATTGGTCGTCTCGTGCGTCGGCGACCCGGGGCCGCTGCGCTACAAGCGAAGCCGACGGGGAGACGCCCAGATCGACCGCGCCTCGAGTTATGTGGTCGCACGTGATCCGGCGAACATCGTCTCCGACTGGCAGCCGACCGGCGGCGACGAGCGGCAGTTCTGCTCGCCGGGGTTCGACCTGCCCGTCGGCACGCTGTCACGGACGCCGCACGGTCTCTTCCCGGAGTACCACTCGTCGGCGGACAACCTGAGCCTCGTCACGGCCGATGCGCTCGGCGCGGCGTTCAGCGACCGCCCTCACGATCGTCGACCTGCTCGAGACGAACGCGAGCTACCGCAATCTCTCGCCGTACGGCGAGCCTCAGCTCGGCAAGCGCGGCCTCTACCAGAGCGTGCCCGACGGGACGAACCCGGAGCTCGCATACCTCTGGGTGCTCAGCCTCTCCGACGAGACGAACGACCTGCTGGCGATCGCCGAGCGGTCGGGTCTCCCGTTCGAGACGATCCGCGCTGCAGCCGAGACACTCGAGCAGCACGACCTGCTCGAGCGAATGCGATGAGCGATCGGGTCGCGGTGGTCACCGGCGCCAGCCGGGGCATCGGCCGCGCCACGGCGCTCGCGCTCGGGAACGCCGGCTTCGCCGTCGCCGTCGTCGCGAGATCAGCCGAGGCGCTCGAGGAGACCCGACTGCTCGTCGAGCAGACGGGGACGACGGCGGTCGCCGTGGTCGCGGACGTGACGGACCCGGAAGCGGTGGCGCGCACCGTGGAGGCGATCGAGCGCGACGCGGGTGCGATCAGCGTCCTCGTGAACAACGCCGGCTCGCTGCGCGCGATCGGCCCGTTGTGGGAGACGGATCCGGGCGACTGGTGGTCGGACGTGATGACGAGCCTCGCCGGCGCCTACAACTTCTGCCGCGAGGTCGTGCCGCGCATGATCGCGCGGGGCGAAGGCCGCATCGTCAACCTGACCAGCTACGCCGGCGTCACGACCCGCTCCGTACCAGAGCGGATACGGATGCGGAAAGGCCGCGCTGAACAGCCTGACCGAGTCGCTCGCCGCCGACTCGAGCGAACATGGGATCAGCGCGTTCAGCGTGGCTCCCGGATTCACGCGGACCGAGATGACCGCGCACCTCACGTCGTCGGAGGCCGGAAGGCGGTGGCTGCCCGAAGTCGGAAGCCGGGCGCGTCGTCGACGCCGAGCAGACCGCTCGGCTGATCGCGCGCATCGCCGGCGGCGGCGCCGACGAGTTGAGCGGCCGGCTGCTGCACACGCTGGACGAGATCGACGTCTTGCTCGCCGGCGTCGACGAGATCCGGCGCGACGATCTCTACGCGCCGCGCGTCCGCAGGCTCCCGGGCCGGTAGTCCGGCCACGATCGATCGCGCTCGTTGATGACGCGCGAGCCGGCGGGAGGCCAGTCGATCCCGAACGCCGGATCGTCCCAGCGAACGCCTGACGCTGACTCGGGGGCGTAGGGCTCGGAGATCATGTAGAAGACCTCGGCGCCGTCGACGAGCGTCTGGAACCCGTGCGCGAAGCCCTTCGGGATGTACAGCGCTCTTCCGGTCTCCGCAGCGAGCTCGACGCCGACCCACTCGGCGTGCGTCGGGGACCCCGGCCTCAGGTCGACGATCACGTCGAAGACCACGCCCGCGGTGCAGCGGACGAGCTTCGCCTCCTCGTGTGGCGCCGTCTGGAAGTGCATGCCGCGCAGCGTGCCCGCCTTGCGTGTTGCGGGAGACGCTGCACTGGGACAGCTCCGAGACGAGGCCGTGCTCGGCGAACTCCTCCCCGGACCACGTCCGCGCGAAGAAGCCGCGCTCGTCCTCGTGGCGTTCCGGCTCGACGACGTAGGCGCCGTCGAGCTTCGTCGGAACGAACCTCACGGCTCGAGCACGACCTTGCGGGAGGTGAAGGCCTCTGCGAAGCGTGCCGGCGCGACCGCTTCCATCCCGCGGAGTCGCATCAGCCCGAGGAACGTCTCGCGGTCGAACCAGTGCTTGCCGCCCTGGCTCGGAAAGTGCTCCTCGATCAGTGCCAGCTTCCGCTCCACGATGTCCGGTTCGAGCGGCACGAACACGTTCGGTCGCCCGAGGTCGCCGTCGAACTTCGGGATCTCGTACTCGAGGATCAGATGGTCGCGGAACGTGTTCCACGTCAGCTCACAGGCGAGCCGGTGGTCCTGGTGGAAGTCGTAACCGGCGTGCGTGAGCACGATCTGCGGATCGACACGGCTCTTCAGCTGCTCGAAGACCTCCTTGACCTCGGCGCCGACATAGGGGAGAAAACCGTCCCTGAACTCGTGCACCTCGACGCGCGCTGCGCCGGCTTCTGCCAGGAAAGCGGCCGCGCTCGCCCTCGCCTCCACCCCCCGCTCGGCGGGCGCCGCGAGCACGACCCAGTCGACCTCGAGCTCCGGATTCGAGCGCACGAGGGTGAGCAGCGTCCCGCCGCACCCGATCTCGATGTCGTCGGCATGACAGCCGATCGCGAGCACACGGCTCGGGCGTTCAGCCGGCGACAGGCCCAGCATCGGCCTCGACCCTCGAAGGCAGACGACGCCAGGGAGCATCTCCGGAGTCGTTGAGCGACTCCAGCACCTGGCGATCCTTGATCGTGTCCATCGGCAGGAAGAAACCGTCGTGACGGTAGGCGAGGAGCTCCTGGCGCGAGATGAGCCTGGCAAACGGCTCGACGACCAGTTCCTCTCCGGGCTCGATGCAGTCGATCACCTCGCGCTTGAACACGAAGAATCCACCGTTCATCCGGATGTCCGCGTTTGCCATTTCGTGCACCCCGGTGACGATGCCGTCGTCGTCGGCATAGACGAGATGCGCATTGAACGGAGTGTGCACCGACAGGAACATCCCGGTCTTCCCGGACTCGCGGAACGTCTGGATCATGTGATCGAGCGGGGCATCGGTCAGGCCGTCGCCGTAGGTGGCGAGAAACACCTCGTCGTCGCCGAGATGCGGCGCGACCGCTCGCAGCCGCCCACCGATGTTCGTCGTCAGGCCGGTGTCGACGAAGGTGATCTGCCACTCGTCGAGATCGCGCGAGAGGAGCTCGACCTTCGTCTCCCCTGCGCTGTGACCGAGAACGAAGTCGTTGAAGAGAGCGCCGTTGTAGGAGAGGAAATACTGCTTGACGATCTCGGCCTTGTACCCCAGCGCAAGGATGAACTCCTTGTGCCCCCACATCGAGTAGTAGCGCATGATGTGCCAGAGGATCGGCTTGCCGCCGATCTCGATCATCGGCTTGGGGATCCGCTGCGTCTCCTCCCCCATGCGCACCCCGAGACCGCCGCAGAAGATCACGACCTTCATGTTGCGAGCACCGTCGCCGTCGGGATCGGGACGATCAGCTCCGCTCCCCAGTCCTTCGTGTACGCGAGCTGCGCAGCGATCTCCTTCGCCAGGTTCCACGGCAGGATCACGATCGCGTCGGGACGCGTCTCGGCGATCCGCTCGGGCGGCTCGATCGGGATCTGTGTTCCCGGGCGTGAACCTGCCGTGCTTGTACGGGTTCCGGTCGACCGTGTAATCCAGGAAGTCCGTGCGGATGCCGCAGTAGTTCAAGAGGGTGTTGCCCTTGCCGGGTGCGCCGTAGCCGACGACTTGCTTGCCGGCGCGACGTAGCTCGATCAGCAGATCGAGGAGCGCTCGCTTCGATCCCTCGACGTCGTGCGCGAAGCGCCGATAGCGGTCAGCGTCGCGTAGCCCTTCGTCCTCCTCGCGAGCGACGAGCTCCGCGACGGCGATCGACGGCTTGCGGCCCTCCGATGCGTGCCCGGCGTAGACGCGCAACGAGCCGCCATGGCTCGCGAGCTCCTCGACGTCGACGACATCCAGGCCGTGCGCGGCGAAGATCGCGCGGATCGACGTCAGCGAGAAGTACGAGAAATGCTCGTGGTAGATCGTGTCGTACTGCAGGCCTTCCAGCAGGCGGGCGAGGTGTGGAAACTCGAATGTCGCCGTGCCACCCGGCGCGAGCAGGATGCCGACCCCACCGACGAAGTCGTTGATGTCCGGGACCTGCGCGAGCACGTTGTTCCCGAGCACGAGGTCGGCCCGCCGCCCCTCGCCGGCCAGTCGCTCGGCAAGGTCGACACCGAAGAACTCGACGAGCGTGGGGACACCCCGCTCCTCGGCGGCGAGCGCCACGTTCGCGGCCGGATCGATCCCGAGCACCGGTATGCCCTTCGGCAGGAAGTGCTGCAACAGGTAGCCGTCGTTCGAGGCGAGCTCGACGACCAGGCTGTCGGAGCCGAGCTCCAGGCGGGCCGTGATCAGGTCGACGTAGCTGCGCGCGTGCTCGACCCACGAGTCCGAGAAGGCCGAGAAGTACGCGTACTCGTGGAAGATCTCGTCGGGTGGAACGAACGACGGAAGCTGGGCGAGCCAGCAGCTCGTGCAGACACGCACGTGCAGCGGATAGAACGGTTCCATCGTCTCGAGCGCGTCTGCCGGCAGGAAGCTCTCGCAGAGCGGAGACTTGCCGAGGTCGACCATCGTCAACTCGAGCGGCGCCTCGCAGAAGCGGCAGTGCGTCCCGCCCGGCGTCATGCGGGCACCCTATCCGCGGCCGCAGTCGTCAAATCTCGGCCAGCCGATGGAACTCGGGCGACGTCGGGAGCAGGGCGACGCCGCTGCGCTCGACCCACGCGTGAGCCGCGAAACGCGGCTGCGCGCGAACACCGAGGATGAACGAGCAGTCGATCCCGCGCCGCGCGAGCATCCGGGTCAGGACGAGCGCCGTGACCAGGCAGCGCGAGTCGACGGGGAGCACGCGCAGCGTCCGCCGGACCGCGTTACCGAGCCGGACGCCGGTCGATCTCAGCTCGTCGTCCGGCAATGCAACCAACGCCGTCGGTCCGACGTCCCGCGCGGCCGCTACCGACTCAGGGAAGCTCAGCCGGAGGAGCCACCAACGCGCTGCGCAATAGGTCGCGACGATCTCCGTCGCGATCCGGATCCGCTCATCGGCGCGAAGGCGCGCCTCCCCGGGCGTCACCGGAGTCACCCGAACACGTACCTCATGTCCAAAACCATGACAGCGCCCTCACGAGGTCGTCCTAGCCATCAGTCTAGAGCGAGCCCCTTTTCACTCCGGCGCTGGTCGCCACTTGGAACCTGAACTACTCTGCGACTGAACCCCCGAGACTCCCGGAAACGCGAACCCCTGACCACGAAATGACAGAACTCCGCCTGAACGAAGACGCCGTCTCGTGGCGTGAGGTGGACGGCGAGATCATCGCCCTCCAGCACGCGTCGTCCGAGTATCTCTCGACCAAGGGCACGGGAGCGCTCCTCTGGAAGTCGCTGGCGAAAGGCACGTCCCGGGAGCACCTGATCGCCCTCATCGTCCGCGAATTCGGAGTCGAAACGGGTCGCGCGACGGCGGACACCGACGCCTTCCTCGACGCGCTCGCGACGCACGGGCTGCTCGCGGTGTGAGCAGGCGCGCGGACCCAGGAGCCGACACGAACGGTCAGTCGGCGCCGTCCGCGGCCCCCAAGAGGACCGGCCCGAGCACCGTCTTCGATTACAAGCCCCCGGATGACCGCATGACGCAGGTCCGGCGCGTGCCCAACTTGACCTGGGTCGCGCTTCGCCTCGTCTGGGCGGCCGATCGCAAGCACCTGCTCGCGACGATCCTCCTTCAGGTCGTCGCGGCCGGTGCGGTCGCCGTCCAGCTGCTGATCACCCGCGAGCTCCTCGGTGTGCTCGTCGACCTCGGCAACGGGGGCTCTGTCAGCGCGCTCTATCCGTGGCTCGCGGCGCTCGCACTCTTCAGCGCCGTTCTCGGGGTCGTTGCTGCCCTCACTCAATACGAGCAGAAGCTGCTCGTGGAGCTCGCCTCACGCCACGCGTTCGATCGAATCATCGAAGTCTCGGTCGCGGTCGATTTCGACGCGTTCGAAAACGCCGAGTTCTACGACCAGCTGCAGCGTGCGCGGAACTCGGGGCTCTTCCGGCTGATCGACATGGTCAACAGCGTCACCGCGCTCACGACCGGCGTCCTCATGAGCATCAGCATCGCCGTCGTCCTCTTCGTGCTTCAACCGATTCTGCTCGTGTTCGTGGCGGTCGCGGCGATTTTCCCGCTGGTCGCGACGGTGCTCAACAGCCGCCAGGCCTACGTCTTCGAACACGGGCTGACAGCCGAGGGACGCGAGCGGCAGTACCTGATGGAGCTGCTCACCGAACGTGAGCCGGCGAAGGAGATCCGCATCTTCGGGGCCGGGGCGTTCCTTCACCGCCGCTACGCAGCACTCACCGACAACCGGGTTTCCCTGCTGCGCTCGTTTCTCCACGCACGGCTGAAGGTCGCCCTGCTCGGCAGCGCGGGCGGGCTGCTCGGCACGGTCGTCGCGCTCGGAGCGCTGATCGTGCTCCTGAACTCAGGACGGATGACCGCGGCGACGGCGCTCACGGCTGCGCTCGCCATGCAACAGCTTGGATCCCGGTTGACGGGGCTGACAACGAGCGCCGGAAGGCTGATCGAGTCCGGCATGTTCATCGACGACTTCCAGGCATTCCTCGCACTGGCGAACAAGGTGGAGGCCGCCGGTCCGAGCACGAACGGCAGCAGCGTCCCGGCAACTCGCGTCAGCGCCCTCGAGGTCGAGGACGTCTCGTTCAGGTACCCCGGCAGCACCGCGATGGCGCTGGACGACGTCTCGCTCGCCGTTGCGCCCGGGGAGGTCGTCGCGCTCGTCGGCGAGAACGGCTCCGGTAAGACCACTCTGGTGAAGCTGATCTGCCAGCTCTACCGGCCGGACGCCGGCCGGATCGTCTGGAACGGGACCGACACGAGCGAGCTCTCGCCCGAGGACGTCCGCGACGGGATGACGGTCCTGTTCCAGGATTACGTCCAGTACCACCTCTCCGTCCGCGACAACATCCTGCTCGGCCGGCCCGAGCGCGCCGCGGACGACGAGGCAATCCGTGCTGCGGCGGCCGCATCGGGCGCCGACGGGTTCCTCTCGTCGCTGCCGCAGGGGTACGACACGCGACTCGGCCTGGAGTTCTACGGAGGTTACGAGTTGTCGATCGGCCAGTGGCAGCGGCTGGCCCTCGCCCGCGCGTTCTTCCGCGGCGGCAGCTTCCTCGTCCTCGACGAGCCGACGGCCTCGCTCGACCCGCGGGCAGAGGCCGACCTCTTCGCGCAGATGCGCGAGCTCGCGCACGGACGCTCGGTGCTCATGGTCTCCCATCGCTTCTCGAGCGTCCGCTCCGCCGACCGGATCTACGTGCTCGAGTCGGGCCGCGTGGTCGAACACGGCGACCACGAGTCCTTGATGGCGAACGGGGCGCTGTACGCCGAGCTCTTCACGCTGCAGGCCGAGGCCTACCTCTCCGGCATGCGCGAGCGCCTCCCGGGGAGCTAGGCGCCGATTGACCTTCTGCCGATCGCCGTTCGAGTTGAGCGCGCTCGAGCTCGCCTCGGGTCTCGTCTTCGGCGCCGAACGACGGGCGCGACCTGCGGCTCCCGAATCGGTGGCCGATCCTCTGGTTGCGCTCGAGCGCGTGCTGCTTCCCGTACTCGAGCGGGGCCCGTGCTTCGTCAGCTTCTCGGGCGGACGCGACTCCTCTGCCGTGCTTGCGGCGGCCGCCGCGGCCGCCAGGCGCGAAGGGCTGCCACTTCCCGTCCCGGCGACCAATGTCTTCCCGGACGTCGAACGCTCGGCAGAGACGGAGTGGCAGGAGATCGTCGTCGAGCACCTCCGACTCGACGACTGGGTTCGCATCGAGCTTCGTGACGAGCTCGACTGCGTCGGGCCGATCGCAAAGGCGATCCTCGAGCGGCACGGCCTGCTCTGGCCGTTCAACGCTCACTTCCACTGGCCGCATGCTGGACGTCGCCCGCGGAGGCACGCTGCTGACCGGGATCGGCGGAGACGAGCTGCTCGGGACCTCGCACTGGGCTCGAGCCGCGGCCGTCCTCTCGGGAGCGGCAGCGCCCCGGTTTCGGGACGTTCCTCGGGCACTCGTGGCGGTCGCGCCGTACGCGCTGAGACGGGCGGTGATACGCCGGCGCTATCCCGGCGCGACGCGTCTCGACTGGCTGACGGACCGCGCAAACACCGAGCTGCGGCGCCGTTCGGCAGACGACCTGGCGAGCGAGCCCTTCCGCTGGTCCGATCGCTGGCGATGGTGGCACGAGCGCAGGGAGACCGAGATCGGACTGCGGTCGCTCGACCTGATCGCGAAGGACTGCCAGGCGACGATCGCCCATCCGCTGACCGACTCGGCCTTTGCGGCATCGGTCGCCCGCGTCGCGGCCCGGCGGAGGCTGCACGAACGCACCTCCCTGCTTCGGGCGATCTTCTCGCCTCTTCTCCCCGCCTCAGTGCTCGGGCGCACGACGAAAGCCGCATTCGGCCCGGTGTTCTGGGGCGCTGCGAGCCGGTCGCTGGCGAGCGACGCCGCCAACGAACTCGACGACCTCGAGCCCGTCGACCAGATGGCGCTCCGGGACACGTGGTCGGGGGAGGCGCCGGACGCACACTCGCTCCTCCTTCTGCAGGCCGCACTGGTCCTCCGCTCGACCGGACGTGGCGAGGCCGCATCTCGGCAACCTGCACTTCAGGACAGTTGCGAGCAATTGAGCGGCCACCTACCCTTCGTTCACGTAGGGGACAAAAAGGGGAGGACAGCGTGGCAACTGGGGAACTCGGAGTTGGTGTGAACGGTGGCTCTACGAGGCGCCCGAGCTCGTCGAGATCGGGTCGGTCAGCGAGCTGACGTTCGGCACCGACAAGCGATACGGTGACTCGGATGGGTTCACGTTCATGGGCGTGCCCATCACTAACGCGTCGGCCTGAGAGGGCTCGAGACCTAGTCGACCAGTCTGGGCGGGTGCATCGTCGCGGGGCTCGCCGGGTCGCGACGCAATTGGTTTGCGATTGGAGATGCACTAGCCATTCGTATGGGAACGAAAAGCCAGGGAGCCTCGGGCTCCGACCGCAGGGTGGACACGTGGCGGACAGCGCGTGCCGTCCTCTTCATCGCCATTCTGGCGCTGTTCGTTTCGCTGGCGCCGCCTAAGGACGCCACGGCCGCTTCGGCCGGGTTGGTGGCGGCGTATGGGTTTGATGCGGGGTCGGGGACGACGGTCACGGATCAGTCGGGGAACGGCAACAACGGGACGGTCGCGAACACGACCTGGGCGGCGACCGGGCAAGTTCGGCAAGGCGCTGCAGTTCAACGGCAGCAGCTCGCTGGTCGACGGTCCCCGACGCGGCCTCGTTGCACCTGACGACCGGGATGACGCTCGAGGCGTGGGTCAACCCGTCGACCGTCAACGGCAGCTGGCGCGACGTGATCTACAAGGGCAACGACAACTTCTACCTCGAGGCCACCTCCACCAACGCCTCCAAACCCGACGGCGGCCTGATCGCCGGCGGCAGCTACGCCGACGCGTACGGCACCGCCGCCCTGCCCGCCAACACCTGGTCGCTACCTGACCGAGACCTACGACGGCGCCACCGCTGCGCCTGTATGTGAACGGCACCCAGGTCGCCTCGACCGCCCACACCGGCGCGATCAGCACCTCGACCAACCCGTTGCAGATCGGCGGCGACAGCATCTACGGCCAGTACTTCGCCGGGATGATCGACGAAGTCCGCGTCTACAACACCGCCCTCACCGCCACCCAGATCCAAACCGACCAGACCACGCCGATCAGCCCGACCGGGCCGACGTATTCGGTCGGCGGGTCGGTGTCGGGGTTGTCGGGGACGGTGGTGTTGCAGGACAACGGCGGCGACAACCTGTCGGTGTCCGCGAACGGGCCGTTCACGTTCGCGACCCAGCTGGCGTCGGGGGCGGCGTACAGCGTGACGGTGAAGACGAATCCGTCCGGCCAGACCTGTTCGGTGTCGAACGGGTCGGGGACGATCGGCTCGGCCAACGTCACCAACGTCGCGGTTAGCTGTACGACGACGCCGACGTATTCGGTCGGCGGGTCGGTGTCGGGGTTGTCGGGGACGGTGGTGTTGCAGGACAACGGCGGCGACGACCTGTCGCGTGTCCGCGAACGGGCCGTTCACGTTCGCGACCCAGCTGGCGTGCTGGGGCGGCTTACAGCGTGACGGTGAAGACGAATCCGTCCGGCCAGACCTGTTCGGTGTCGAACGGCTCAGGGACGATCGGCTCGGCCAACGTCACCAACGTCGCGGTTAGCTGTACGACGACGCCGACGTATTCGGTCGGCGGGTCGGTGTCGGGGTTGTCGGGGACGGTGGTGTTGCAGGACAACGGCGGCGACGATCTGAGCGTGACCGCGAACGGGCCGTTCACGTTCGCGACCAAGTTGGCGTCGGGGGCGGCGTACGCGGTGACGGTGAAGACGAATCCGTCCGGCCAGACCTGCACCGTGTCGAACGGGTCAGGAACAGTCGGTTCCGCGAACGTCACCAACGTCGCCGTCACCTGTGCGGCGGTGACCGGCCCGTCGGGGTTGGTGGCGGCGTATGGGTTTGATGAGGGGTCGGGGACGACGGTCACGGATCGGTCGGGGAACGGCAACAACGGGACGATCGCGAACACGACCTGGGCGGCGACCGGCAAGTACGGCAAGGCGCTGCAGTTCAACGGCACGCAGCTCGCTGGTCACGATCCCCGACGCGGCCTCGCTGCACCTGACGACCGGGATGACGCTCGAGGCGTGGGTCAACCCGTCGACCGTCAACGGCAGCTGGCGCGACGTGATCTACAAGGGCAACGACAACTACTACCTCGAGGCGACCTCCACCAACGCCTCCAAGCCCGACGCCGGCCTGATCGCCGGCGGCAGCTACGCCGACGCGTACGGCACCGCCGCCCTGCCCGCCAACACCTGGTCGTACCTCGCCGAGACCTACGACGGCGTCACGCTGCGCCTGTACGTGAACGGCACCCAGGTCGCCTCGACCGCCCACACCGGCGCGATCAGCACCTCGACCAACCCGTTGCAGATCGGCGGCGACAGCATCTACGGCCAGTACTTCGCCGGGATGATCGACGAAGTCCGCGTCTACAACACCGCCCTCACCGCCACCCAGATCCAAACCGACCAGGCGACACCGATCGGCTCGAGCCCCCTGTCGGCTCCGGGAACCTTGACGCGCCAACGCGGTGAGCCCGACCGAGATCGACCTCTCCTGGGGCGCGGCGACCGACCGGCGGCGTCACCGGCTACCAGATCGAACGCTGCCAGGGCGCCAGCTGCACCAACTTCGCCCAGATCGGGACCAGCCGACGACCACGCTACAAGGACACCAGCGTCGCTGCGAACAACACGCTACAGCTACCGCGTCCGCGCCACCGACGCGGCCGGCGACCTCGGCCCGTACTCCAACATCGCGACCGACGACCACCGCGCTTCACGGTCTCGCCGAACAACGCCGTACTCACGTTCACGCGCACCCAGCAGTACACGCGGCCAGGGCCCTGGAAGCGGGAGCGTCACCTGGTCGGTCGACGGCGTCGCGGCGGCAACAGCAGCGTCGGGACGATCACCAGCGGCGGTCTCTACACGCCGCCGAGCACCGTCGGGACGCACACGATCTCGGCGGCGACCGGGACCGCAGACGGCGAGCGTCGACCGTCTACGTCATCGAACTACGCAGGCACGTTCACCTTCCACAACGACAACGCGCGGACGGGCGAGAACCTGAACGAGACGGTGCTCACGCCGTCGAACGTCAACTCGACCACGTTCGGGAAGCTGCTTCAGCTATCCGCTCGACGGCCTCACGTTCGCCTCACCGCTCTACGTGCCGAACGTGAACATTCCCGGGCAGGGCTTCCACAACGTCGTGATCGTCGCGACCGAGCACGACAGCGTCTACGCCTTCGACGCCGACGGCCGGAGCAACACGCCGCTCTGGAAGGACTCGTTCATCAACCCGGCCGCCGGCGTCGACGCCGATCCCGCCGGCCGACACGGGCGAGACCGGCGACATCCCGAACGAGATCGGGATCACCGGCACGCCGGTGATCGACCCGTCGACCGAACACGATCTACGTCGTCGCGGCGACGAAGGAGGTCAGCGGCGGCACGACGACGCTACGTGAACCGCCTGCACGCGCTCGACCTCACGACCGGCGCCGAGAAGTTCGGCGGGCCGATCGTGATCAAGGCGAGCGTGCCGGGGAACGGCGATGGATCCGTCAACGGCACGATCTCCTTCAACAACATCACGCGAGAACCAGCGGCCGGCGCTGACGCTTGCGAACGGCGAGCTGTACATCGGGTTCTCCAACCACGGGAACAACCCGCCGTACCACGGCTGGGTGATGGCGTACAACGCGTCGACGCTTCACCAGGACTGGGTGTTCTGCACGACTCCGAACGCGAGAACGGCGGCGTCTGGATGGGCGGCGACGGGATCGCCGTCGACTCGTCCGGGTAGCCTCTACTTCTCGACCGGCAACGGGACCTTCGACGCGGCACACGCGGCGGCAGCGACTTCGGCGACACGCTGCTCAAGCTGAACCCGAGCGGCACGCGTCGTCGACTACTTTCACCCCGTACAACTACGCAACGCTCGACGCCAACGACGTCGACCTCGGCGTCGGGCGGCATCATCCTCCTGCCCGACCAGTCGGGAGCGCATCCACACGAGGTGATTGGCGGCCGGCAAGGGTGGCACCGTCTACCTCGTCGACCGCGACAACATGGGCGGAGTAGGCAACGGCGAACGACAACCAGATCGTCCAGTCGCTCGTCAACGTCTTTCCGACCGGCGGCGGCATACGAGACAGGAAACTACAGCTCGCCGGTCTACTTCAACGGCTCCGTCTACTACGCTCCCGTCCAGGGCCAGCTGATGGCGTTCTCGCTGACGAACGGGCTGCTCTCGACCGTCGCCGACGTCCAAGTCCCGCGAGATCTACAACGGAAACACGAGCACGTTCGCCGCACGCGGCGGTGAGATGGCGATCTCGGCAAACGGCAGCTCGAACGGGATCCTCTGGGCTTTGCAGAGCAACGGCGACAGCAGCCCAGGCACGCTGCACGCCTACGATCCGAGCAACCTCGCGCACGAGTACTACACGAGCGACCAGGCGGGGACCCGCGACCAGCTCGACCCCTGGCTCAAGTTCACCATTCCGCTGGTGGCGAACGGTCGCGTATACGTCGCGTCGGCGGGCCAGCTGACCGCCTACGGCCTCGTTCCCTGACTCTTCCGAACCCCGTGATGCGACTGAGGGCGCTGGCCTACCGCACGTCCCTCCTGCTCCCGCTGGCTGCGGCGCTGCTCCTCGTTGGTGACCGATTGACTCCAGCGAACGCCCACTCTGCCGCGAGTCCGAGCGTTGCGTTCCCGCTCAAGGTCGGTCCCACTCACCGCTACCTCGTCGACCAGCGCGGCCGCCCTTTCCTGATCGTCGGCGACTCACCTCAGTCGATGATCGTGAATCTCTCTTTGAACGATGCGAAGACGTACATCGCCGACCGGGCGACTGCCGGTTTCAATTCGCTCTGGGTCAACCTCCTCTGCGACACGTACACGGCCGGCCGAGCCGACGGAAGCACCTACGACCACATCGAGCCGTTCGACAAACCCGGAGACATCTCGACCCCGAACGAGCAGTAC
The DNA here is from genome assembly GCA_963774355.1 of uncultured Thermoleophilia bacterium. GTDB lineage: Bacteria > Actinomycetota > Thermoleophilia > Gaiellales > Gaiellaceae > PALSA-600. Next base: position 142,712 of record CAVZER010000002.1, on the reverse strand, counting down.
TTCAAGCGCGTCGATGCCATGCTTCGCCTGGCGAATCGGTACGGGATGGCGGTGTTCCTCGATCCGATCGAGACCGGCGGCTGGCTGAACACGCTGCAGGCGAACGGGGTCAAGAAGGCGTACGCCTATGGGCGTTTTCTCGGAAAGCGCTATGCGAAGTTCCCGAACATCGTCTGGATGAGCGGCAACGACTTCCAGCAGTGGAGCGACCCGTCGTTGGACGCGCTCGTCTTGGCCGTCGCAAAGGGGATCCGGAGCACTGACCCTCGCCACGTTCAGACGATCGAGCTCAACTTCACCGTGAGCAGCTCCTGGGATGACACGAGGTGGCGGCCCCTCCTCGGTCTCGACGCCGCGTACACGTACGGCCCGACGTACGCAGAGGTCCTGAAGGAGTACAACCGGCAGCACTCCGCTCCGATCTTCATGGTCGAGGCCGGCTACGAGTTCGAGCAGAACAGCTCGTCGTTCTCGTATGGCGACCCCGAAACACTTCGCCGCCAGGAGTATTGGACGATGCTCAGTGGCGCCGCCGGCCAGTTCTACGGCAACAAGTACACCTGGCAATTCCTCCCCGGCTGGCAGCAGCAACTCGACACACCCGGCAGTGAACAGATGGGCTACCTCGTGAAGCTCTTCTCCGGCCGTCCGTGGTACCGGCTCGTCCCCGACCAGAAGCACACGCTGCTGACCTCCGGCTACGGAACCTTCACGTCGACGGGAGACGTCGACTCCAGCGACTATGCGACCGCGGCCCGCACTCCGGACGGCAAGCTGGCGATCGCCTACCTGCCGACGGTGCGCACGTTCACGATCGACGCTGTCGAAGCTCGCAGCGAACGCCGTAGCGCGCTGGTACGACCCGACCGCCGGGACGTTCGCGCCCGCAGCACCGGTCTCGCGCAACGGCAGCATCGAGACGTTTCGTCCGCCCGACAAGAACAGCGCGGGCGACAGCGACTGGCTGCTCGTGCTCACCGCCGGTTAAATCCCGGCGTGCCCCGCACGCTCGCAGCCGCACTGACGCCGCTCACCGCCGGTGGGTCGTCGCTCGACGAGGCGGCCGTCGAGCCGTACCTCGCGTTCCTCGCGGCCGGTGGCGTCGACGGCATCCTGCTCACCGGCACGACGGGCGAGGGCATGCTCCTCTCGGTGCCGGAGCGGATGCGGCTGCTCGAGCTCGCCGCTCGGGGGCCGCTCGAGGTGATCGCACACTGCGGTGCGCAGTCGACCGCGGCCACGGTCGCGCTCGCAGCGCACGCGACGGCGACCGGCGTGTCGGCGGTCGCGGTGATCGCTCCGCCCTACTTCCCTCTCGACGAGCAGGAGCTGCTCGCGCACTTCGCCGCGGCAGCTCGCGCATGCGCGCCGACGCCGTTCTACGTCTACGAGCTCGAGCGTGCGTCCGGCTACTCGATCCCGGTCGCCGTCGTCGAAAGGCTGCGCGAGACCGTCGACAACCTCGTCGGGATGAAGGTGAGCGACGCGCCGTTCGCGAAGGTGCGGCCGTACCTGCTGGACGGCCTCGACGTCCTGATCGGCGCCGAGGCGCTGATCGGGGAAGGGCTCGCTGCAGGCGCCGGGGGCGCGGTGTCCGGTCTCGCGTCCGCGTTCCCCGAAATCGTCGTCGAAGCCGTGCGAAGCGGCGACTCGACCGCGGCCGGCGCGCTCCGCGCCGGCGTCGAGCGGTTCCCGCGCCTCGCGGCACTGAAGGCCGTCGCCGTGGCCCGCGGCGTCCCGATGGGCGAGGACATGCGCCCGCCGCTCCGCACGCTCACCGACACCGAGCGGCGCGAACTGCTCGAGTCGGTGCCGCTCGGCCGCTAGGAAAGGTCGTCCATCGCCTGTCGCGCGCGCGCGTGGACGTCGGCGCGGCGCGCATCGACGTCGGGCTCTACCTCCACCTCGGCCTCAGGCGCGGCCGCAGGCTCGTCGGCGGGCGGCGGAGGTGGGGTCGGCTCCGATTCCGCAACCGTCCGCGACTCGGCGAGCTTCGACTTCAGATCGTCCGCCGGCGACGTCACGGTCGCCCGCTCTCGCCGTCGCTTGAGCAGCGCCGTCAGACCCAGGGCGCCGAGCACGAGCGCGAGCAGGCGCTTCACGGCCTCGATGCTACACTGCCGCCGCTTCTCGCCACGCCCGTCGCGCCGTTTGCCGAAGCGGCGCCAAGGAGGCGGGGCCGACTCAGTCCATGAGAAGGAGGAATTCGGCTTGAACGAGTACGAGATCATGCTGCTGCTGGACCCGGAGCTCCCCGAGGAGCGCGCCAACGAGGTCATCCAGCGCGTCCGCGACGCCGTCGAGGGCGCGGGGGGAACGTGGGACGGGCACGAGCCGTGGGGCCGCCGTCACCTCGCCTACGAGATCGACCACAAGGGCGAAGCGGTCTACCACCTGCTGCTCTTCACGACGACGCCCGAGGCGCTCGCCGAGATCACGCGCGTCCTGAAGATCACCGACGGGGTCGTGCGCCACCTGGCCGTCCGCCGGGTCAAGGGCGGTCACTTGAAGCCGCCGTCGGCGCCACCCCCTCCGGCCCCCTCCGCGCGGGCCGCGTCCGCGCCCGCCGGTGACAGCGACGAGGCGTCCGAGTAGCCTGGACTCCGTCTAGGGAGAGGAGCGAAGCAACCATGGCCAACATCAACCGCGTCGTGCTGGTCGGCAACCTGACCCGCGACCCGGAGCTCCGGCACACGCCTTCGGGCACGTCCGTCTGTGGGCTGCGGATCGCCGTGAACACGCGCCGCAAGGACGGCGCGACCGGGCAGTGGACCGAGAAGCCGAACTACTTCGACATCACCGTCTGGGGCCAGCAGGGCGAGAACTGCGCTCAGTATCTGGCCAAGGGCCGGCCCGTCGCGATCGACGGGCGCCTCGAGTGGCGCGAGTGGGATGCGCAGGACGGCACCAAGCGCCAGGCGGTCGAGGTGATCGCGGACACCGTGCAGTTCCTCGGCGGCCGCGGTGACGGCGCCGGAGACAGCTCCGGCGAGGGCGGCAACCAGTTCGTGCCCGCAGGCGCCCAGGGCGCCGGCGACGCCGACTTCCAGTCAGCCGACGACGACATTCCGTTCTAAGGAGACGATCTTGGCAGCACCGAAGTCCGAACGCACCAGCAGGCCGAAGCGGGGAGCTCCCACCGGGGGCGGCCGCCGCAAGTCGTGCTTCTTCTGCAAGTCGAAGGTCGACGAGATCGACTACAAGAACGTGAACGAGCTTCGCCGCTACGTGTCGGAGCGCGGGAAGATCCGGTCGCGCCGGATCAGCGGCGCCTGCCGCCGGCACCAGCGCCAGGTCGCAGTCGCCGTGAAGCGAGCGCGCGAGATCGCCCTGCTCCCGTACGTCGGTGACCGGTAGGAGAGCCCGGTGGAGGTGATCCTCAAGCAGGACGTCGACTCACTCGGCCTGCGCGGAGAGGTCGTGAACGTCGCGCGCGGCTACGCACGCAACTTCCTCCTGCCGCGCGGGCTCGCCCAGACCGCCACACCGGCGCTCATCCGCGAGCTGGAGAAGCGGGACGCGCTACGTGCGCGGCACGAGGCGAAGACCGCCGACGAGGCGAAGGCGATCGCGGACCGGATCGGCGCGATCGAGTTTCGGTTCGACGTCAACGCCGGCCCGACGGGCTCGCTGTTCGGATCGGTGACGGCCACCAACGTCGCCGACCGGCTCTGGGAGCAGGAGAAGATCCGCATCGACCGGCGCAAGCTGCAGATGGACACGATCAAGCGGATCGGCCGCTACACCGTGCCGCTCGAGCTGTTCGCGGACGTCACCGCGGAGCTCCACCTCGCGGTCGCGCCGGAGGGCCAGGAGCTGCCGAGCGCGGAGGAGCTCGCCGCGCTGGAGGCCGCCGAGGCCGAGGCGGCCCGCGCTTCCGACGAGGCCGAGACGACAAGCGACGCGGGAGTCGAGGCGCCGCCGGAGCCCGCAGCTGCGGAGGCGGACGCCGCCGCGGACGAGCCGGAGCCGGGAGCCGAGACCGCGCTCGAGCCCGATCTCGACCCCACTGCAGAGACCGAGGCGGAACCGGCCGAATAGCGGCTTTCCACAGGCTCTCCAACCGCCTGTGGACGATTCGTTAACGAATTGTGACGCCCGATCGATCCACAGCGCCGTCCACGGCCTGTGGAATGAGCACCAAAGTCCGCGCTCGGAGCGACCTTTTGATCCACCTTGCGAGACGAACGCCTGTTCTGATATCCCTGCACGTGATGTTGTTAGAGGAGTGTGAACGGCGTTATGCACACGGTTGAAAAACCGGCGGAGACGGCTTGACTAGGCGCCACATGGCAATGCCTGCCCAGGCGCTCGCGATCGCCCCGGTCCCGCCGCAGAACCTCGATGCCGAGGAGTCGGTGCTCGGCGCGATGATGCTCTCGCCGCTGGCGATCGGGGCGGTCACGGAGTCGACGAACCTGTCGGCGGCGGACTTCTATCGCGAGAGCCACGGGCTGATCTACCGCTCGATCATCGCCCTCTACGCGAAGGGCGAGCCGGTCGACGCGATCACCGTCGTCGACGACCTCGACCGCACCGGGCACCTGACCCAGATCGGCGGCGCGGAGCGCGTGCACGAGCTGGCCGCGCTCGTCCCCGCCGCCTCGAACGCCGCGCACTACGCGCGCATCGTCAGCGAGATGGCGACTCTGCGCGGCCTGATCCGCGCCGGGAACGACATCGCGCGACTCGGCTTCGACCGGCCGGGCGAGACGATCGAGCTGGTCGACCGGGCCGAGCAGATCGTGTTCGACCTCTCACAGCAGCGCGTCTCGAGCGAGTTCGCGCACATCGACGATCTCCTCAAGGAGTCGTTCGAGACGATCACGAAGCTCTACGAGGCCGGCACCGACATCACGGGCACGCCGTCGGGCTTCCGCGACGTCGACCGCCTCACCTCCGGATTCCAACCCGGAAACCTCGTGATCGTGGCGGCGCGGCCGTCGATGGGCAAGTCGGCCCTCGCGCTGTGCATGGCCGCGAACGTCGCCGTCCGCCACGAGAAGCCCGTGGCGCTCTTCACGCTCGAGATGTCGAAGGCAGAGGTGACGCAGCGGCTGATGTGCTCCGAGGGCAAGGTGGAGTCGCAACGCCTGCGCACCGGCAAGCTCGCGGTCGACGACTGGCCTCGGCTGACCTCAGCGTGCGACAAGCTCGCAAAGGCACCGATCTACGTCGACGACACCGGCTCGATCACGATGATGGAGATCCGTTCGAAGCTGCGCCGGCTCAAGATGCGCGAGAGCGGCCTGGCGCTCGTGATCGTCGACTACCTGCAGCTGATGACGAGCGGAACGACGGTCGAGAACCGAGTGCAGGAGGTGTCGCAGATCTCACGTTCGCTCAAGGTGCTGGCGCGCGACCTCGACGTCCCGATCGTCGCCCTGTCGCAGCTGTCGCGTGCAGTCGAGCAACGCCATGACAAGCGACCGATCCTGTCGGATCTGCGAGAGTCGGGCTCGATCGAGCAGGATGCCGACCTCGTGATGTTCGTGTACCGCGACGAGTACTACAACCCGGAGGAGACCGACTCCGCCGGCGTTGCCGAGCTGATCCTCGCCAAGCACCGCAACGGCGCGACCGGGATCGAGAAGCTCGCCTTCCAGAAACGCTACGCCAAGTTCGCCGACCTGGCCGCGGCGGCATGATGACGACGGTCTGGCTCTCCCCCTCTGCGACCTCGTTCTCATGCCTTTGTGAGCCGTGCCTCGAGGCGGCTCGGCGTAGTGGCGCGTTGTTCTCCGACGCCCTCCTGGCCGCGAGCGTTCGCGGCAGCGTCGACAGGGACAGCGCGCTCGGCGTCGTTCGCTGCGCCGCAGGACACGAGATCGTCCTGCGGCGCGGCGAGCAGCCGCCCGCGCTGGCGCACCACGACGAGCGCCAGCTGCAGCTGACCTAGACTGGGAGCCGTGCCGTCGACCGTCGTCGTGGGCGCGCAGTGGGGCGACGAGGGGAAGGGCAAGATCGTCGACCTGCTGGCGCAGGATTCGGACATCGTCTGCCGCTACCAGGGCGGCCCGAACGCGGGGCACACGATCGTCGCCCACGGCGAGACGTTCAAGATCCGGCAGACGCCGAGCGGCGTCATCTCCGGGAAGACGTCCGTGATCGGCGCGGGCTGCGTCGTCGATCCGCAGGTGCTGCTCGACGAGCTGGACGAGCTCGCCTCGCGCGGCATCGACACGTCGGTCGTCGTCGTGTCGGGCAACGCGCACCTGATCATGCCCTGGCACGTGGCGATCGATCAGGCCTCCGAGCGGCGCCTCGGGTCGCTTCAGATCGGAACGACGAGGCGCGGGATCGGGCCTGCCTACGCCGACAAGGCGTCGCGCATCGGCATCCGCGTCCAGGACGTGCTCGACGCGAAGATCCTCCGCCAGAAGCTCGAGGTCGCGCTCGCGGAGAAGAACGTGTGGCTGTCGAAGGTCTACGACGTCGCGCCGTTCGATCTCGAGGAGATCTGGGAGCGGACGTCGGCGCTGGCCGAGCGGCTCGCGCCCTACGTCGGCGACGTCTCGCTGCTCGTCGACCAGGCGCTTCGCGACGGCAAGCGCGTGCTCTTCGAGGGCGCCCAGGCGACGCTGCTCGACCTCGATCACGGCTCGTATCCGTTCGTCACGTCGTCGAACCCGATCGCGTCCGGCGCTCCGACCGGCGTGGGCATCGGGCCGACGCGAATCGATCGCGTCCTCGGCGTGTCGAAGGCCTACGTCACCCGCGTGGGCGAAGGCCCGTTCCCGTCGGAGATCGCCGGCCCGGACCAGGCGCGCCTGCGAGAGCTCGGCGGCGAGTACGGCACGGTCACCGGACGTGAACGGCGCTGCGGCTGGCTCGATCTCGTCGCCCTTCGCTACGCCGTCCGCCTGAACGGGATGACCGCGCTGGCGCTCACGAAGCTCGACGTGCTCTCGGCCTTCGACCAGCTTCCCGTCTGCGTCGCCTATCGGCTGCCGGACGGGCGCGAGACGCGCGACTTCCCCGCCCACCAGTCCGACTTCCACCATGCGGCTCCGGTCTGGGAAGTCCTCGACGGATGGCGCGTGCCGCTCGACGAGGCCACGACCGTGCGCGATCTGCCGGCCGCGGCCTGCGCCTACGTCGAGTTCGTCGCAGACGACCTCGGCATCCCGGTCGAGCTCGTCGGCGTCGGCGCCGCCCGCGAGCGCGTGCTCGCCTGAGCGGCATGATCGCCCTGAGCGGCAACACCGCGCTCGAGACCGTGCTCATCCTGTCGGCGGTGGTGCCCGTGTCGATCGCGGCCGTTCTCGCGTGGTATGTGCTGCGCGGCAAGCGCGACGATCCGGACGAGAAGCTGTGGCGGCTCCAGGACGAGGAGCGTCGCCGGGCGAGAGAACACCAGAGCCCGCCGAAGTAGGATCGGCGGGTGAACGTGCTGCTCGTCGGGGCGGGGGCGCGCGAGCATGCGCTCGCGTGGCGGCTCGCGCAGAGCCCCAGCCTCGGCGAGCTCCATGCCGCCCCCGGCAACCCGGGGATCGCGGCGCTCGGCGTGTGCCACCCGGTCCGCGCCGACGACCGCGACGGCCTGCTCGCGCTGGCGCTCACCCTCGGCACCGAGCTCGCGATCATCGGCCCGGAGGGCCCCCTCGTGGCCGGCGTCGCCGACGAGCTCCGCCGCAACGGCATCGCCGTGTTCGGCCCGAGCGCCGCGGCCGCCCGCATCGAAGGCTCGAAGACGTTCGCCAAGGACGTGCTGCGGGCCGCCGGCGTGGCGGCGGCGGGCACCCTTTCGGTTGCACGGCCGCCCTGCGTCGTCAAGGCCGACGGCCTCACGGCCGGCAAAGGCGTGTTCGTCTGCAGGACGCAGGACGAGCTCGATGCGGCACTGCGCGCCGTACAGGGGCTGGGCGGCGGCATGGTGATCGAGGAGCTGCTCGACGGTCCAGAGGTGTCGGTCTTCGCGGTCACGGACGGACGCGGCGTCGTCCAGGTCGGCGCCGCCCAGGACTTCAAGCGAATCGGCGACGGCGACACCGGCCCGAACACCGGCGGAATGGGTGCGTACTCGCCGGTCCCGTGGCTCGGCGACCTCGACTCGCTGGTCGACGCCGTCCACCGGCCGGTGATCGAGGAGCTCGCCCGGAGGGGCACTCCGTTCGTGGGCTGCCTCTACGCCGGGCTGATGATGACCGAGGACGGCCCGAAGGTGCTCGAGTTCAATGCCCGCTTCGGCGACCCCGAGACGCAGGTGTTGATGCCGCGCGTCGATGGGCGACCTGCTCGACCTGCTCGCTCGCGCCGCCCGCGGCGACCTCTCCCACTCGACGTTCGCGACGACCGACACGGCCGCCGTCACGGTGGTGCTCGCGGGGCCCGACTACCCGCAGTCGAGCGACTACTCCGGCCGGCCGATCGACGGGCTCGAGGCTGCAGCCGCGACCGGCGCTCTCGTGCTTCACGGCGGGACGGCGGTACGGGACGGACGCCTGGTCACGAATGGCGGCAGAATCCTCTCCGTGACCGGGACCGGGCCAACCGTGGTCGAGGCACGAGGCAACGCCTACCGGGCCGTCGACCTCGTGTCGTTCGAAGGCGTCCGCTTCAGGCGCGACATCGCGGCGGCGGTCGATGGCTGAACCGGTGGTCGGGATCCTGGTCGGGTCGGAGTCGGATCGTGCGCGCATGCAGGGTGCGGTCGACGAGCTCGACGCGCGGGGGATCGCCTGGGAGCTCGAGGTCCGGTCGGCGCACCGCACGCCCGACGCCGTGGCCGAGTATGCGCGCTCCGCGGCCGGCCGCGGCCTGAAGGTGCTGATCTGCGGCGCGGGCCTCGCGGCGGCGCTGCCGGGCGTCGTCGCGGCGCACACGGAGCTCCCGGTGATCGGCGTCCCGCTGCGCTCGTCGCTCTCGGTTCTCGACGGGATGGACGCGCTCCTCTCGATCGTGCAGATGCCCCCGGGCGTCCCGGTCGCGACGGTCGGGGTCGACAACGCGAAGAACGCCGCAGTGCTCGCCGCGCGCATCCTGGCGCTCACCTGACCGGGAGCTCCAGCACCACCGCTCTCTAGACTGACCGGAGTGATCGCCCGCTACTCCCGCCCCGAGATGTCTCGCATCTGGTCGGAGGAGGGCAAGTTGGAGCGCTGGCTCGAGGTCGAACTGGCTGCGCTCGACGGGTGGGCCGAGATCGGAGTCGTTCCGGTGAGCGACGTCGCAGCGATCCGCGATCGCGCGGTCGCCCCGTCCGCGGAGCGGGTCGCCGAGCTCGAACAGACGACCGACCACGACCTTGCTGCGTTCGTCGACGCAGTCGCCGAGCAGCTCGGGCCCGAGGGGCGCTGGGTGCACTACGGGCTGACCTCGTCTGACGTGCTCGACACGGCACTGGCGCTACAGCTCCGCGACGCCGGCGGGCTCCTGCTGACCGGTGTCGAACGTGCGCTCGGCGCGGTCGTGCGGCGGGCCGAGGAGCACCGGCGATCGATCTGCATCGGGCGCTCTCACGGCGTGCACGCCGAGCCGACGACGTTCGGCTGGAAGCTCGCCGGCTGGGCCTTCGAGCTCGATCGCGCCCGCAGGCGGATCGAGCTGGCGCTCGAGACGTGCCGGGTCGGCCAGCTGTCGGGCACCGTCGGCACGTACGGCGCGATCGACCCGCGTGTCGAGGCGATCGCGTGCGCGGGCCTCGGCCTCGAGCCCGATCCGGTCTCGACGCAGGTGATCTCGCGCGACCGGCATGCCGAGCTGCTCGGTGCCCTCGCGCTGTGCGCCGCGTCCCTCGATCGCTTCGCGACGGAGATCAGGCATCTCGCCCGCACCGAGGTACGGGAGGTCGAAGAGCCGTTCGCTGCGGGCATGAAGGGGTCCTCCGCGATGCCGCACAAGCGCAACCCGAAGATCGCCGAGCGCATCTCGGGGCTCGCCCGCGTCGTCCGCGCCGCCGCGCCGGTCGGCCTCGAGAACGTCGTCCTGTGGCACGAGCGGGACATCTCGCACTCGTCGGCCGAGCGGATCGTCATCCCCGACGCCTTCCTCGCGCTCGACTACATGCTGGACCGGTTCACGTGGCTCGTCGACGGTCTCGTCGTCCACACGGACCGCATGGAGCGCAACCTGTGGGCGTCGCACGGCCTCTTCTTCTCGCACAGGCTGCTGCTCGCACTCGTCGAGCATGGCGTCGAGCGCGGAGAGGCGTACCGCACGGTGCAGCGCAACGCGATGCGCTCGTGGGACGAGGAGCTCGACTTCGAAGAGCTCGTTCGCGCCGACCGTGAGATCACCGCGCACCTTTCCGAGGTGAGCCTCGATCAGGTCTTCGATCTCGAAGCGACCATCGCTCACCTCGACGGCGCATTCAACCGGCTGCGTCGTCTCGAACCGAAGGAGGTCCCCGTTCATGCCTGAGGTCCTGCACGTCGGAAGCGGCAAGGTGCGCGAGCTCTACGCCGCTGACGACAAGCGGCTGCTGCTCGTCGCGAGCGATCGCATCTCGACGTTCGACGTCGTCCTTCCGACCCCGATCCCGGACAAGGGTCGTGTCCTCACCGGGCTGTCGGGATTCTGGTTCGCCCGCACGAAGGACATCGTCCCGAACCACCTGCTCTCACTCCGTGACGACGGCCGCACGACCGAGTGCCGCCGGCTCGAGATGCTGCCGATCGAGTGCGTCGTGCGCGGCTACCTGGCCGGTTCGGGCTGGAACGACTATCGCGCGACCGGAACCGTGTGCGGCCACCGGCTGCCCGAGGGGTTGACCGAGAGCGAGCAGCTGCCGGAGCCGATCTTCACACCGGCGACGAAGGCGACGACGGGCCACGACGAGAACATCGACCGAGAGACGGCAGCCGAACTGGTCGGCGTCGAGCGGTTCGACGAGGTTGAGGCGACTGCGCTCGCGCTCTATGCCTTCGCCTCAACGCATGCGCGGGAGCACGGGATCATCCTCGCCGACACGAAGCTCGAGTTCGGGGTCGACGAGACCGGCGCCCTCGTGCTCGGCGACGAGGCGTTCACGCCCGACTCGTCGCGCTTCTGGCCCGCCGACGAGTATCGGCCGGGTGGCGCCCAGCCGTCCTTCGACAAGCAGTTCGTGCGCGACTACTGCGAGTCGCTGGGCTGGGACAAGACCGACCCCGGCCCCGAGCTGCCCGACGACGTCGTCGCCGGGACGCGGCTCCGCTACGTGGAGGCGTTCGCGCGGCTGACCGGCATCGAGTTTCCGTCCTACGTCGCTCGGCCGTCGGTGGTGCTCGAGTGAGGGCGACCGTGCTCGTCCGTCCCAAGCCGGGGATCCTCGACCCGCAGGGGCAAGCCGTTTCGAGCTCGCTCCGTCACCTCGGCTTCGAGGTCGGCGAGACGCGGATCGGCAAGGTCGTCGACGTCGAATTGACGACCGAGGATCCCGACGAGGCACGCACTCAGCTCGAGGCGATGTGTGCCCAGCTCCTCGCCAACCCCCTGATCGAGAGTTACGCGATCGAGCTCGAGAACGCATGAGCTCCGAGCCGGATCGCCCGGTGGTCGCCGTCGTCGTCTTTCCCGGCTCGAACGACGACCGCGACGCGGAGCTCGCACTCAACCGGCTCGGGGCAGACGCGCGCCGCGTCTGGCACACGGAGCCGAGCCTCCCAACGGGCACGAGCGGTGTGCTGCTGCCGGGAGGGTTCTCCTACGGCGACTACCTCCGCTGCGGCGCGATCGCCCGCTTCTCCCCGATCCTCGAGGCGGTCGGTGCGTTCGCCGACGACGACGGTCCCGTGCTGGGGATCTGCAACGGCTTCCAGATCCTGACGGAGGCCGGCTTGCTGCCGGGCGTGCTCCGCCCGAACGCGTCACTCGCGTTCATCTGTCGGGACGTCCCGGTCCGGGTCGAGCCCGCCCAGACGCCGCTGCTCTCGCGGTGTCAACCCGGCCAGGAGCTTGTGCTCCCCATCAAGCACGGCGAGGGATGCTGGTTCGCCGACGACGAGCTGCTGGCGGAGCTCGACGCGGCGGGTCAGATCGCGCTTGCGTTACGCGGCCGGCTCGAACCCGAACGGTTCCGTTTCCGACGTCGCCGGCGTGATCAACGGAGCCGGGAACGTCCTCGGGCTGATGCCGCACCCGGAACACGCGGTGGATCCGCTGCTCGGCTCGGTGGACGGGGCGCTGCTCATGGGCTCGCTGATCGACGCGGCCAAGATGTCTGTCGCGTCCGTCGTCTAGGCGCCACCTCCGCCATCGATCCGTAACAGCTCCGCGAGGGCCGGCCTGCGGCCGAGCTCTGCACGGAGCCGCTCGAGGTCGCGTTCGCGCAGGGTGACCGGACCGCGTCGGGCCACACCGTCGGTCGAGTAGGCGAAACGGACAAGGCGCTCGCCCCGCTCGGTCTCGAGCACCTCGACAACGGAGGAGAAGCGCTTCTCGGCTGCGCGCTGCGGCAAGGTGAGCCGCTCGACGACGACCGCGGGACCCCATGGCGTCGCGGCCCGCACGACCTTCGCTGCTGTTTTCGTTGGTGTTTTCGTCCCGCTCGCTCTCATGTGGCGAACGTAGCGGGGCGGCCGTCACGCGTGTGAAACGCGAACGTGCCAAATGTGTGCCAACTTCCGGATCCACCGGTGGGCGGGACGGCAGATCAGGCGTCGATCGTCACGTGGCCCGGCTGTGTCGCGACACGTTCCAGCCAGGCCAGGATCGCCGGATAGACGGCGAGATCGAAGCCTCCTTCGTGCGCGACGTGCGTGTAGGCGTAGAGCGAGATGTCGGCAAGCGTCATGCCGCCGCCGACGAGCCACTCGCGCCCGGCCAGGTGCCGCTCCATCGCGTCGAGTGCCTTGTAGCCGGCGGCGCGGCGGCTCTCGACGCGATCGGCGTACGCCTCGGGCTGCCCGGAGTACGCGAGCCAGAAGCGAACCACCGCGATCGACGGCTCGTGGTCGTACTGCTCGAAGAACTGCCACTGCAGGACCTGCGTCCGCTCGTACCGATCGGCTGGAACGAACCGGGTCCCGTCGCCGAAGTACCAGAGGATCGCATTGGACTCGGCGAGCGGGCGCCCGTCGTCGAGCACGAGGGTCGGCACGCGAAGCGCCGGATTGAGCCCTCCGAGCAGCGCCGGGCGACTGGACCGATCGACGACGTCGACCGCGCGCCGCTCGTACGCGACGCCGAGATGCGCCAGCAGCAGGCGCACCTTGTAGCAGTTGCCCGACACGGGGCTGTCATAGAGGACGATCACGGTTACCCTCGCCGATGATGCCGGAAGCCTGGCCCGAGGACATGCGGTCCCTGCTCGAAGGGCCCTCGCCGGCGGTGCTGACGACCTACCGGAAAGACGGCAGCGCGCTCGTGACGCCGGTCTGGTTTCGCTGGACCGGCGAGGCGTTCGAGGTCGTGATCGCCGAGGGCGACGTGAAGCTGCGCCATCTCGCGCGCGATCCGCGGTGCATCCTCCTCGTCTTCGAGGCCGTCCCACCGTTTCGCGGGACCGAGATACGCGGCGAGGCCGACCTTGTCGAAGCGGACGTCACGCCCGTCCGAGCTGACATCGCCGGCCGCTACCTCGGACGCGACGACGGTGAGCGCTTCGCAGCCGCGCGGAAGGCCAAGCCCGGGGTGCTGCTTCGGCTCGTGCCCGACGCTCCCCGCACGTGGAGCCTCGCCGGCATCCTCCCGACGTAGCTCACGAAACGACGTTCGGCGGCATCACGCCCTCGATCAGCAACGAGCGGAGTGCCGAGACGGCCAGGAAGCCCATCGCCTCGCGCGTCTCTCGCGTCGCGCTCCCGAGATGCGGTGTCAGCACGACGTTCTCGAGCTCGAGCAGCCCGGGCGTGACGCTCGGCTCGAACTCGAAGACGTCGAGCGCGGCACCCGCGATCACGCCCGAGCGGAGCGCATCGACCAACGCGGCTTCGTCGACGATCGTCCCGCGCGCGGTGTTGACGAGCACGGCGGTCGGTTTCATCGCCGCGAGCGCCTCGGCGTCGATCAGGTGCCGCGTCTCCGGCGTCGCCGGGACATGCAGGCTCACGACGTCGGCCAGGGCGAGCGCGTCGTTCAGCGAATCGCGGCGGCCGACGAACAGTGGCGCCGCGCCGTGCGCTTCTGCGAGCCGCGCGGTCTCCTTGCCGATTCGCCCCGGGCCGACGATCGCGACGACCTTCCCGTCGAGGCTCTCGCCGAGCATGAACTCGAGCGAGAACACCCAGTCGGCGCGACGGCGGAGGAAGCGGTCGCCCTCTGCCACCCTGCGCAGCAGCGCGAGCATCAAGGCGATCGCCTGCTCGGCGGTCGCCCTGGTGAGCACGTCAGGCGTGTTGGCGATCACGATCCCGCGTGCGCGAGCCGCGTCGAGGTCGATGTTGTCGACACCGACCCCGTAGTTCGCGACGATGCGAAGGCGCGATCCCGCCCGTGCGAGGAAGGCGTCGTCGACCTTCGTCGGGATCAACGAGAGGATGCCGTCGACGTCCGCGGGCGTGTCGACGAGCTCGAAGTCCGCCGCGAGCGCCGCCAGCACCCGCGCGGGAATCTCGCCCGTGACGTTGACCCGCCTCACGCCGATCGCCAGATGGAGGCTCGGGCTGGCTCGCCGTCGTTTCGGTAACCGGCAGCGGTGAGCACTCTCCACCAATTGTCGACCTGGGTCGACGACGTGGCGGCGGAGCCGACGTGGAGGTTCCGCGTCGGCGGGCGATCGTCCTTCGCGATCGCGATCGAGAAGTCGGTCCACTCATCCTCATTGAAACGGCCGGCGTCGTCGAACCGCTCGCCGCCGAACCCGAGCAGGTCGAAACTGCGCGCGAAGAGCGCCAACGAGGCGCCGAGGTCGCTCGTTCGGACCGTGACGTCGTCGATCGTGGCCACTGGACGAGGTGGCTTACGCGCCGGACTGGTCGATCAGCTCGATGCGATAGCCGTCCGGATCCCTAACGAAACAAAGGCGAGAGCCGCCCTCACGAATCCGGTAGGGCTCCCGCTCCGGCTCGATCCCCTGCTCCTTCAGGGCAGCCAGGGTCGCATCGAGGTCGTCGACGCCTAGCGCGATATGCCCGTACGCCGTCCCCAGCTCATAGCTGCGACCGTCGGTGTTCCAGGTCAGCTCCAGCTCCTCATCCTGCCCGGGAACCCCGAAAAAGTAGTTCGTCGCCTCATGCTCCCCATCACGCACGATCGGCAACTCGCGGCGAAACTCCAACCCCAACGCCTCATAAAACGCCCGGCTCTTCTCCGGATCGACAATCCGGACCATCGTGTGCAAGTAACGAGTCATCTCACGATCCTAGAGCCACCCGCTCGGGAAGGCGCGGTCGTTCGCCTAGACAGTGCTATGTGCCGCAAGTAGGTTGGCCGAGGCGGCGCAATCTGCTCCGTCCATCGATGAGAGGAGAACGGATGCACGTTGTTGCCATCCATGAGATCTCCGACCCAACAACATTCTGGGCTGCGGCGCAGGAGTTGCAGCTTCCGGACGGGGTTGCCATTCACAGCACGATCCCGAACACCGACGGCACACGCGCCGTCTGCGTCTGGGAGGCCGATTCCGTCGACACCGTTCGAGACATCGTCGAACGAGAAGCCGGGCACGTGAGCACGAATGAGTACTTCCCCGTCGACGAGGAGCACGCGATGGGATTGCCCGGCGCGGCCATAGCGTCGGCGAGCTAGCCAAGTAAGAGCGTTTGTGCTGACCTCGCCGGCGGAGCCTTCCGTCCGATCACCGGCGAGACGAGGAACGACAAAAAGGCCGGACGTGCAAGCAGACTGACGTCCACGCACCTCACGGGAATGCCAGCCACTTCCACGTCCGGCCATTGTCCTTAACTACGCCGCCGCAACCACACACTCCTCAGTCGCCAGCCGCTGATGTTCCTGCTCAAGCTCCTGTCGGTCATTGGTGAGCACCCAGCTCGTGCCCGGATGCTTCTCCCTCAGCCTCTCAAGCCAGACCCGCGCGATATCGTCACGAGCCTCGCTGGGCAGGGCTACCGCTGGCCTGCTTTGGCGTCGTGTTCGTTGGCCGTGGCCTTTCGTCAGGCCGTCTGCTGGTGGGAGACCGCTTGAAGCGCTGACGGGTCAGGGTACGGCGCTTCACCGTGACCGACGATCGAGCCCGGCCGGGACGACTCGTCGAAGCACGAGAGCGGCATCGGCACGACCTCCGCGCAACTCAGGTGACCGCACTCACACACAAAGTCGCACAGCTCGAGATCCTCGGCCCCGGCTTCCCTCGCGGCGCGAGACAACGACTCGTTGACGTAGCGCCGAACCTTCCGCCCCCCGGCCCGCGCGAGCTCGTCGGCGATCGACATCGAGTCAACGGTGAGCGACATATCTGCCTCCCTCGGACTGGCCAGGGCTTGGTACGTTGTCGAGTCAACCCGGATGACGTAACTTGATACCGGAATCAGAACATACGACTTACTAGTCCGCTATGTCAACCACAAACGCTCAGACTGGTTGGCATTTCGTCACGAATCACACGCAGGTCCTGCTCTGCATCTCCTCGAACCCGGATATCCGGCTGAGGGACATCGCGGCGCGCGTCGGGATCACCGAGCGCGCGGCCCAGCGGATCGTCGCCGACCTCGTCGAAGAGGGCTACGTGACGCGTCAGCGCACGGGGCGCAGAAACCAGTACGCGATCAACCGTGAGAAGGAGATGCGCCATCCGGCGCAGTTCGGATTCGAGATCGGGCCCTTGCTCGACCTTCTGCGCCGTGAGTCCGGTGACGACGTCGTCGAGCCGCGCCCAGCAACCGCCTGAGACGCATATCTGCTTGTGACGCTCAGCGCGATCGTTTCCGTCCGTCGACGGCGCGCTGAAGCTGCGCCTTGTTCATCGTCGATCGTCCCCGAAGGTTCAGCTTCTTGGCCTCACTGTAGAGCTGCTCGTACGTGCGACCTTTGACCCTGTTCGTCCCCGAGCGCAGACCGCCACGCCGTCCGGACGAGATGTCTCGTGTCGAGGTCGGGGAGCTGGTGCGCGATTCACCCGACCGGGCGCGTTCCTTGTTGACCGTCCGGGCCGCGATCTCCTCGGCCCGGGCCTCGGAAGCGCCGCTCCGTCGCTCGCTCTGCTTGATGTGCTCGTATTGACGACCCCGCTTTGTTCCCTTCTTGACGCCTCTCGGGGGCATCTTCCTACCTCCTCAGTCCGACGTTGTCAGTCGAGTGCCGAGCCCAGCCACGGCTCGATCAGATGCTCGATTTCCTTGCACCCGCTCAGTCCTTCCAGACGGGCGCGCACCCGCCGCTTCTCGACGACAACCAACGACGGCACCGTCTTGGCTCCGAGCTTCTCCGCCAGATCCGGCCGCTCGACGCAGTTGATGCGCTTCACGACGAACGCCCGATGGTTCTGCCGCCGTTGCAGCACCTGGGCGAGAAAGCCTTCGGCCCGCCGCGAGGGACCTGACGTCGGCGAGTAGACGAAGCACAGGAGTGGTCGCGCCGCGCCGGATGCAGGCTTTGGCCCGTTCTTCGCGGACGCAGGACGAGCTTGTGCAAGCACGGACAATCAGACCTCCCAGGGCTGCCGGCCCTGCCTTCCCAAGACAGACCGTTCTGGTCACTTATTTCCGGACTTACATTGCGTCAAACCTGCGTTGAACCGTGGGCGCGTCTCAAGGACGACCTGGTGGCAGCGTGAACCGCACGGACCTACTCGTCCGGCTGCATGAGCGGCAGGACGTACCAGAAACCCGCGAATCCAACCGAGGCGAGCACGACCGCCACGATTCCGACCCAGGCTTCGAACACGTAGGACGTGGTCACGTACACCGCGCAATCGATCGCAAGCGCGAGAGCAGCCATCCCGGCGATCACCAGCCGACTCGAGATCTCGATCAGCCGCTCTTTCTGATGGTCCCGAAACCGCAAACGGTGATAGCTGCTCGGCGCCAGGAGCAGGATCGTCGAGAGTGTGGTGAAGAGCACGGCCGCGATGTAGACGAGCCGTTGAACGTGCGTGACCTGTGCGAACCCCTTCGAGAACGGCAGGATCAGCAGGAACGCGAACAGAACCTGCACGCCGGGTAGGACCACTCTGAGCTCGTTCAGGAGCTCGATCAGCTCGCGGTTGAGCCGCTCTCTTTCGTCCTCGTCGCGCACGACGCTTCCGAGCAAGTATCTCGCACGGCCGCGTCAGCAGCTTCGCCCGTTCCGGATCTAGACTCGGCTCGGTGGCGGAGGCGGAAGCGACGACCGAACCGAACGGCGAGGCGCCGGAGCCCGAGGCCGAAGGCGGCGAGCCCGAGAAGTCGCCGCCGGACATCCTCGAGCAGGTCGGACGCGACGCGAGCGTGCTGCTTCTGCGCGAGCTGCAGCTGACCGCCTCGCGACACGACGAGGAGATCCGCCGGGCCTTGCGCAACCTCACGATCGCGGCCGTGGCCGCGGTCGCGTTCGTCACGGCGTTCGTGATGGTGAACTGGGCGATCGTGCTCGCGCTCCAGGGGCCGCTTCCCGCGTGGCGGGCGCCGCTCGTCGTCGGCGCTGTCTGGCTCGCCCTCGCCGCCGCCGGCGCCATCTTCCTCGCGACCCGTCCCGAAGGCGTGGCCGGCATCCGCGCGGCGCTCGCCGCCACGGGCGGCGACGACGCCAGCCTCGAGGACGCCCGCGATCGCGCCCAGCAGAAGATGCGCGAGTCGATCGCCGAGCTGTCCGGCGTGGTCGCGAGCGAGACCGGCGTCATCATCGCGGCCGCGATCGTCCCGATCACGGGCGGCGCGATGGAGGCCGGCGAGAAGATCCTCGACTCGGCGGACGAGCTCACCGACCGGCTCGAGGACGCCGGCCTCCCGGGCGGCCGGATCGCAAACCAGGTCTTCGACGTCGCCCTCGTCCCCGGCCGGCTGTTCATCCGGGTCACGAGCGCCGCGTTCAACATCAAACGCTAGTCGCCTTCGGCGAGCTCCTCGGCGAGCAGCGAGAACAGCACCGCATCCTGCCACTCGCCGTGCCGCAGGTACGCCTTGCGCTTGACGCCCTCGCGGACGAAGCCCGCGCGCTCGGCGTGTGCGATCGCGCGGTCGTTGAACCCGTAACACGCCAGCTCGATCCGGTGATAGCCGAGCTCGGACAGGAGGTAGCGCTGGACGAGCCGCGCTGCGTCGTCCGCGAGCCGGCGTCCGCGGAATGCAGGATGCACTGCGAGCGCTTCGAGCCGGGCGATCCGGTGCGGCGCGCTCACCTCGGCGTAACCGAGGGCGCCGGCGCGCTCGCGGTCGGCCTCGATGAGCATCCGCCCGAACACGGCCGGCTCGTTCTGCGACCGCTCGACGTCGGCGGCGATCGACTCGCGATCGCGGTCCGCGTGTCCCGACAGGAACGGCTCGACGTCGTCCGAGCCGTAGAGCTGCACCAGCCAGTCGACGTCGTCGCCCCTCGCCCGGCGCAGCGCGATCACGACGGCTCGGGCAGCGCCGGCGCGGGACGCCGCGCTCGCCGGGAGATGCCCGTGCCGAGCGCGACTCCGCCGAGGATGAGGACGAGCCCGGCGATTGCGGCGCCACCGACGCTCTCGCTCAGGAAGACCGCGCCGTAGGCGAGCGCGACCGGGGGCACCAGGTAGGTGACGAACGACGCGTATGACGCCCCGGCGCCCGCGATGATCGTGAAGAAGAGCAGGTAGGCGAACGCGGTGCCGACGATGCCGAGGAACACGACCGAGCCGATCGTCTTCCAGTCCGGCAGCTCGCTCGGCGCGCGCGCGACTCCAACCGGGAGGACTGCGATCGCCGCGACGGCCGACGTTCCGAACGCCACGATCGGCGGACGCACGGCCGAGAGATGGCGGCGGATGAGCAGCCCGCCGGCCGCATAGCAGACTGCCATCCCGACCACCGCGAGGGCGCCGAGGATCTTTCCCTCGGGCTGGGCGCCGACGAGCAACGCGACGCCGACGAAGCCGACGCCGACGCCGGCGAGCCGGCGACCCGTGACGCGCTGCTCGTGGAAGAAGCCGAACGCGAGCAGGGCGGTGAAGATCGGGACGGACGCCTGGATGATCGACGCGGTCCCGGAGTCGATGCGGGTCTCGCCCCAGGAGAGCAGCCAGAACGGCACGGCCGTGTTGAGCAGGCCGACGACGACGAGCGGGCGCCAGTGCCGACGCATCTCTGCGAGCGCCTCACGCGTGTCGGTCGAGACGCCGACGAAGATCGCCAGCGCGACGGCGGCCAGCGCGATGCGGCCGAGGATCAGGGTGGCCGGGTCGAGCTGCCGGTCCGCGACCTTGATGAACATGAACGAGCTCCCCCAGATCAGGGCGAGCAGGAGGAGCATCGGCAGGTACCGCCCGTTGACGCTCTGCGTGCGAGCCACTCTTCTCCTTCAACGTCCGTCGTTCATGGGTTGTGAGATGCAAACGGCCGGCCCCGGGAGCCTTCCCGGCCGGGGGCGTCAGAGCCCCCCGTTACACTGGCTCCCTGAGCTCCGTCGCCGTACCGCTGCACCGTAGCCTCGGGCTGACCGACGGCGAGAACGAGCGTATCGAGGAACTGCTCGGACGCGTGGCGAACGACTTCGAGCTGGCGGTCTTCTCGCTGCTCTGGTCCGAGCACTGCGGGTACAAGCACTCGGCGCGTCTGTTGCGGCGGTTGCCCTCGAGCGGCGATCGCGTTCTCGAGGGTCCCGGCGGGAACGCCGGCGTGATCGACCTGGGCGGCGGTCTCGCGGTCGCGTTCAAGGCCGAGTCGCACAACCATCCTTCGGCGGTGGAGCCGTTCCAGGGCGCTGCAACCGGGGTCGGCGGCATCCTGCGCGACATCGTCGCGATGGGCGCGCGGCCGGTGGCACTGCTCGACGGGCTGCGCTTCGGCGGGCCTGACTGGCACTTCCGCCAGGCGGTGGCCGGGATCGCGCACTACGGCAACTGCGTCGGGGTGCCGACCATCGGCGGCGAGTGCGCGTTCGACGCCGACTACGCCGCGAACCCGCTCGTGAACGCCATGTGCGTCGGCCTGCTGCCCGCCGAGCGTGTGCTCCGCGCCGAGGCCCACGGAGTCGGCAATGCGCTCGTGCTCTACGGTGCGCTCACGGGCCGCGACGGCATCGGCGGCGCGTCGGTGCTCGCCTCCCAGGATCTCGAGGGCTCCGACGAGAAGCGGCCGTCCGTCCAGATCGGCGACCCGTTCCGCGGCAAGGCGCTGATCGAGGTCTCGATCGAGCTCGTCGAACGTGAGCTCGTCGTCGCGCTGCAGGACTGCGGTGCGGCGGGGCTGGCGTCCTCGCTGTCCGAGATGGCGGCCGACGGTCTCGGAGTCGACGTGCACCTCGACCGTGTCCCGCTGCGCGAGGACGGGCTCGAGCCCTGGGAGATCATGATCTCCGAGTCGCAGGAGCGGATGGTCGCCGTCGTCACGCAGGAGCGGGTGGCCGATGTTCGCGCGGTGTGCGAACGATGGGAGCTTCCCTGCACCGTGATCGGCGAGGTCGCGGACCACGGCGAGCTTCGCGCGTTCTTCGACGACGAGACGGTGGGCGCGATCCCGGCGGCGTATCTCACGGACCTCTGCCCACGCTACGACGTCGAGACTCGCGCCCGCGTGACGGTCAACGCCGCCGTCGACCCCGTCAACGACGACCCGAAGACGTGGGTGTTCGAGCAGTACGACCAGCTGGTCGGCTCGAACACCGTTCGCCGGCCCGGCCTCGATGCGGCCGTGCTGCGCATCGACGGCACGCGCGGCCTGGCTGTCTCGCTCGACGGCCCGCGCCTGGGCGAGCGCGACCCGTTCGCGGCCGGCTACGGCGCCGTCTACGACGCCGCGCTCAACGTCGCGTGCGCGGGCGGCGAGCCCTTGGCGCTGACCGACTGCCTGAACTTCGGCGACCCGGGCAAGCCGGAGATCGCGTGGGAGCTCGAGCAGGCGATCGAGGGCATCGCCGCAGCGGCCGACGAGCTCGGGATCCCGGTCGTCTCCGGCAACGTCTCGCTCTACAACGAGACGGGTGGGCGTCCGATCCCGCCGACGCCCGTCGTCGGCTGCGTCGGCCTCGTCCGCGACATCACGCGCATCCCGAACCGCTGGCAGCGCGGCGATCGGGTCTTCCTGCTCCGCGGCAGCGGCGCCGAGCTCGTCCGTTTCGTGTGGCAGCACGCCGAGCGCTTCACGCTCGCCCACGACGTCTCCGACGGCGGCCTCGCCCTCGCGCTGCGCGAGGCCGGTGCCTGGTCACAGGTCGACCCCCCGCAGGTGACGGACAGTCCCGTGCCCGGCCCTCGGCGTCGTCGTCGCGCTCCCGGCCGGGGCCGACATGACAGGTTGGGATACCGCCGGCTTGGACAGCACTGTCGAGTTGGGGGTCGTCTAGCAATGTGCGGCGTCTTCGGCGTGCGGGCGCCCGGGCGCGACGTCGCGCGGCTGACGTACTTCGGCCTCTTTGCGCTCCAGCACCGCGGCCAGGAGTCGGCCGGGATCGCCGTGAGCGAGAACGGGCGGCTGACAGCGCTCCGCGACCTCGGCCTCGTCCCGCAGGTGTTCGACGAACGGAATCTCTCCGGGCTGCGCGGCGAGCTCGCGATCGGGCACACGCGCTACTCGACGACCGGTTCGAACGCCTGGGCCAATGCGCAACCGCTCCTCCACCACGGCAGTGCCCGCACCGTGGCGCTCGGTCACAACGGCAACCTCGTCAACGCGGCCGAGCTGCGCGCCGAGGGCGGCAAGCGCCTCGCGTCGACGACCGACTCGGAGATGATCGCCGCCCT
Source organism: uncultured Thermoleophilia bacterium (assembly GCA_963774355.1). Taxonomy (GTDB): domain Bacteria; phylum Actinomycetota; class Thermoleophilia; order Gaiellales; family Gaiellaceae; genus PALSA-600. The sequence continues at coordinate 120,055 of CAVZER010000002.1, read as the reverse complement.
GATCGCCGACGACCCACGGCCGCTCGGCGAGGCGATCGCGGGTGCGATGGCGCGCCTCGAGGGAGCGGCCACGGTGGTCGGCATCGCGGACGGCCAACTGTTCGCGTTCCGCGACCGGCACGGCTTCCGCCCGCTCGTGCTCGGACGTCTCGGCGACGACACCGTCGTCGCCTCCGAGTCGTGCGCACTCGACATGCTCGGCGCCGAGCCCGATCGCGAGGTGCGGCCGGGCGAGCTCGTCCTGATCGGCGACGACGGCGTCGAGACGATCCAGGCAGAGGAGCCCGCCTCCCGCGGAAGCCTCTGCATCTTCGAGTTCTTCTACCTCGCACGTCCCGATACCCGCCTCGCCGGCGTCGAGATGCACGGCGCGCGCGTGCGCATGGGCGAGCGGCTCGCGGTCGAGGCGCCCGTGGATGCCGACCTCGTCCTCCCGGTCCCCGATTCGGGGACGCCCGCAGCGATCGGCTTCGCACGCGCGACCGGGATCCCCTTCAGCGAAGGGCTGATCAAGAACCGGTATGTCGGGCGCACGTTCATCCAGCCGGAGCAGGGCATGCGCGAACAGGGAATCCGCATGAAGTTCAACCCGCTGGCCGAGGTCGAGGGCAAGCGGCTGGTCGTGATCGACGACTCGATCGTGCGCGGCTCGACGACCAGGCAGATCGTCGCGATGCTGTTCGACGCGGGTGCCGCCGAGGTGCACGTCCGGATCTCCTCCCCGCCGATCGTGTCACCGTGTTACTACGGCATCGACTTCGCGTCGGGCGACGAGCTGATCGCCTCGCACTCGACGGTCGAGGAGGTGCGCAGCACGATCGGCGCGACGAGCCTCGCCTACCTGTCGCTCGACGGCCTCCAGGCAGCGACGCGCAGACCCGAGAGCGCCCTCTGTCGCGCTTGCCTCACGCGCGACTATCCGACGCGCGTTCCGGCCGAAACGGGGAAGCTCCGTTTCGAGGCGTCGCCGACCTCCTGAGCTCATCGGCGCGGCCGTACCGAACGGCGCGGTTGACCTGCCGCGGGTCGAAGCCCTGCTCGAGCAGCTGTTGCCGGGTCTCGCCCTCGGCCGCCATCTTCAGGAAGAGCCACGCGAGCGCAGCCAGCGTCACCGCCGAGCCCTCGGCCATCATCACGATCCCGCCCAGGTTCTGGTCGTGCACCGGGGTCAGGCCCCACTCCGGCGCATGACGGTAGACCGAGTAGAACGCGCTGTTCGACCAGATGAAGATGTTGCCGAGCACCGTCTCGACGAGGCGGACGGCGGCGATGTACCCGAGTTTCCACCCCGTCCCGAACCACTCCGGCGCCGGCAGCGTCTCGACGATGGGCTCCCACATCAGGCAGCCGCACGTGAAGAACATGAAGTGCTCGAGCGCATGGATCGAGTTGTGGTGCAACGCGGCGTCGTACAGGTACGGGATGTGCCAGACATAGAGGTTCACGGCCCAGACCGGAAGCGCGATCAGCGGATGCGCGAGAAAACGCAGCCGCTCGACCGGGCGCAGTGCCAGCACGGGCCGCAGCACCTGACCTGTGAGCCCGAGCATGAAGAAGAGCGGCGCCAGGTCGCCGATCAGCACGTGCTGCGTCATGTGCAGGAAGAAGAAGTGCTGCTCGCCGAGCTCGTCGATCGGCGAGTTGAAAGCGAGCACGACGAGCCCGATGCCGGTCCAGAAGCTCACCTGGCGCCACGTGGACACCGGCCTGCCGCTCCGGGCGAGCGTGCGCGTCCGCCGCAGGTACAGGAACGCGGCGAGCGCCGTCGGGAGCACCTGGAGCGGTTCGAGGCTCCACGGACCGAGAAGCGACGGCGACTGCACCACCTGGAAGACTAGGGGCAGCAAGTGCGCCTCTTCCACTACCACCTCGTGACCTCGGAGATCATCAACGTCGAGGCGCGCTACGTCGGGAAGCTCGGCTTCCACCTCGTCGCTCGTTATGGAAGAGTCGATGACGAGCACGTGTCGGTCGAAGCGGGCGTCTCGTGGGAGCAACTCGACCGCCGCGGGTTCAAGCTGAGGCTGACGGAGCTCGAGCGGGGCGCGGTCAACGTCGTCGTCCAGCCGGGCCACTGGCGCCTGCCCCGCGTCGACCACATCGGCGTCGCGCTCGACGAGGAGGAGTACGAATCGGTGCTCGGCCGTGCGATGCACGACCATCTCCGCGTGACCGAGCACGGAGGACGCCGCACGTTCGTCGCGACGAACGCCGGCTACCGGCTCGAGATCCACCCGCCTCGCGACTGGATCGAAGAGCTGCTCGCCGCCGGGAGCGAGTGGCGGCTGGCCGAGCTCCACCTGCGCACCGACGACGTCGCCGCCAAGTCCGCGGCCCTGGCCGGCCTGCTGGGGCTCGAGCGGCAGGGCGCCGACGTCGACGTCGGCGGCACGCTCGTCCGCTTCGTCGACGGAGGCCCGGAGGGCCGACCCGAGCTGCACGGGGAGCGGTTCAACTGACCGGGGGCAGCTACGCGGCGGCGGGCGTCTCGCTGCAGACCGCGGCGGACGTGGTCGCGCGGCTTCGAGCCGCCGTCGAGTCGACCGGCGCACAGAGCTTCGGCGGCTTCGCGGGCCTGCACCCGCTCGACGAGGAGCGCCTGCTCGCGGCTTCGACCGACGGCGTCGGTACGAAGCTGATCCTCGCGCGACAGCGGGGCCGCTTGCGCGATTGTGGGGCCGACCTGGCTGCGCACTGCATCAACGACGTCGCAGCGTCGGGCGCGGAGCCGCTGATGCTCCTCGACTACGTCGCAGCGGCAGAGATCGTGCTCGACGAGGTGGCGGAGCTCGTCGAGGGCGCAGCCGCCGTCTGCCGCGACGCGGGCGTCGCTCTGGTCGGTGGCGAGACGGCCGAGCTGCCCGGCATCTACCGCGACGGCGAGCTCGACTTCGCCGGGACCTGCATCGGCGTCGTCGAACGGCGAAACGTCGTCGACGGAACGTCGATCGCACGCGGCGACAGCGTCATCGGCTTCGCCTCGGCCGGCGTGCACGCGAATGGCTTCACGTTGATCCGCCGCGTGCTCGAAGAGGAGGACTACGACGGCGAAGACCTGCTCGCCCCGACGCGGTGCTACCTCGACGTCGCGCGGTCGCTGCGCGGACGAGCCCGCGGGTTCGCTCACGTGACGGGCGGCGGGATCGCGGGCAACCTCGCCCGGGTTCTGCCGGGCGGCCTGCAGGCCGAGATCGACTGGGGCGCGTGGACGCGGCCGCCGGTGTTCGCCTGGCTGGCCCGCCACGTCGAGGAAGAAGAGCTGCGGCGCGTCTTCAACCTCGGCATCGGGTGGTGCGCGGTCGTTTCGGAGCCGCAACCCGGCGAGCTCGTGATCGGGCGGATCACGTGATCGGTGTCCTCGTGTCCGGGAACGGGACGAACCTGCAGGCGCTGATCGACGGAGGCCTGCCGATCGCGGCGGTCGCGTCGAACCGCCGCGACGCGCACGCGCTCCTGCGCGCGAGAGACGCGGGGATCCCGACTGCGACGTTCAGCCTCGACTGCCATGCGAGCCGCGAGGAGCGCGACCTCGTGCTCGCAAGCTGGCTCGAGGAGCACGATGTCGAGCTCGTCGTCCTCGCCGGATACATGCACCTGCTGACACCGCCCTTCCTCCGGCGGTTTCCCGGGCGTGTGGTCAACGTCCATCCGTCGCTGCTGCCACGCTTTCCCGGCATGCGACCGATCGACGACGCGATCGCGGCCGGGGTCGACGTCACCGGAGTGACCGTGCACTACGTCGACGACGGCGTCGACACGGGCCCCGTGATCGCGCAGGAAGAGGTTCCCGTGGAGCCGCGGGACACGCTCGTCGAGCGGATCCATGCAACCGAGCACCGGCTGCTCCCCGAGGTGGTGACGAGGCTGTGCGCCGCGCGCTCCTGAGCGTCTACGACAAGACGGGCATCGCCGAGTTCGCACGGGAGCTGGTCGCGCTCGGGTTCGAGATCGTGTCGTCCGGCGGGACGGCCGCCTGCCTCGAGGAGCAGGGCATCGACGTCACCACGGTCGAATCCGTCACGCAGGCGCCGGAGATGCTCGGCGGGCGCGTGAAGACGCTCCACCCGCGCATCCACGCCGGCATCCTGGCGCGCCGAGACCGCGATGACGATCGCAGCACGCTCGACGACCACGACATCGAGCCGTTCGACATCGTGTGCGTGAACCTCTATCCCTTCTCATCCGTCGCCTACCGGCGCGACGTCTCGGACGAGGAGACGATCGAGCTGATCGACGTCGGCGGACCGTCGATGCTGCGTGCGGCGGCCAAGAACTTCGTCCACGTCGCCGCCGTCTCGCACCCCGACCAGTTCGAGACCGTGCTCGGTGAGCTGCGCGAGCAGGGAGACACGACGCTCGAGACGAGGAGGCTGCTCGCCGCGGACGCCTTCGCCGCGACCGCTGCCTACGACGCCGAGATCGCTGCCTGGTTCGTGGGGCAGCGGGCTACCCGACAGCCTGACGATCAGCTTCGAGAAGGTCAGCGATCTCGCGTACGGGGAGAACCCGCACCAGACCGCCGCGTACTACCGCGAACGCGGCGCACGCAGCCACCTGCTCTCCCGGGTCGAGCAGCTCGGCGGGCGGGAGCTCTCCTACAACAACCTCGCCGATCTCGAGGGCGCCCGCCGCCTGAGCGACGATCTCGCCGGCCCCGCCGCGGTGATCGTCAAGCACGGCGGCCCGTGTGGGGTTGCGATCGGCGCGACCGTCGACGAGGCCTGGGACCGCGCGCTGGCTGCCGATCCGATCTCGGCGTTCGGCTGCGTCGCCGTTCTCAACCGGCCGGTCACGACCGAGCTCGGCGAGCGGATCGCCGGGCACTTCGTCGAGGTGCTGCTTGCGCCGTCGTTCGACGACGGTGCGCTTGCCGCCCTGCGCAAGAAGAAGCAGCTCCGGATCCTCGCCGACGACGAGCGGCGTGCCGACACACCCGGCGAACGCGACTACACGCGCGTGCTGGGCGGCCTGCTGGTCCAGGACCGCGACGCAGACAGCGAGGAGCGCTCGACGATGGACGTCGTCTGCGGCGGGCTCACCGACGAGCAATGGGCCGACGCCCTGTTCGCATGGCGCGTCTGCCGTCACGTCCGCTCGAATGCGATCGTGATCGCGCGCGGGCTCCAGACGATCGGGATCGGCGGCGGGCAGACGAGCCGCGTCGATGCCGTCCGGATCGCGGTCGACAAGGCGCGCGAGCTCGGGCACGAGCTCTCCGGGTCGGTGCTCGCGAGCGACGCGTTCTTCCCCTTCGCCGACGGGCCCCAGCTGGCGCTCGACGCCGGCGTCGTGGCGATCGTGCAGCCCGGCGGCTCGCGGCGCGACGACGAGGTGGTCGAGGCCGTGCGCACTGCCGGCGCCACGATGGTCTTCACCGGCCGGCGGCACTTCCGGCACTGAGCCGCTCGTGCTGATCGGCGGCGCGCTGCGAGAGCCGATGGTGCGGAAGCACCTGAACCATCGACCGGGGCCGAAGCGGCCGCGTTCGTGACATATGGGATCGGGATGAGGAATTGGTGGCGCTGCAGCGGTCCAGCGAGGACCCGACACGGCCTGGAGCGGGTCGCGTGACGTTCGCGCTCAAAGGCACGCGGCGCTCTGACGACCGTCCGGTGACGATTCGCTGGGACGAGACCAGGGGCTGGGCAACGGACTCCCGGACGATGCACGAGTTGATCCGCTTCTACATGGACAACTTGACCGTGTGGGTGACTCCGGAAGGCCCTGCGATCCCGAACGACCCGTGCGACGGCTTCGCCGCGTCGCTAGTCGCGCTCGCGCTCCTGGCCGACCCGTGGGTCGCCGGACGGCGATCTGCCCCGGGTTCCCGACGACGTGAGGGCCGAGTTCGAACGCCGGAGACCGGGCGAGTTCATAGACTCCCCACGTGCCGCGTGACTACCCATCGATCATCGACCTCGTCGGCTGGACGCCGATCGTGCGGCTCGATCGCATCTCCGAGGACGTTCCCGGGACGATCCTCGCCAAGCTCGAGTTCCTGAACCCCGGCGGGTCGAACAAGGACCGCATCGGGCTCGCGATGATCGAAGCGGCGGAGCGCGACGGCAAGCTGCGCGCCGGCGGCACGATCGTCGAGCCGACATCGGGCAACACGGGAGTCGGCCTCGCGATGGCGGCGGCGCAGAAGGGCTACCGCTGCATCTTCGTGATGCCCGACAAGATGAGCCAGGAGAAGATCTCGATGCTGCGCGCGTACGGCGCCGAGGTCGTGATCACGCCGACCGCCGTCGACCACGACTCGCCGGAGTCGTACTACTCGGTCTCGTCGCGGCTCGCGGAGGAGATCCCCGGCGGCTTCAAGCCCGACCAGTACTCGAACATGTCGAACCCCGAAGCGCACTACCTGACGACCGGGCCGGAGATCTGGGAGCAGACGGGAGGCGACGTCGACGCGATCGTCATCTCCGTCGGCACCGGCGGCACGATCAGCGGTGTCGGCCGCTACTTCAAGGAGCGCAAGCCGGCGGTTCAGATCGTCGGCGTCGATCCCGAGGGGTCGATCTATACGGCGAAGGACGAGCGCGACCTGCACCCGTACTTCGTCGAGGGCATCGGGAAGGACACGTGGCCCGAGACGATGGACCCCGACATCGTCGACACGTGGGTCCGGGTCTCGGACGGCGAGTCGTTCATCACCGCTCGGCGGATGGCACGCGAGGAAGGGCTGCTCGTCGGCGGATCGTCGGGCTCGACGATCGCCGGAGCGCTCGAGTACGCGGCCGCCCTCGGCCCCGACTCACGCGTGCTGACGATCCTGCCGGACTCGGGACGGTCGTACCTCTCGAAGTTCCTCGACGACAACTGGATGCTCGAGCACGGCTTCCTCGAGCGCACGGCGCCGGCTCCGACGGTGCGCGAGTTGCTGCGCTCGAAGGCGCGAGGGACGCCACAGCTGGTCACGATCTCGGCGCACCAGAAGGTCGCCGAGGCGATCGCGGTGATGGAGCGCTACTCGATCTCGCAGCTGCCCGTCGTCCGCGACGGCGAGGTGTCGTCGCTCGCCGACGTGATCGGTTCGCTCCAGGACCGCGACCTGCTCGATCGCGTGTTCAAGAACGCCGACGCCCTGCACGAGGACGTTGCCGGGGTGATGCAAGGCCCCCTCGGTGCGGTCGAGGCCGAGGCGTCGGTCGACGAGATCGTCACCGCGCTCACGGGCGGATCGAACGCGGTGGTGGTCGCCGAGGCGGGGCAGCCGGTGGGCGTCGTCACGCGCTCCGACCTGCTCGACTACCTCGCGCACCGGTGAGGCCCGAAACCCGGTGCCTGGCACCTAGGTGCCAGGCACCTGCAGCTTGACGTGCCTCCCTCCTCGCGCACCGTCTCGCTCGCCGAGATCCGCCGGACGATCGTCGCTGCCCAGGGCTACGCGGCCCGGTTCAGGCGGGCGGACGACGGCGACGTCGAGGAGACGATCCGCCGCCTGACCGCCGTGCAGCTCGACTCGATCTCGACCGTCGACCGCGCTCACCGGCTCACGCTCTCCGCACGCATCGGCGCGTTCGATCCGGACACCGTGACGGGCTTGCTGGGCCGCGGGCGGATCTTCGAGTACTGGGCGCACGAGGCGTCGCTGCTTCCGGTCGAGCTCTGGCCGCACTTCCGGCGGGTGATGGACGGCGCCGGCCATTGGGGCACGCACGACCGCGCTCTGCGCGACCACGCGGATCTCGTCGACCCGATTCTCGCCCGCATCCGCGACGAGGGGCCGCTCGGATCTCGGGAGTTCGAAGGGAACGGCAGCGGCGGAATGTGGAACTGGAAGCCCGCGAAGATGGTCCTCGACGCGCTCTGGGACCGTGGACGGCTCGTGATCGCGGGCCGGAGGAGCTTCCAGCGTCTCTATGACCTCCCCGAGCGCGTGATCCCGAAGGACGCCCTCGACGCGCCCACGCCGACCGAGGACGAGTCGCTGCGCACGCTCGCGCTGCTCGCGGTCACTGCCCGCGGCGCGCTGACGGAGCCGGCGATTCGGGAGCATTGGCGCCTGCGGGGCGGCAAGGCTCGCCTGCACCACCATCTGCTCGCGCTGGTCGACGAGGGCGCGCTGCGCGAGCTGCAGCCCGAGGACGGCGGCGCCTCCTTCTTCGTCGCGGCGAACGCCGAGCTCGGCGGCGACGCTGCTCCCCCGGTGCTGGTCTGCCCGTTCGACAACCTGGTCTGGGACCGGCCGCTGCTCGAACGCGTCTTCGGCTTCCGACACGTGATCGAGGTGTACAAACGTGAGCCCGAGCGACTCTACGGCTACTACGTCCTCCCTCTCCTCGCCGGCGACCGTTTTCTCGGCCGCGCCGACCTGAAGGCCGACCGAGCGGAAGGCGTTCTCCGCATCCGGCGCTTCACCCCCGAGCCGAGGGTTCGCGGCAACGTCGACACGAAGCTCGAGCGTGCAGCGCTTCGCCTCGCGCGCACGATCGGTCTCGAGCGGGTAGAGCGTCTCGCGTGAGGCAGGTGACGGTCGAGCAGGCGCGGCGGATCGCCGTGCGCGCGCAATTGCTCGACGGCTCGGCGCAGGACGTGCTCGAGACGATCAGGCAGCTCGGCTTCCTCCAACTCGACCCGATCTCGACGGTTGCGCCGCCGCAGCACCTCGTGCTCTGGAGCCGGCTCGGGCCGTTCGACCGCGCGGAGCTCGACCGCCTGCTCTGGGAGGAGCGTGCGCTCGTCGAGTGGAACGCCTACGTCTATCCGATCGAGGACCTGCCGCTGCTCCAGGCACGCATGCGGCGGAGGAACGGCGCTTGGGAACGGCGACTGACCGCCTACGTGAAGGAGAACGCGGGCTTTCGCCGCTACGTGCTGCGCGAGCTCGAGGCCCGCGGCCCTCTGCTCTCGCGCGAGATCGCGGATCACGCCAGCATGAAGCGCGATGACCACCGCTGGTGGGGCAGCCGCAAGATGGGCCTGATGCTGCAGGTGTTGAACGCTCGCGGCGACGTCGCCGTCGTCGGCCGCCGCGGCGGCCAGCGGGTCTGGGATCTCGCACAGCGCTGGTATCCGGAGACGGAGAAGCTGCCCTGGCCCCGCGCCGAGCGGCTCATCGAGGAGCGGCGCTTCCGCTCGCTGGGCGTGAAGCTCGTGCGAGGCAAGCTGGTCGCCCATCCCGACGCGGCCGACGGTCCGGTCGAGGAACGCGTCACGCTGCTCTCGCCGTTCGACCGGCTCGTGCACGATCGGGCGCGCACCGAGGCGCTCTGGAACTTCTTGTACCGGCTCGAGATGTACGTGCCGAAGGCCAAGCGGGAGTACGGCTACTACGTCCTGCCGATTCTCGCGGGCGACAGGCTGCTCGGCCGCATCGAGCCGGTGTACGACCGGAAGGCCGGCGTCCTGCGCGTGCAAGGCGTGTGGTGGGAGCCGGGCGTCCGGCCCGTGTCGCTCGAGGAGCCGCTCGCGAGCCTCGCGACCTTCCTCGACGCCCAACTAGAGTCTCGGTAATGGACTTCGAGACGCGCGCGATCCACGTCGGCCAGGAGCCCGATCCCGCGACCGGCGCGATCATCACGCCGATCTACCAGACCTCGACGTTCGTTCAAGAGGCCGTCGGCGAGCACAAGGGCTACGACTACGCGCGCGTCGCGAATCCGACGCGAACCGCGTTGCAGACGGCGCTCGCCAGCCTCGAGGACGCGAAGCACGGTGTTGCCTTCAGCTCCGGTCTCGGAGCAACGACGACGCTCATGCATCTCGTCGACCCCGGGCAACGGGTCGTGCTGATCGCCGACGTGTACGGCGGCGTGTACCGCATGACCTCGCAGGTGTACGAGCCGAAGGGCTACCGCTTCACCTACGTGCCGGCGGCGGAGTTCGACGCCGACCTCGGCGGGCACCTCGACGAGTCCGTGCGCCTCGTGTGGCTCGAGACGCCGTCGAATCCGCTCCTGAACGTCGTCGACATTCGCCGCGCCGCCGATGCCGCACACGCGGCGGGGGCGCTGTTCGTCGTCGACAACACGTTCGCCACCCCGTATCTGCAGCAGCCGCTGTCGCTCGGCGCCGATCTGGTCGTGCACTCGACGACGAAGTACCTCGGCGGTCACAGTGACACGGTCGGCGGCTTCGTCGCGACGAACGACGACGCGCTCGCGGAGCGCTTGTTCTTCCTGCAGAAGTCGCTCGGCGCGGTGCCAGGCCCGTTCGACAGCTGGCTCGTCCTGCGTGGGATCAAGACGCTCGCGCTCCGGATGCGACAGCACAGCGAGAACGCCCGGCAGGTGGCCGCGTTCCTCGACGGGCACGACGCCGTCGAGCGTGTGCTCTACCCCGGTCTTCCTTCCCATCCGGGCCACGAGACGGCGCGACGGCAGATGCGCGACTTCGGCGGCATGGTCTCCTTCCTTGCCGAGTCCGAGGCGGAGGCGGTCGCGCTGGTCGCGCGCACTCGCATCTTCCAGCTCGCCGAGTCGCTGGGCGGCGTCGAGAGCCTGATCGAGCACCCGGCGCGCATGACACATGCGTCGACCGCGACCGCGCCGTTCGCGCCTCCGGGGAATCTCGTGCGTCTCTCGGTCGGGATCGAGTCGGCCGACGATCTGATCGCCGATCTCGAAACGGCGCTGGTCAGACGCGGAGCGCCCGCGCGGGCCTGAGTCTCCGGTTAAGCGCAGACCTTCTCGGTCGCGAACAAGCGGAGTAGCCTCCGCGGGTGGCCGTTAGCGCCGCGCCGGCGACGGAGTTCCGGATTCTGGGGCCGATCGAAGTGGCCGTCGGCGGACGGAGCCTGCCGCTCGGCGCGCCGAAACAGCAGGCGCTGTTGGCACTGCTGCTGGTGAATGCAAACGAGGTCGTCTCGCGGGAGCGCGCAATCGACTGCCTCTGGGGCGAGCGGCCGCCTGCCGCTGCGGCAAATGCACTGCAGGTGTACGTCCACGGGCTCCGCAAGGCGCTCGGGCCGGACCGGATCGTCACCAGCGGCGGCGGCTATCGGATCGAGGTCGACAGCGACGAGCTCGACCTGTCGCGCTTCGAGCGGCTCGTGAACGAAGGACGAGCCGAGCTCGATGCCGGGCGCGCCGCGCGCGCCAGCGATCTGCTCGGAGCGGCCATGGCTCTATGGCACGGTGAACCGTTCGCGGGACTCGACATCGACGCATTCCACGACCCGGAACGCGACCGCATCGCCGAGCTTCGAATCGAAACGGTCGAGCTCCAGCTTGACGCCGAGCTTGCGCTCGGGGGGCACGAGGCGGTTGTCGCCGAGCTCCGAGCACTCGTGCAGGCGCACCCGTTCCGGGAACGCCTCCACGCGCACCTGATGCTCGCCCTCTACCGCTGCGACCGCCAGGCCGAAGCACTCGAGGCGTTTCAAGGCGCCAGGCGGACACTCTCGGACGAGCTCGGAATCGAACCGAGCCTGCGGCTTCGCGAGCTCGAGCGCGCGATCCTCCGCCACGATCCGTCGCTGCGGATCGAGAGAGCGCCAACCGCGTCGAAGCTCCCGCGGCCGTTGACCCGGTTGGTCGGGAGGCGACTCGAGGTTGCCGCCGTGTGTGCTGCGCTCCGCGAACCGGACGGCCGCCTGATGACGCTCACGGGGCCGGGAGGCGTCGGAAAGACGAGACTCGCGATCGAGATCGCAGGCGAGCTCGCCCCGGAGCTGCCCGGAGGAGCGTTCTTCGTCGACCTTGCCCCGCTCGAGGACCCCGGGCTGGTCGGTCCGACGGTCGCAGCGACCCTCGGGCTCGCGGAGCAAGGCAGCGACTTGCCGGCCGCAATCGCGTCCTACCTCGCCGACCGCGACACGCTGCTCGTGCTCGACAACTTCGAGAGGCTGCTGACGGCAGCGCCGCTCGTAGCCGCCCTCCTGCAACATGCGCCGCGGCTCCGAGTGCTCGTGACGAGCAGGACGCCCCTTCGCGTCGTTGCTGAGCGCGAATACGACGTTCCACCACTCTCTCTGCCCACAGTGGAATCGGACCGAGGCGACGCCCTGGAGTTGTTCGTCGATCGCGTGCGCCGCATCGACCCAGCGTTCGCGATCGAAGGCGCAGATGCCGACGTCGTGGCCGAGATCTGTGTCCGGCTCGACGGACTCCCGCTCGCGCTCGAGCTCGCGGCGCCGCACATCAGGCTGCTCTCCCCTCAGGACCTGCTCTCTCGGCTCGATCGCGCGCTTCCCATGCTCACGGGCGGCGGCGTCGATCTCCCGGCACGCCAACAGACGCTTCGGGGAACACTCGACTGGAGCTACGCGTTTCTCGGCGATCCTGAGCGCCGCCTGTTCGAGCGGCTGGCGGTGTTCGTCGGGGGTTGGACGCTTGCGGCGGCCGAGGCCGCATGCGGCAAAGCGCTTGACGTGCTGCCGGCGCTCGCCACGCTGCTGGACAACAGCCTGCTCCGGCGGTCGCAGAAGGCCGGAGGGGCGGTTCGTTTCGGCATGCTCGCCACGATCCGCGAGTACGCCCTCGAGCTGCTCGAGGCATCGGGCGAGGCGGACGACGTGCGACGACGCCACGCCCTGCATTTTCTCGAGGTCGCCGAACAGGCGGACCGTGCCGCCAAAGCGGCGGGGGGCGCTGCCGAGCTCGTGAAGCTCGATACCGAGCATGACAACCTGCGCGCCGCCCTGACGTGGTCTCACCACAGCGGGGAGAAGGAACTCGAGCTGCGAATGGTCAACGCTCTCTCGCGCTTCTGGTGGTTGCGTGGGCACACGAGTGAAGGGCGGCGCTGGCTGGCCGCGGCGCTAGCCGGCTCGCCCGGCCATCCGGAGCTTCGAACCGAGGCCCTCCGGCGCGCGGCAGTCCTCGCCGGCGTGCAGGGCGACCACGACGTCGCGCGGAGCTCTTGCAGAGGAGAGCAAGTCACTCTACGAACAGCTCGGCGACCGACGGGGCGTCGCGCTCTCGGTGAGCAGCGTGGCCGAGTCGCTTCTCCACGAGGGCGACTACGCGCGTGCGCGCGAGCTGTACGAGGAAGCCCGCGCCTTGTTTGCCGAGCTCGGCGACGACTGGGACGTCGCCGCCGCGAATGTCAACCTCGGGTATGTCGCGCTGGGGGAGGGGGACTACGACCGGGCCGCGGCACTCGCACACGATGGTCTCGCACACTTCGAAGAGCTGGGCGACCCACAAAGCACAGCGACCGCCGTCTATGTGCTCGGCTTCGCAGCACTCGCCGACGGCGACGAAGCCGCAGCGCACGACCGGCTCGGTCGTGCGCTGGAGATCTTCCGTGAGATCGGAGACGGCGAAGGCGCCGCGGAGTGCCTGCTTGCGCTCGGCGCAGCGGCGGCGCCGGTCGATCCAGTCCGTGCTGCCAAGCTCGTCGGCGCCGCCGAGGCGCTGCGTGAGGAGAGCGGTTCCTCGCTCGCCCGATTCCAGCTCGACTGGCGCGATCGGACGATCGCCGAGCTGCGCGGCGCTCTGGGCGAGGACGGCTGGAGTGCCGCGTTCGAGCATGGCCGCGCTTCGGGCCTCGACTGAGGGGCGTCGCGTGGGAGACTACGAACATGTTCGAGGCAATGCGATGAGCGGGCCGCAGGGCCCGGTCGACCCGGTTCTCGCGGCCGAGCGGCCGATTGATCCGCTCGTCCGCATCGGGCACGTCCACCTACGGACGGCAGACATCGACCGGGTGCGGGCGTTCTACGTCGACATCCTTGGGTTCGACGTCGTGCACGAGGCGCGCGGGGTCCCCGGCTGGGGCACGACCGGCGACATCCTCTTCGTCTCCGCCGGCGGCTACCATCACCACCTCGGCTTCAACACGTGGAAGTCGGCCGGCGGGCCGGCACAGCCGGACGGCGTGGCCGGACTGCACCACGTCGCGCTCAACTTCTCGTCGCGTGAGCAGCTCGCCGAGACGGTCGGGCGGCTGGTCGACGCCGGGGTGCCGCTCCGGCAGCTGACCGACCACGGAGCCCACCTCGCGGTGTACCTGAGCGATCCGGACGGGAACGACCTCGAGCTTGCGTGGGACCGGCCCTTCGAGGAATGGCCGCGGTACGGATCCGAGGACGCGCCCGCGATCGACGCCCCGCTCGATCTGGACGACCTGCTCGCGAGCCGCAAGATCCGTGCGTGAACGAGCCGCGGAGCATCGATCTCCACTTCGGGGGGCGGGAGCATGCAATCGGCGTCTACGTCGTCGACACCGACGACGGCCTCGCGCTCTTCGACTGCGGACCGTCGTCGACACTCGCCGCGCTCGAGGAGGGCCTCGCCGCCCAGGGGCTCACCCTCGCCGAGATCCGGCATCTGCTGCTCTCGCACATCCATCTCGACCACGCCGGAGCGGCAGGTTCGCTCGCACGGGCGAACCCGGAGTTGACCGTCTGGGTCTCGGAGATCGGCGCGCCGCACGTCGTCGACCCGTCGCGGCTCGAACGGTCGGCCCGGCGCCTGTACGGCGATCTCTTCGACCCGCTCTGGGGCGAGCTGGCACCGGTGCCCGAGCGAAGCGTCCGGATCGCGACCGGAGACGTGCTCGGCTGGGCGGCGTTCCCGACGCCGGGGCACGCCTCCCACCACGTGAGCTACCTGCGGGAGGGAACGCTGCTCGCCGGCGACGCCTGCGGCGTTCGGATGCCGGGCGCGTCGTACGTGCTCCCGGTGTCGCCGCCGCCCGACCTCGACGTCGAGGCGTGGCACGCGACCGTCGCGGAGATCCGGCGGCGGTCGCCGGACCGGCTGGCGCTCATCCACTTCGGCGTGCACGAAGACGTCGACACACATCTCGACCGGCTCGAGACCGAGCTCGACACCTGGGCGGATCGAGTCGGCAGCGGAATGAGCCAGGACGACTTCGTGGCCGCGGCCCGTGCCGACGCGGGGACGGATGCCGACGACTACGACCAGGTGGCGCCGCTCTGGCAGTCGTGGGTCGGCCTCGAGCGCTACTGGGCGACGAAGCGCGGCTGACAGTCAGGGCTCGCGGAGGATGTTGCCGCCCGAGGTCTGGGCGAGCGCCATCAGCACGATCTCGTCGACGTTCACGTGCGGCGGCCTGGTGAGCGCGAACATGATGCAGTCGCGAACGTCCTCGGCGTGCAGCGGCCCGCCCATCGCCACGTCCGAGTACACCGCCGCCGCGCGGTCACGGTCCCCGTGGAAGCGCACCTCCGAGAACTCGGTCTCGACCAGGCCCGGCGCGACGTTGGTGACGCGGACGGGCTTCCCGTGGAGGTCGTCGCGCAGGGCCCGCGTGAACCCGTGCACCGCGAACTTGGCAGCGACGTACGACGATCCGTTCGGATACGACCAGATCCCGGCGACCGAGCCGAGGTTGACGATGTGACCGCCGCCGTCGGCGGCCAGGTACGGAACGCACAGCCGCGTCATCCGCATCAGCCCGAGCACGTCCGTCTCGATCACCTCGCGCTCGTCCTGCTCGCTCGCCTCCCAGACCGGGTCGCGGCCCCGTGAGAGACCGGCGTTGTTGACCAGGATGTCGATTCCCCCGAGCTCCTCGACGACCCGCTCCACGAAGCGCTTGCACGACTCCGTGTCGACGACGTCCAGGGGCAGGGCGAGCTCCGTCTCGAGGCGCTCGGTCCGGCGCGCCCCTCCGGCCACTCGGGCCCCGGCCTCGGCCAGCGCCCGCGCCGTGGCCGCGCCGATGCCGCTCGACGCGCCCGTGACGATCGCACGCTTGCCGTCGAGCGCAGCCACGGTGCAACCCTACCGACCAGCGCTGCAGGTTTACGTCTAAAACTCGACAGATGGAGCCGTTCGGGGAGCCGCGGGGCCGGGGCGCCCGCCTGGCGCTCGTTGCCGGCGCACTCGTCGTGCTGCTGGCGATCGTCGCGCTCGCGAGCCGGGCAGGCTTCGGTCGTCACTCCCACGCCTCGCCGACGTCGAACTACACGAGCTATGCGTTGTCGGCGTTCCTGATCGTGTTCGCGCTGATGATCCCGGTGACGATCTACGCCTTCCTGATCCAGATGCGCGAGACCGAGCTGGGGAAGCCTCGGAGCTTCCCGCTGCGAGTGCTCTACCAGATCGGGATGGTGTTCCTCTTCGGCGCCGTGGGCTTCGTGATCGTCTACCTCCGAACCCACAACGGACACCTGTTCGGCATTCACGTGACGCCGTTTCGGCCGGCCGGCAGCGGCTCGGCAACCGGCGCCTCGGGAGCGCACCACGGCGCTCGAGCCCCGCTTCGAGTGGCTGGTCTTCTGGATCGCGGTCGTCGGCCTTGCCGTTGCCGCGATTGTGCTGTTCGTGACGCGACGACGCCGTCCGAAGGGGCTGAAGCCGATGGAGGCAGCCTCCGACGTGGGAGCGGACCTCGCGTCGTCGATCGGCGACGCGATCGACGACCTCGAAGCCGAGCCCGACGCGCGCCGCGCGGTGATCGCGGCCTACGCGCGGATGGAGTCGGTCCTCGCCCGGCACGGGCTCCGGCGGCGGGCGAGCGAGACGCCGGTCGAGTATCTGCGCCGGATCCTGCTCGGCCTCACCGCACGCGCGGATGCGGTCGTCCGCCTGACCGACCTGTTCGAGCTCGCCAAGTTCAGCCGGCACGACATCACCGCGTCGATGAAGGGCGAGGCGATCGGTGCCTTGCTCGAGATCCGCGACGACCTGCAGGCAGCGGCGGCATGAGGCGGCACCTCTTCGACCTCGGAGTGCTCGCGGCGCTCGCCACGATCGCCGCCGCTTACGCGGCGCTCACGCATCCGGACATCCGTACGACTGCGCTGCACATCTACGTGCTCGTTGTCGGGGCGATCGTCATGCTCGGGGTCGTGGTGGGCGCAGACGATGCCGTTGCGCGGCGATACCAGTCGCGCTTCGACGCCGCGCTGACCGACGCCGTCGAGCGGCCGACGCGACTTGCCGGCCTCGAGCGGATGGAGCGCGAGGTGACACTCGCGCGCGCCTCGAGCTTCGACCTGCACTTCCGGCTGCTCCCCCATCTGCGCGAGATCGCGACCGCGCGGCTCGAGCGGAGCGGCAAGGCTCCGTCGCCCGAGACACTCGGACGCTGGTGGGAACTGCTCCGGCCGGACCGCCCCGCGCCGGACGACCGCTTCGCCCCGGGCATCTCCGAGGCCGACCTGCGCGCCCTCGTCGCCGACCTGGAAAGGTTGTGAGTGCCGATGCAGCTCGCCGACGTAGGCCGGGTGGCCGGCACCATCCTCGACGAGATCGAGAAGGCCGTCATCGGCAAGCGCGACGCACTCGAGCTGCTGATGCTCGGCGTGCTCGCCGACGGCCACGTGCTGATCGAGGACTATCCCGGACTCGCGAAGACGCTGATGGCCCGGTCGTTCGCCCAGGCCACGTCGATGGAGTTCTCGCGCATCCAGTTCACGCCGGACCTGATGCCCTCGGACGTCACCGGATCCTCGATCTACAACCAGCGCGAAGGCGATTTCGAGTTCCGGCCGGGCCCGATCTTCACGAACCTCCTGCTCGCCGACGAGATCAACCGCGCCCCACCGAAGACGCAGGCCGCGCTGCTCGAGGCGATGCAGGAGCGTCAGGTGACGAGCGAAGGCTCCACGCGCCCACTGGGGCCCCCGTTTCTCGTGCTCGCGACCCAGAACCCGATCGAATATGAGGGCACCTACCCGCTGCCGGAGGCGCAGCTCGATCGCTTCCTGCTCCGCATGTCGGTTGGCTATCCGTCGCGAGAAGACGAATGGCAGGTGCTCGCCGAGCGCGCGGAGCGGCGGCAGGACGAGGTGACGCTCTCGCCGCTCGCCGACATCGCGACCGTGCTCGAGCTGCAAGCCGCGTGCGAGGAGGTGCATGTGTCGGAGCCCGTGGGGCTCTACATGGTCGACATCGTCAACGCGACCCGTGACGCGCCGGCCGTGCAGGTCGGCGCCTCGCCGCGGGGATCGCTTGCGCTGCTGAAGCTGTCACGCTGCCGCGCCGCCCTCGCCGGCCGAGACTTCGTGACGCCCGACGACGTGAAGTCCGTCGCAGTGCCCGCACTCGCCCATCGCCTCACGCTGCGTCCCGAGCTCTGGGTGCAGCGCATCTCGGCGGAGGACGTCGTGCGGGAGCGGCTCGAGACGGTGCCGACGCCCGCCGCGGAAGACCTCGCCACGGCGTGAAGAGGTTCTCGACCCCGAAGCTCGCCTCGTACGCGAGCCTGTCGGCGGTCGGGCTGTTGACCGCGCTCGTGTTCGCGCGCCCCGAGCTGGTGGCGCTGACCGCCCCGTTCCTGTTGGCCCTGGCGGCCGGGCTTGCACTGGCAACACCGCCACGCTTCACCGTCGCCGTCGCGCTCGACCACAACCGCGCGCTCGAGGGCGACGAGATCGCCGCACGCGTCGTCCTGACGGCGCGGACGCCGGTCGACCGGCTCGACGTCTTTTTCCGGTTGCCCCGCACCGGCGTCCATGTCGCCGAAGGGCACAACCCCGTCGCGCTCCGGCTGGTCGCGGGGGAGCGGCGCGAGCTCGAGCTCAAGCTGCTCGCGTCGCACTGGGGCGGGCACGTGGTCGGACCGGTCTACCTGCGTGCCTTCGATCCCCTGGGTTTCCTCGTCTGGGAGTCGACCGCCGACACACGCCAGGACCTGCGCGTCTATCCGCGCGAGGAGGCTCTGCGCCGCGTCCTCTCGGCGCGCGACACCCAGCTCTCGAGCGGAGACGAGGTCTCGCGCCGCAAGGGCGAGGGCATCGAGTTCGCCGATCTCCGCCGCTGGAGCCCGGGCGACCCGGTGCGGCGTGTGAACTGGCGGGCGAGCGCACGCCGCGGAGAGCTGTGGATGAACGAGAGTCACCCGGAACGCAACATCGACGTGATCCTGTTCGTCGACGCGTTCGCCGAGGCCCGACGCGGCGCCGACAGCACGCTCGACCTCGCCGCGCGCGCGACCGCTGCGATCGCCGACGCCTACGTCAGTCGCCGCGACCGGGTCGGGTTGATCAGCTTCGGCGGCATCCTCCGCTGGCTCGCTCCGGAGCTCGGTACGACACAGCTCTACCGCGTCGTCGACGCGCTGCTCGACACGCAGATCGTGCTCTCGTACTACTGGAAGGAGATCGACGTGATCCCGCGGCGCACCCTGCCGCCGAACGCACTCGTGATCGCGCTCTCGCCGCTGCTCGACCCGCGCTCGGTCGGTGCCCTGCTCGACCTGCGCGCCCGAGGACACGATCTGGCCGTGATCGACGTCTCGCCGATCCCGTTCACGACCAGGCCCGCGTCGGGAATCGACGCGATCGCCTACGACATCTGGGCACTCCGTCGAGGCGCTCTCCGACACACGCTCGAGCGGTCCGGCGTCGCCGTGGCCGAGTGGCACGCCGGCAGCAGGCTGCAGGCCGTACTCGAGGAGGTGACGGCATTCAGGCGCAGTGGCCGTCTCGCACGCGTCTGACGACCGCGGCCGGCTCGCTGGCCGCCCTGGCGGTGGCCGGCGCCGACGCCGTCGTGCACGGCGGCAGTCTCTCCACGCTCGCCGCGGGGCTCGTCGCGTGCGCCCTCCTGGTGCTGGTCTTCGGCCTGGCGCGCCGGCGGCCCGTCGCGATCCCGTGGTCGGTTCTGCTGACGGCGGCCGCCTATCTGATCGGCCGCGAGGGCAACCCGGTCGTCGACGGTGGCGCCGCGATCGTCGGCGCGCTGCTGCTGCTGTCGGCCGAGCTCGCCACGTGGTCGATCGGACAGGACGCCAGAATCGAGACCGAGCGCAAACTCGTTCTCTGGCGCGCCGGCGTGATCGGCGCGCTCGTCATAGGTGCCCTGCTCGTCGACTTCGTCCTGCTCGGCGCAGCCGCCGTGTCGGCGTCCGCCGGCGTCGTTGTCGCCGCCGCGGGCGTGGTCGCAGCGGTGGCTGCCGTCGCGATCGTGCTGCGGCTGGTGCGCGCGTGAAGATCGCACTGGTCGCGGCCCTGCTGGCCGCGGTGCACGTGCCGGCCGGCTTCCACGCGTCGGTCTACGCGAGTGGCCTCGAGCACCCGACCGCGATGTCGTTCGGGCCCGACAGCCGGCTCTACGTCTCCGAGGACATCGGTTCGGTGGTGTCGGTCGCCCGCGGAACGACGCGACCGCGGCCGTTCCTCCGGAACCTCCTCGTGCCGCTGGGCCTGCTTTGGCGCGGGCGGACGCTCTACGTGTCGCAGAGTGGCCGCGTCGACGCGTTCGGCGTGAACGGCCGGCGGCTCCGCGTGGTGGTCTCGCGCCTTCCGTACAAGCTGCACCAGCAGGACGCAATCGTCGCGGGACCCGACGGCAGGCTCTACCTCGGGTCTGGCTCGACCTGCGACGCATGCGTCGAGCGCAACCCGCGCAGCGCGACGATTCTCTCCTTCCGCCCCGACGGAACGGGGTTGCGCATCGTCGCGCGCGGACTGCGCAACCCGTACGGCCTGCTGTTCGTGGGTCGCAGGTTGTACGCGACCGTCAACGGCCGCGACACGCTCGGCGACGGCGAGCCGGCCGAGAGCGTCGTGATCGTGCACCAGGGCGACGACTTCGGCTGGCCCGACTGCTGGCCGAGCTTCGCGCTGAAGCGGCTCACCGGCAAGTGCGCGGGCGTCACGAAGCCGATCGCCTACCTCGAGCCGCACTCCTCGGCCGACGGGATCGCATCGTGGCGCGGTGAGCTCTTCGTCGCCGAATGGGGCGAGTACCTCTCGCAGAAGCACGGGCGATGCCTGGTGGAGATCCGGCGCCGCCGCATGTCGACGTTCGCCACCGGCTTCGACCACCCGCTCGCGCTCGCCGTCGACCCGGCCGGCGACCTGCTGGTCGCCGACTGGGGCCGAGGCGTGATCTACGCGATCCGGAAGAGCTGACCGCGGACTACGAGGCGACGAGCGTCGCCGTGCGCGTCTGCTGGTGCCCGTTCGGGTCGTTGACAACCACGCTGACCTTGTAGGTGTGACCCTTCACGGGAGCGAAATTCGCGATGAACGACGCCGACTGATCGCCGCCGAGCGGCGCCGTCGGCTGTCCGACCGCAACCTGCTTCGCACCGTCCAGGACCCGGTACGTCATGCCCAGCGACGTGCCTGGAGCGTCGTAGTACGAGAGGTACGGCACGAAGACCTTGACGGTCGGGGGCTTGCCGGCCTTGACGGTCTGCGTCGTCCCGTCGATCAGGCGCGCGAGCGAGGAGAACGCCGCGTACGACGGCTTGTGCGAGCCCGACGGATTCTCGAGACCGCTCTGCCACGGGTTGCCTGTGTTGTCGCGGAATGTGAACCAGATGAACATCTGGACGTTCGGGTCCTGGCGCGCGACGGTCAGCGCCTGCTTCGCGTATGCCGCCTGCTTCGCAGGCGTCACCCCTTTCGGCTCCCCAGGCTTCGTCTCGTGCCCGTACTCGGTGATCCACACCGGAACCGCATGGTGGTACCACGTCTTCAAGTCCTTCTCGAAGCGCGGCAACTGCGACAGCGTCACGTTCGGATAGCGAACCTGCTCGAGCGGCTTCGCGCTCGGGGAGGTCGGATACGGGTGGTGTGCCCAGGCGTCGAACTTCACCTTCTGCTTCGCGAGCAGGCGTGCGAACGTCCCCGGCGCGACGGTCTGGCTGGCGCCGGCCAACGGCTTGTCTCGACCCTGCGCCGAGGTCTCGCCGGCCGCGACGAGCGCCGCCGGGTTCGCCGACTTGATCGCCGCGTATCCCGCCTTGAGGAGCTTCGCGTAGTTCGCGACGCTGACGATCGTCTTGCCTCTGAACTGCGGGTACAGGAACTGCTGCAGGTTCGGCTCGTTCCAGATCGACCAGAGCCCGACCGCGCCGTGTCCGGTACGACCGTTGTAGCGCGTCGCCAGCATGCGCGCGAACGTCCCGAAAGCGGAGATGGTCGGCATGTAATTCGGTGTATGACCGCCGTTCGACCACTTCGGGCTTCCGGTCACGTTGATCATCACGCGCATGCCGTCGCGACTCGCCGTCCCGACGAGATCGTCGAGGTCTGCCAGGTGATACGCGGGATCGCTCGCATCCGACGGGTCGGCGGGCTTCGTCGGGGCGATCGCCGCCCAGTTCGCCGTCGTGTGGATCACCGAGGCGCCGGTCGCTGCAGCGGCGGCCAGATTCACCTCATGCTGCGGCGAGAAGCGGAAGCTGACGTCGTCGAAGAAGCCGACCGGCATCTGCTGCGCGGCCCGCGCCGTGGCGGCGGGAATCGCGGCGAGCGCGACGACGACGAACACGGCGAAGCGAAGCAAGCCCCGTTGCACGATGAACAACCTCCTCTGTTCGTTCCCTGGGCGACCCGCGGCCACCGTAGCCACCCTCTTTGAGGTGAGTGTTAAGAAGCCTGCTCGGCGAACCAGCCGCGGAAGACGACGAGCAGCTCCTGCTCTGCCTCGGGCGAGACGTCCTCAGGCGTGATCCGCCCGACGGCCTCGATCGTCGCGCGCAGCTGCGCCAGGTAGTCGGTGCACTTGCCGCAGGTCGCGATGTGCTCTTCGAATCGCCGCAGGTCAGCCGCCTCGAGGGCACCCTCGAGGTAGTCGGTGACGAGCTCGACGAGCTCCTGGCAGCTGATCGCATCCGCGACGGTCATGCGTCCTCCGGGGCGAGATAGTCCTCGAGCGCGCGCCGCACCTTCGCCCGCGCCCGGTGCAAGAGCACACGTTGATTGACCTCCGTGAGGTCGAGAGCGTTACACACCTCCGCGGAGTCCCAGCCGGCGACGTCGCGCAGCGAGATCACCGCGCGCTGGGCGGCGGGCAGCTCGTCGATCGCAGCCGCGATCACGTCGCGCGTCTCTGCGGCCAGCAGCCGTTCCTCGGGCAACGCGCGCGGAGGCGACGACCAGTGACCGGGGTAGCGCTCGTGGTCGGCGTCGAGGAACCGGTCGGGGTCGACCGCCGGCTCGGGAATCCGGCCCGGGTCGTTGAGTGCCGAGAACGGTATGACGCGACCTTCGCGCTGGGCGCGCGTCTTCGCGGTGTTGACGAGGATGCGGAACACCCACGTCCGCAGCGACGAGCGTCCCTCGAAACGATCGAGTGCGCCGAGCACCCGGAGCCAGGTCTCCTGGACGACCTCCTCGGCGACTGCGCGGGACGGCACGAAGATCTGCGCGACGCGGAGCAGCATCGGGTGCCAGTCGGCGACGAGGCGGCGAAACGCGTCCTCGTCGCCGGCCCGCAGCTCTGCGACCAGCTTCGCGTCCGCAGCGTCCATCGGCGCGACCGTACCGAATGCACGACTCATCCCTCGAAAGGGGCAAGCCGCAGGTCTCGCCCGAAACCGCCTGAACAGCCGGCGCGACGGCGTGCGGGCTGTGCCATCGTCCGCTCACTTGGGAGGGCACAACCGGACTCGAAGACGCGAGCAGCCGGGACCGCCACCAGGTCGACGTCGGTCACAGGGCTGCCAGGGGTGCGGCGCCTCGTGCGGGCCCAGGGACCGACGTCGACTACCGGGTCTCGTCGGACCCGGAGCGGATGGTCGCCGGTGCTCGCGTCCTCGAGCTCGCGAAGGCTAGAGGTGGCGTAGCTCGCCGAGCTTGAGGTAGCCGTGCGGCGGAACGACGACCGCCGCCGAGAACTTCCGGGTCTTGCGCGCCTTGTGCGTCTTGTGGGCCTTCTTGGCCTTGTGGGCCTTCGGCGCCGCCGCATCCACCCGCACCGGCTTCGGGACGTCGATGGTCGTCGTCGTCTCGTGCGTCGTCGTCGTCGTCTTGTCGGTCGTCGGCGGCGGTGGCGCCGTGGTGGTGGGCGCGGTAGTGGTCGGACGGGTGGTGGTCGGGCGCGTGGTGGTCGCGGGCGCCGTCGTCGTCGGAGGCGGCGGCGGCTTGGTGGTGGTCGTCGGCGGGGCGGTCGTCGCGGGCGGCGGGCTGCTGCCGCTCGAGCCCTGGCCGAAGTCCTGCGTCCAGTAGTAGACACCCTGCGCATTCGCAGCGACACCGATGCCGCTCGAGGTGTAGGACGGGTTCTCGATGTTCGCCTTGTGGCCGGGCGAGTTGAGCCAGGCGTTCATCACGTCGGCCGGCGTCGAGTAGCCGTACGCGATGTTCTCACCCCAGCCGAGGTTCGACGGCCAGCCGCAGGCGCTCAGCCGCTGGGCCACCGTACGACCGATCGGATCGTCGTTGTGGTCGAAGTAGTTCAAGCCCGCCATGTTCATCGACTTCCACACCGCCGAGGCGGTGAGCGCCGGATCGCTCGACAGCTGACCGACGCCGATCGATGCGCGGTGCTGGTTGACGAGCGTCAGGACCTGCGCGGCGAAGCTCGAGTTGATCGTCCCCCACGACGAATCGGGCGTGCAGACGTTGTCGGCATGGGCCTTCGACGGCCCCGGCACGACGGTGAGCAGGAGACCCGCAGCGAACACCAGCGCGAGCGCGATCAGGCGTTGGGGGGTCCGCCTCACGGACGCGATTATCGGCACGTCCGCGGACGACCTGGACCGACAACCGTTTTCGATAGAAATCTCGCGTCGATTTCAGAAGATTTGCACCGGATTTGCCGACCGGCTCGCCGCGCTCGATTTACGAGCCTTTTACGTCCGCGTAGCACGCCGCGTACCGTCGGCCCGGATTCTTCGCGCAGGGTCACCCCGAACCAGGAGGATTCATGCGCAGATTCACGTTCATCGCTGCGGGACTCGCAGCACTGCTCGTAACGAGCATCGCAGTCGCCCACGGCATCAACGGCGGGAAGAGCGCGAAGGCGGTCGCGGCGACCTTCCAGGCAACCGGCTCGAGCACGTCGAGCAAGACGTGCACGACCACTGACGGGAAGTCGATCACGATCACGAACGGTCGCTACACCGGCACCGCCACGGGCGATCCCGATCTGACCGGCGCGATCACACTGAGCGCCCGCAGCGTCGTGAACACGACCGACAACATCGGCGTGGTGGACGGTCAGTTCCGCATCGACGTCTCGGGCGGGCGCAACACGTTCGCGAACTACTCGGCGGTGTACACGGGCGGCAACATCGCAGGGTTCGCATCGGGGGTCGCCCGCAACTCGGAGGCACGGCTGGTCGCGAACCTGTCCGCCGGCTTCAGCGCGAGCGGCGGCTTCTCGAACGGCAAGATCGGCGGAGGCACCGCCGGCGGCAACGCAGCCGAGCTCGGCCCGGGCAAGTGCGCGCCGAACAGCTCGCCCAAGCCGGAGAAGAGCGAGGCGCGCGGCACGATCTCCGCGCTCACGAGCAACTTGATCACCGTCGCCGGGCTTCAGTGCACGATCGCGCCGAACGACTCGGCCGCCGTGAACGCGAAGTACAAGACGGGCGATCGGGTCGACATCCACTGCTCGCTGATCAACGGCGTCAACACGCTCGATCGCATCAGCGGTCACGGCCACCACTGAGTGGTCACCGGTCCGGACGGCCGGGTGGGGTGCGCCGAGGGGGGCGCTTCCCACCCGGCCGATCGAGCCTCTACTGGCGGGCGGAGATCCCGGCTCGGCGGCTGAGCGCCGCCGGGTCGGTCAGCGTCGTCCGCCCCCGCCTCAGCGTCACCGTCCCCCGCTGCCGCTCGGCCGAGAGGACGGCGTTGACCGTCGCGCGTGACGTGCCCGCGAGTGCAGCGAGCTGCTCCTGGGTCAGGGGGACGTCGGCTCCGCCGTAGGCGTCGGCGACCTCGAGCAGCCGGCGAAGGACGCGACGCTCGGCGCTGACGTAGTACGACTCGCTGAGCAGGTCGTCCATGCGCCGCACCTCCCGCGCCAGCATCAGGACGAGCACCTGGTCGACCTGCGGGTAGCGGCGGCGGAGCTCCTCGAAGTCGGTGCGGTAGACGGCGAGCGTCTCGGCCGCCTCGAGCGCCTGCACGGTCGCGGACCGGTTGCCGCCCGACACGAGCGCCAGCTCACCGAAGAAGTCGCCCGGCCCGCGGATCGCGAGCAAAGAGTCCTCGCCGAGCGGCGTGGTACGGCGCACCGCGAACCTGCCCGCCGCGACGAGGTGTAGCGAGTCGGCCGGGTCGAGCTCGTGAAAGACGACTTCACCACGCCCGAACGTGCGGCGCCGCCCGATCGCGAGCACGCGCCGCGCATCCTCGGCAGGCACGCCGGCAAGGAGCTCCCACTCCATGGCTCGAGTCTACGACGAGTGTCGCCCATTTGACACTTCTTCCGTCGTGGCGGCGCGCGACGCGCGAACCGCCGGCTCCTAGCGTGGCTCACATGAACACGGCGCAAGGAACCGGATCTCACGAGTCAAGGAGGAAGGTCATGTGTGCACGGCATTCAACGAAGCTCGCCCTCGTCATCACCTGCTGCGTGGTCGCTCTGGCGGCCGGCGGAGCCGCCCTCGCGCGGACGCCCGGACAGCCGAACGCCACCTCGTCCACCGCCCCGCTCTACAACCGTGTCCTCCAGCTCGGCGACCTCGAGGGCTTCTGGTCGGTGACCTGCCCGGTCGCCGTCACGTCGGCCACGCAGTGGGCGATGCACACGGCTTCGGCGGCCCAGCTCTCGAGCAACGGTTTCATGAACGGGCTGCGCGAGCCGCTTCGCACCGGCGACTCCGAGACCCACGGGTGGAGCATCGTCGCGCAGTTCAGCTCGGCGGCAGGCGCCCAGCGCGAGGCCCTGGCGGAGCTCGGCCAGGCGCGCGCCCTCGGCGCCGCGATCTCGCAGTTCGACGTGTCGTCGATCCCGGGGAGCCACGGCTACTCGCTGCCCGATGGCTCCGGGGCGCGCATCGCGGTCGTCTTCACCGAAGGACGCTTCCAGTACCTGATCGAGATCACGGGCGTCGGCCGCTCCGATGCAACCGCGCTGCGCAGCCGGCTCGCCGCGGCAGCCCTGACGCTGTACCGCCGGTCGCAGACGCTCCGCTAGGCAGGCGCCGGACCCGAGCGAATCGAGAGGCCCCCGAAGCGGGCCTCTCGTCGCGAGCGCCTACTGGCTCGTGTGCCAGGCGGTGCCGGTAAAGGAGTCGTACGGGAGCAGGCCGGTGGGTGCGTGCGCGAACGGAGGGTTCGCGGCGGAGAACGTCCAGTCGAATGAGGGCCACGTGACGCCGTCGACGCTGTAGTCCTCCGCGGCGGTCGAGAACGCCGCCGGCGCCTGGTCGAGCTCGACCGACGCGATGAACGTGCCGTCGACCGAGATCCCCCACGTCGTTCCGGCCACCTGGTCGAGTTTGAAGGTGTGCGTCGACGGGACCGAGACATTCGCCAGCTTGATCAGACGGTAGCCGGAGGCGGTCTGCGACTCCACGTAGAGGAACGCCGAACCGTTGTCGGGGTCGTACGGCGTTTCACCGCGCCAGATCCCGCCCTGGAGCCACCCGACCGCGTAGCAGCCGTTCGCCGTCACCCCGTACGTGACGCCGACATACGCGAGCGCATGGTCGCCGACGGCCGGATAGCTCGGCAGCTTGTTGATCGTCATCGTCACGCTCACAGAGGAGCTCGCGAGCGCTTCGTTCACGACGCTGTAGCGGTAGCTCTGCGGCCCCTGGCCGCAGGTCGAGGCCGGGGGCTGAGTCGTCGTGGTCGGAGGAGTGGTGGTCGTGGGCGGCGCGACCGTGGTCGTCGGCGGCGCGGGCGCCGTGGTCGTCGGAGGCGGCGCGGGGGGCGCAGGCTTTGTCGGCGGCGGGACCGGCGGCTTCTCCTTCGGCCGGATCACGACCTCGCAGTTCGAGGCGACGCGGTCCTTCGCGTCGGCATGGACGACGTCGCGCCCAGGCCCGCACGAGATCGTGTCCTTGCCCGGGCCGCCGTAGATCGTGTCGTTGCCGGGCCCACCGAAGATGCGATCGTTGCCCGGGCCGCCGTAGATCGTGTCGTTTCCCGCCCCGCCGTAGAGCGTGTCGTTGCCCTGGAGCCCGTAGAGCGTGTCGCGTCCGGCGCCGCCGTAGATCGTGTCCGCGTATTTCGTGCCGCGGAGCACGTTCGGCCCCGTCGTCCCGCGAACGGTGGCCGTCTGCGCGCCGGCGCTCCAGCCGAGCCAGCAGAAGCGCCGTGCCCACGACGAGAACCGAGGCACGGGAGGCGACGCGCTTGGCCGTCATGCCCTCAGTATGGGCGGCAAAACGGCGAGCGATGAGTTTCGGGGTGATGCAGGGTCTGAATCGTCGACGTTTCCCATCCCGCGGAAGCGGGAGAATGGCCACAACACGATCGGGAGGTGCAAGCGAGGTGCCGTCGACAATGGTGCTGGTCGGAACCCGCAAGGGCTGCTTCGTGCTCGAGAGCGACGGCGATCGGCGGGACTGGAGGGTCCGCGGTCCCTACTGCGAGGGCTGGCCGATCTTCCACGCCGTCTTCGATCCGGCGTCGCAGACGATCTACGCCGCGGGCGCAAGCGAATGGCACGGGTCCGCCGTCTGGCGGAGCCCCGACCTCGGCGAGACGTGGTCGCTGTCGAGCGAGGGGATCTCGTATCCCGAGGGGGGACGGAAGCTGTCGAAGATCGCGACCCTCGCCGTGTCGCCCGGCCGCGTCCTGGCCGGCGTCGAGGCGCCCGGGATCTTCGAGAGTCGCGACGGCGGAGAAACGTGGGGCGTGCTGTCGACGCTCGCCGGCGAGCCCGGCAGCGAGGGTTGGGACGACCCGGCGAACCAGCCCCCGGGACATCTCGGTCTGTCCGCGCTGATGTTCGACGAGGAAGTCGACTCGCGCTTCTGGGCGATCGTGCAGGGCATCGGGCTGTTCGAGACGACCGACGACGGCGCGTCGTGGACACCGCGGAACCGAGGGCTCCGCGCGGACTGGCCGCGCGAGCACGAGGAGGTCGGGTTCTGCGTGCACAAGCTCGTGCGGTCGGCGGCCGACCCGAAGCGGATGTACCAGCAGAACCACTGCGGCATGCACCGCAGCGACGACGGCGGCGAGTCGTGGACGGAGATCACCGAAGGACTGCCCACCGACTTCGGGTTCGCCGCCGCAGCGCACCCGCACGACCGCGACACGTTCTACGTGATCCCGCTCGACCCGGGCCATACGCGCTGCATGCCCGACGGGCGCGCTGCGGTGTGGCGCACGAAGGACGCCGGCTCGAGCTGGGAACGCCTCGAGCGCGGCCTGCCGCAAGACGGAGCTCACGTCGGCGTGCTGCGCGAGGGGATGGCGATCGACTCCTATGACGCGCCGGGGCTGTACTTCGGGACGAGCACGGGCCAGGTGTTCGCGAGCCCGGACGAGGGCGACAGCTGGTCGGAGATCGCGGGCTACCTGCCGGGAATCTCGTCGGTCGAGGTGGCCGTGCTCGACTGATGGCCGAGTTGCACCTCCCCACGACGTTGACCCCGCTCTTCCCGGACCTGCCGCGCCGCATCGACGTCGACGCGGCCTCCGTCGACGGTGCGATCGACGTGCTCGAGGAGCGCTGGCCCGGCGTGCGTGATCGGCTGTGCGAGCCGGGCCCGGCGCTGCGCATGCACATCCACGTGTACGTCGACCGCACGCGTGCGTCGCTCGACACGCCGCTGCAGCAGACCTCGCGCGTCGACGTCGTCGCCGCGATCAGCGGCGGGAGCCCGCTAATTGCGGCGGCCGAAGATCGAGAGGAAGAAGAGAAAGACGTTGAGGATGTCGAGGAAGATCGACGCGGCCAGCAGCGGCGCGACGCGGATGTCCTTCGTCCGCCGCAGCCGCTGGAAGTCGATCATCGTGAATCCTGCGAACACGACGAGGCCCAGGATCGCGTAGATCAGCTGGCCGTTCGGGATCCGCACGAAGATCGTCACGATCCCGAACACGATGAGCGCGAGCAGCGCCCAGAACAGAAGGCGCGCAAACGGCTGCAGGTCGCGCCGGGTCGCATAGCCGGCAGCACCGAATCCTGCGATGAAGAGCGCCGTCGCGCCGCCCGCCTGCCAGACCGCCTGAGGATTCGTGCTCGCGTAATACGCGATGGTCGGTGCCGTGCCGAGCCCGACGAGCACGCCGAACGCGAACAGGAGCCCGATCGCGAGCTGCTCCGAGCGCCGGATCGCGAAGTTCATCCCGAGCAGGCAGACGAACGCGGCGATGAACCACAGGAAGCCCGCCCCTTGCGACATGTTCCGGCCGAGATAGGCACCGAGCGCGAACAGCGCAGCGGTGACGGCGACCAGACCCATCGTCTGACTGAAGAGGACGCGGGCTTCGTCCCGTGTCGCCCCGCGCTCGAGAGTGGTATCCGGAGAGCTCATGCGGCCGAGCTTAGCGTTCTGCCCTGTGACGCGTACCGCGACTCTCCCACAGGCCAGGCACAATGCGCGAAGTGCGTCGTGTGGTGACCTGGCTACTGGCGTTGCCGCTGATCGTCGTCGGCTCGCAGGTCGCGCACGGGCTCGCCTACTGGTGGGCCTACCCGATCGCGAACGTCCGAGACGCGATCCTCGCGCACACGGGTCACGGCTATCTCGGGTACGCGCCGATGCTGCTCAGCTTCCTCGCAGGGCTGGAGCTGCTGGTGCTGCTCGTCCTCGTCTGGGACGGCGTCCGAGGGAACGCCGGCCGCAGTCTGCCGGCGTGGGTCTTCCTCTGGCTGCCGGCCGTCGGCTTCGTGCTCCAGGAGCATCTCGAGCGGTTGATCGCCACCGGGTCGTTCCCCTGGTGGGCCGTCGAGGCGCCGACCTTCTGGCGCGGTCTCTTGCTGCAGGTGCCGCTCGGCCTCGTGGCCTACGCGGTCGCCCGGCTGCTCGGGCGCGCAGCCGACGTGGTCGCCGCCGTCATCGCACGCCGTCGTGACGGCCGGACGGCGCCTCCGGCGTCGCTCGCCGCGGCCCGCGTGGGCCTCGAGCGCTCTCCTCCTCCGGCCGGCGCCGCTCGCGCTCGGCGCAGCCGGTCGCGCTCCTCCCGCTCCTCTGCGGCTAGCAGGCCGGGCGGCGCCGCGCACGCTCTGGGCGCCGCGATCCGTACACGTCAGAGGAGACATCGACATGAGGAATCTCAGAACCCGGGCGGGCTGCCTGGGTGTGGTCGCCGGGGCGGCGCTCGTCTTCGCGTCGTCGGCCTTCGCGCACGCGCGCATCAGTCCACCAGTGTCGCTCGCGAAGGAGCTGCAGCTCTACAGCCTCGCCGTCCCGACGGAGAAGGCGAACCTGACGACGACGAAGATCGTGCTGACGGTGCCGAAGGGCTTCGGGATCGACTCGTTCGTCGCCGCCTCCTCCGGGCTGGAGGCAGCAGCTTCAGCAGACCGGCTCCGGCGACAACGCGGTCATCCAGAAGGTGACGTGGACGGGCGGGCACACGCCGACCGGTGAAGATTCCCTGTTCCAGTTCCTCGCGCAGCCGGCGTCGGCCGGCACCTACACCTTCCAGGTGCAGCAGACGTACTCGGACGGCTCGATCGTCGACTGGTCGGGACCCGAGTCGTCGGCCGCGCCCGCTCCGACGATCGCAGCGAAGAGCTCGCTCGGCGGTGGAGGCACGAGCACGTTGACGATCGTCGCGATCGCGCTCGGGGCGGTCGCGCTCCTCGTCGCGATCGGGGCCCTCCTCGCCCGCGGGAGCTCGAGGCAGATCGCATGACCCTTCGGGGGCGGGTCGGCTGGCTGCTGGCCGCACTTGACGGCCGCGTTGGCGTTCGCCGGCACGGCGTCGGCGCACGCGTACATCGTCAAGACGGTGCCGCAGGCCAGTGTTGTGCTGACCGCCCCGCCCCCGGAAGTCGCCCTCACCTTCGACGAGGCGGTCGAGCCCCGCTTCGCCACCATCTCTGTCACCGACGCCGCTGGACACCAGCAGGCAACCGGCCCACCGACCCGCTCGCCCTCGAACCCGGACACGCTGATCGTCCCGCTCAAGCCGCACTTGCCCGAGGGGTGGTATCTCGTCTACTGGCGTGCGATCTCGGTCGACGGCCACCCGGTCCAGGGTGCATTCACGTTCGCGATCGGTCCGAACCAGGGACCGGCTCCGCAGTTCGTCGTCCCGAAGATCTCGCAGACGGCGACGACGACGCGGCTCCTGATCGCGCGCTGGGCGATGTTCCTGACGGTGATGGCGGCGATCGGGCTGTTCGTCCTGCGGATCATCATCGCGCGACCGGTCGCCAAGCGCGTCGAAGGGACGAGCTTGCGCAAGGTCTCGCTGGCGTTCGTCGTCATGTCGATCCTCGGATTGATCGCAATCCCGGTCTACCTCGACGTCTCGACCTCGATCGACTCGTTGAGGTCGGCGTTCGCGATTGGCTCCCTCGTACCGCTGTTCCGCGTCACCGCATTCGGCCGCGCGTACGTCGACCTCGAGATCTGCTTCGCGCTCTTCTGCGTCGCGGCGTGGATCACGCTCTGGCTCGACCGGCCGGCGCGACAACGCACGATCGCTGACATCGGCGCCATCACGGGCGCGCTCCTGGCAGCAGGCGCAGTGTTGCTGATCCCCGGGACCGCCGGTCATGCGGCACAGACCGCACCTCGAGGACTCTCGTTGCTCCTCGACTGGCTCCATCTCGTCTCCGCCTCGGTCTGGATGGGCGGGCTGATCGGCCTGCTCGTCCTCTGGTGGGGCCTCGGCAAGTCGAACCGGGTGGCCGGGCTCCGCGTCGCCGTGCCGCGCTTCTCGAACGTCGCCTTCGTCTCGGTGATGGTGCTGCTCGGCAGTGGCATCGGCGCGACGATCATCCACATGCCGACGCTCGCCTCGCTCTGGCAGACCTCCTACGGGAAGGCGATCCTCGTCAAGGCCGCACTGCTCTCCGTTGCCATGCTCGGCGGCGCCGTCAACCTGCTCATCACCAAGCCGCGGCTGGACGCGGCGAAGACCGATCCCGAACGCGGCGCACCGGCCGCGCGGCTCCTCCGCAACACCGTGCGCATCGAGACGCTGCTCGTCGTCTCTGCGCTCTTCGCGGCCGCGGTTCTCTCGAGCCTGGCTCCGCCGGCGGCCGCACTCGCCAAGGAGGGCTCCGCGCTTGCACACGTCGGCCCCGGCAAGGTCGCGACGACGGTGCACCAGAACGGCTACACGATGCAGGTGCTGGTCGCGCCGAACAAGGCCGTGGCGACGAACTCCTTCGCCCTGAAGCTGACGAAGAACGGTCAGCCCGTGCGTGGGGCGAACGTCACGCTCGAGTTCGAGATGCTCGACATGCAGATGACGAACCAGGAGTACCAGCTCACCGAGACCGCGCCTGGGATCTACTCGCATCCAGCACCGGCGCTCGTGATGGTCGGCCACTGGGGCCTCAACTTCAACGTCACGCCGAAGAACGTCCCGCCGTTCACGGCGTTCATCGTCGACCACGCAACGGGATGAGCAAGGCGGCGCGTCTGAGACAGGGGCTCCCGGATCGCTTCACCGCGGCGATCGAACGTCGTATTGTCCCTGGGGAATCGAACAGGGAGGCGGAACGATGGCACTGGCACGCGTCGTGGCGTTCGAAGGAGTCGGCAAGGACCGGATCGAGGAGATGAAGCGTGAGATGTCCGACGGCGATCCGCCCGAGGGCCTCCCGGTGAAGGAGTTCATCCTGCTGCACGACCCCGAGGCGGAGCAGTCGCTCGCGATCCTCTTCTTCGAGAACGACGCGGACTACCGCAAGGGCGACGAGCTGCTGAACGCGATGCCGACGGGCGACACACCCGGCCGGCGCGCGTCGGTCACGCGCTACGACGTCGCGCTTCGGGTCACGGTCTGAGCAGCGTCAGCGGCGGCCGAAGAGCCGCGCGAAGTTGATCGTCCAGCCCCACCCGAGCGCCGAGGAACGGAATGGGCGGTGCAGGGCTCGAACCTGCGACCCCCTGCTTGTAAGGCAGGTGCTCTCCCAGCTGAGCTAACCGCCCCGGCGGAACGGTAGCTGTCCCGCCCTCCCGACTTGCAAGTCAGCACGATCCCCTTTGCAATATCGGTTCGGATGGTTCAGGATCCTGCCCTGCTTGCGGAATCAACAAAAGGGGAGGAGCATCAATGACAGTTCTGCGCCTGCGAATTGCAGCCGCGGTCATCGGCGCGTTGCTCGTATCGGCGATCGTCGTGGGGGCCGCCGGGGCGAGTAGCTCGGCGTCTCGGACGACCCTGGTCGGCAGCCGCCCCAGCTGGGTCCCTGCCGTCACGAGGACGGCGACCGTCCCGACCAATCAGCACATCGATGCGCGGGTCTGGCTCGCGCCCAACAACTCATCGCAGCTGAACAGCCTGGCGCAGGCTGTCAGCGACCCGTCGAGCTCGCAGTACGGCCAGTACCTCACACCGGCCCAGTACGACACGCAGTTCGCTCCGACCGCCGCCCAGGTTTCAGCGGTTTCGGGGTGGCTGGCCGGCGCAGGCCTGAGCATCGTCACGGTGGGTCCCGACAACCACTACGTCGCAGTCTCGGGCTCCGCCGCGGCGATCAACGCCGCGTTCGGGACACAGCTCGCCCTGTATCAGGTCAACGGCACGCAGCAGCAGGCGCCGTCGAGCGACCTGACAGTGCCGAGCTCGATCGCGGGCACCGTGCTCGCGGTGACCGGCCTCTCCACGTTCGGCCACGCGACCAAGCCCGCCGACTTCGGCGCGCCGGCCGCGTTCGCCAACGCGACGCCGTGCTCGAGCTACTACGGCCAGCAGCAGGCGACAACGCTTCCGCAGTTCAACGGCAAGACGCTGCCGTATGCAGTCTGCGGGTACGTTCCCTCGCAGTTCCGCTCAGCGTACGGCGTCAAGGGCGGGTTCTCGTTCGGCTCATTCGGAGGCATCGGGCTCGGACAAGGTACGACGGTGGCAATCGTCGACGCCTACGACGAGCCGTCGCTGCTCAAGGACGCGAACACCTACGCATCGCGTCACGGCGATCAGGCGTTCGCCCGGTTCCAGTTCCAGGACCGGAGCGTCCCCGAGGATCCGACCACCGGCGCCGACTGCGGTGGCAACAGCTGGTACGGCGAGCAGGCGCTCGACGTCGAGGCTGTCCACGGAATGGCACCGAACGCGGGTGTCCTCTACTACGGCGCGGCGAGCTGCTTCGACGACGACCTGCTCGCGTCGCTGGCGCGGATCGTCAACGACGACCAGGCATCGATCGTCTCCGACTCGTGGGGCGAGCCGACGTTCGTCGTGATCGACGGTCAGCTCGAGGTCACGATCGATCCTGATCTGGTCGCCGCCTACGAGTCGGTGTTCAAGCAGGGTGCGCTCGAAGGCATCGGCTTCAACTTCTCGTCCGGCGACAACGGAGACGAGCAGGCCGCCTGGGGCATCATCCATCCCGACTGGCCGACGGAGGATCCGTGGGTGACATCGGTCGGTGGTACGGCACTCGCCATCGACAGTTCCGGCAACCGGTCGTTCGAGACCGGCTGGGGAACCTCGAAGTGGTCGCTGACGACCGGTGGCACCGCCTGGACGAACACGATTCCGTTCCAGTACGGCGCCGGTGGCGGTTACGTGAACGAGGAGCTCATGCAGCTCGCGTTCGGTCCGCCCCCGCTGTTCCCGGAGCCGCTGTACCAGCTTCTGGCCGGAGTCAAATCTCCGACCGGCGGCCGCGCGGTTCCAGACGTCGGCATGGATGCCGATCCAACGACCGGGATGCTGATCGGTGAGACGCAGAACTTCCCGCTCGCCAGCGTCTTCGGGCCGGCCGGCGTGCACTACGGCGAGTACCGGATCGGTGGTACGAGCCTTGCCTCGCCGCTCTTCGCGGGCGTCGAGGCAGTCGCGCAGGGCCTCCGTCCACGCATCGGGTTCGCCAACCCGCGGATCTACTCGCTGGCGCGAAGCGGTGTCTACTACGACGTCACCCCACAGGGCGACGCGGGCAACATTCGCTCCGACTTCGTGAACGGCATCAACGCCGACAACGGCATCGTGCCCTCGGTGAGGACGTTCGACCAGGACTCGTCGCTGACGACCGGCCCAGGCTGGGACGATGTCACGGGCCTCGGTAGCGTCACCTCGCGCTACATCGCGGCCATGTCCCGCTAGGGCGTAGAAACCGGATCCGGGGTGTGCCCGCCGCGCGCGGGCACACCCCGCGATCGCATATCAACCGTCGTCCTTGAAGCGGCGATCACATGTCCCGCGTGCAGCGTTGCGAAGGTCGAGACGATGCCGACGAACGCCTGTCAGTTCTTCTACACATGCTCGTCCTGCGGCACGCTGCTCCGCCCGCTTCCGAGGCGACTGCTGCGTGTTCTGCTCCTACGCCGATCAGGCGTGCCGCCGAAGCAGACCGGCGACGACTCCTGCTAACTCCCGACGGGTGAGCCGAATCTGATCGTGTTGCCGTCCGGGTCGGTGTGCGAGCCCTCGTGCTTCCCCCACGGAAAGTCCTGAGGTTCGGTCACGTCAGCCCCCGCCGCCCGCCACTCTTGCGCGAGCCGGTCGGCGTCGTCGACGTGTAGGTAAAGCAGCCCGCCGCCGGGAGGTGGCGAATCGGTCAGGTCGAGATGCAGGTTGAGACCTTGTCGCTGCGCGAAGGCGTAGCCCTCGTCGTGGTACGAGATCTCGAACCCAAGTCGCTCGTAGTGCGCGGCGGCGCGCGGCATGTCCGAGACCGCGAAGATCGACTCGACTGCGACGATGCGCGTCACGTTATGCAGAGACGTCGCGTTCGCGCTTCCACTCCGGCGAGTGCCCCGGCGCCTTGTGGTGGAGGCCGAACAGTCGCCCGTTGAACCACCACTTGATCGTGCGCCCGATCGCGGTGCGGTTGCACCAACAGTCAGGGTCACAACCACACCGACGGTTTCTTGGGTTGTGGATGCGAGAGAGCAGACTACGACTCACGTTTTCTCCTTCCGCAGCGCGACGCTACTCCCTCTCGTCGAGGTCGAGGAGTTGCTCATACAGCGCGACCGACCCTCGGGCAACGAGTGCGGAGATCGTCGCGAGCCACTCGTCGCTTGGAGTGACGGCGGGCAGCCAGACGACGCCTTGCCTGCTCACGTTGACGGAGTACTCACCGAAGGCGAGGTGCTCGGGGTAGGTGACGTGCCAACCGGCACCGCCTGCGGCGGAGACGCCTCGTCCGTCGTCCGTGACCTTGTAGCGACCGTCGCGCTTGCTGATACGGACGAGCACGGGAATGGTGCCGTCGTAAGTCAAACCGCTCTCGACGGTCAACTCGCCGTGGTCCACCGAGGCGAGTTCTGCCACCGATGTCATCGCCGTACGCATCGCAGAAAGTATGCCTCGGGGCTCGTCGCGATACCCCTGTCGCTCTCGTCCCACGCAGTCAGGCCGCTAGGTCGCTATCGAGGCGCTCCCGGAAAGAATCGGGGCATCGCGCCTGAAGCCCCAGATGGTGCAGTAGACGCCGAGGAACAACTCCCACACGGCCTCCGGGATTGTGGCGAGGCCCTGCAGCGAGTGCAGCGTGTTGCTCGGATGGTCACCGGCGAACAGCACGGCTGTCCCGGAGATGATGATCAGCGGCCCGCCGACAAGTCCGAGCCAGGTCCACGGCCGCGGCACGAGCTGCGTGCGGTACATCATGTAACCGAGGATCAGCCCGTTCCCCCAGCCGACGACCCAGCCCGGCCCCAACAGGAATGTCCAGTCCTTGAGCGCCGCGAGCGTGTAGGCGACCGTCGCCTCAGAGGCACCTGCAACCTGTTGCTGCAACGTGGCGATCCCGAGCATCGCGACGATGCCGACGAGAATGAACGTGCACTCAACTAGCCTCGCCGTCACGTAACCGATCGACAACTCCTCGAACTGCCGCCTCATGATCGGGACGATCACGACTGCGGTTCCGACGTTCGCGATGATCAGCAGCAGCTCCAACAGCGCGCCGAGGTAGATCTTGTTGACGTTCCCCGAGCCCGCGACGAAGGCCACCGGATGACGGAGCGCAGGCTCGTAGAGCAGTAGCGCCGGGATCGACGTAACAAATGTGATGAGGTAGAGAACGCCGAAGACTCGCGCTCTCTTCTGATCGAGAGGCATGCCTGGCAGACCCCCTTCCCCCGGCGACGACCGGTAAACCCACATCGGGAAAGGCGTCCAAAGCTCAACAGCGCGAATCGACTACCGAATGTGCCTGCCTTCCGGGGACAGCACCAGGGACAGCACCGACGTGCCGTATCCGCACCGATCGCACGAGCCGCTTGGCTTAACCAAACGGCTTTGGCTTGTTGCCTAACCTGGAAATACCCCCAGCGGGATTCGAACCCGCGCTACCGGCGTGAAAGGCCGGCGTCCTAGGCCACTAGACGATGGGGGCTTGCAGCCGGAGGTTAGCGCCGGGTTGGGGAGCGGAGATGGGCGGCCCTGTGATCGTCACCGCCGGGTTCTTCACCGGCCCTCGATAACAGAGCATCGGGCGCGGCGGCCCGGACGCCGTCACGGCCTGCTCGCTACTTGCCATCGACCCAATCCCGCCCCATGTAGTGCCCCGTGTTGCCTGCGAGCACGTGCAGGACGGCGTTCAAGTTGCGCTCAATCGCCTCGGCGGATTTGAGCCGGTCGAAGTAGCGCAACAGCTCCTTCTGTCTGCTCGGCGGGAGCCGCTCCCAGTTCGCGCGGGCGGCACAGTTGAGGTCGAGCGCAGTTCGGAACCAAGGCGGAAGCGGATGTTGGGGCCCGTCGACGTATTCCTCGTCGAACCAGAGTTCCAGTGCGACGATGTCGCCGACAGCGGTCTGTGACGCCTTGCGCATCTCCCCATGGAGGTAGAGGTTGAAGGCGCCTTCGCCGACCGGCATCATGTTGGTCCGCCAGAGCTTGCCGGGCGCGCCATCGATGCTCACCAGGACGGGCATCGGCCGCCGCCAGCCTGGCTTGAGGAGTTTGCGCATGGTCGGAGCCGACACGCACGTAGGGGTTGACGCCCGTGAGCTCGATGACGGCTGTGAGCGCGAGCGGGCGCCCGGCAGGCGAACTGCTCTGGTTCGGTTCGGTCATGGCATAACCGTAGAGCGGCGGCATCGACCGCGAACCGATCGCGTCCTTCGAACGCATTCGCAGCGTCGTATACTCGGCTCATCGCAAGCATTCTCGGAAGACTGAAGGGGTGGTTCGGGAGCGCCGCGCACGACGCCGAAGTTGAGGCCGAGGGCGGCGAGCCGGTCGCGACCGGCATGGGCGCGAGCGTCGGCGAGCAGCCGGAGGGCGAAACCTCGACCAACGCCCAGGTGTCGGGGGCGAGCGACGAGCCTTGGCCCGGCAACGAGTGACGGCCGGCTAGCGACGCGTCGCCTCGTACGCGGCTGCCTCGCAGTCGCGGCGTTTCTCGTGATCGTGGCTGGGGCGATGACACGTTCCGGCGCGGGTGCTGTCGGAGAACGGCTGCTGGTTGTTGCATCGGCTCCGCCGTCGTACCGCGAAGTCGCGCACGTCTACGACGGGAACGGCCGGCTGCATCCAAACCCTGAACGCGCCGAGAGGTGCGTCGTTGACCTGGTCGCCGAACGGCGCCATGCTCGCTGTCGCCGACGAGGCTGGACTCTGGGTTGAACGGGCCAACGGCACCCACAAGCGGCTGCTGCTCGCGACGAAGACGACATGCAAGACCACCTGCCTCGGCGGGCCGGCCGTCGCGTGGACGCCCGACGGAAAGGGCTTGGCAGTCGGCGGTGTCGACCCACACACGACCGGCTTCGACCTCATCGATCTTGCGACCGGCCACATCAGTCAGCTGCGAAAGCCGAAGCCATACGTCTTCTACACGCCGATCGCGTTCTCGCCCGACGGACGTTCGCTGTCCGAGGCGGTCTCGAGCGGTGACGCCGGTACGGCGAGTTGTTGCGGCGAGGCGCTCGAAGTTGCGCGCGCCGACGGAAGCCACCCGAGTGTTCTGCATCGGTTCGGCGACCCGATTCATGACGGCCCCGGAGCGGCGACCTGGTCGCCCGACTCGACACGTATCGCGTTCACCGATGACGGTCGCGATCCGCGCGATCCGCGCCTCGCGATCGTCGATGTGGAATCAGGGCAGCTACAGGTCCTCGACCCGCACAGCGTCTACGACCAGAGCCCTGCCTGGTCGCCAGACGGAAAGCGGCTCGCCCTGACCCAGTACAACGACTCAGCCTTCACCGTGGCCACCGACGGGAGCGGATTCACTTCCCTCGGCGTCCGGGGCACCGTGCCACTCTGGCTCCACGACGGAGACGTCCTCGTAGCAGCAGGTACGACCGGCCACCTGATCGACCTCATTCCCCAGGCGCAAGGCCCGCCGCGAACGCTCGTGACGCTGCCGAGCCACGAACAACTGCTCACGCTGCACGAAGCCCATTAGCAGTCGGCGCGCATACTTCGCGCATGGACGACGAGCGCCCCACGATCTGCCCCGTATGCGGAGTGACGATGGTCCCGGCGGCGCTGAGCGCGCGACCAGCGCGTGATGGTGAATGGGTCTGCCTGGAGTGCGAGGAGACTGCGGAGCCGGACGACGGGACCTGAAAGCCCGCGACGCGTTTAATCGACGCTCCGATCGCCGCCGGCCGAGTCACGGACGACGGCGTGGAGCTCCCACTCACCGGGCACGCCCTTCAGCGTGGCCCGTCCGCGGTCCTCGAACTGCAGGCCTGATCCTGCGACGAGGTCCTTGACGGTCGAGGAGACGAGTATCTCGCCCGGGCGGGCTTGGGCTGCGACGCGCGCACCGATGTTGACGGCGATGCCGACGATCTTCTCGTCGACGACTTGGCACTCTCCTGTGTGCAGGCCCGCGCGGATCTCGAGGCCGAGGTCGTGCAGCGCCGCCGTGATCGCCTGGGCACAGCGGATGGCACGGATCGGCCCGTCGAACGTGGCGAAGAAGCCGTCGCCGGCGGTGTCGACCTCACGTCCGCGGAAGCGACTGAGCTGCTGCCGGACGAGTGCGTGGTGGCGCTCGACCAGCTCCCGCCAGCCGGCGTCGCCGCGTTCGACGAGCGTCGTGGTCGACCCAACGATGTCGGTGAAGAGAACGGTTGCGAGAACCGTGTCCGGCTCCTCGGCGCCAAGCGTGTCGACGAACCGTTCGAGCTCCGGCGCGAGCTCCGGTTGGAAGTAGACGCCGCCCGGGCCGGGGAGCTCGTACCGTCGGGCGCCCGGAATGCGAGCAGCGATGTGAGTCGTCTCTTCGCGGTCTTCCGGCGCGTGCAGGAGCAGTGCGGGCACGCGGATCGCGCCGAGGATGTCGCGGACGTCGACGTCGGCGGTCATCCGGAGCGTCGTCGCGACGGCGCCCGGGCTCGCCGAGAGGCGCCAGCGGCGTGCAAGCGCGGCCACGAACTCGCGATCGTCTGCGCGAGAGGGCGCGTTCTGGCGCGCCCAGCGCTCGGCCGCGGCAAATGTGCCCCAGCCGCTGGAAACGTCTTCGATGTCTCGCCGCCACTCCTCGACCGTTCGACCCCACGGATAGTCCGGCGCGGTAGTTCCCTTCGCGAACGGGCTGAAGAGCGCGAGCCCAAGGACCCGATCCGGATACGTGGCGGCGAAGAGCATGCACATCGCGGCGGCCTCGGCCGTTCCGAACAGGACGGCCCGGTCGGCCTCCGCCGCGTCGAGGACGGCTCGCAGGTCGTCCATCCGGGCCTCAAGAGTTGCCGGCTCGCGCAGACGGTCGGAGAGCCCCGTTCCGCGCTTGTCGAACGTGATCAGACGCGAGAACCCGGCGAGGCGATCGTGAAGCGCCCTCGGCTCGGGCGTCTCCCGCTCGATCTCGATATTGCCGACGAAGCCATGAACGAAGACCAAGTTGGGCGGACCGCTTCCCGTGACCGCGTAGGCAATCGAGACGTCTCCGCTCTTCGCGTACTTGAACTCGTCCGGATCGAGCATCGACTGAGTGTCGACGCCCACTCCCGGCTGCGCAAGGCTCAGGCCGCGAGGACCTGCAACGCGTACGACTCGTCGATGCAGTCGTTCAGTCGCACGACGACGTTCTCGCCCGGTGCGAAGGCGAACACTCGAAAGAGCGTCACCGGCCCCGACCATTCGGCGGCCAGCACGGTGACCTCGACGGCGACCCGGTCGTCCTGCTCGATCAGCTTGCCGACCGAAAAGCGTCGTCCGTTCTTACTGAGGCGTCGGAGACGATCGACGATCGCATCACGACTCCCGCACACCGGCGTCTCGTCTCCTTGCGGAACTCCCACCCACTTGGCATCCGGGGAGAGCAACGACCTGAAGGGCGCTACGTCTCCGGCGTCCAACGCTGCGAACGCCGTCCGAACCAGCTCTTGCCGGTCGCTCACGTTGGCGACATGATCGCCACACCTCGGAGCGGGCGCAAGCGTGGCCATGCCGACGCGGCTGACGCTCTCATCAGCGGTCGATCATCCGCTGCTGGGCCTCCGCGTAACGGGCGCCCTCCACCGTGATCTGCGCCGCAGCGGCCTCGATCTCCTGCAGGTCGTCGGGTGCGAGCTCGATGTCGGCTGCTGCGACATTCTCCTCGAGGCGGTGCAGCTTCGTGGTGCCCGGAATCGGCACGATCCACCGGTGCTGGGCGAGGATCCAGGCGAGCGCGATCTGCGCGGGGGTCGCACCCTTTCGCTCCGCGACCTGCTCGAGCAGCTCGACGACCGCGCGGTTCGCCTTCCGTGCCTCGGGACCGAAGCGGGGAACCGTGTTGCGGAAGTCCGAGCTGTCGAAGGTCGTCGTCTCGTCGATCTTCCCGGTGAGGAAGCCCTTGCCGAGCGGGCTGAAAGGCACGAAGCCGATCTCGAGCTCCTCGAGCGCCGGCAGGATCTCGGCCTCCGGCTCCCGCCACCAGAGCGAATACTCGCTCTGGAGCGCGGTGACCGGCTGAACAGCGTGTGCGCGACGGATCGTCTGCACGCCTGCCTCGGAGAGGCCGAAGTGCCTGACCTTGCCTTGCTCGACGAGCTCCTTCACGGTGCCGGCGACGTCCTCGATCGGGACGTTCGGATCGACGCGGTGTTGGTAGAGCAGGTCGATCGTTTCGGACCTGAGGCGCCGCAGCGAGCCTTCGACGCTGCGTCTGATCGTCTCCGGTCGACTGTCGAGGCCGCCGCGGCTCTGCCCCTCCTCGAGGTCGAAGCCGAACTTCGTGGCGATCACGACCCGATCGCGAACGGGCTCGAGCGCCTCGCCCACGAGCTCCTCGTTCGTGAACGGCCCGTAGACCTGCGCCGTGTCGAAGAACGTCACGCCGCGATCGACGGCGGCCCGGATGAGAGCGATCATCTCCTGCTTGTCGGCGGCCGATCCGTAACCGAAGCTCATTCCCATGCAGCCGAGCCCGAGTGCCGACACATCCAACTGGTCTGTTCCGAGTCTGCGCTTTTGCATTGGGACACTGAAGCACGGGTCGGCGCCGCCCGCCTGACAGTCCTGTTGATCCAGGTCACGGCAGGCACCTCGACGCTGACGGGACGGAGCTAGGCTCGTGCAAGCGGCCCGCGACAAGGAGCTCGCCCATGGAGATCACCAGGAACAGCATCGAGACCGCAGCCGGACCGAGTGACTGGTTCACCGGCGCGGTCTTCGTGGACGCCGTCGCGACGCCGACGGGCGCATCGCGCGTCAGCGCGAACAGCGTCCACTTCACGCCCGGCGCGCGCACCGCATGGCACACGCACCCGAACGGCCAGACGATCTACGTCCTCGAGGGCGTCGGCCTCGCGCAGCGGCGCGGCGGCCCGATCGAAGTGATCCGTCCGGGCGACCGGGTGTTCTTCGAGCCGGGCGAGGAACACTGGCACGGTGCGGCTGCGACGCGCTTCATGACGCACCTCGCGATGCTCCAGGTCGACGACGAAGGAACCAGTGCGAACTGGGGGCCCCACGTCACCGAAGAGGAATACGCCGCCGCGCCGGCAGTCGACGCTACAGGCCCGTCTGGGCCGTGAGGCGTCCCGACTCGACGGCCTGCTTCAGCGCGTCGTAGTCGCGTTGGTTCTGGTCGGCGTAGCTCTCGGCGAACGTCGCGATCGCCTGGTCGAAGACATCGCCCGTGCCCAGGTAGCTCGCGATCGCGATCCGGTCGCCCGACCGCGCATGCGCGCGGGCCAGCGTCCAACCGCAGACCTTCCCGTACGCGATCGCACCCGGGGGCCGGGCCGCCTCGAAGGCGAACGAGCCCTTCCAGTCCTTCAGCTGACGGACGTAGAAGTCGCGCTCCTTGCCGTCGAGCCCGGACGTCGTGTGCTGCCAGCCGAGGAAGATGTCGCTCGTCGCCTGCATCAGGCGCTGGCCGGCGACGACGCGCTGGCCGCAGTTCGCGTACTCGCTCCTGCCCACGAACTGCTCGAGCACCGACCGCTGCGCTTCCTTCACCTGGAGGAACAGCGGATCCTGACCGTCGATGCCGAGGAAGAGGGCGATCCAGGCACGCGTGCCCACGCTTCCGACGCCGACGACCTTGCGCGCCAGGTCGACGAAGCGGAACGTCTCGAGGAGATGCCGCCGGTCGGTCTCGAGCGTCCGCCGGTACGACCTC
Organism: uncultured Thermoleophilia bacterium; assembly: GCA_963774355.1. Lineage (GTDB taxonomy): Bacteria > Actinomycetota > Thermoleophilia > Gaiellales > Gaiellaceae > PALSA-600. Next base: position 75,944 of record CAVZER010000002.1, on the reverse strand, counting down.
AGCAGGGCGCGGATCTCGTCGATGGCTGCCTCGCGGTCCGAGTCGTCGGCCAGCAACTCTTCGATCGGCACGATCAGTGGCGGATCGCTGATGATCCGCGGCTCGCCGTCGACGACGTGAGTCAGCTTCTCGAAGGCCTGCATGCTGTCCTTCGTGCGCGATTTGGCGATGTCGGCCTGGGCACGCTTCAGGCGCTTCGGATCCACGCCGGCCGTGAAATCCCGTAGAGCCTGCTCGACAGGCAGGCTCGCATACCAGACCTCGAGGTTGCGCATGCGCGCGAACCCGGCCATCGCCTCGCGGTAGGAGCGCACGGTCGCCAGCACGGCACCGCGTCGCTCAGCGGCGGAGAAGCCGTTCTCGCGGCCGCCGATCGCGAAGCTCGCGGCCAGGCGCTTGACGTCCCACTCCCACGGGCCCGGCGCCGTCTCGTCGAAGTCGTTGATGTCGAACACCAGATTTCGTTCCGGCGATCCGAAGATCCCGAAGTTCGACAGATGCGCATCCCCGCACAGCTGGACGCGCAGTCCGGAGTTCGGCGTCCCGGCGAGGTCGGCGGCCATGATCAGGGCACCGCCGCGATAGAAGGCGAACGGCGAGACCAGCATCCGGCCGTAGCGGATCGGCACCAGCTCCGGCACCCGGGAGACGGCCTGTTCCTCGAGCAGCCCGATCGGATCGCGGCGCGCCGGAAACTCGATCGCAGCCTGGCTCGACCGCGGCACCTCGGCGCGCGCGGCTTTCCCCCGCGCCGACCGCTCGCCGACGGTGAAGTGCGGCACGACCTTGGGCTTCGACCCGGACCCAGCTCCGGTCGCTTGGCTTGCTACGTCAGCCATCCGTCAGTGCTTCGAGCTTTGCAGCCGTCCGAGGTCCCGTCAACCGGCCCGGAGACGCGGCGTAGGCTCTCGCGCTGATGGTCGCTCGTCTCCCTGAAGTGCGGCCGATTCCGGGCCTCGAGCATCTCCCCTATGCCGAGGTCTGGTTCCGCGAGATCGACGAGGCGGTCTTCCGCGATGTCTCGGCCGCGGCGCTCGCACTCGGAAAGTCGGGCATCGAGGCGTGGACGACCGACCAGACGCCAGACGTCGTGGCATTCCTCGAGCGACGCGGCTTTGCTGAAGTCCGGCGCTACGTCATCTCCGAGCTCGACACGCGCGCGGCGACGTCGCTTCGTCCCGCACCGATGCCGCTGACGACGTTGGCCGAGCGACCCGACCTGGGGGAGGCGCTGTACGCGATCGCGTGCGAGTGCTACCCCGACCAGCCGGGGCGCTCGGAGACGCGGATCGGATCGTTCGCCGAGTGGCGCGTGTGGGGGCTCGACCGTCATCGGCCCGAGTCGTACTTCATCGCCCTCGAGAACGAACGCCCGGTCGGCTACGGCTACCTCGAGACCGAAGGGTCGACCGTCAGCCACGGCTTCCTCGCCGTGCGGCGCGAGGCGCGCGGGCAGGGCATCGGCGGCGCGATCAAGCGGGCCCAGATCGAATGGGCGCGCGAGCACGGCGTCCCGGCACTCCGAACCGCCACCGAGGTGCGGCTGACCAGGCTCCGTGCCCTCAACGAACGCCTCGGTTACCGCGCCCTCTACGACGAGATCGTGCTCCGCGGACCTGCGTCCGCTCCTTGACGTATATCGCTTTTAGATATATCGTGGCGCGATATGGAGCCATCGGCAGTCACGTGGGCCGTGCTGGGCCTGCTCGAGCAGCGACCGAGAAGCGGGTACGACGTCAAACGGGCAATCGACCGCACGATCCGGCTCTTCTGGGCCGCGAGCTACGGCCAGATCTACCCGGAGCTGCGCCGGCTCGAGGAGGCAGGCTGGATCGAGGGGAGCGACGACGCGCGGGGGGCGCGATCGCGTCGCCTCTACTCGATCACGCCGGTCGGCCGCGCGAAGCTGGGCGATTGGCTCCGAGGCGCCGAATGGCGCATGGAACTGCGCGACGAATCGCTCCTGCGGCTCTTCTTCGCGGACACGCTCCCGGCCGGGCAGGCGCTTGCGCTGCTCCAGACCCGGCGCGAAGGCTTTCGCCAGATGCGCGCGTTACTCGTGTCGCTGGACGACGGCAGCGGGCCCGACCCACCCTTCATCGACCTCGTCTACCGCTGGGGCCTGGACTACACCCAATGGGGAATCGAATGGTGCGAGCAGCAGGAACAGCGGCTGCGCCTGGCCGCCTAGAGGACCTGCCCGACCCGACCTGGCGGCTGACGCTCGGACGCGGCCTGCCACAGTTCGCGGGCGAAGCGATCGGCCCCGTGGTCGTCTTCTACGCGGCATGGAAGCTCGGAGGACTGACGGCCGGCATCGTCGCGTCCGGCGCGTTCTCGCTCGCAGTCGCGCTGTGGCTGATTCGACGCGGAAAGGACGCCGCGCTGGTCGCGGTCGGGGCGCTCTTCGTCGCGATCCAGGCAACCGTGGGGCTCAGCTCGCACGACGCGACCCTCTACCTCGCGCAACCGGTCGTGCTGAGCGGCCTCTGGGGACTCGCCTACTTCGGATCGGTCGCGATCGGCCGACCGCTGGTCGGCATCTTTGCGACCGCCTGGTATCCGTTCCCCGATTGGTTTCGCGCCAGCACGGCGTATCGACGTGAGTTCGCGCTGCAGTCGCTGGTCTGGGGCACGTACTGCCTGGTGCGTGCCGGGCTTCGGCTGTGGGCGCTCCTCGACTCCGGCGTGGGAGGCTTCTTCATCACCTCGGTCGCGACCGGACCGCCGGTCGTCGTGCTGCTCGTCGCGTGGGGCGTGTCGCACGCGCGTCGCACCTTCAGCCGGCTCGACGCAGGCGCTTTCGCGACGATCTGAGCGCTACTTGTGGTGGCCGTGGCCGCCCGTCGACCCTTGATCGCCCTTCGAGCCGTGATCGCCCTTCGAGCCGTGACCCTGGTTCGAGTGCTTCGGCTTCGGCTTCGACTTCCGGTGGCGAACGGGCGGCGGCAGCGGATGCTGCGGGCACGGGCCGAGCGAGTCGCCGTGCTGGAGATGCCCCGGCCACGAGTGGACATTGACGTGCAGGGTGACCCAGGGATGCTTCTTCGACCCGGTGTAGTGGCAGATCGCGATCTTCTTCCCGTACTGGTACTGCGCGGCACTCGGCGCACTGCTCGCGAAGCCGAGGCCGGCGAGGACCGAGGTGACGACCATCGCCGAGACGACGAACGCCAGACCGACGCCGGTGCGGGCGCGGCGGCTGACGGGATTCGAACGGTCACTCACCTGCAGGCCTTATCGACCCGCAGCCGCCTCGAGCCGCTCCCTCATCCGAGGGTCAGCTTCGGGTCGAGGTTCCGCGCCTGCGCGAGTGCGTGCAGTCGCGCCGTCCCGGTGGAAGCGGCCGCGAGGTCGAGCCAGACCGACGCGTCGACCCGATCCCGCTCGAGCGCGTGCCTGAGACTCGCGCGCGACTGAGCCAACCGGCCCGCGGCGAGTTGCGCCTCGCCGAGCGCCTGCGCGGGCTCGAACGACCAGGGCTGCCAGCGCTCCGCCCGCCGCGCGAGGTCGGCCGCGGCCCCGGGTTCGTCGCGGTCGAGCGCGGCGCGGCTCTGTGCCAGCGCGCTGTTGCCGACCTGCGCGACGATCGCCAACACGCCGATCGTCGCCAGGGCTGCCGCTCCGCTCCACCGTCGCACGGTGCCAAGCGCAGCGAACGGCGCTTCGCGCCGTGCCGAGACGAGCACCGAAGCCGCGCAGAAGAGTGCGGCGAGCGAGACCGCAACGAGCTGGAAGTCCCAGTCGACGGCCGCATGCGCGGCGAACGCTGCGAACGCGGCCGTCCCGGCGGTTGTCGCAGGCTGGTCACGGACGCGACGCGCGGCGACGAACGGGACGGCGAATGCAGCCAACAGCAGTACGAGCCCCACGGGGCCGAGCTCCGCCAGCGTCTCGAGGTAGAGGTTGTGCGCGTTTCGGACCCCGAGCCCCGAGGGGCTGAGCAGCTGCCAGTAGCGCGCGTAGCTGCCCGCGCCGCCTCCAAGCAGTGGGCGATCCTCGACCTCGTGCCAGGCGACGCGCCAGTAGTCGATGCGTCCGTCGGTCGAGGCGCTGAGCACGCGTCGATCGAGATCGCCGCCCGATGCGGGAAGCGGCCGGGCGAACGACTGGTGCAGCCGGGCGGCGAGCCGGCCGGGGCCGCCGGCAGCGGCGGCGAAAGCCAGTAGCGCAACGACGGCGGAGGCAGCGAACGTGACCGCGGCGACACGTCGTCCGCGCCGCCCGATGCGCACACGCTGCTCGAAACGCGGAAGCATCCAGCCAATCGCAACGGCGACGGCGCTGCACGTCAGCACCGGGACGACGAGCTGAGAGCCCGGACGCGCCGGCGCCAACGCAACCAGCAGCGCGGAAGCAGGAAGCGCGAGGGCGAGCATCGCGAGCAGATGCAGTCGCCGCACGTCCACGAGCACCGCGACGCCGATTCCGACGCCGAGCGCTGCCCACGAGCCGCGGCTGTACGTGAGGTGAAGTGTCGCGACGAGCAGCGGCACGGCGCCGAATGCGAGCGCCCGGACGTGCCGTTCTACGGTGTTCGCGGCAAGCCCGAGCGCAACCAGCAATCCGATCGCCGCGAGGATCCCGATGCCGTTCGCGTAGCCGATCGGCGCCGCCAACCTCCCTGAGCCCGAATACGCGAGCACGCCGTCGGCGCAGACGACGACCGTCCCGGCGAGGACGCCGGAAACGAGACCGACCGCGCTCGTCTTGCTCGTCGACACGAGCAACACCGCGAGCAGCGCGAGCATGTAGACGGAGGTCCGCTCGAACGCGAGCACGGGCTGAGCGGCGCTCGGCGACCACACGACCGAGAGCAACGTCCACGAGGCAAAGCCGCCGAGCGCGAGTACGGCCGCCCACTCGAGTCGAGAGACGGTGACGCGCTCGCGCCCGAGGAGGGCGAGCAGCGCCAGGAGCACGAACCCGAGCGCGGCCCACCCCCACTCGGTCGCGAAGTAACCGCCGTTCGCGATCCCGATCCACGCGACTGCGGTGAATGTCGTCAATCCGGGGACGAGTGCGCCGAGCTCGAACCGGCGGGCGGCCGTCCTCGTGAGGGATGCAGCGTCCCCGCCGGCCATGCGGGATTCATCGGCGGATCGCGACCCCGGCTCAAGCGGCCTCTTGTCTGGGCCGATATGCAGGCCAAAGGACTGCGGTCATGAAAAGGCTCCCAGCTCTACCGCGGCTGCGATTCGGGTTGCTGGCCCGCTTCGCGCTCGCGAGCTTCGTTGCAGTCGCCCTGCTCGGCGTGGCGCTGGCGCACACCTTCGAGCAGGGCGTCTCGAGCCGCGCGCTCACGGGCGCACGAATGACCGCCAACCTGATCGACGGGTCGCTCGTCCGGCCCGAGCTCAGGGAGAGCGACCTCCAGACCGGCCTGACGCCGGCTCGCGTAGCCGGGCTCGATCGCGCGCTCGCGGCCAGCCTCAAGGGCGGCCAGGTCGCGCGGATCAAGATCTGGAACAGCGACAGCCGCGTCGTGTATGCGACCGACCATTCGATCATCGGCAAACGCTTCGCGACGGTCGACGACGAGCTCGAAAAGGCCCTCGACGGCAAACCCGCGTCCGACGTCGACGACCTCACGAAGGCCGAGAACGCCGGCGACCGGCGGTTCGGGAAGCTGCTGGAGGTCTACACGCCGATTCGCTCGCCGGCGACCGGTCGCGTCGACGGCGCCTTCGAGCTCTACCTCCCGTACCGACCGATCGCTGCCGGCATCGCGCACGACACGCAGCGGCTCTACCTCTTCCTCGCAGCCGGGCTCACACTGCTCTATCTGCTGCTGTTCCGGATCGTCGCCGGCGCGTCGACGCGTCTACGCCGCCAGGCAGCCGAGAACGAGCACCTCGCGCTTCACGACCCGCTGACCGACCTCCCGAACCGCAGCCTCTTCCACGACCGCTCGCAGCAGGCGATTCTCAGCGCCCGGCGAGACGGCACGGGCGTCGCGCTGATGATCCTCGACCTCGATCGGTTCAAGGAGGTCAACGACACGCTGGGCCACCACAACGGCGATCTGCTGCTGCAGGAGATCGGCGCAAGATTGCGCACCGGGCTGCGCGAGTCCGACAGCGTTGCGCGTCTCGGCGGCGACGAGTTCGGGCTGCTGCTGCCGCACGTCGCCGACGGCGACGAGGCGGTCATGCTCGGCGAGCGTGTTCGCGCAGTGCTTCGCCGGCCGTTCACTCTCGAAGGCGTCACGCTCGACCTCGAGGCGAGCGTCGGAGTCGCGCTGTACCCGAAGCACGGCGACGACGTCGACACGCTGCTGCAGCGCGCGGACGTCGCGATGTACCTCGCAAAAGAGGATCGAAGCGGCTGCGAGCTCTACGCCGCCGACCGCGACGAGTACAGCCCACACCGGCTCGCGCTCGCCGCCGAGCTACGACGCGCACTCGACGAGCGCGAGCTCGTCCTCCACTACCAGCCGAAAGCCGACCTCACCAATGATCGGATCGTCGCGGTCGAGGCGCTGGTGCGCTGGGAGCACCCCGAGCACGGGCTGCTCACCCCCGACCAGTTCGTCCCCCTGGCGGAGGCAACCGGACTGATCCGCGAGTTGACGCTGCGGGTGCTCGACGAGGCGCTGCGGCAACAGCGGGCGTGGCGCGACGACGGCATCGATCTTCGCGTGGCCGTGAACCTCTCCGCTCGCGACCTCTACGACCTGACGCTGCCCGCAACGGTCGCCGAGCTGCTCGCAACGCACGACGTTCCGGCAACCGGGCTCGAGCTCGAGATCACCGAGAGCGTCATCGTCGCCGACCCGATGCGCGCGCGAGCGATTCTGAACAGGCTGAGCGAGATGGGCATCGTGCTCGCCGTCGACGACTACGGAACCGGGTACTCGTCGCTCGGCTACCTCAAGCGCCTGCCGATCGACGAGATGAAGATCGATCGCTCCTTCGTGATGCAGATGACGGACGACCGCAACGACGCAGCCATCGTCCGCTCGACGGTCGAGCTCGGACGCAACCTGGGGCTGAGAGTCGTCGCCGAAGGGGTCGAGACGGCGGCAGCCTGGGCGCATCTCAAGGCGCTCGGCTGCAACTTCGCCCAGGGCTACTACCTGAGCAGACCGGTTCCGGCCGGGGAGATCGCCGCGCTGGTGGCGGCGGATGGATCCACTCCCGCACGCGCCGCCAGCGGCTGACCCGAAACGAGCTCCAGGTACCGTGGCCCCGTGCCGGTCCGCACCGCCACGGCCGCCGATCTCGACGACGTTCTTGCGCTGCTCACACGCCGCGATCTCGCCGTGCTCGGCCGGGTCGAGGTTCAGCGCCGCTACCTGGAGCACCAGCTCGCCCAGGCGAAGGACGGTGTGGTGGCCGTGGGCGACCACGGCCTCGCCGGATACGGGACACTCGACGGTGCGCACGACATCGCGCTCGCGGCAAACGATGCCGGAGCGGCCGAGGACCTGCTTGCCGACATCGAGCGACGGGCCCGCGAGCGCGGCTTCGACCAGGTGAGCTGCATCGCCGTGCCCGAGGACAAGGTCCTCTGGGAGTTGCTCGAACGGAGCGGCTACGCGCGGGAGCGGGACATCGTGCGGATGTGGCGTTCGCTCGACGGACAGCTCACGCCGCCGTCGTGGCCGGACGGGATCGCCGTCCGGACCTACGTGGACGCCGACGGCGAGCGCCTGCACGCGCTGCTCGATGCGATCTACCTGGACTGGGACCCCGACTACACGGCGATCGATCACGACGACTGGCTCGCGTTCATGACGGCGCACGAAGACTTCGACCCGACGCTGTGGTTCATCTGTGAGCGCGACAGCGAGCTTGTCGCGTGTGCGCTGCACTGGCGCGCGACCGACGGTGACGGTTGGGTCAAGGACATCGCCGTCCGCGAGACCGAACGCGGCCGCGGCCTCGGTCGCGCGCTATTGCACCATGCGTTTCGCGTGTACCGCGATCGCGGTGTGTCGCGGGTCGGGCTGAAGGTCGACACGAGCAACCCCACCGGTGCGATTCAGCTGTACGAGAGCGTCGGCTTCGTCGTCGACCGCACCTACCGGATCTGGGCGCGGCGACTGTGACGGTGACACCGACGACCGTCTCGCTGCTGCGCTGGCTACGCCGCCAGCTGCGCGAGCCCACACCCGAACGCGAACACCTGGAGGCCGCGATCGCCAACGACGATCCGGCCGAAGCACGTCGCCTGGTGCAGTTGATGCCGTTCAACGAGGCCCAGCGCCGACATCTCGAGCGGCTGCTCACCGAGTGGGAGCAGACGGCATCGAACTAACCGGACCTGATTTCGGACGTCAGGGATTGGTGGTGAGGGGTCTTGCAGTTCTCGTCGTGATTGCGGCGGCGCTCATCGGCACGGCCGCGTCGTCAGGTTCGTCGCTGCTCCCGTCTCAGAAGCAAGCACTCGGTGCAGTGAGCAGAGCGCTGAAGAACGGTCGCATCGATGCGCCGACCGCTGCGACCGCGCGCGCCGAGATCGCGCGCGCGGCGCGTCTGATTCGAGGGCTGCCGGCGGGCCGCGGTTCGCACGTTGCGGTCGCGCTCTCGGAGCTCGCGGCATTCGACGGACGGCTGACGGAGCCGCGCATGCTCACACTCGTGGGTCAGCTGAAGGCGAACGACGACTACTTCGCCGTGCACTGGGCGCCAACCGACAAGACAGACATCACCGACAGCGACGGGATCGTCTACCGCTACTTCGCCGGTCGCTGCTTCGAGTTCCACCCGCTTGCCGATTTCGGAGCGCTCAACGCGCACATCGCCGCGGGCGACGTCGCGGGAACGGAGACGCTCGCAGATGCGCTGATCGCGCGCGGCGTCTTCCAGCACGGCGGCGGTGTCGGGTGGGAGTACTACTTCGACTTTTCGGGAGGTCGCGCGCCCTGGCTCTCGGGGATGGCACAGGCGGTCGCAGCGCAGGCGCTCTCTCGCGCGGCGACGCTCGTCCCTGCACGGAGCACGGCCTATCTGCGCGCCGCGCGCAACGCCTACGCCCTCATCCCGCGCAAGCTGCTGACGAGCGTCGCAGCCGGGCCGTGGATCCGCCTGTACGCATTCCAGTCGCTCGCCGTGCTCAACGCGCAGCTCCAGGCGGTCGTCTCGCTTCACGACTTCGCGACAGCGGCTCACGACTCCGCCGCGGCGGCGCTTGCCACACGCATGCAGAACGCAGCGGCGGCATCGCTGCCACGGTTCGACACCGGCTACTGGACGTACTACTCGCTCGCACACGATCCGTCGCCCGTCGACTACCAGCAGTTCGTCGTGCAGCTGCTCGCCAAGCTTGCGCCGTTCGACCCGCGATTCGCGGCGGCGCGAGCGCGCATCGCCACCTACGCGAAGCAGCCTCCTGCGTTCATGGTCGAGAACACGGGCCTGGGCGCCCTGCGTTTTTGGGTCTCGAAGCCGTCCACGGTTCAGATCGACTCGGCCGCGGGACCGACCCGACGTCTGTCACTCAACGGCGGCTGGACGACGGTGACCGGGAAGGAGCCGGCGCAGCCGGGGTTCTATCCGATGCGGGTCACCGCGACCGACTGGGCCGGGAATCGCGCGAGTTTCAACGCGCTGCCGATCGTCCGGGTCGCAACCGCGACGGCGCAGTCGGCAGGCTCGGCCAAGAGCGTCCCGGCCGCGACGCCCTCGCCGCCACCGCCGCTCGTCGGTGCTGCGCTCGACGATCCCTCGCAGGGTGCACTCGCACAGAAGCTCGGCCTGCGGACCGTTCGGCTCGGGATCGCGTGGCCGCAGGGCGCGAGCGTTCCTGACCCCGGCGTGATCGCTGCGCTGCAGAAGCTTCCCGCAACGGCCGGCATCGTCGTCGAGCTGGCCGCGTCGCCGCTCCCTGTCGACGACGCCGGCCGGACCGCGCTCGCGCAGTACGCCGCGTCGCTCGCGCAGCAGGAGCCGCAGCTCCGTGACCTCCTGCTCACGCCGTCGCCGACGTCCCAGACGGCGGCCGCATACGCCGCGGCGCTGCTGGCGATTCGCGACGCAGTCCAGACCGTGACGACCGATGTCGCGGTGGGCCCGTTGCTCGACGGCGCTCTGGCGCCGAAGTCGACGCTGACGGCGCTCGGTCGCGCATTCACGGCGTCGGGGCACGCGACGCCGTTCGTCGACGTGATCGCACTTCATCCGGCTCCTGCGCCGGCGACGACGAGCCAGTGGACAGAGGAGAACGTTCCACAGCTGACCGCGGCAGCCACGACTGCGCTCGGCGGAGCTCCGCCGGTTCTGATCGACGGGCTCGCGCTCCCGACGACCGTGCCCGCGACCGAGCTCCCGGCGTACGCCGGCGGTCCTCCGCCGACCGCCGGCGCGGTCACGCCGGCGTTGCAGGGCGCCGACTACGCATCGGCGATCACCAGCGCCGCCTGCGCGCCCGGTGTCGTCGGCGTCATCCTCGATCGGCTGCAGGACAGTCCGTCCACGCCTTCCGCGCCGACCGGCATCGTCTATGCAAGCGGCAACGCGAAGCCGTCGGCGGCGTTCGTGACGGCTGCGGCGCTGCCTGCACAGCGCGGCACGGTCGTCTGCCCCGGGCTGGCGTCGATCGTAGGCGCGAGCACGTTCACCTATTCGCCGACGGTCTCGAGCTCGAGCGCGACCGTCTTCCAGCTCGCGTGCACGCGCAACTGCCTTTACCTGGCGACGCTCGACGGCGCGGACGGCAAGCCGGTCGCCGCGGCACGCGGCGCACTCGTGGGCGGCGCAGCCGCGGCGAACGTGACGCTGCCGAAGGTGAAGCTCGGCGCGGGCCCGTACATGATCGACGTGCGGCTCGTGTCACAGGTCAATCCGGGGACCGTCGCACAGCAGACGAGCGATCCGCTCAGCGCCGGTTGACGCCAGCCGAGCGCCCCACCACCTGCAGGCCCCAGGCGGCGCCCGATGCGAAGAGCGCGTCGGCGTCGAGCTCGTCGGCCCAGCCGAGGAAGTGCCGCTCCGGCTCGTCCTCGGTCGAGCCGTAGAGCGCCGCCCGTTCGGTCTCGATCGGGCGGTCGGGATCGTCGCCGCGCTCGAGCGCAGCCTGCCGCTCTTCGACGGCAGAACCTTCCGCGTACCCTTTCCCCATAGGTGGAGGCTACTCCGCCCCGGGGGCCGGTAGCTCAGTTGGTAGAGCAGGGGACTTTTAATCCCAAGGTCACAGGTTCGATCCCTGTCCGGCCCACTCCAATAAACCCTGCACAAGGGACAAACTGGACGTGCTTTCGTTGTCTCTGTAGGCTCGTTTCCCCGCCTGGGAGTACGCGGGAGTACGAGCGAATGGCGAGCCTACAGGCAAAACACCAGCGAGAGTGCCAATCCGGCAAGGTCTGGACGCCGTTCGCGGGCGCCCTCGAGGCCTGTTCGTGCGCTCCGGGTCCGACCTACTACGTGGTGGTACGCGACCGAGGCACGTCACACAAGATCCGGGCCGGCAAAAACCGCCGCGATGCGGAACGCGCGTTGCGGAAGGTCGCCGTCACGATCGACGACGGCGAGTTTCGGCCACAGCCGAGCATCCCGTTTGACTCGTGGGGGCAAAGGTGGCTCGAGTCACTGGAACGCAAGCAGTCGACGGTGCGCTCTTACGATCCGACGATCGCCTACGCCGCCGCCGTCTTTGGACGTACGCCGGTGAGAAGACTTCGGGCGGAAGACATCGCACGATTCAACGCCGCTCTGCGCGAGCGCGGCATGAGCGCCTCGACACGCGCTAAACACCTCCGGGTGCTCGGAGCGTGCCTGCAAGCGGCTGTGCGCCACGGCTATGCAGGCCGCAACCCGGTAAGAGACCTCGCCCCCTCCGAGAAGCCGCGGCCAGAGCGCAAGGAGGCCGCCTACTTCGAGAACGCCGAGCTTCCCCGTCTCTTCGCGGAATTCCCGGCGGGCTTGCAGCGCACGGTATTCATGCTCGCGCTCAAGACAGGTATGAGGCAGGGCGAACTGCTCGGGCTCCGCTGGGACGACATCGACCTGCAAGAGGCAGTTGTGCGCGTGCGGAGGACCTTCACGGGACGTGAGATCTCGACCCCGAAGAACCACGAGCGCCGCGACGTCGATCTCACGCCTGACCTCGTCGAGCTCCTCGGCTGGTGGTGGGGAGAGTGCGGACGTCCGTCGGCTGCAAACGTGATCGTCTTTCCCGGCGAGAGCGCCGGCGGCCATCTGTCACCTTCCAACCTCCTGCGACGTCATCTCTACCCGGCGATGGAACGCGCATACATCAACCGGTGCGGAGTCACCGGGGAGCCGAGGGTATTCCACTCGTTGCGCCACACCTTCGCGAAGCGCGCGCTTGAGTCAGGGGCGCAGCTGACGTGGCTCTCCCGCCACCTCGGTCATTCGTCGCTGAAGGTCACGACGGATGTCTACGGGCACTGGGAGCGAGCGGAGCGACGCGCCCAAATGAATCGGCTAATCGGAGCGTTCTCGGTCTGACGGCGCAAAGAGGGCGCGACCGATGCCGGTTCGAGCCAGTACCGCCCATTGTGACCCACGTAGCGAGGCGGAAGACGGCTTCGTTAGGTGGTCAAGTGCGTCATGCACGCCGAAGGTGCGCGCCGCGTGCTCCCACGGTGCGCGGCTCCCTGCTTCGTGCAGATGGAACGGCGATAGCCGAAATCAGCGAGTGCGTCTAGGCGGCGAGGAGGGTGGACCGCACCTGGGATCGAACTGTCCGGCCCCCCTTCATTTGGTCCAGCTGATGTGTGGTGTTGGCTGAGTTTGAGAGACCGAATGGAGGTGTTGGATGCGGGCGAAGCGCTACAGCGCGGAGCAGATCGTGGCCAAGTTGCGGGAGGCCGAGAAGCTGCAGGCGCAGGGTCTGACGATTCCGCAGGCGTGTAAGCGGCTGGGCGTGAGTGACCAGACGTTTTATCGCTGGCGGATCAAGTACGGCGCGTTGAAGGAGGATGAGGCGCAGCGGTTGAAGGCGTTGGAGCAGGAAAACAGCCGGCTAAAGAAGATCGTTGCGGAGCAGGCGTTGGACATCTCGATGCTGAAGGATCTGCAGCGGGGAAAATGGTGAGCCCGACGCGCCGGCGGGACGCGGCCGTCTTTCTGCAGCGTCGGCACAGGGTGTCGGAGCGTCGGGCGTGCCGGCTGGTTGGGCAGCATCGATCGACGCAGCGCTATCAGCGGCTTCCGGCCGAGTATGAGTTGCGCCTGGTCGCCCGGATGAACGAGTTGGCGGCGGCGCATCCGCGTTGGGGTTACCGGCGCGTCTGGTCGTTGCTGCGTTCGGAGGGTGAACCGCAAACGGATCGAGCGGTTGTGGCGGCTGGAGGGCCATCGGGTGCCGCCCCGGCGCAGCTCGAACCCGGCGAGCCGGGCGCAGGGGACGGCGGAGCAGGCGATCTGGAACCTACCGGCGGTGCGGCCGAACCATGTCTGGTCGTACGACTTCATGAGTGGCCGCACCCGCGACGGTGGCTCGTTGCGGATCCTCAACGTCGTCGACGAGTACACCCGTGTCGCGCTCGGCTCGCGTGTCGCGCGTTCGATCGGCGCCCGCGACGTGATCGCCGAGCTCGAGCGGCTGTTCGAGCGACACGGCAAACCGCAGCTGCTGCGGTCCGACAACGGCCGCGAGTTCGTCGCCGCCTCACTCGGCGAATGGCTGGCCGAGCGCGGCGTCCAGACCGCGTTCATCGAGAAGGGCAGCCCGCAACAAAACGCGTTGGTCGAACGCTTCAATGGCACCATGCGCGACGAAGTCTTGAACGGCGAAGAGTTCGCGAGTCTGCTCGAAGCGCGCGTCGTGATCGGCGAGTGGCTGGTCGAATACAACACGCTGCGCCCCCACCGCGGGCTCGGCATGATGACACCCACCCAGTTCGCGAAAAGCTGCAAAGCGGGACCTAAGTGAGAGCAACTCCCCACACACGACCTGGACCAGTCAAGCCGACACGCCCGTCGACTACGTCGACAACGCTCACCGGGCGTCGGCCGACGAGGACCCTCAATAGAAATGGACCAAACCCAGGGGGCCGGTCACCACCACCAGCCGTCAGACGGTAGAACACGCATATGGCTGATGACGCGCAGAGCCCCACCGGCACGTTCACCATCACTTGGTCGGGCGTGTTTACGGACGACTGGACGACGAACCCTCACCGACCGACCTTTGAGTGTCGAGCTGATCCGCCGATGTCTAAGGATCAGCTCGTCCGGCTGCTTCGATTCGTAGCTGATGACGTTGAGTCCGACTGAGCCCCGAGGCGCGCCGCGCGAACCCGATCCACTCAGGTGCAATGCTGAACGCTGGCGAAGGCAAGTGAGGTCGTTCAACATCCGAAACATGACCAACTCGGTCGACCGCGTCCCTCACTGACGAGCTCGTCGACGTTCGCCTCATCCCAGTACCACTGCCAGGAGAACCAGCGCTTTAGCTCGCGCTCGGGCGCGACGACGGCCGCGCGCACGGCCGCGACGAGCAGGTCCGCGAGGGCCTTGCTGCGGCGATGCATGTGCGGCGGTCGTTCCTGGATGGACCTGATCCCAGCAGGCAGCCGAACGTCTGAAGCAGGCGCCGGACCTCGCCGCTCGACGAAGGCGTACTCTCCCCCCTGGCCGTCGTCTGGCGGGACCAGTTCGCGGTGGAACAGGCGTCGAGAGGGTTCCGCGCCGGGTTGCCTGTTTGATCGTCTTGCTCTGGCGGTTGGCCCGGTCGTACACTCGGACAATATGGCCGGGGTTGCTCGAGGTTCTGGCGCCCAACCGCTGTTCAGGGGAGTGTTGGACTGTCGACAACGGGGTCGGGCGGGCCGAGGTGGTCGGTTGGTGAGGAGGAGGAGGAGGAGATGAGCGAGGAAACGTCGCAGCATCTTCGGGTTTTGATCGCGAACGAGCGGGCTGAGCGTCTGGAGCGGGTGGCGGTTGTGGTCGTGTCGCTCGGGCATACGGTGATCGCACGTGAGTTGAATGTGGATGAGGTCGGTCAGGTGACGCGCGAGGAGCGCCCCGATGTCGCACTGGTTGGGCTTGGCGAGAGCTCCGACCATGCGCTCGACCACATCTCTCAGATCGTTCGCGAAGCTGCCTGCCCAGTGATCGCACTGCTCGGCACCGACGACGCGACCTTTGTGAGCGAGGCAGCCAAGCGGGGTGTGTTCGGCTACATCACGGACGGAGATGGATCGCATCTTCAGGGTGCGATCGACATCGCTCTGCGCCGCTTCGCCGAATACCACAGCCTCGAAGGCGCGTTCGGTCGCCGCGCTGTGATCGAACGAGCGAAAGGCATCCTGATGGAGCGACACGGCGCGAACGACGACGCCGCCTTCGCGATGCTCCGCGACCACTCCCAGCACACCGGCAGAAAGCTCTTCGACATTGCCCAGGCGATCCTCGACAGCCACTTGTTGCTTTCGCCCACCCGGGTCGAGATCCTCAGCACCGGAGGATGAGTGCCCCCGCTCGCCTGATCTGAACGTACTCGGAAGAGAACTTGCGGATCTGACGGCACCGCAGATCGCGGCTATACTGTGGTCAGCGCGTTGGCTCTAGCTGTTGAAGCCGCCGAGGCTCTTTGCACGTTCCTCTCCGACTGTGACCCTGGCCTGACCGCCGCAGTGCGCCCATTCGAGCGCTCTGCCCTGTAGCAGAACAGAGGGAGCATCACATGCATGCAACCATTCGTCGTTACGAAGGTGTCGACATGGGCCGCAAGACCGAGGTCGTCGGCAAGGTCAAAGAGACGCTCGTGCCGCAGCTTCGCAAGCTGCCTGGTTTCGGCGGCTACTACCTGATCGACGACGGCAGCAGCGGCGTTCTCAGCTCGCTTGGTCTCTTCGAGACGCCCGAGCAGTCTGACGAGTCGATCAAGGTCGTCTCGAAGTGGATCGCCGACGAGAACTTCGACAAGGCGATCCCCAATCCGCCCAAGATCACGACCGGCAAGGTTGTCGTGCAGAGCGACGGCCTGGTCGCCGTCCGCTAGCTCGATTCGAGCGTACTCCGCTTCACCGAGGGGCCCGGCACTGCCGGGCCCCTCGCACGTTCGGCGGCGACTCGTCCATATTCGCGTGATGGGCATGTGATGTCGCGCCTCGAGGCACGGCTGCCCCTGGCTGTCCTGTGCGACGCCGTCGGCCCGGTTGCCTCGCCTGTCGGGTGGCCTCTGGGTCACGCTTCAGCTCCCACCCCGCTGCGACGAGAGGCCAGCAGCGGGCGCGATCACGTGGCCATCTGGGGCACAACGATCAGGTACCAACACCCTTCGACCTCTTCGACCCCTTGACTTGCCTCCAACACAGCGATTACTAAAGAAGACGCCTAAGTGCGGCTGGGACTCGACAGAGTGGTCGTCGCTTAGACTCAGGTAGCGCTGATAACGCCGATGATCCGGGGATGCCCGTCGATGAGCGGCGTGGCGTGTTGCTCGAAGGTTGAGCTGGCGAACGCGGCGAGGTTGGTGACAGCACTGCTCGAGAACTGCCAGTAAACGAAGTTGTCGTTGGGGTAGACCGTGCCTGGAGCAGGTACGCAGAGAGTGCCGTCTTCTGCGTCGTCGTCGGCGAGCACGCCGTAGGTCTCGATCAGTATGCGACCGCCCTCGGTAAGCCGACTGGCGAGGATGTGGAGCAGCCCGAATGGATTCTCGACTCGGTGGAGGATGCCGAAGCAGAAGATGAAGTCGAATCGTTCGTCGATATCTCCGAGCTCGAAGGCGTCTGCGCGTCGATATTCAACCTTGGAATTCAGCAGACCGTGGATCGCACCGAAGCCCTCTCCGCCTTCGAGTTCGATCGCCCAGCGGTCTCGCACCCAATGAACGTACTGCTCGTTATCGACTGCGAGGACTCGTGTCGCACCGCGTGCCTCGGCGAGGAAGCTGTAGAACCCGTCGAAGGCTCCAACATCGAGCACGCTGAGGCCCTGGAAGGAATCGGGGATCGAAGCGAGCCTGTAGCCGTGGTCTCGGGCTTCCCCCGGCGTGTAGAGGCCAAGGTCTCGGTTGAGAGCGAACGTGTGGAACCAGAACGGCACCGAAGCGAGCACCGCCTCGGCCCTGTCCGCCGCGACCTCGATCGGCACACAAGCCGCAACCTCGCGCTCAGCGGGCCAGGGGAGAACATTGGCCGATTCGCTGTCCACCATCCCTGCCTCCTCGCTCGAGTGCACTACGAGTCCGATGCTGGCGGCCCGAAGAAATCAACCAAACGCCAACAACGGTTTTTCGCTCCCTAAAATGGTGCTGAAAAAGCCAGGCGGGCGGCCCTGGCTCCTCACTCACACCCGAACCCCAGCCCGTACAATGGGCATACACGGCGCGTACCTGTTTTCCTCCGCTCCACAGGGGCGTCGGAGTCCCAGAGGGGGCCGGCCGGGCCGTTTTGGTCACCACAGCCGGTCGCGCCAGGAAGCACGACGATCGCGCCCCACTAACACCCTCCGAACCCCTCTCCGGCCCCTCTGATTTGGCGCCAAGACAGCGATTGCGGCACTAGGCGCCGACATCGGCGCGTCCTTTGGGGTCGAACAGCAGCTGTGCTGCCTCCCGGGCTGAGCAATCCTGGCACCCTGGGTTGCGTCGAGAATCATCGGGACTCGGCGCGCCAGCCCGCTCGATCGACATGGACGGAAACTGAGAACTGGAGCGGAACGGCGCCAAAGTGACAGAAACCGAGCTTCACGCCGGTGAACGGGTGAATCGCTGCGCCTGCCCGATCTGCAGCGGTCCGATCACGACGCGAGCGGCGTACTGCGGCCCGAGCTGCGCAGCACGTGCTGGCGCCCACCGCCGCCGCGCGAACCGGCTACAGGAGTATGCGGCCCGACAGGATGCGATCGCCGACCAGACGCTGAATGACGGTGTGTCAATCCTCGTACGACCGGTTGACAGCGCTTGAAACAACGCGCACAAAGGAAAAGGAGTAGCGTCGCCTCCCATTAGACGGCTCAAGTCTCGCCGTCACTTCTCCCTCTGGAGGCACTCATGCCAAGGCCCCGTACTCGCGTAGGCCCAGCCAGACCGCCACGGAACGCGACTTCTGCTCAGCCATGGTTGCCCGATCTTCGGGCTACCGAACTGCTCGTAACGGCTTCCTCCGGCAAGGTTCACCTCGCCGCCGTCGTCGACAACATTGGCCTAGGGAATGCCAGCGGGCCGTTCACCGTCTCTGTATGGGCAGCGATCTACAAAGGCGATGGCAGCATCACCGAAATCGAGCAGGACTTCCAGGTACCGGCGAGCGTCACGCTTCACGGAATACCAGTGTTCGAAGCTGCTCGCGTCGTCCCCGGACAAGACATCTCGATCTTCAACACCCGGTATGTGACACCACCGATGGACGTGACGGAGTACTACGTCAACGTCGAGCCATACGCCCAGTACGAGGCCGGCTTCCTGGTGGACGCCAACTTCCAGGTGAGTGATGTCCGTCGGGCGAACAACTACTACACCTGGCCCGGAAGATTCTGGTTTGTGTCCCCGGCGGCGGCTCGCAGGCGGAAGGCCGCGGTTATCGAGGTCTCTGGGTCACGAGTGAGACAGTAAGTCCTCGAGGGCCAACTCACGTTCGCGCTCGGCCTGCCCTGCACGCGGCATCGGCCAGGGAGATCATCCTGTGGCGGGCCGGTCGGACGATTTGACTGCCACCGTCCGTATTTGGCGGTTGACGCTGCGCGACCGTAACCCGCCGAGTGACATTTAGCAACGCTGGCCCAGCCGACCGTCCCGGCGTCGCGGCCGTCAAACTACGCGGGGTGAGCGTAAACGATCTGCTGGCAGTGCAGCGATCAAGCCATGCGGCGGCCACCGCTGCCCTTCGCGGCGCATGGCCAGAGGCGAACGCGCTCGGAGCTGATGGGCTTGCCGCCCTACTGGACCGTCTGTCGATTTAGGCGGCGGGGGTAGCTGGTGACGTTGAGGAGTCGTTGGATGGTGCGTCGGTCGCGGTCGGCGAGATGAGCAAACTGCACCGGGGGACGGCATCGGGTCATCCGGTCTCGCCCGGTGTCGCACCTTCGCTGACACGCCCGCGTAGCACGGCGCTCACGCCAGCTTCGCGGCCTGTCTAAGATGACAGTGCTCATGACTGTCGACGGCTCGTCCTCGCAGTAGTGGCAGTCCCGGTCGTCCCGACCGAGACGAAGCGTCAGAGCACGACGCGTGTGACGTCGCGCGTGATGCCGTCGAAGGTCAGCCGCCGCGACTACGCGCTCGTCGAGCGGTTCGTTTTCGACTACGCGCGCCATCCGGAGTTGCCCTTCGACGGCCCGCCGCACCGGGCGCTGCTACGCACGCGGGCAGCGAACCTGGCTGTACAGGCGCAGGCTCTGCGTCAGCCGTGGGAATCGGAGACGGTGGAAGCTTGGCGGCGGCGCACGGCGGCGCAGGCGCTGGTGCGACTCGCGAGGCTGTCGAGTGCCGCGCGGCAGATCGTCCGTCAGACCGTCGCGACGGTGGCCGCACGGCCGCGTGAGTCGGCTGCGCGGCGTAGCGAGACCGCGACCGCTCGTGCTGGCGACAGCGGCGATCGAGAACCCCCAACGGCTGACATAGCCCGAAGTCGGACGTCTCGGCGTGCGTGCGGGGGCACGTCGTGACGGCTCGTCTCGACGTTCCTCGCGCCGGTGCACGCGCTCGATCAGGAGAAGGCTGTCGCTTCGTCGGCGCAGTCGTCTCGCTGCCCGACGTCGTCGAGGTTGTCTTCGACGGCGGGCACGGCGATCTGCTCGTGCGCAAGCATCTGACCTGGGATAATTAGCCGAAGCCCGTGACGGAGACGCTCGATGCCGCGCTGAAGGTACGCCTGCGCGCCGTTCTCGACAATCGGCCGGTGACCGAGACGGAGCTGCGCAACCTGATCGAGGAGGGATCGGCGTGCGCCCTCATACTCGAGGGACGCCTTCGGGGCATCGAGCAGCGGATGACCGACCTCTCGGCCGACCCGACGAGTTCACTCGCCGACATCGCAACCGAGATCCGCGCCGCCAACGAGGTCCGACCTGACCTCGACGAGCTCCGGACGCTATTGGCCGAGCTGTCCGCGCTCGCGCGCATGTTCCGGGCATCCTGGCTCTCCGCCGGGGCCGCCCGACGATCGTAAGGCGAGGGAGATCGCCGGCAGCTCCTCTCCGGAACAGTAAAGCCGTGGTTGAGAGTTCATGTACGATGGAACAGGTGGTCGTTTCGCAAAAGGCCACCGGTCAGACGGCGCGTCCGGCTCCGGGGCACGCTGACACGCACTCCCCCTCCTGTTGGGGCGTTCCGGGGCCGGCGCTCTCGCGGAGATCGTCGACGCGACGAAGCCGGCCGCCGCTGCCGCGAAAACCGGCGCACGTGCCCAAAAATGAAGCGCTAAGCTGCGACAACGTCGACGACCTTGCCGTCGCTCCCCGTGTTGTGCACACCGTGGGCATCAACCGGATGGCGGCCGCACGCGAATCCGTTTCGCGCGAGGCTCCTCGCCTCGCGCGCATCGCGCATTGGTGGGTCGGGCCGGAACCTGAGTGCAGGGCCAGTCGCGACCGT
Organism: uncultured Thermoleophilia bacterium; assembly: GCA_963774355.1. Lineage (GTDB taxonomy): Bacteria > Actinomycetota > Thermoleophilia > Gaiellales > Gaiellaceae > PALSA-600. The sequence goes on along the minus strand of CAVZER010000002.1, from coordinate 55,490 downwards.
TTTACTCCGGTTGGCGTGTGTGACCGGACGGCCTATCCGGTTGGGTTGCGGCCATCAGCGCGCGGGGCCTTGCGCCCCGATCTTGAGCGCGTAAGCTGCCCGACCCTCGTGCTCGTCGGTGAGCACAACCCCCTCAACCCACCCGCGTTGGCCTCCGAGATCGTCGAGGCAATCCCCGACGGCCGCGCTCGCGTCGAGGTGGTACCAGGGGCGGCGCACCGTGTCTTCCACGACAATCCCCGGCACGTGTTTCGCTCCGTACGCGATTTCTTAGCCCAACTCCCCGACGAAGAACGTCCGTCGCAACAACTACGACACTAATGCCCGAAGCAGCACGCCTTTGGCTGCGCACGACTGTGACTCGGAATCAAGGACGACGCGGTGCGCCAGTGCTTAGGAGCCACCAACTACGCCCTCGCGCAAATCGCTGCAGCCGCGCGCCGTCCGCTAGCTCGGTTCGCCGTGGGGCGGCGTCGGCGGCCGCTTGTCCTGCTCGTCGATGACCCCTTTGTCCTCGAGCTCGTGCCGTTCCTCTGTCGCGTCGGCGTCCTGGTCGCGAAAGGCGCCCAGATCGACCGTGTCCGCAGCGGCGGCAGGCTCAGGGGGAGGCTTAGGTTCTTGTCGAGCCCCGAAACGCCGTCGCAGGTCATCCCAGAGCTTCACGCGAGGGAGTCTACGCCCCGGCGACACGAAACACCATCGCGGCAGCGCACCGGTCCCTGATTCTCCAACGAACCGATGCGCCACTAGGCAGGGTGCGCGGCCAGAGGGAAGGAGTCGGCCCACCGCGGGTAACGCGGAGCTAGATGACGTTGCGGCCTGACACGACCCTTCGAGTTACCTCGGCGCAGAACTCCTTGAGGTTCGGCACCTGCTGCATCGCCACCGATTCGGTGCACACTCGATGAACCGCCTCAAGGTGCTGCCTGTCGATAATCACAACCTCGCCCGTCCGCAGAGCGGTGTGGATCTGGCTGGCGACTTCGCGAGCTTCGACCGACGACGGGGCCGCCTGCAGGTCCTCGGCGAGCGTGTCCGCGCCGTGGTGCTGCCGACCGCGGCGGTGTCGGCGCCGAAGACGATCTGCGTCGGCAAGAGCCCGTGCGTCGCGACGCTCGCCGCCGCGGTCGCAGCGGCGAACGACGGGCCGTACTCCTTCGACGGCGGGCAGACGCTCGAGGAGGACGCGCACGGGGGAGGGGTCACGGCCGGGAACGATTCGACCCTGACCGTCGTCAACTCGCACATCGACCGCAACTCGATCACGGTTGCCACCCCGAACGGCGAGGCCTTCGCGTTCGCTTCGGGGCTCTGCCTCTGCACGGACGACCAGACGAGCAGCACGCTCACGGTGAGCAACTCGTCCGTCTCAGGGAACAGCCTCAATGTGACCGTCGCCTCGCAGGCCGACGTGTTCCCGGGGAGCGGCGACGCGCTCGAGCTCGACGGCCTGGGAACGGTCTCGAACACGCAGGTGACGGGCAACGTTACGACCGTGCGCGCCTCGAATGGCGACGCGATCGCGGGCCCGGCAAGCGTGGAAACGGCAGACGGCGGGGCTCAGGACGTGATCGCGAACAGTCTGATCGCGGGGAACACAGCAACTGCGATCGCGCCCCACGGCAAGGCCTGGGTGCTCGGCGGAGGCCTCGTCAACCAAGGCCCACTGCTCCTCCAGAATGACCTGATCACGGTGAACAGAGGCACCGTCAGCGGCCAGACCGAGGTCGCGCAGGGAGGCGGCATCTACAACGGGGCAACTTGGTTCCAGGGCGGCCCGCTCACCCTCCAGAACACCACCGTGATCGGCAATGTCCTCAGCGGCGACAGCTGGGCGACGCTCCAGGGAGGCGGTCTCTTCAGCACGAGCAGCTTCCCGGTCACGCTCACCCACAGCCTGATCGCTCACAACGCCCCAGACAACTGCGTCGGCACGAGCTGCTGACGCAGTTGTCCGGAGCTGAGGTCGGATGCAGACACATCCACGCCAGGTTCGCAGTTCGAGTCTGATCGCGATTCGAGGTTCCTTTCCGTCGTCTAGTGCCCGTGGGTTAGCGGCTTGGATCCCACGATGCCCGGACGCGGTAAGAGACCCCTGAGAGCGACCAAAGGCTTTGCTGAATGTTGCAACACCGAGCTTCCCCCGCCCGCCGCCGGGGAGTACCCGACCTCCTGGTATTAGGATCGCACGCCCGAGAAGCGAGAATGTGGGAGAACTGCGACTCTTGAAAGACGAGCGTTCTTTGCGCGCTCTCGGTCTTCAGCCGCTGCTGTCGTTGCGGTCGTGGTGGCGTGGCAGGTCGACCCAGTGGTGTTGGGCGGGGATTGTGGCGGCGCCGGCGACGAGTCCCAGGATCAACGCTGCTGCGACCGTGTAGCTGCGCCACGCGGCGCCTTGTACTTCTTGACGCGTGGTGGGACGGAGGTCTTCGCTGCTGCTGCTCAGGGCCCGTTTGAGGTAGACGAGCACGTGAACGGCGATGAGCACGATCCAGATGACCGAGGCTGGGCCGTGGAGGCGGCGGGCGATCTGGAGCGCATGTCCGTGCAGGACGCCCATTGCGACGCCGCTGCTGAAGAGGACGACCGTGGCCGCGACGAGCAGCGGGGCGAGCAATCGCATCGCCAGTTGCGGCGGCCCTTGGGCCACGTAGGGCCGGCTGCGCGTGTAGTAGCGGGCAAAACGCCAGCCCGTGCTCGCCAACTTCAAGAGGACGGGCGGGATCAGGACCAGACCGACGAAGACGTGGACCGACATGAACGTGTGGACGCCGAAAAAGATCGTCGCCAGCTCGACGAGGATCGGAACCAGCAGAAGCACCCCGACCGCGGCGGTCAGCCGCTCATTCCCGTCCGGGTTCAGCCGCCTTCGCACTCATCCTCATCGTTGACAGGTCAACCTCCCCCGAGTTCGGCCTCAGCTTCGGCTTCCATGCGCGCGAGACGCGTGTAGTAGTCGGGGAACTCCTTGAGGTGCGCGAGGGCGATCTTGCCGGTGATGACGGGGTCAGAGTCGGTAACGTTGGTCGTCAGGTCGTGGACGCCGTGCTCCAACTCGACGTCCATGCCCATCCGGAACTGCTCGACATCAAACGGGGCATCCGCCCAGTCGATCCCGATCTCCTCTCCGACCCGGCGCGCCTCTTCGCCGCTGAAGCTCGGCTTACTCGCCATACAAGTCCGGACTCTAGATGGCTTGCCTCGGCGCAGCGTCCTCTCACTCGACGATCGGGGGTGGCTAGCACCCGCGCTCTCAGACGCCATCCACCAGCTCTGGGGCGGCTTCGAGGGCGAAGCAAGCGACATCGAGATCCAGGCACGCGAAACGATCGCGCTCACGCGGCGTATCGAGGAACTGATCGCCCAGCACAGCGGACAGCCACTCAAGAAAGTCTCCAAGGACATGGAACGCGACTACTTCATGAGCGCAGACGAAGCCGTCGTGTACGGAATCATCGACAGGGTTCTCACGCACCGCGCTGCCTAACCTGGCTGGGTTCGGCTAGGGGCGGGCGATCAAGGTCGCCAGCAGCGATGGATCGATTGGGTGAACGGGAACGGCGATTTCCCGACCGGCATGTTCGTCAACGATCGGAGCGCAGGAGCGGGCCAGTCATCGAGTTGCCTCACTATGGTGAGTACTGGCGGGTCGAGCGGGTCAGCGTGCGCACGGTGTACTGCAAGCTCGTCGTCTCCCCATAGCAGGTGGCCTCAGAGGCGGCCCGGGGCGGTGAAGCGGCAAGGCCCCGGCACTTCCAACGAGGGTGCAGGTGTGTGTCGGGGCCGTTCGTCGCCTTGCACGTGTGGCCACACTGCCGAAGCCACCAGACTAGGCTACGCCCTCGCGCAAGCCGCGCAGCCGTCACCTGATGTCAGCCGTCGTCGCGACGCCACTCGATCGCTGGAGCAAACGCCCGCAACGTGTCAGGCCGTATGATCCGAATCAGCGAACGGGAGGTTGGGGTTGTGGGAAGCATCAGCGAGACCCTCTCCGAACGGGTCCACGAGCTTCTGACCCAAGCGCGGGAGCCGATCCTGTCTACGACAGGCACACGCGCGGCGCTCGAAGCGCTCGAAGCGCGCACCCAGGCCCTCGAGCGCGCGGTCGCTGAATTGGCCGAAGCTCTCCAGGAGCTCGAGCAGACCAAAGCACGCGCCGGTCGACGCGAAACCTCGACCGGGTGAAATGACGCCATAAGCGACGGCGACGAGACTCCAAGAAGAGACTCGCCGCGCCCTACGGCGTCTACTTCTTGTTGCCGCCCTTAAACCAGGAGCGAATCTTGGCGATGAGGTTGCCCACACGTCGAGCCTACGCCCCGGATGCTCCAGCAACAACGGTCGCGGAACAACGTTGCCTGAATTCAGATTTGGCAGGCCCAGAGAGCCCGAAAGGGAGTACTGTCGTGTCACTGGCCCTGCGGCCAGGGTTCCGGCCGAAAGCCCGAAGTCCATCGATCGCGCCTCCGGGCGCGGGAGACGACACGAGCCTAGGCAAACAGAGTCAGGGTTGCAGGGCCGGCCTCTTTATTGCTCGTCGTCTAGCTGGCCGACGTCGGGATCTTCCTCGGTACGCCGCATCGCTTCGTAGACGTCGTCCCAGTGACCCGAGATCACTTGCAATGACCGTGCGGTCGTCAGTGCGGCGCCTTCCAGTCTGCTGATCACCCGGTCGATATCGGCCAGTCGTGTCTCGAGCGCTTCGAGCCGAACACTCAGCGCTTCCATCTGCTGAGCGAGCATCTCAGACTCATAACTGGTGGCCACGATTGAGAAGCCAACTCTACTCCGCCACCGGGGTCCAGAACCGCGCCGCACAGTTGCCTACCGCTCCGCCCGCGATCACTCCGCGGCGTAGTCGGCGGCGACCACGTCGAAGTCGAGCTCGTGCCGAAGGTCGATCAGCTCACGACCGAACGCGTCGACGTTCACTTCGTCGAACCAGGACGACTGCAGCCCGAGCACCGCCGCCTTCGAGCTGTCCGGGAACCGGTTCGACGCGTCCACACTCGCCGCCACTTGCTCAAGCCCCGCAGCGCGAAGCCGACGCACCAACTCCACGAACTGCTCCTGCAGCAACCACGTTCTGCGTCCGAGACGTCGCCACTGGCACCCCCAGCACTTTCAACAACTCCAGCCGTAGGTGCCGACCGGCGTCGCTTTCCTCGCCGGGTTCCCGCAGAACGCCGAGCAGCGCCGCTACCTCGTCGTCGTCGAGAACGACGTCACGGCTCGTCTCGCCCCGGTCAACGTTAGCCAGAGCCTGGGCCTTGATCTTCGCCGCCGCCCCGTCCGCAGCGAGCGAACGACGCCGCGAGAGAACCTCCGCCAGTGCCCTTGAACCAGGAACGGATCGTGGCGGTGGCTGCGGATGTCGTCGTCGGGCCCCGGCTGTGGCGTCTCGGCTTCCGCGTCCTCGTTTTTGTTCGCGGACTTCCTGTTCACGGTGTCGGCTGGTGTGCTTCTCCTTCTCAGACTCGGACACACGCGCTCCCTTCGGATCGTGGAGATTAGAGGCGACCGCCCGTCAGACCGACCGCTATTTGACGCCTCAGCGAGATAACCGTCGTCCACGTGACCGCGAAGAGGATGACGGCCGTCCCGGTGAGAACTCCGAGCGCCCCGACGGAGAGGGCGGCAGCAAGTGCTTCCGATCCTGCCACACCCGAGGCGATCAAGGCTGCGGCGCCAGCGGCGACTTGTGTGGCCGCGCCGGCCGGGCCGATCGGCAGCGCTGCGGCTGCTGCACTGGCGCAGAGGAAGAGGAGCGCAAGCGGGATCGAGAAGCCGATTCCGAGCGTCCCCAGGAGCAGGTAGACCGCTATCGCGCGGACGAGCCAGCAGGCAGACACGAGCGCCCAAGCTTCGGCTGCGCGCTGCAACGACGTCGTTCGCGGGCTCAACCAGCGACCGAGTCGAAAGCGCCGCGCGTGTCGGCTCGCGGCTAGGCGCGGCAGGGCGACGATCACGGCCGCGGCTACGACTCCGCCGAGACCCACCACGGCGAGGCCGGTACGCACTCCGACTCCAGCACCTGGAAAGGCTGCGCCGACGAAGGCGAGTGGTGCCAGGGCGGCGCTGTCGATCAAGCCCAGCATCACGAGGGACAGAGCGAGTGCGCGGACGCCGGCGGGACAGCGCGGGTAGCGGCGGACGACCGCGATCCGCGTCGCGTCGTCGAAGCGCCCGGGGAGGACGACACCGGCAAGGGCTGCCCCGCCGTTGCCGGCCGCGAGCGCCAGCGCCGTTGGGCGCTCTTCCAGTCTGAACAGCCGAGCCCAGCCGAATGCCTTGAGTGCCTGGGCACCGAGGAGGAGCAGCGCGGCTGCCACAAGCACCCCCGGGTCGCCTCTCGAAAGCGGCCAGGAGGTCGTCGCAAAGTGCCGGGCGGTCAGCAACAAGAGCGCGATTGCAACCGCGCCGTATCCAGCCGCGAGTGCCCAGCGCCCTCTCCGTGACCGGCGAAGGCGCACGAGCGCGCCGACTAGTAGGCGATACCTGCCCTCGAGCACGATCGGCGCAGCCGAGACGGCGATCACCGCCAGCGGGTCCTTAAGGTCAGCGCGCGGCGGCACGAGAGTCGGGCCCTGAGTCATTGCGCCTCGCTTGAAGAAAGCTAGAGCTAAGCATCGCACCTAGCTCGTTGCCGAACGGCCGTGATCTCGACGGCTGTCAATGTTTTTTTTCGCCGATCCGCTTGCGCGCCTTCCAGCTTGCGCCGCGTTTCTGCCGCGTGCTCCGGTTCCAGGCGGGGTATCCCAAGGGGCAGGCGCCGAGCTGCGAGAGGGCCGACCCCGCCTTTGGCCGGCCCTCAGAACTGCACTTGACTGTCGTGCCTTACATCATCCCGCCCATGTCACCCATGCCGCCCATGCCGCCTGCCATTCCGGCGCCGGCCTTCTCGGGTGGCTCGGCGACGATCGCTTCGGTCATGAGGATGTTCTTCGCGATCGACGCGGCGTTCTGCAGCGCCGAGCGGGTGACCATGGTCGGGTCGATGATGCCGGCCTTGACGAGGTCTTCGACCTCGTTGGTGTCGACGTTCAGGCCTTGGCCCTTGGCGGCCTTACGGACCTGGTTGACGACGACCGAACCCTCGAGGCCGGCGTTGGACGCGAGCTGCCGGAGCGGCTCTTCGAGCGCACGGACGATGATTGACGCGCCTGTGCGCTCGTCCGCATCGCTGAAGGCGTCGAGGTTGATCGCCTTGATCGCGTTGAGGAGCGCGACGCCGCCGCCGGGAACGATCCCTTCCTCGAGGGCGGCGCGGGTGGCCTGCAGGGCGTCTTCGACGCGGTGTTTCTTCTCCTTCATCTCGGTCTCGGTGGCCGCACCGACCTTGACGACCGCGACGCCGCCGGACAGCTTCGCGAGGCGCTCCTGGAGCTTCTCGCGGTCGAAGTCGGAGTCGGTGTTCTCGATCTCCGCCTTCAGCTGCTTGATGCGGCCCTTGATCGCGTCGGCTCTCACCGGCACCGTCGATGATCGTCGTCGAATCCTTGTCGACGACCACCTTGCGGGCGTGCCCGAGCTGCGACAGCTTCGTGTTCTCGAGCTTGAGGCCCAGCTCCTCGGTGATCACCTCGGCGCCGGTGAGGATCGCGATGTCCTCCAACGTTCGTTTGCGGCGGTCGCCGAAGCCCGGCGCCTTGACGGCGACGGCCTGGAAGGTGCCGCGCAGCTTGTTGACCACGATCGTCGCGAGCGACTCGCCCTCGACGTCCTCGGCCACGATCAGCAGCGGCTTTCCGGCTTGGATCGCCTGCTCGAGCACCGGCAGGAGGTCCTTGACGGCCCCGATCTTCTGGTTCGCGACCAGGATGTACGGGTCGTCGAGCACGGCCTCCATGCGCTCGGCGTCGGTGATCATGTACGGCGACAGGTAGCCCTTGTCGAACTGCATGCCCTCGGTGAACTCGAGCTCGAGGCCGAACGTCTGGCCCTCCTCGACGTTCACGACGCCGTCCTTGCCGACCTTCTCGATCGCGTCCGCGATCACGTCGCCGATCTCGCGCTCGCGCGACGAGATGGTTGCCACGCGGGCGACCTCTTCGCGGCCGGAGATGTCCTTTGACTGCGCCTTGAGGTTCTCGACGACGGCCTCGACGGCCGTTTCGATGCCGCGCTTGAGCGCCATCGGGTTCGCACCGGCGGCGACGTTTTTCAGGCCTTCGCGGACGATCGCCTGGGCGAGCACGGTTGCGGTGGTCGTGCCGTCGCCGGCGACGTCGTTGGTGGCCGTGGCGACCTCGCGGACGAGCTGCGCGCCCTGGTTCTCGAAGACGTTCTCGACCTCGATCTCGCGGGCGATCGTGACTCCGTCGTTGGTGATCGTGGGCGCCCCGTACTTCTTGTCGAGGACGACGTAGCGTCCCTTCGGGCCGAGCGTCACCTTGACCGCGTCGGCCAGGATGTTCACGCCCCGTTCGAGTGAGCGCCGGGCATCCTCGCTGAACTTCAGCTCCTTGTGAGGCATAGCTTCATTCCTTTCCTGAGTGGTGCTGCTAGGCGGTGGTGCCCGCGAGCTCGCGCTTCCGTTTGCCTTTGCTCGTCTCTGGCGTGACTTTCGCAAGCACATCGGACTCGCGCAGGATCAGAACGTCGTCGGTGCCGAGCTTGATCTCGGTGCCGCCGTACTTGGAGAAGACGACCTCGTCCCCCTCGACGATGTCCATTTCGATGCGCTTGCCGTCCTCGTCCCGCGCACCCGGGCCGACGGCCAGGACACGCCCGCGCTGCGGCTTCTCCTTCGCCGTGTCCGGCAGGACGATCCCGCTCACCGTCGACTCCTCTTCCTCGAGTACCTCGACGATCAAGCGGTCACCAAGCGGCTGCAGATTCATGAAACCTCCCTCGAACGGTTCTTCGTTCGGTTCTCCGACTTGTGCTCGCCTCTTGTGAGCCAGCAAGTCCTGTCCCGGGCTTGCTGCGACCCGGTGCTGTTCTCTGAGGCGCTATACGAGCGTTGGGACGCCGTTTGTGACGGCCGCGTCACGCGACTCGTGCGCGATCACCGGTCCAGCGGTCATCTTCGGCGTGTTCGGAAGCGCGGACACAAGCTTCTGTTCGCGCACCCACCTCGCCGCGATGCGCGTCGACTCGTGGGCCTCCTTCGAGTTCTCAAATAGACCGATCGAGGTCAGGACGCCCTCACCGGCATCGATCAGGTAGTAGCCGCCGAAACCCGGCAGCTTGCTCAAGCTCGGAAGAAGGCTGTCGCCGACCTTTCTCGCGATCTCCTCAGAGCGCACCTTGTCGACGCCCTCATAGCGGCGCACGGTTGCATACATCTGATGCTCCTCACCTCGACTTGCGGCAGCGAACCAGCACCGGTCCGCCCGAATGCACTCAGGCCTGGGGTGTAAGTCGAAGAGGAAACTCTCGGAGCCTCGGCGGCTTCCGCGCTAGGTCCACGCGCCAGCGAATTATAGCATGAGGTTTGTGCTGAGGATCACAAGCTGCCCCACTCTGCGCGAGCTCCTCGCACGGGGCGGGAGGCCGATGTTGTCGACGGCGGCGGGGACGCGTGCTCGCTTGCCGCGCGCATCGACGCCCGCGAGCACGCAGTTCTTGAATTGCACCGCGACGCTTCACGAGCTCACGCGGCCGCGAACACAGGACCGTCGAAGCTAGCCCGGCAGACGCCTAAGGTCGACCAAAACGTTCTTCGGCTTACTTCTAGTGCCTTGAACCAGGCGCGGATCTTCGCGATGAGGCTGCCCATGCGGTGGCCATACGCCTCGGATGCTCGCACAACAAACGACGGCGACTCCGGAGACCTCTTGTGAGACAGTCAGCGTCTCCCGCGAAAAAGCCACAACTGGGACTCCGACCTTTGCCGGGGTCGCACCCAGGTGATCTGCAGAACCCCGAAGTGATCTAGGGGCGCAGTCAATCACCGCGATCGGTCGATCAACGCCAGATAGCCAGCGACCCGGATCATCGGACGCGAGAGACCTTCTGCATCTCGCTTTACCCTGGCTCAGATCTCACTGAGGCTTCGCTGAATCGTTCGGTGAAGCGCCAGCGAGACCGAACGGGCTGCCCTCCGAGTCTCGGCAGATCGCCCAGCGCTCGCCCGGGTGGACGACGCTCCCTCCCAACTCGACGAGCCGCTCGAGCGCCCGCGCGAGATCCGGGACACGGAAGTAGGGCAGCGAAAAGCGATCGCCCGGGCCGCGGCCCCTCTCGTGCAGCCCGAGCGACGGGCGAGCGTTGCGCGACTGGAGGCCTTGGCCTTCACCCTCCTCCCGCTCATCAAGAGAGACGTCGAGCAGCGTCTCCCAGAAGCGTCGGGCGCGGGCCAGGTCATCAGCGGGAAACTCGATCAGTTCGAGTGTCATGCGCGAGACGATACGGTTTCGCGTCCCACGGGTCTGGTGGTGGCGGATCCGCGAGAGCGACAAGGGGGCTCCGACGCGCACCCGGCAGCACCACATCTTCGGCTCTCTCGCGCGCGCTGGGGGCCCGCCGTTAACTTCCTTGATTCGGACGAAGTGTCGATGGAACCCGAGGGGCCGTACGTCTTCACGACGCTGCGCGGCTCGCACTACCGCGCCGTCGTCGCGCTCGCATCACTGGAACCGCGTGCGCTGCGCCGCCGGGCTCGGAAACGTCGATCTCTACACCGCGACCCGTCACTACTTCGGCTGGTACGCCTGGAACGTGCTCGAACTCGACGCGCGCGACATCGCGCTCCACTTCGGCCACCGAGACGGCGGCGAACTCGTGCGCAAGGTCTACGGGCACCCCGACGCGAGACTGGCCCGCGAGCGGGTGCGCGAAGCGTTCCGCAACGCGCCGCCCGCGCCCGTCCCGCTCGTGGCTGCTGCTCGCTGAGTCACGCCGTGAGTCACGACCCCTCGATTAGAAGCACTTCTGTCTAATCGGGGGCATTAGCTGCGAGCCCGCTCGGGGAGCGGGATCGCGGGGTTACGAGCCCTCCTGGACGCAGTTGCCCTCGGCGCCCGCGTGCGGAGGACCTACGCGTCGTTCCGCTGCATCGCGGCGTCGAACGCAAGCTCGGACGGGACGAAGTCGGCACGCCGCACGAACTCGACCGCCTCGGCCGCCCCGAACTCGCGAGCCAGTCTTCCCCTTAGTCGGTTGAACTCGAGCCGACTTCGTCGAGGTACTCGATCCGCCCAGCACGAGAGGTTTCGGGGGCGCCGTTCCCGGCGCCCCCGAACCGCAGCTCACCAGGGAGCGAGCGCCCCGAAGGCGTGGCTCAGGTCGTAGTCGGCGACCTGTTTGCCGAGGGTGACGCCGGCTTCGCCCGAGAAGCGGTAGTGAACGCCGCCCCAGACGCGGGCGTTCACGATCTCCGTCCGCAGATCCGTGGTCGTCGCGAAGTGACGCACGGCGTTCAGGTTGTTTGGAGGCCCGGCGGGGTCGAACCCGTGGATGTCGACGTTGATGTTGTCGGTCCCCAGGAAGTCCGCGAACACCTCCGCCTCGGCCGAGGTCAGCGACCCATGGGCAGCCGGGTACTCGGGGTGGTTCGGCGTCGTGATCAGCGGACGCCAGCCGGGCTGCTCGACGGTAGCCGGGTTCCCGTCGTCGAACCCCGGCACCGGGCCGAACCCGTCGTTCGACACCGACGTGGGATCGATCGCGGTCACCGGCCGCCAGAACAGGTAGTGATACTTGGCGTCCATCGTCGCGATTCCGTTGTCGGCGCCGACCACGTTGACCATCGCAACCAGCCGCGCAGTCTCAAAGTCGCCCAGTCCCTTCGACGTCGCCACGTCACGGGCGAGCTCGTTGTACTGACGGACGACGTTCGCCGTCCAGAACTCGCCGACTGTCCTCTCCGTCGTGTTGGGATTGGTGCTCGAGCCGTGCACCTTGATCTCGTTGAAGGCCGCAACCCACTGCGAGCTCGACAGCGACGGCGGAGGCGGCGGCCGGAACTGATCCGCGCTCATCAGGATGAAGGGCTTCACGTTCCTCGCCCACGGAATCTGAGGCGGGAGGTACGCCGGCGGCGTGAGACGCCACACGCCCGGGACCTGGAGGCAGCGTCGGAAACGACGACGTCGAGCCGATCGGCGTCTGAAGGCCGTCACCCGTCCGCGCGAGGATCACACCTCGTGCGGCCACCGAGCCGTAGAACGTCCCGAGAGACTTCGACAGGCTGTCCGGGATCGCCGCCATCGCCTCATGGCGAAGCGAGGCGATCGTCGCCGCCTGACCCGGGAAGTAGTACGACAGCACCTGCGACGCAGCCTGGACGACCGCAGCGTCGTCAGAGCCGCCCGCGAAACCGAAGGGACTCGTCGCGCGATACATCGCCTCCGACACGTACGCCATGTAGATCAGTCCCTCGATCTGGAACGCACCAGAGCCGACAACCGTGTCCTCTGCGATCTTGTCCCACTGCTGGACCGCATTGCCGGGCGGCAGGGTCGCTCCTGCGTTCCCTGCCGAAACGCCCGCCAGCCCCGCAAGGGCGCCGATCACGGCGAGCGTGAGCAGCATTCTCCTCATCGAGTGCTCCTTCCCCCTACCGGAGTCGCCCGATCGCGACTCCGACTCGACTATACGAGCACCTCGACGGTCCGCCTAGGGCGGCACCCAGGCGCCCGCCGGATGCTGGCATCCCCGACGACTCGTCCGGGCTCTCGCTGCCGCCCCGCCACGAGCCAAATTGAGGCCGGCGAGGGAGCCGACGGTTTCTCATTGTCCGACTCGCGTTGAGTGGGTCGTACATCCAAGGCGATCTTGATACCCGAAGAACCGTGGCTCGATATCGTCGGGAACGAAGTTGAGCCACGGTCGTGCGCGAGGCCGATGTGTCTCGGTCGACGACTCCCACACGAGATGGTCCGGAGGCAGAAGCGTCCGTGCCGTCGGCCGAGTTCGAATATCTGAACCATTCCGGGCTCGAAGTATGAGTCCGCCGTGTGTGCGAGCGTCCCATACGCTCGACCTCCCAGCGCGGCAAACGGGGCTCGCCCGACCAGCCGTCATCCACCGGGCCGCCCCATCCACCATTGTCCACGGCAGGCGGCATTTCACCGGCCGCCCCTTCTTAACCCACGGCCCCTCTTACTGCCGCGTAACCAGGGCGCTTGACACTGCGGCACGATCGGCTGCCGATCTTGACACTGGTCGAGCGACGGCACGAAACGCCACGCCAAACACTCGAAGCCCTGATCGAGAATGCAGGCGTGCGGACGTATCTAAACGACATGCGGAACCCGGATAGGGTTTCCGCTCGTGGTCGAGTCGGTACTCGACAATCCGCGGTCGCTCACAGCGAAGGTTGCGGCGGTTCTCGGCGGGACGGCGATCGAGCGACCACAGCTGACCGGCTTTCTGAACTCCGAGTTCGACCCGTTCCTGAACCAGCTGTTCGCTGCCGGCCCGGTCCGGCCCCGCGAAGCTGCCGAAGCGCTCCAAGGACGTCCCGGGTTCATCTGGCTTGCTGAGGAGCCCAGCCCGAGCGAGGTCGGGCTGGACGCGGAGAAGCTGTCGTTGGTTCTGATGTACGGGATGACCGCGGCGACTGCCGGGTCTGCTGCGGCGCCGCAGGTCGAGGGTGAGATCGTCGAGGTGCGCTCGCGCGAAGAGCTTCACGCCTGGCACGGGGCCTACTGCGAGGTATTCGGCGGTGACGCCCGAGGGCGTCAAGAGTGGCAGCGGATTTACGACGCTCTCGGTCCGTCTGGGGATCACTCGTTGCTGCTCTTGTTGGCGCAGGTCGATGGCGCGCCGGCGGCAACCGGTGGCGTCTACTTCGAGCCGGATGTCGCTGGCCTCTACTGCTTCACGACGCGTGAGCGAATGCGCGGCCGCGGCCTCGCCACAGCGCTCGTGCATACCTCCCACGCGGCCGCGCAAGCTCGGGGCATCGAGCGGGCGCTCTTACAAGCAACGGCATCAGGCAGGCCGGTTTACATCAGAGCCGGGTACCGGGAGGAGCAAACACTGCCAGTTCTTATGAGACGCGGTGAGCCAACCGGCTAATCACCGCGCCAACCCACCATGAATGGGCAGAGGTTCATCGTGGTTGACGAGCCATGCCTTGCACATGACTCAGAGGGATTGAGCGAACCCCGCCGCCCCCATCCATAGTAGTTCGGGTCACCTGATCCGTTGCTATCGACGCCGACTGTCTCGCGGCTTCTACTCGCCCATCGTGGAACAGGATCAACGAGGCATAGCCGCACGGTCTACCAGCGGTCTATCGGGAGCAGCCGGACGCAGCGGTACTCAGGCGTGCTCTCCTCGTCCGTATGGCGAAGCTAGGTCGGTTCAGGCGGGGTCGGCGAGCGCGGCGGGCGGGCCGGCGCTGGAGGGCTGGTGTCGTTCTGCTCGTGCTGCGGAGCATCGCGGCGGCCGCGGCGATGAGCCAGGGCAGGATCAGGAGGCCGGAGAGGAAGCCGATCGTGGCGCCGGGAGTCGGGACGAGTTGCAGGATGCCGAGGACGAGCGCCGGCCAGGCGATCCACGGTGAGAATGTGCGACGAAGGATTCCGGCTGCGGCGACGGCGACGAGGAACAGGCCGAGACCGGCTGCGGCGGGTAGATCTGTTGCGGCGACGGAGATGTGGAGGATCTGGATCGCTCCCGGTGCGATCGTGTGCTTGCCTCCGAGACTACCGAGCAGGTACCAGCCGCTTGCGTTGACGAGGTCGCTGGCGGTCGCGACCGCGGTTGCGACGAGCACCGTGCCGGCGAGGAACGGTTGGACTGTCGGTCTCGCGGATCCTCGTCCAGACCGCGACGCCGAAGAGCGCGAAGAGAGCGGCTGCGTACATGAGGAGCACGCCCGCGAGACGAACGTGATCGTGGTGGGCGGCGTAGTAGGCGGTGATCTTCGAGGTCGAGGCGTCGCTGTCGGGGTTGGGGCCGATGACGAGGTACGCGACGATCGTGAGCACGGCGCAGCCGGCGCCGGCGAGTGGGCTGAGCCGGCGGAGCGAGGTCGAGATGGGCGTCTTGTCTGGCATCGTGCGTTCCTTTCCTTGCCGTTTGCTGACCGACCCGACGCTAGGTCGTGGGCGCTCTTGTGTCGTCGGGCGCGCGTTCGATCTTCGGCTCATACGCGCGGATGATCGTCGGCGCCTCGCGGATCACCTCGGCGACTGATGACACCGCCGGCGGAGGGATCTAGCTTTACGGTCGTGCACGTCTGGCACGCCCGATCGGGACGCCTCAGGCTCCAGCCCGTCACCGTCGACTGGATGCTCGCGGCGCTGCTGACGGTCGGCGCGGAGCTCTGGATCTGGCTGGGCGACGATGCGGCGGGGCACCGACTCTGGGCGGCGCTCGTCGCCCCGGCGATCACGGCGCCGATCGCGGTGCGCCGTCTCTACCCCGCAACGGTCGGTACGGGAGTGCCTGTGCTCGCCGCGATCGACCACACGTACTGGAACCCGCAGTTCGTCGGATACGTGGTCGCATACCTTTGCGCCTTGTACGGGCTTGCGGTCTGGACTCCACCGCGGCGCTTCGCGATCGGGACGACGGCGATTGTTGTCGTCGACGTCGGGCTGACCGCCGGGCCCGAGGCGAGTCTGCGCGGCACTGTCCCGTTCGTCGTCGCGACCGTCGTCGCGATGTTGCTCGTGCGTCGCGTCGTCGGCGATCGCGAACGCCGCATCGAGCTCGCCGAACGTGAACGCGATCTCGCGGCTCGTGAGGCGATCGTCGAAGAACGCGCGCGGATCGCGCGTGAGATGCACGACGTCATCGCCCATCATGTTTCGATGATCGTGGTGCAGGCGGGGGCCGAGCGCAGCGTGCTTGACGAAGGAGCGACGGACATCTCGGCGACGCGCGACGTGCTCGCGACGGTCGAGGAGAGCGGCCGCAGCGCGCTGATCGAGATGCGGCGGCTGCTCGGGATGCTTCGCGAGGGCGGGAAGGATCCACTGTCGCCGCAGCCCAGTCTCGCGGACGTTCCGGCACTGGTTGGGCAGCTGCAGGAGGCAGGCCTGTCGGTGGAGCTCACCGTCGACGGGGAGCCGTCCGAGCTGCCAGACGGGATCGGGTTGTCCGCCTACCGCGTCGTGCAGGAGGCGCTCACCAATGCGCTCAGGCACGCCGGCGACGCCCAGGCGACCGTGCACATCCTCTACGGCGCCGATTCGATCGAGCTCGAGATCGCCGACAACGGAAGCGGCGACGCGTCCTCTGCGTCGGGCGGCGGCGGTCACGGGCTGGTCGGAATGCGCGAACGCGTTGCGCTCTACGGCGGCCGCTTCCAGGCGACCCGCGCACCCGGCGGCGGTTTCGTCGTCAAGGCCGCGCTTCCGATCAAGTGACCGCCGTCCTCGTCGCCGACGATCAGGAGCTCGTGAGAGTCGGCCTGCGCAAGATCCTGGAGACCGCTCCCGGTGTCACCGTGGCCGGCGAGGCTGCGGACGGAGAAGCCGCAGTCGCGGTCGCGGCACGACTTCGTCCCGACCTCGTCCTGATGGACATCCGCATGCCGGTGCTCGACGGAATCGAGGCAACCAGGCTGATCGTCAAAGCACAGCCGAAGGTACGTGTGCTGATCCTGACCACCTTCGGGCTCGACAGCTACGTCTACGAGGCGCTCCGTGCCGGCGCAAGCGGCTTCATGCTGAAAGACGCCGCGCCCGAGGAGATCAAGGCCGCGGTCCGGATCGTCGCGAACGGCGATGCGCTCCTCGCACCCCCAGTCACGAGGGCAGTGATCGAGGAGTTCGTCCGCCGGCCTCCCGTCGCGGAGCTGCCCGCCCCGCGCGGACTGGACGAGCTCACCCCGCGCGAGCGCGAGGTGCTCGTCCTGCTCGCCCACGGGCTCTCGAACCCAGAGATCTGCGATCGCCTCGTGATCAGCGAGGCGACGACGAAGACCCACGTCGCACACGTCTTCCAGAAGCTCAACCTGCGCGACCGCGCCCAAGCCGTCATCTACGCCTACGAACACGGCATCATCACCCCCGGCATGACCCAATCGAGCAACTCTCAGCCCTTCCTGACCGATGGTCAGACCAGGCACCTACCGAGTTGACGACCGCCTTTCCGCAGCCTTTGAGCGCTCGTTCTGCGCAAGCTGCCGCCCGCCGTCGACGTGGCAGACCGCCTCACGCATCAGTTCGCGCAACTCCTGATCGCCGGGGAACGCTCGCCGCAGGCCGAGCGCGTCGCGGATTGCGCCGCGAAGCGCGTGGTCGGGAGCGTCGCTGATTAACTGATCGAGTCTCCGCTGCCGAGCAAGATCCATCAAGTGCCTCCGTCCGTGCCGGGGCCTCGAGGATATGCGTCGACGAGCCGCGTCATCACTCGCGTAGACGTCTCCAGTCGCAGAAGCCGACGACAGTCGCCCTGCCGTTGGTCGCTAGGCCGGGAAACCGCTGAGGGTGATTGCGACTCGCTTGGGGTGTGGGAACGCTTGGCGGGAAACCGCCAGGAAGACGAAGTCTGTGCTGAAGTCGGCGGTCACCGCGCACACTGGCTGCCCCGGCGACGGTCGGTAGCACTGATCGTGCGGCCGCAGCGTCACCCGCAGCGAGCCGTCGTGGATGTGCACAGATGCGATCCGCGGTGGGCCGGGGGTCCAGAGAGAAGAGCCGCCGTTGACCCAGAGCATCACGAGCCAGTCGTTGACGGCGTCGAACTTCTTGCTCGCCGCGACTATCACCGTCGAAAGTGGAGCCTGAGACCTGGAGCTGCCGACGATCTGTAGCGAGCGCCGAAAGCGCGTCAGCTAGCGTCCATCGTTGAACACCGCGGCGCCCACTCTGCTACCGACAAGGTGGTACACGGGCCATACGAGCTGTCCGTTTTGCGGAGTGGCGGTCTGCGGAAACCAACCGTTACCGACGATGTAGCCGGTAGCGAGCTTCTGCCACGGGGTCGGGCTTCCGCGCACGGTCGTGCTTGACGCGGCCGAGCAGAAAGACGCGGCGGCAACCGGCACAGCTATCCAGGTCAGACGAAGCCGCATCTGGGCAGTGTCTCACTCATGCCGGGACGAGGCGAGGGCGTGCACATCGAGGCGATAGAGCTGAACCTGTCCGTCGCGTCGAGGCGCGACGGAGGCAGCGTCGCCGTGTCCGCTGCTAGATGAACAGAAGGCCTACGGGATAGTGGCGGCTCTCAAGGGCGAAGTCGCGCACTATCCCGCCGACCCACCGGTACGGATCGTTCGGATCTGTGATCGTGGGGTGTCCGCCGTAGTTGTCCAGGTCGAGCGTCGCAACAGTCGTCCGCTTGGTGATCGCTGGCCGCGCGGAGCCAGTCGCCCACTCGTGTTCACGCCGATCGGCCTCCCGTTGCTTCATCCCTGGGCGTGTGCCCGCAGCAGTATGGAAGTACGACGACGACGTCAAGAAGGCGGCGAGTCTCTTCGTTTGCGGATTGATGTAGTAGATAGTCCGGCAGTAGATATGGGCTGGTCTATATGCACCGGGGTCGCTGCCGCCCGTGCGGTTGCGGGAGCAGTCGTACCCAACGGCGCGGTAGGTAGGCGTTCCGAAGCCTGAAGGCGCTTCGAACGTCCCGATCACATCGGCATCGGGATGTCCGGCGAACCGAATCACCGCAGCGAACGAGGCCACGTCCAACCGAAGCGGGCCGACGACGCCTGCTTGCGAGACAAGGCCGCTTCCACCGTGAACGAATGCGGTCGACCCGGCTCCGCCGACTGCCGCCGGCAGAAACACGAGCACCCCGACTGCGACACAGACAATGAGACCGCCACGGGCCCGTCTCGGCATAACCGCGAGTATCACCCTCTCGGGCACAGACGGCAGGCGCGAGCCGCAATCACAGTTTCATTGCGAGGCGCTCACACCTTCGGCGCGATCCCGAATATCCGCTGGTACACAGCCTGCCAGTTGGTCGCGATCCCGACCTGGGGTCAAGCATCGCGGAGGACGATCAGCAACGCTGGGGTCGGCCAAGCGCGACGTGACGCACTGCACGACCCCTAGACGCAAACACAGCATCCTCACAGGCCGTCATTCTTGACCGAGATGGTTGCGTGGGTCTCGGCCGGAATTGCCGCCGCTGCGCTCTTGTATGCGTTCGTGTCTAACCGAATCGAGCGACGCGACAGGAACCGACAATTCGCGATTGAGCGGGCTGATCGAGCGCGAATCTAGTTTCCGGCACCCTCAGGCTGGGCGAGCATCCTGTCGACCGAGTCGTGTTCTGGACTCTTGACGATCCACGCTCAGGAGCTAATGGACCCTCAGGCTGGGCGTAGGCGCGACCAGCCGCCGCGTCGAACGCCTACGGGTTCGGTGGGCCGCGTTGCGATGGTCGTATGCTCGCGGTGTGCGTCGGCGGTTTGGCGAGAGGCTCCGTGCCTACTGGTGGGCTTGGTTGGCAATTGTCGTAGCGGTCGTCATCCTCAACGAGCTCTTCGATCGCGAAGTGGCTGGCGACAAGAACGGACATCCGGCAGGAGATGTCTTGGTCGCAATCATGGTCGTACTGATCGTCGCGGTCGCGTGGGATGTCGTAGCGGCACGCAGGGCCCGACTCTCGTAGCGCAAGTGGGGCTCTTGGCAGAGTTCGTTTCGAGCGTCCTCTCATCATCTGAGTAATCGCTCCGGACGCTTTATGATCGCGGCTCATGTGAGAGGGGCCCTTGGCTGCGCAAGCGTTCCGCAATGTCCCTGACAGCGCGAGCCGGTCACGACCCGTCGATCATCCCAAGGGAAAGCCGCACCCCGGCGTGGCTAGTCGTGCTCGTCCTCGATCCCGTCCGGAAGGGAGAGCCAGGGATACCGCCGCGACCCGTAGACGGAGATGGTCGGCTGCGGGAACGAGGGGTCGGCGAACGCGCCGATGGCGACCGCGATCACCTCCGGCCAGCCCTCGTTCGTCCAGAAGACCGTTGCACCGCAGTCCGGGCAGAAGCGAAACGTCCGCTTTTCGCCGGCGTCCGAGATGCGGACGTACTCCGTGTGCGGTCCGGTGACGTCGACCCGATCCTTCGGCCACCGCGCCTGCATCCCGAACGCGCTGCCGGTCCGATGCTGGCAGGCGAGGCAGTGACACATCGAGATCCGCACAGGATCGCCCTCCGTCGTCACCCGAAGCTGGCCGCAGCTACACACGGCCTCGCGTCTCTGCACGCACGCATCCTACGAGACATGCAACGCCATCGGGACCAGGACTAGAGGAGGGTTACCTGCGCCAGCGTCCTTCTGCGCTTCGCCGACGGCAGCCACACGACCATCAAGCCGACCGACGGCTTCATCCTCTACGCCCTCAGCCGCCCCGAACTCGACGGCGGCGGACTCACCGAGGCAATCGCGCACAACGCTGCCGGCAAGGAGGTCGGCCACGAATCATTCAGGCCAACACAACGATGAGGTGACTCCGCCCTGGATACGGTGACAAATGAGGGCAGGGTGGGACTCGTCGCGCCGCCCTCTGCGTATGACTGGCGTGACGCTTCTCGCACCGCTCATCGTCGTGCTGCTTCTTGTCGCCTGCACCGGTTCGGCGAGCGCTCGTTCGACCAGCACGCTCAACGGCTACGGGCTGAGCCTGACGCTCGCCCGCGGTTGGCACGGAGTTGCCCATCCCGGTCAGCTGCAGGCGGCGGACTTTCCACTCGCGCGCGCCGTCCTCGACTCGCCCGAGCGTGCGCATGTTCCGCGCGGGCATGTTCATCTGATCGTCTGGGACTACGGCCCGGAGGTTCCCTACCTTGACTTCCAGCCGGCTCGGGCGCCGCTCGCACTTGGCCGACGCGACATCACCGCAGGAATGGAGGGTTTCCCTACTGACGATGTCTACGCGGTACGCACCGTGCTGCTCGCAGGCGAACAACTCCAGATCGTCGCAGACCTGGGCCCGAAGCCACTCGCTGCGAACAGTCTGGAGAAGCTGAACCGGGTAATCGGCACGTTGCGCGTGCAATCGCCGGGCGTGCTGCTACCCCATCACGGCCAGCTGGCCTCCGACGGGGTCGGGCTGCGCTTACTTCCCGGCTGGTCGGGGAGGATCGAGATTCCCGCCAACCAGGCTGGCGCGCAACTCGACCTGCGCGCACAACGCGGCGACATTCACCTCGTCCTGCTTCAGCTGGCCGCCGTTGAAGGCAGCCACGCGAAGCTGCCAATCACACTCGCCGCCAAGGACATCCTTCACCGACACTCCATAGCGATCGCTCGACGGGTGTTCTCGACCGCCGGCCGCAGCTTCGATCTCTCCGTCACCGTGCCCGCGCCAGGCGACCTGGCGCAGGCAAACAGGTTGCTCAAGACCCTGACCGCGGAACCGCGCCCGTGGACGTTTCAAAGCTGCGACCTCAGCCTGCGCCTCCCCGGCACGTGGAGTGCCGCGATCAACCCACGCAAGGCTGCTATCCCGTAATCACCTTGCGCGCTCCGGGCATCCGCGTCGTCATGACCGAGTTACGAGCAAACGACCGCGCGAGCGGCCGTGTCCTGCGCGATTCGGGCCGGAGGTTCCGCGTCGAGATCACGCCTCGTTCAGCGAAACGCACTGCAGATGCAGTGCTGGCCACTCTGCGGGCTGCTGCGCGGAAGTGAGCCGTCTCGTTGGAATGGGCGGCGTACTGCTTGCGAGCGTAGTCGTCGCGGCGTCAGCGGCGGGCGCAACGCAGAAGGGACGAGGACCCTTTCTTCTGGTGGCGCTTCCATCGCTTGGAACCGTCACCTGGTCATGCGGCGGATCGGGCGCCCACCAGGTCGCGCTTGCTTTCCGCGTCAACCCGAAGGCCGCAACCACAGCAGTTACGTTCGTAGCAGGCCAGACTGACCGAAAAGTCACTTTGCAACCGGGGCAGTCGACCCGGTTCCCGCTCCTCGCTCCCGGAAAGCAACGACTCGCGATCTCCCAGGGAACAGAGGCACGGTTGCTACGCGCGACTGTCGTAGCGACATTCAGTCCCGACCAGTCGTACTGCTTCCCATACTTCCCACCTCGGATCAGCGTCGCCGTCTGGCAGGCCCACCGATGACGATACGTCCCGATAGAACGCCGCAATGAACGAGTCACCGGGAGCCCAGTCCGCCGGACGTGGCTGTCTCGATTAATGAGCCCGTCCGCGCTGAGGGAGCGCACGCTCATGCGTGCATCTCTGGTCTCTGGGCTAACGATTGCTGCGATGCTCGGTGCAGCCGTACCGAACGCGCAGACCCAATCCGCTCAGAGTGCTCTTCGAGGCGGAAGCGCAGGTGTCACGGTCCGGCTGCCTCGTGGGTGGCACACGTACCCGAACGGCCTTGCGCCGAGATCAAAGCCGTACAACGATCCCCTCGTTCGCATCGTCGTGGCATCGACACAGGTCCGTGTTGTAAGGCGGAGACGTTTCGGTTCGCCCGTGGAGGCGTCGGTCTCATGGTCGTCGAGTGGCTTCACCCGCAACGAGGAGTCACTTGGACTCAACGACCAAGACCGATCACGGCTCGAGCATTACCAGTCCGACCCGCGCCGGCTGTTGAGTGCTGGCCAGGGCCGGCCGGCGCCGTTGAGTTCACCGCGAATGGACGCTACTTCGCCGCTTACCTTTTACTCGACGAGCACACGCCACTCGCCAAGGCAGCACAAGCGCGCGCGGTGCTGGACACCCTGCAAGTAGCGAAGCGCCCTGACCTGAGCCGTGCGCCGCACGCCAAACGGGCAGGCGTGCGCACATACTTTGGACCTGTCTCACCGCCTTTTTCGCCTCGGCCTCAACAAAACGAGCACCGTTCTGATCAATGTGAAGTAGATGGGATACGGCCGGGTTGCTGCTACGAAACGCCGCTAACCGCGATCAACCGGCGGCCGACGTGGGAGTGGTTGGTCGGCGGCTGCTTCGTGGACGCTCCTTCTGGGAAGTGCCGTCCTCGAGCTCAGGCGAATAGGACGCTCGCCCAGGCGAGAGTCCTTGCTCCTGAGTAGTTGATTCAAGCCCGCACGGGGGCTAGCGTCGTTCGGGTGAGAGCAGGGGCGATTGTCGTTCTTGTCTGCCTGGCCGTGCTTCTCGCGGCGTACACGATTCGAACGAGCGCGCCGCCGCCTTCTGCGGCAACGACCACGGTTTCGACAGGGTCGTTCGCCAACCCCTCGATCTGCCACAGCTCCAACTTGACGCCGTGCAGCCAGTTTCAGATCGACGATCTGACCGCGCCTACAGTTCGTAGTGACAGAGACAATCGGCCGTCCGTAAGCCGTTGCGCTGGGGCGCTTCACGGCGGCCTCCCGGGTCCTGGCCAATCATCGGCGTCGCGTAAGCCTAGGGCCCGCACGAAGCCACAGACGCCACACTCAAGCCTCTTCGCACCGGACAACAGATCACGTTGCCCTCGGCGGCTAGTGCAAATTTCGCCGCATGGATAAAGGATTGCGGGGCGAACTACGGCAGTCGCCCCTTAGCCAACTACCGAGACGACGGCTGCTGATCAGAGGCGTGTGAGCCAGACCGGGTCCCCAACGACCGTGTCTGGCTCAACACGCCAATCCTGGGCGAGTGTGCCGCCGCCAGCAGATCCTAACCTTCAAAGACGAAACGGAGCCGCGGGCAGCGACGAGACCCAGTCTTGCGTCTTCAAGCTCTCAACAGAGGCCGAACTCTCGGCGACCGTAATCGTGCGATCTAAGCCGACTAACGGAGCGGACGTGTTGCGCCGGGCAAAGTCAGGAGAGTCGCCTGATTCGCCGCCGTCGGGGCGACTCTCCTGCTGGTCGGGACGCGCCCCGAGAGCCTCCCCTCTCTCCGTCAGCTCCCCCTAACTCCAAGGACTCAGTTTTAGCTGGGAGACGTGATCTGTCTGCAAAGCCAACCGGGTAGGTTTTCCGGGCGCGGTCGCTTTCTTGCCGGCACGGAGTACGCTCGAACGGTGGCCGCCGAGACGGCGGTTGCATCAGGTGGCTGCGCGGCCCCGGATCCCCCACGTTGGACAGATCCGGGGCCGACGCTTCAGCCCGGCCATTGGACGATCAGCTCCTAAAAGGCGGGAAGACTGGCGACACTTGTGAACGCCTCCCGGACGGCCTATCGGCGAGGCCGCCTTCAGACCTGTCATCTGGGGGCGCCGGGGCCGCCAAATCACGACGGCATTGGCGGCTCCGGCGTACAAACGGACCGCAAAGAGTGGAAGTGATGGGCGGCCCCGAGGGTGGGGCTGCCCTTCGTGGCGTCGGAGGCGAACTCGAGGCACTCACCAGAGTTCCGTGCCGGCAAGCACGCCCGTAACACCAGATTGGGTCAATCATCGAGCGCCGGGCGCCGCCTCAACAGAAACCGGGCGGACTCGAGCCCCGCTGCGCGCGGCTGCGTCAAACAGCAGGGCTCCTCGTTGGCCTCCTGTCCGCCCGCGACGTGAGGGGAGGTCGCGGAAAGGCGAAGCTATAAGAACTCGAATCGGAATGAAGGAACCGAGGATCGGTTAGCGTGTCAGCTCGCACCCGTTTCCGGTGAGGTCTGGCATGACTGCACAGGACGATCGGGTTGACGCTTTTCGCCGGCTGCACGCCGCTGGCTGTTTTGTCATCCCGAATCCCTGGGACGTCGGCTCCGCGGTTGCGCTTGAACAGTTGGGGTTCAAGGCGTTGGCGACGACGAGTGCCGGTTGCGCATGGACGTTGGGCCGGGCAGACAATCAACTCGTACTCGATCAGGTCTTGGAGCACCTTCGTATCGTCGCCGGCGCCGTCAACCTGCCGGTGAACGCAGACTTCGAGGGCGGTTTCGCCGACGATCCGGGGCAGCTCGCCACGAACGTAAGGCTGGCGGCAGCGACCGGGATCGCCGGACTTTCGATCGAGGACTCAACGAGCGACGCAGCTGAGCCGCTGTTCCAATTTGATCTGGCCGTCGAGCGTATTCGGGGGGCGCGACGAGCGATCGACGAAAGCGGCACCGGCATCGTCCTTACCGGCAGATCCGAAGGTTTCGTGGTTGGGCGGCCCGACATCGACGAGACGATCCGGAGACTGCAGGCGTACGCCGAGGCCGGCGCTGACTGCCTTTACGCTCCGAGAATCGCGACGATCGAACATGTGTCGGCGATCGTCGCTGCGGTGTCGCCCAAACCGGTGAATCTTCTGGTCAACGCCCCATTCATCACGGTCCCAATCGCGGCCTCGCTCGGAGTGCGCAGACTCAGCGTGGGCGGCACCCTCGCTCGCACCGCGTGGGCTGGATTCCTTCGGGCCGCGCGGGAGATCGCAGACGAGGGCACGTTCGCTCACTTCGAGGACCTGCCGGATGTCGATGCCCGCTTCAGCACGCGATAGCTCCGCCAAGCAGCTTCTTTGTCCGCTCGTACCCTTGACCACGCTCCGGTCTTCGGTTGAACTTGATCGAATGACGCCACGGAGCGTGCTGCTCATCGTCGCCATCTTGTTCGCGGTAGGCGAGGCGCTGGACTCGATCGACGTCGGCTTGATCGGAGTCATCTTCGCGCTCCTCTTCGCGACGGGCGCGCTACTGATGCGAAAAGGACGTCGCTCGGGCGTCATACTGGTCGGGACCCTCGTGGTTGTCGAAGTGATCGCCTGGCCGACGTTCAAGCGACAGACAACGGTTGACTGGGTCGTTCAGCTTCCGTTCCTGATTGTCGGTTTGGTCGGCCTGGTCGCGTTCGCGATGGTCCTGCGCAGCGATTGGCGAACTCCGAAAGCGGCTGGTCCAGCCTAACCCCGCGGCGGAACCTCGGGGCACCGGGGTGTGCACCGCGCGCGGCTGCGAGGCTACGCGTCGCGTGAGCGAATCGGTCCATCAGCACAGGGGCGACATGGGGCCAAGCCCGCGCGTCACTTCGGGACTCCTGGTTCGTCGTCGTGCGTATTCACCATGTGATTCGAGTTCGTGCGCCTGTGTCGCCCGGTGTAGGAGCGACGGCTGCCTTGGTGGTGCTCACGGTGGTGGCGTCGGCTTCGGGGGCCGTGTCGGCGAGGCCGTGTGCTTCATCGTCGTTGCCGCGGGGTCAACCCTGCCGGCGCCGATCGTGGCGACGACATCGTGCGGACGGTTCGAGCTCGGCACGGGCGGCGGTGTTCATTTTCTGGGACCGAAATCGCTTCCTTTTCCGCCGGGCGTTAACTGGTACCAGGATCTGAGCTGGTATCGGATCGTTCGCGGTCACGTTGTCATCGGTCGCGGGCTGCGCACGGAGTGGCGCTCGCAGCGGAGCTATCCGTTGAGTCGTGGGTCGGGTGTCGGAGCCGTCACGGTGTGGCAGGGCCGCGTCGCGTTTTCGTACGCGGCACCGCCGGCGAATTGGAAGCGGCCTACGCTCTACGTCGCTCGACGAGGTTCCGCTGAGCGAGCGGTCGCAGTTGGCGAGACGCCGATCCGCTGGACGCGGACGGAGATCTGGTCACGTGGGGCCATCCGGGGTCTCTGCGCGTCCGCGACGCTGGCGGCCGGCTGATCAGAGTGCTTGCAGTCGATGTCTACACGTTCGTCTTCGATCCGGGTAGCCGCGCGCTTCTGTTCCTAGCGCACGGTCGACTGGAGCGATTCGATGGACGCCGTCTTCGGAGCCTTCTTCGGTTAAAGGCGGTCGGGTTGAGCACGCCGCTGACGATCCAGCCTGCCGGTGGATTCATTGCTCTGCGCGGCCAGCGGCGACTCGTTGTCGTTCGCCGCGATGGCGCTGTCATCTCCTCGACCGCCCTACCGCATCTGAAGCTGCGCACCGATCGCGTCTCGAGGGACGCCGCGGCAGACGCCCGCGGCGATGTCGCGTTCACTGCTACGCGCGGCAACACCGCGTATGCCTCGAAGGGAACCGAGACCGTCTATCTCCTCCCGCGCGGCGCGCACACCGCACGGCCGCTCTATCGCAAGCGGATCGCGTTCGCAGTCTGCGAACGCCAAGCCACAGTCGTCTGGCACGGCGCGTGGCTTCTCTACACGGCAAGCGAGGGGTATGCGGTCGCGGTGAACGCCGCGACGCGGCGAGTCGACGATCTCAGCAGCACGATCGCGAGGCTGCCGGGCATGGACGCACAAGACTTCTCAGCAAATTGGTGGAACTGAGCACTCCCATGCTTGGCGACCCATTGTGAAGGGGCGGCAAGGGTGGGCGCTGGCGTGCCCGCGGTTGGTCGCGGTCCTGCCGCTGTTGCTCTGCGCGCTAGCGGGTTCGACAGCACGAGCGGCCGATGGACAGCACGATCGGGCCGCGAGCGGGACGACCTCGGCTCAGGAACGGGTCGCGGTTCCGGCATTTCCGAGCGCCGTCGCGGTCGGTGGAGGCTGGGTGTGGACGTTGGCAGGTGGCCGCCTCGTTCGAATCAATCCGAGGACACTCAGGGTCGTTGCCCGGAGTGACCTAGGCGTTCGCGTCGGGAGTGAATTGACGTGCGATCTCGCCGTCGCCGGCGGGGTTGTGTGGACGATTGGCTCGGTGAATGCTCGGCGCTCATGGATCGTTCGCATTGACGCGCGCACCGGCCGGCGCTTGGGCTCGACGCCGGTTCCGCTCGCCGCGTGTGTCGCTGCGACCGTGAAGGGAGCGTGGGTGACGCTGCCGGAGGCGCGGATGATCGTCCGGCTCGATCGAGACGGACGCTTGATGCAACGCGTGTCCACTGACGCCTATTGCGATCGAATCATCGCCGGCCACGGCGCGGTCTGGGCGGCGTGCCCCGCTGAGACCGCCCGAGCGCCGGTCGGCAAGCACACGGGCACCATCATCCGAGTCAGCAGGCGCGGGGCACTGCGCGTCGTCGCGCGCGACCTGCTTTCAGGGTCGCTAGCAGCTGGTCCCGCGGGGGTGTTCGCAAGCGGCGTCGCTCATAACTCGGGGACAACCGTCCGCGTGGATGCGCGCGGCCCAAGCTTTCCGAGCTCAGGCAATCTCGCGGTTGGGAAAACGACTGTCTGGGTCGCCGACTGGCGCGGACCGGGAAGCGCTGGCTTCGCCCGCGAGGTCGACGTACGCACCGGCCGCACGATCCGACTAACCGCTGCCGGCGTCAGTCCGGTCGGAATCGCGAGCGCCGCCGGATCGCTCTGGCTCACGAACTACACAGAGCCGGGGTCGCTCACACGGATCATCCCTTGAGCCCGGGCCGCGAGACTACGCCCAGATCGCGTGGGCGTCACTGTTCGCATGGGCTGCGCCGTGACGCTGGGCTTCGACCTGCCCTTGTCGCGGGCCGCTACCCCGCATGATCTCGCTCGTTCCTGCGGCCCGCTACTGCGTTCTTTCAAGGGTGGGCTTGGGATCACAGGACGCACACAAAACGGGCATAGCGTCTGTGTGACGGATGGTCAGGGCAGCATCGTATCCGGGGTGGTTGAAGCGTTGCCTGCTGATCTGTGCGCTGGCCGCACTCGCATGTACGACGGCGAGTTCGGCCACAGCCGGTCCGCCGTCATGGCTCGTGGCAGCGGCCCATCAAGCGGCCGTCCGCCTGACCGACGGGACGGTCCCCACCACGATCGCGTACGTCGAGCCGTCCTCGCGCTTCCCGCGCGCCGTTCTGTCCGGCAGCTTCGTTTGTAGCGGATGCTCGGACGGTCCAACCGGTGCAGCAGCACCGACGGGAACGGTCGCCGAGTTGCGGTTTGACGGCAAGACGCATTTCTCGCGCGACTTCGCACTCTGCAAATCGCGGGCGCAGTGTGACGCGAGCCTCTGCAGCTTTGGCGGCTGCACACGCGCGCAAGACGCACTGGACGCCGCCTTCTCGGCATTCGACGCGCGCCTACGAGGCGTCCCCGGCGATCCTGATCCGTTCACCCGCCGGACTGGCACCTTCTCCTGCCACATTCACTACCCGGTCTTAGAGATGCGCTACATCGTCGGCACCTGTACGACGGCGCTTCGTTTTGACGGTGTGCACACAGCGGAGGTGAGCCTGACCGAGCAGTGGCGACCGCGCGAGTTCGAGCACGGCCGGTGGGTGCGGCTGTCGGCGCGGACACATACCTGGCTCATGCTCGAAACCAATGATGGCTGGCGCGTTGCGATCAGTTCGACCGGCGATGCCCCACCGCAGCTCCCGAAAAAGGCTTAGCCGATGAGGCTCAGATCGCTCTCGGTTCTCGCAGCGTTCGCGATCGCGTTCGGTATCGCTTGCGCAGGGACGACAGCGGCGACCCCGCGGCCCTTCGACGTTCTTAGCGGGACCAGTGACGGCGGCTACCCGATGGCCGGCAGCGGCCCGAGCGCCGTGAGCATCCGCTTTATCGACCGCGGCACCTTCTGGGTCGCGGTACTCGTGCGCAACAGCTCCACGAGCCCGGTGACGCTCGTGGGTGCACGCACGCCAGAGCCGCTGAACGGCCTCGTGCGCCAGGTGCGCGCCGGCTTCTCCCGCTACAAGGCGTGCCCTGCCGGCCCAGCCTGCCCGTGGCCGGACACGCCTACCTCGACGAGGCCGCTCATGCTCCCGCCACATACCGAGGCGGCCGTCAAGCTCAATTACCAGCTCGTCTCGTGCGCGCAGGCGGCTGCTGCTACGACCGCGAGTGCCAACTCGCTCGTGCTCAGCTACCGCTACGAGAACGGCTCTGTTGCGGAGGAGACGGTGCCGCTCGCGGGCGCTCGGCTGCATCTGCAACGGCCGGCAGGGGTGGAATGCTTGCCGCGGCCGTACAGCTACATCGGCTTGGTCGGGTCGTTCACAACCTCGCCCGAGCACAGACCGATTCCGGGCAGCGATGGCGACATGTGCGCGAAGACCGCCACGGGCGGGCTCACTTACCGCAGTCGCGAGTTCATGGACCGAAGCGGCGTCGCGTTCCGGATCGAGATCACTCTGCCCCGCTACAGAGGACTCGGCAGCTACCACCGCGGCGGGAAGACGCTCGGTTTGGCGCAGGTGACGGCGATCGGCGGCTTCGGCCTGCACGCATGGACTGTCTTCCACGACCCGAACGGCACTGTCACCGTCACCACCGCACGCGGTCCCATCATCGGCGGCCGCGTCAGCGCTGTCTTCTCCGGCCATCGTCGCTTCTTCCGCGCCTACGGCGCCTGGCGCTGCACCATCCTCAAGTAGGCTGAGCAGCGCCGTCCCTACTTACCGGGCGTGATCGGCCGCGGATAGTTCCGACTAGGCCGTCAGGAGACTGCAGTAAGGCGTCGGTGCGCGACCTGCTCGAGTCCGTGTAGATCCGAGCAGATGTCGCAGCGGACGACGCTGGCCACTCCGTCGTTGGCGCCGGTGACGATCCACTGGCCGTTGGGGCTGAAGGAGGCGCTGGTCAGTGGGGCGGTGTGGCCGCGCAGATACTCGAGGAGCTGGCCCGTTTGCGCGTCCCAGAGTCCGGCTGTGAACTGGCTCGCGGTGACAACCCAGCGGCCGTCAGGGGAAAAGGAAGCGGCGTAGACGGGGAAGAAGTGGCCGCGCAAGACGTGAATGAGGGCACCTGTGCGGACGTTCCAAATGCGGGCGGTATGGTCGTCGCTTGCGGTGACGAGGTAGCGGCCGTCAGTAGAAAACTGCGCGTCGGTGACCGTGGAGGAGTGACCGAGTAGGCGGTGCTCGATTCTGCCGGTCTGGGCGTCAAGGAGGTCGACTTCGCGTCCGTGGAGTGCCGCCTCGATTCGGCCGTTGGGGGAGCGATAAGCGGGCGCGACCGTGTGCGCCGGGGCGATCCGGATGAGTCGCCCGCCGACGGTCACGTAGTGAGCGATGCCGTGGGCGACGCTCCGGATCAGCGTGTTGGTGACAAAGTTGGCGTTTACTGGGGCGCTCCGGCGGTCGACGGGTATGAGTTGGTTTCCGCCGGTGGCGCTCCAGAGCCGGGCTGTGCCGTCGGCGCTGCCGGTGACGATCGTGCGGCCCTGTGGGTCGAATCCGATGGTCGTGACGGCGTCTGTGTTGCCCGTGAGGGGCGCGAGGAGCGCGCCGTTTGACGCGTCGTAGACGCGTGCCTCGCCGTCAGCGAACGCGGTGGCGATCTGGGTGCCGTCAGGCGAGCGAGCCGCTGCGGTGGCAGCGCCGTTTGCTCCGACGAGGAGGAGCTCGCGGTTGCCCGAGTGTGCGTTCCAAACGGAGACAGTTCCGTCGGTGCTTGGCGTGAGAAGCAGCCGCCCGCGGGGCGAGAATTCCACGGAGACGACGTGACCGCGGGTTGGGAGGACGCGGGCGAGTTTGCCTGTCGGGACATGCCATAGGCGTGCCGTCTTGTCGGTGCTCCCGGTCGCGAGTAGAGATTGGTTCGGGCTGAGGGCGAGCGCATCGATGCCGCGCTCGTCGAGCAGTGTCCGTGTCCGACGTGTATGAACGTCGATCAGCCGGGTGGTGACGCGGCCGTCTCGTTTCGCCGCGACGGCGACCCAGCGCTTGTCCGTGGAGAGGGCGGCCGTGACGACGGCGCCCGGGAACGAGAGGGTGCGCAGTGTCCCGTGTGGCCCGTAGAGGAGGCGGACGTGACCGCCGCTTCCGACGAGCAGCACGTGACCGACGAAGGAGAGGACTGCGATCGGTGCCGTTGTTTGGACTGAGCGTAGGAGCCTTCCCCGGGAGGTGAACACGCGTACAAGCCCGTCTGCGCCACCAAGCGCAAGCTCGCGACCGTCGGAACTCCATGCAGCTGTCGTTAGCTTCCCGTGCGTCGCGAACATCAGCAAAGGTGATCCGTCGGGGCGATTGAGACGTGCGTGCGTGCCGGCGACGGTGAGCAGATTGCCGGTCGTCGGCGAGAAGGCTGCGGCGACGACGGGGCCGCCGAGGCGAAGGACCCGCTCCTCGCGCACCGCCAGCAAACTCGAACGCAGGGCGTTCTCGGCTGACGAGTCTGGTGAGAGCCGGGCGGCATGCAAGGCGAGTCGCAGGCTTTCGACTGGGTTGGTCGAGATGCTTGCAAGGGCGCGCGCGTTGAGCTCGTGGGCGTGCGAGCGGCGTGCTTGCGAGAACGCGTAGACGGCGAGGGCACCAACCGCGGCGAGCGCGACGAGCGCGGCTGCGACGAGCGCGAGGAGCCGTTGTCGTTGTCGCCGGGCGCGGCGTCGCTCGCGCTCGAGTTCGAACTGTTGGCGCCACGCGAGCAGTGGTTCTGCGAGGACGTCGTGGTAGAGTTCGACGCGGGAGCCGCCGTCGCCGGGGTCGACGGAGCGAAGGATGCGGTTGCGCTCCAGTTCCGCTACGAGATGCCGCAGAACGCCTTCGTCGACATCAGCGAGCGCGGCAAGATCGACCTCGCGGTGTGCGAGTTTCGCGCCGGACGGCGTCACCAGCTGTCGGATGATCCGCGCTGTAGCTTCCTCGTCCTCCGCTGAGAGCGAGTCAAGTGTCCCGTGCACATGCTCGTACACGATCCGCTCGGCGCCGCCGAGCCGATCCAGCGTTTCCTGTCGGAGTGTCGTCGACCCGGCGTCCCGTTCGGCATGCCAGAGGCGGTCGAGCACCAGCTGCAAAAACGGCGTTTCGACGCGGTCACGCTCTGCCGTCTGGTCGAGCAGCGTCGCGACGAGGGCCGGCTCGGCCAGCCAGTCTTCGCCGGTCAGCTCTGCGAATCGGTCGAGCGGCCGCAGGATCGCTTCGCGCGCGGCATTGCGGTCGAGCGCATCGAGTCGCAAGAGATTGCCGAACATCTCAGGTACCCGGTGCGTGAACACATCGAGCTCGGCGAGTGCGTCGTCGCGCAGTGCGATCAGGACCGTCACGCGCAAGCCGGGCCTACGGAGCAGGTCGGTCAGTTCCCGGACTACGACGTCGGCGTCCTGGTAGCGGAAGCACTCCTCGAACTGGTCGAGGAGCAGGTGCACCTCGCCGCGTTGCTGAGCAACTGCGGCGACCGTGTCGGCGAGACCGGCCGTCGGGCCAAGCTCCTCAACCTCTCTGCGCAGCGTCTCGATCAGCCCTTCGAGTGCTCCGCTTCCCCAGATGTCGTGGACGGCTACCGCGCCGGTCTCCTCTGCACGCAGCGCCTGGGCGACGCCCGCTCGCAGCAACGAACTCTTGCCGACACCGCTTGGGCCGTAGAGCACAGTCAGCTTGTTCGCGAGGACGTTCGCGACGATCGTCTGCCGTTCTCGAGTACGGCCGAAGAAGAACAGCGAGTCAAGTTCGCTGTCGTCAAAGCTTGCGAGGCCTTTGTAGGGTGAGTCGGGTCTCATGCGCTCTTCGCAGCGACGATGCGCTCGAGCTCAGCGGCGTACTCGGCTGGGGCCATCTCGACCAACTCGACGTCGCGTCGACGCCAGAATTCGCGCTCGAGGGCGTCGGGGCCGGCGCGGACCGACCAGGAGTGGTAGGCAAGCGGTTCCTCGCCCCAGAGTCGCTCGAGTACGACCCTGAGCGTCCAATCCGAGAGCGTGTAGCCGAGCAATAGCAGGTGCGTGCGCCGAAGACGCGCCGCCAGGACGACCGGCAGCCGTGTCGCGACGTCGCCGTAGTGGATGAAGTCGTCCTCGGTGATGGCGAAGCTCTCCCAGTCACGTGCAGGCGAGTCGTCCAGCCGGCCTTGCAGGTGCAGGACGACGCTGCGCTCCTCGAGCGCGAGTTCGGTCGCAAACGTGTTCGGACGCTCGATCGGTGTCGCCTCACCCGTCGGCGAGACGTGCGCGAAGCCGCCACGGTGAGGACCGGTTGCGACGTAGCCGACCGTGTCGAATGACTCACCCGCGTCGACGAGCGCGCGCTCGAGTGAGAGGTCATAGCCGGTCGTTACGAACAGTGGGCAGGGGACGCCGCGAGGACGCAGGAGCGCCGGCACACTTGCGAGGAAGCGGTGCAGCGTGCTCGGCTCGCTCGGTGCGAGCAGCAGATGGAGGGCGTCGTAGAGCAGCCCGGCACCGTTGAGGGTCGCGATCGCCTGTGAGACGCGAGCCAGCTCGAGCCGTTCACCGACGACACCGAACTGGCGGGCGAGATCGGTTGTGAGCGGCTCGACATCATGCGCGAGCACGATCGTCACGCGGCCGGCGAGAAGCTCGTGCGCGACCCTGTCGAAGTGCTCCCGATCCGGCGCAGTCCCGGAGACGCCCGGGGCTTGTTCTTGGCGGAGGATCGAGCCGTGCAACCGCTGTAGAAGCGGGCTCGGTTCGATTCCGAGCTGTTCAACGAGCGCCTCGCGACCGGAGCGGTAGACGTCGAGGGCATCGGCCTGACGACCTGCCCGGTAGAGCGCGAGCATCAGCTGCCCACGAAGCCGCTCACGCAACGGGTGCTCGCGCACCAGCCGCTCGAGCTCGGCGACCAACTCGCCGTGGCGGCCGATCGCGAGCTCGGCCTCCGCACGCTCCTCCTCGAGCGTCAGCCGCAGCTCAGACAGCCGCGCAACCTCCGGCTGCGCGAAATCCTCGTAGGCGAGCTCCTCCAGCGCGTCTCCCCGCCACAGCGACAGCGCCTCTCCCAACAGACGCGCCCGCCGTGGGGGATCGGTTGCCCGCGCTTCGTCCACGAGCCGCCGCACCCGTGCGAGATCAAGGTCGGCTGACTCCAGCCGGACGCGATAGCCGGGCGGCCGTGTTTCGATCGCCTCGGGGCCGAGCGTCCGGCGCAGCTGCGAGACGAAGTTCTGCAGCGATGCGGACGCGGTCGCGGGCGGTTCACCGGCCCATAGCGCGTCGATCAAGCGGTCGCTCGAGACCACGCGTCCGCCCTCCAGCAGCAGCAGCGCGAGCAGCGCACGTTGCTTCTGGCCGCCGAGACGAACGTTCTCACCGTCTGCCAGCGCCTCGAGCGGGCCAAGGATCCGGAACTCCAGCACTGCGTACTTCTAACAGCGGCATCAGCGGGACAGTTGCCTGCCGTTAGCGAGCCGTTAGAGGGCGATTGGCGTCCGTGCCGAGCGTGCGGCCATGACCACGACCGCAGCCCGCCTCTCACTCCTGCTCCTGCTCGCACTGCTCCTCACTGCCTGCGGCAGCCGCTCCCGGCCGGGATATGTCGCCGGCGACGACGACGACAACGGCAACGCCTCCGCCGGGCTCCAGACAACGCCGCCGAACAAGGCGGTTCAGGCGGCGTTCACGGAGTCAAGCTACGCGCCTGGGGCGGCCGCGACGCTGACGCTCCGCGGCACAGCCCGGGCAGTCCGGATCCAGTTCTTCCGCGCCGGCTACGGCACCGACAAGCCGATGCAAGGACTCGCGGTCTCACCTTCCCGGACGGTGATCCGCCCGCAGATAAGACTGGCGCTCACGGTCGGCGCCTGGCCGAGCGGCCTCTACTACGCGCGGGTTGTGACTCCCGACCGCGGCGTCTGGGACGCGCCGTTCGTGCTGCGGCCGACGCGTCTCGGCGAGAGCGACGTCGCCGTCATCCTGCCGACAAACACCTGGCAGGCCTACAACTTCGAAGACGGCGACTCCTGGTATCTGAACGACGCCGTCCACACGATCAACCTCCAACGTCCCTACATCGGCGCCGGAGTTCCACCCCACTACCACGGCTACGACCGCGGATTCATCCGCTGGCTCGCGATGAACGGGAAGACCCCTGATTTCTTTTCCGATGACGACCTCGACCGGCTCAGCGGCGACCAACTCGCGCACACCTACCACCTGCTGGTCTTCTCCGGACACGAGGAGTACGTGACCGAACACGAACTCGACACGACTGAACGCTACCGCGATCTCGGCGGCAACCTCGCGCTCCTGTCCGCCAACGACTTCTTCTACAAGGTCGAAAAGACAGGCTCAGAGATGCAAGGACGTTGGCGCTGGCGTAACCTCAGCCGTCCCGAAGGCGCGCTCGTCGGCGCCGACTACGTCGACTGGAACCACGACTACTACAAGAACACCGCCTACACCGTCACCGACGCGCAGGCCGCACCGTGGCTCTTTCAGGGCACCGGACTCCACGACGGCAGCCACTTCGGCGTCTACGGAATCGAGGTCGACGCCAAAGGCGCCGCCTCGCCGTCAACGACCAAGGTGCTCGCCCGAATAGCGAACATCTTCGGGTCCGGCAAGTCCGCCGAGATGACCTACTACACAACCGACCGGGGCGCGAAGGTGTTCTCCGCCGGCGTGATGAACTTCGGCGGCTCCG
Organism: uncultured Thermoleophilia bacterium; assembly: GCA_963774355.1. GTDB lineage: Bacteria > Actinomycetota > Thermoleophilia > Gaiellales > Gaiellaceae > PALSA-600. The sequence goes on along the minus strand of CAVZER010000002.1, from coordinate 19,631 downwards.
CGCTCTGGCCCGGCGTGCGCACGATGATCGCCAACCTCTGGGCGCACCTCAGCGCGTCGTAAGCGCGTACTCGCGGCCGAGGCCGGTGAGAAAGACGCGATGCGCGTCAGCGACCGCGGGTGAGTACTTGCCGTCCGGCCACTGCTGCAACACCACGCCATTCAGCGCCCGGGCGGCATACGTTCGCTCGGCGAACGTCGAGAACCAGACGACACCGTCGATCACGCTAGCCGCACCCGAGATCGGCCCGTTCGCCGCGATCGTCCAGCGGACCACGCCGGTTCCCGCGTCGAGCGCATAGAAGCGGTGGTCATACGACCCAATCAACACCAGCCGATCGGCGACCGCCGGCGATGCGTAGACGTAGCCGCCCGTCGGTCGCGACCAAAGCAGATCGCCGGTCTTGTCGCCGAAGGCGTACAGACCATCGTCGAGCGAGCCGATAAAGACCCGCCCATAGGCGACCGCAGGCGACGAGTAGAACGCGCCATGGCCGCCGTTGCGCCACAAGACCGCCCCCGTCCGCTCCGACAGCCCGTAGACGCTGCCGCCGTAGGTGCCGATGAACAGACGGTTCCCAGCGAGCGCCAACGAACCCTTCACGGCGCCGTCAAGGTGCGTCCGCCAGCGGACACGGCCGCTGCGCGCGTCAAGCGCCCAGACATCACCGTTCCAGTCCCCGACAAAGACCGTTCCGTCAGCTACCAGCGGCGAGGACTCACTCGGGCCTAGCCGTCGACGCCAACGCAGCCGCCCAGTCGCCGCCGCCAGCGCGTCCAGCTCACCCCCCGGCCTCGGATGGTGACACTCCGAACTGCCGATAAAGGTGACAAAGACAACGTGGTTCGAGACCGCCGGCGACGCCCAACCACAACGTCCAGCAGACCGGCGCCAAAGCACACGGCCGGTCGCTGCGTCAAGCGCGAAGAAGCGACCATCGAACGTCGGCAGGAACACGCGGCCATACGCAACCGCAGGCGGAAACTCGAGCAGCGCCCTGCCATGAAACGTCCAGATACGGCGAAGCGGAGGCTTGACCTTCATTGGCGCATCGCGGATCCGCGCCGCGTCAAACCCATACGTCGGCCACTCCACACCAGGCGGAGGCAGCACCACTCTCGGAAGGGTCGGCGTGAACTCCGTCGTCGTCGAACCCTGCACCAGGTGCGCGCGTGGGTGTCGGAGGCGAACCGCGATCACACCGACGATGCCCAGCAGAACAAGCGCCACCAGCACCCCGAGGATCCAACGACCAATCCGGATCCCGCGACGGTAGCGGAGGAGGCTGCTGGATCACATGCGCAGGCGGATGAGGAAGCCATCGTCGAAGTTGTTTCGGCGAACGGTGCGCTCTCAGACGCACCCCGACCGAGCTAACGGGGAAGGGGCTCGTCCTCCGGCAGAGCGATTTGCCTTAGATCCTTGTGTCGGAGTCGTCGGCATGGTCCCGAAGCGGACCCCGCGAGCGCCCGGTGAGGTCCCCGGACGGCGCGCCTCACACGGCGCACGCCGGGCAGCGGATCTCGCCGTGCTCCGGGAAGAGCACGCCAGCGTCGGCCGTCCACGTCGAGACGGAGACCTCCGCCGGCACGCCCTCCAAGCCGCAGAGCGTCCGGACTGGCCCCCGCTCGACGGCCTTCGTCTGACCCACTTCCATCGGGAGCAAGTCGGGCTCCCATCCAGCTTCGGGGCGGTGCCACTCGACATTCCCGTCGAGCTTGACAAGCACTTGACGGACGATCATGCAGGCCTCCGTGGTCGTGGTGATCCCGGTGCGAGACGCTAGCCGTGGTGGGCGGGCTGCACATCACCCGTCGGCGGTACGTGTTCGGCGCGGCGCTGGCTCTCCTTACTCTCCTGGCGTCTGCCGCGCGGGCCGATCCACCTGGCGCCGGCGGGCAGCTCTTCGGGTCGCGCGTTGCCGTCGTGGTTCACCACGAAGCCGTCAGGCCGCTCCCTCGTTCTCTCTTGATGTTCGGGCCTCTTTAATCCCGCGGATGCCCTGGCCGCCTGGTTCTCCGTCTCCTCCGCGGAGGAAGCTACAGGTCGATTGGCTCGGCCGGTTCGCAGAGTGCCTTTTCAACTCGACATGTGCGATCTCGCTTCCTACTCGCCGAGGGCGACCGCTGCGGCGTCCCAGATATCGAGGCGGCGGCCGCTCGCACAGGCGGCCGCGAACGTGCTCGCTGTCTGCTCGAGGAGGGTGCCCCCGCGCCTGCTTCGCTCGTTGAGCCATCTCGGGAGTCGTTCGCCTTCCGCCTCGGCCGCTCCCCAGAGAATGCCGGCGCGTTCCAGATCGCCGCGCGCCAACGCGACCTGTGCGAGTCCTGCGATCGTGTAGAGCGCCCAGAGCCGGTTCTCCTGCTCATGCTCGAGCTGGAGTGCGGCTCGTCCTTCCTGTTCTGCTTCCTCGAGGTCGCCCCGCCGCAGGGCGAGCATCAGGAGCTCGTGGAACTGGCCGGATCTCCACCAGGACCAACCGCGCCTCACCTGCCAGCTCCGCGCTCCGCCGCGTGAGCTGCGTCGCGCTCTCGAGATCGCCGTGGGCTAGTGCAAGCTGGCCCAGAAGCCAGAGTCCCGACGTCTCCAGGAACGCGAACCTGCCGCTCGCGAGGGCAAGCGAGTGCTCGGTCAGCGTGCGGACGCGTACCCAGTCCTCCCGTCGCCAGGCGGACACGGCGAGCATGTGCTCGGTCATCGCGATCCCGTGGTCATCGCCGAGCTCTTGGTAGAGGCGAAGGCTCTCTTCGCACAGTCGCTCCGCAAGTTCGTCGTGACCCGCCAGGTCGGCGGTGCCGCTGTACACGCGGAGTGCTCTGGCGCGCAGCTCGGACGGAATCGGTCCGGCCCGGTCGAGCAGGCCGGCGAGCCGGCGCATCCCTTCTTCAGGCCCCGCGGCGTTCCAGAGATGCTGGAGCGACACTGCCAACTTCAGACCAAACGTCGGGTCGTTGCCGTCGGCCCAGTCGAGTGCGGCCCGGAGGTCGTCCCGTTCTGCCAAGGCAGGGCGCACGTCGGACGCAATGTCGTTTTCGTCGGCTGACGCGGAACTCGCGACTTCGAGCATTCGATCTGCGTGTCGTCTGCGAACTTTGCCCGCGTCCTCGGCTTCCTCGAGACGCTCCGCCGCGAACTCACGGATCGTCTCCAGCATCCAGAAGCGTTCCTCGCCGAGGCGTCCTGCGCGGCGGCGGATCAGACTCTTGTCGAGGAGCGACGCGAGCGTGTCGACGTCCGCGTGGCACACCTTTTCCGCCGAATCGAGCGTGCAGCCGCCGCGGAAGACGGCGAGACGCGCGAACAGCGTCCGCTCGTCGGCGTCGAGCAGGTCGTACGACCACAGGATCGTCGCCCTGAGCGTGGCGTGCCGTTCATCGGCGTCCCGCGTGCCCGTGAGCAGATCGAGTCGGTCGCCGAGGCGCTCGAGAAGGACTTCCGGCGCGAGCAGCTTCGTGCGCGCGGCGGCGAGCTCGAGTGCGAGCGGAAGCCGGTCGAGTCTCTCGCACAGCGTCGCGACCGCACCGCTCGCGCGCACGTCCGGACGTACCGCCTGCGCCCGCTCACAGAAGAGTTCGACGGCCTCGCCAGCGACGAGCGGCGGCAGGTCGAACTCGACTTCGCCCTGTACGCGAAGCGCCTCGCGACTGGTGACGACCAGCCGCAAGGCGGGAATGGTTGCGGCAAGCTCGCCGAGTGTGCGGGCGGCGGCGGGCAGGAGATGCTCGAGGTTGTCGCAGACGACATGGGTCCGCCGCTCCGCAACGCGTGCGGCGATCGCGGCAGGGCCGGGCGAGGTCGCACCCAGCCTCTCTGCGATCGCCGATCCGACGAGGTCGGCGTCCCGAAGCGGTGCCAGGGACACGAAGACGGTTCCGCCTTCCGCCTCCTCGGCCAGGAGGCGGGCGAGCTCGATTGCGAAGCGGGTCTTGCCCGTTCCTCCCGGACCGAGAATCGTGAGCACCCGCGGATCGCGCTCGTACACGAGCGACACGGCGTCGAAGAGCTCCTGCTCGCGCCCCACGAATCGGGTCGGCGGACTGGGGAGGTCGACGCTGCCGGCCGTGCGCAGAGGGGGAAAGTCGCGGTCGCCGAGCTGGTAGAGGCGAGTCGGGCCGTCGAAGTCCTTCAGGCGGTGCTGCCCGAGATCGCGAAGCTGCGTCGGCACCGAGCCAAGGAGCGGCGCCGTCGTGGACGACACGACGATCTGCTCACCGTGCGCGAGCGCCGCGATCCGCGCCGCGCGATGCACGTCCAGACCAACGTAGCCCTCGCTCGTGACCCTCGCGGTACCTGTATGCAGTCCCACCCGTACGCGAATGGCGCCGCCCGCGAGCGCCTCGGCTGCTGCCAGGGCGGCGATCGCAGCTCCCTCCGCCGTTGGAAAGGCAACGAAGAAGGCGTCGCCTTGTGTGTCGATTTCCACCCCGGCAGAGGCAGCGAAGGCATCGCGGAGCAGCCTGCGGTGCTCCGCGAGCGCATCTGCATAGTGCTCCGGGCCTAGCTCATGGAGGAGCCTGGTGGACCCTTCGACGTCGCTGAAGAGAAAGGTGACCGTGCCGCTGGGGAGATTCGGTCGCATCCGACGGTGGGATCATGGAACGGCGGGCTCCACTCGTCCAGTTGGCGACCGTCGAGGTCGGCCGCGACCGCGTCGAGGTCAGGGCTCGTGAAGTCGAGGGCGAGCAGCTCGAGCGGCTCTGGCGCGCGATGGTCGACGGGTACCCGGACACGTTCCGCTGTCGCGGAGAGCGACGGAAGAGTGAGGTAACTCGACCTGGCCGCCTCGTCAGCGGCGGGCGAGTCTGCGACCGCTGGGCGCGTGTGAGCGCGTTTTCTGAGTGAGCGTCGAGCGCCGTCGGCGATCGCGTGAAGAACGCACGCCCGACCGATGACCCGGCGGCCTCCATAGCCGGACGCGTCGCAGACCGCGTCGAGGGCGACGATGTAGACGTCCGAGGCATCGCGTCGGCGCGCTGGCTTCGTTCGCGATCGCCTCGGCGGCTGTCTGGTGCGCGCACGGCGCGAGCTGATCCACGAGGCTCCATGAGGAGGCGCGAGTAGCGCCGCTCTGTCACCGACTAGGCCGCGACCTCCAGCCTGGGCCGCGATGGCTTACCGGCTTTAACCCAGCGCCGCCCTTTGTACCGCGCTGCGACAAGTGCTCCACAAAGGCTCCGCCCCCAACGCTCAATAGGCTCGCCACAGCGCGCCCCTAGCGGCATCCCCTCACGGGAAAGCTCGAGTCGAAGCTCCACAAGTGCTACATCGGACATGGGATCGCGCTCGTAATGCGCTTTTAGCCAGACCCCCTCCCGGTGCAAGAGGGGGTCGAGTTCCAGCCAGCTGAGAAGCGATCGAGGTGCCCGTTAGGCGTTGGTCGTGTTGTTGCCTGGCGGCCCAGGCAGGATCGTCGGAACGTACTCGAGCAGTTGGATGCGACCGTCGAACGTGCGGCTGCTGATCATGTCGAGAGCGACATCGGGATAGCCGTCGTAGATCCGCTCCCGGCCGCTGCTTCCGGTGATGACGGGAAAGACAACCACGCGGAAGCGGTCCACCAGACCGGCGTTCAGGAGAGAGCGACATAGGGTGAGGCTGCCGATGGTGCGCATCGACTTGGAGCCCTCGGCCTTCATCTCCCGCACAGCCTCAACGGCGTCTCCAGCCACCAGTCGCGTGTTCGCCCAAGAAAGGGGCTCGCTCAACGTGGTCGAGAAGACGACCTTCGACATGCCCGCAAGGGCATCGGTGCCTGGCTCGTTCTCGGCGGCGAATCGCGACATGACGCGGTACGTAGTTGCGCCCATCAGGACTGTGTAGTCCGCTTCGGGCTGCTCTCCCAACCACGCGAGGTACTCGGGTCCTTCCAGCCCCCACCACCCCGGCCAACCCTCGGCAGCCGCATAGCCATCCAGCGAAGTGATGAAATCAACGAGAAGTTCTGGCATCACGAACTCCCTTTCCTTGGATCTCAGCTAGCAACTCCCGCCTCCGCTACGACCGATGTGGGCACGAGTCGAGAAGCGGACCTCGCCGCCGGACAGTGCGGGCTTCAACTCGTTATGCGATCCGCTCCGCGAGCTCGACGATGAACCCCTCCGGCCCACGGACATAACAGAGCCGATAGATGTCCTCGTACTGCTCCAGCTCGCCGACGAGTTCAGCCCCGCGAGCTCGCAAGCCGGCGACGACGGGCGTCGATGTCCTCGACGACGAATGCGACATGGCGGAGACCAAGTGTGTTCGCCGGCGCAGGCCCGTTGTTGCCCTGGGCCGCCGGCGTGTGGAACTTGATCAACTCGAGTCGTCCGTGGCCGTCCGGCGTTTGTATCATCGCGAACGTCCTCAAGTCCCACGACGCGGTCGACCGAGCCGCCCTCGACCTGCCCTCCTCCCCTGCAGCTCGAGTCCGAGCTGGACGAAGAACTCAGTCGCGATCGCGAGATCGTCGACCACGATGCCGACTTGATCCATCCGTTGGATGGTCATGTGCTCGATAGCGGTGCCAGGCTCACGCCCGATGAAACGCGCCGGCGTCTGATCGGAAGCTTGCGTAACACTGCTCGTTGCTAGCGACGTTGCTCGGAGAGGACGTATCCCACGAGCGCGTTCGCGTGGCCGTGCCCGAGCCCGTACTCCGTCTTGAGCCAGTTCACGATCTCCATGTGACGCTCGAGTGGGCTCTGCCGGATCAGCTCCACCCACTCGTCCACACGGCAGCCGTACTTCTTTTCGATCGACGGGAAGTACGACGCCGGCCCCTTCACCTTCTCCACCATGATCCCTCCTCTCGCTCGGTTCCTCTCCTCAGACGGGCGCCACGGCGCAAACTCATCGCCTGGACACGGTGGTGGCCAGCGCTTGCGGGTCGTCGTAGGCTCGGGCGCTGTGAGCGTGCTCGATGTCAGGCGGCTGGCGGCCCTCGACATGTGCGGAACGGCGGGGACACTGCGACGTCGCCGTCTGATCCGCGCCGAGTTCTTCCTCGGTGCAGTGGGATGCACCGGGCTCGCGGCGCTGGTGCTGGCCACAGGCAGCGGCTGGATGATCGTGCTCGGGATCTGGCTTGTCGGGGCAGGGATCAACTTCGTGCCACTCGCCCGGGAGGCGCAGTCGCTCTCGCAATCCGGTGCGCTCGAACGGGAACTCGAGCGCGTCGACCTTCGGCCCGAGCTGCGACGCGCGGGCGTGCAGCAACTCTGGATCGCCGTACCGCTCGCAGTGGCCATATCTGCCTTGCTCGCGAGACACTCCCCTCGATAGAGCGTCAACGCTTCCCGGGCCAGTTCTCCCGAGAAGGCCGTCCGACGTACGTACGGTTAGCCTCCTCGGGATGCGGAGGATCCTCGTGACCGGGATGTCGGACACCGGGAAGTCGAGCGCGCTTGCCGAGCTTGAGAAGCAGGGGTTCGGCGCCGTCGTTACCGACGTCGGCGGTTGGTCTGTCTGGTCCGATGCAGAAGACGGCTACATCTGGGACGAGGATCGCATCGACGAGCTGCTGGAGCGTGACAAGGGACGGACGCTCTATGTCTCCGGCACCGTCTCGAACCAGGTGCGGTTCTACCCTCGATTCGATGCGATCGTCCTCCTCAGCGCGCCCGCCGACGTGCTCCTCCGCCGGGTCGCGACGAGGACAACCAACACCTATGGGAAGCGCCGCGCAGAGCGGGACCTCATCCTGCGCCACCTATCCGACGTCGAACCGCTGCTTCGCGCGACCAGCACACATCCAGGTTGATGCCACACAGCCGATCGACGTCGTGGTCGAGCAGTTGGTCGCGATCGGTAAGGGCATCGAACCGTAACGATCAGGCGACCACCTCCTCGCCTGGGGCGAGCTCGCAAGGAGACCTCAGCGTTACAAGGCCCGGTCGCTCAGCTGGCTTCGTGGCCGACGTCCTTGTTTTCGGGCACGAATGCTGTGGCGGAGAACGTCCCTCCCTGTGGGTCGCGGAGCACCGTGAGTCGCGAGTACGGTGCGTCGACCGGAGCGACGAGCACTGTGCCGCCGAGCTCGGCCGCCTTCGCCGCCGTCGCGTCGGCGTCCTCGGTCGAGAACGTGACGCTCCAATGGGCGGGTGTGTCGGCGTCATCGCCGGTGATCGGTGTGATCGCCGCCACCACATCCTCGAACCCGGCGGCGCCCAGCTCCGCCGTTCGCTCGCGCGTTCCCGGCGTGAGCTGCTCGAGGTAGTCGCCGTACGCGCGCAGAGTCCAGAACTCACCGTTGCCGAGATCGAGCGTCGTCCAGCCGAAGAGAGCGCCGTAGAAACGCTTCGCGGCCTCCGGGTCGCGGGTGTTGAGGACGTTGAAGTTCAGCGACCCCGGCTCATTCACGATCCGCGCGCCCTTGTGCTCCCTCGCTTGCCAGACGCAGAACGCTGCTTCCTCCGGGTCGGCGAGCACAGCCATCCGGCCAGCGTCCATCACGTCGAACGGGTCGCTCAGCACGCTGCCGCCGGCCTCGCGCGGCTTCGCCGCCGCATCGTCGGCGTCCTCGACCCAGATGTAGGTGTTCCAGACCGCCTGCGGAGGAGCACCCTCGGGTGGCGATGACACCGCCGCCACCTCGCCGCCGCGCAGGCGGGCTACCAGATACCTGGCCGGCGACCCCGCCGGCATCGCGTCCTCGAACTCCCAGCCGAACAGGCTGCCGTAGAAGTCCGCAGCCGCGTCGGGGTCGGGCTGCGAGGTGTCGACCCAGCACGGCACGCCGGCGATGTAACCGTCGCGCTCAGGCAAGACAGCTCCTTCCGGTCGCTCTCAACGCCGCCCAGCCTAACCTCGCCGCCGAGGACACCCATGCGCCTCGGTCATGATCCCGTCATGCAGAGCGTCTACGAGGCCGCCGGCGGCGACGAAGGCCTCTTGCGTCTCGCCGAGGCGTGGCATGCCAGGGTGATGGCAGACGAGGTAGTGAGCCACGCCTTCAGCCACGGCTTCCACCCCCAGCACAGCGAACGGCTCGCCGCCTACTGGGTCGAAGCACTCGGCGGACCCCGCACCTACTCCAAGCGCTACGGCGACGAGACAACCGTCGTTCGCATCCACAGCGGCCACGGCCCGCACGAAGAGATGGACCAGCGCGCCATCGCCTGCTTCGACCAAGCCCTCGACGACGCCGGCCTCACCGACGAGCCGCTCCGGCAGGTGCTGCACGACTACTTCGCCTGGGCGACCACGACGACCATGTCCGCCTACCACCATTCCGCCGACGATGTACCGCGAGGTCTGAGCATCCCGCGCTGGTCCTGGGACGGCCGACAACCCTGAATCCAGCGACACGGCGCCGCTACTGCGGTCGCCTTATCTCGGACAGCCGCGCGGCTACGAGCTTTTGTCACGACGTGTCTTCGGCAGCGGGCGATCGACCGGAAAATGCAGAGCGCTCTTCGTCATGGTGTAGCCCCGGAGCTCCTCCGTCAGTCGCGGAAGAACGGAGCCGCTGAACGCGGCGCACGCGTTAGAACTTGATGATCCATGGCGCATACCGGATTCGAGGAGACCGACCAACATGAGCACGCCCAGGTTCGACGCGAGGGATGGAGCATTCATGGAGCAGAGCGGACGCAACCAACGGCAACCGTTCGCAAAGCACACCGCCTCGAAAACGGCTCAGCAACTTGCGATCTGATGCTGAAGGTTGGCACCAGTTGCGACCACCTCTGCATGGTAAGAAGGGGGTCAACAGTTCGAGTCCGTCAGAGGGCTTCGCGAAGTGCCTGCTGAGGCTCGGCGTCCGCCGAATGTTCACCGCTCGTGGGGCGCGCGCCTGGGAGGCCTGGAATCGCCGTCGGCGATAGGCTTTGCGCGTCTCTGCCGCGACGTCCACCAGGCGTCCACGGCCCGCTCGTGAGCCGGACCGGCTCACGGCGCTTGCGGGGGTTTGGTCGCGGTCGTAGCTTGTGGTCGATGCGTGCGGCGCCTGAGGGCACGGTAACCCTGTTGTTCTCGGACATCGAGAGTTCGACGTCTTTGGTGCGGCGGTTGGCGAATGGTTATGCCGGTGTGTTGCTGGAGCATCGTCGCCTGTTGCGGGAGGCGTTCGAGGCGCGGGGTGGATATGAGGTGGGTACAGAGGGTGATTCGTTCTTCGTTGCGTTTGCCTCGGCGCAGGAGGCGGTTGAGGCGGCGGCCGATGCGCAGCGGGCGTTGGCGGCGCACGATTGGCGCGGTGATCAGGTCTGGGTACGGATGGGCCTTCACACGGGCGAGCCGCGTCTGCTCGATGGCAGTTATGTCGGGATTGATGTCCACCAGGCGGCGCGGGTGATGGCGGCGGGTCACGGCGGGCAGGTGTTGATGTCGCAGTCGACGCGGGATCTGGTCGGGGATCGTGTCGGTGTCCGTGACCTGGGTGTGCATCGGCTAAAGGACATCTCTTCGCCTCAGCGGCTTTTCCAGCTTGTCGTTGACGGGTTGCCGTTGCAGTTCCCGCCGTTGAAGACGCTGACGAACCGCCCGTCGAACCTGCCGGTGCAGGCCACTCCGCTGATCGGCCGCAAACGCGAACTCCTACAGGTGGCGGCGCTGCTCAAGCGCGACGACGTGCGGCTGCTGACTTTGACGGGCCCCGGCGGCACGGGGAAGACACGTCTCGCGTTAGCGGCGGCTGCGAAACTGCTTGATGAGTTCGACGACGGTGTGTTCTTCGTTGGGCTTGCGTCGGTTGCCGACCCGGCACTGGTGGTTCCGTCGGTGGCACGGGTACTCGGGCTGCGCGAGGAGCCCGGGCATCCGGTGGCGGAGACGCTCGCGCAGTATGTGTCCGAGAGGTCGATGTTGTTGCTGGTCGACAACCTCGAGCACGTGAGGGAGGCGGCTCAAGAGATGTCGGCGTTGCTCGCGTCTGCGCCGGGCCTGCGTGTGCTGGCGACCAGCCGGTCGCCGCTTCGCGTCTCGGCGGAACATCTCTACGAGGTACCGGCACTCGCGCTGCCCGAGCCGAACCACGGCGGCGAGCTGGTCGCGATCGCTCGCACAGAGGCGGTGCAGCTGTTTGTTGCCCGTGCGGAGGCATTACGTGGCGATTTCGGGCTCACGGCCGAAAACGCGGCGTCGGTCGCCGAGATCTGCCTCCGGCTCGACGGGCTACCGCTCGCGATCGAGCTCGCTGCGGCGAGGACTCGCGAACTGTCGCCGCCGGCGCTGCTTGCGCGGTTGCGGGAGCGGCTGAAGCTGCTGACCGGAGGCGGCCGTGACGTCGACGATCGCCAACGGTCACTGCAGGCGACGATTGCCTGGAGCTTCGAACTACTTCCCGACGCGGCGCAGGTGCTGGTCGCGCGGCTGGCTGCGTTCGCGGGCGGCTGCCGTCCCGATGCCGCCGAGGCTGTGTGCAGTCCCAGCGGCGAGCTTGGCATCGACATTTTCGACGGCCTGTCGTCGCTGGTCGCTGAGAGTCTGCTGAAACAGCGCGACGACTTCGACGGTGAGCCGCGCTTCTGGATGCTCGCGACGATCCGCGAATTCGCGCTCGCCCGCCTCGCGGAGATCGAGAACACGGCCGCGGGCGCGGCCTCTCCGACCCAGCTGCGACACGCCATCGAGATGGCCGAACTGGCCGAGACGCTGGATCCCCTCCTCCGGGCGGCAGACTCGGAGACGGCAATCGAACGCTTCGAAGCGGAACATCCGAACATTCGCGCCGCCCTTGATTACACCGCGGAGGTCGGGCCGGCCGAGCTGATGGCAAGGCTGGTCGGTGCGACCGACTACTTCTGGGGTCAACGCGGTTACCTCTCCGAGGGACTCGCCTACGCGGCCCAGGCCGTGAAGGCGACCGCCTCCGAACCGGACGATGTGAGGCTGCCCGCGCTCAGAGCCCTGGCTGGCCTGCTGGCGCAGTCGCGCGACCACGACGCGGCGCGGCCAATCGCGGACCAGGTCGAAAAGATCAGCGTCGCCCTTGGCGATCCGCAGAAGCTGCTCTGGGCACTTCACCTGCAGTCCTACATCGCGGGAACTGCCGGTGATGTCCAAGCCAGCATCGCCTTCCGCCAGCGCTGTCTCGACCTGGCACGCCAAGTCGACGACAAGCGGTTTCAAATGGTGTGCACGCTCAACCTTGGCGACCTCGCCCTGAAGGAGGGTCGTTACGAGGAGGCGGTCGCCTTGAGCGAGGAAGCGTTCAGAGCCGCACACGAGCTTGGCGTCGCCGCCGCGGCCGACGCACTTGCCAACCGCGCATCGGCACTGCTCGCGCTCGGCGACACCCAGGGAGCCCTCGAAGGCTTCGTCGAGACGATCGAGCGTTGCGAGGCGTCACATATCATGGAGCCGATCGTGTGGGCGGCCAACGGGCTCGCTGCCGTCGCACTCCGGAAAGGCGCTCCCGCAGATGCGGCGCTTCTGCTCGCATTCGTCGAGGCCTTCCTCGCCAAAACCGGATACGCACTCGAGGGCTTCGAGCTCAGGCAGTACGAGCAGGCAAACGCTGCCACACGGCAGCAGCTCGACAACGCGACGTTGAATCGGAGACGCAACGAAGGGATGGCGCTCGCCCGCGACAGTCGCCACTCCCGGGTCCTCGAGGCGATCGACTTCCTCGATCCACAGTGCATCGCGCAAGCAGCGCACGACTGGACTTAGCCGGCTCGCAAACGGATGTCAACGCCCACCGTCGGCATTGCCTCTGTGGCGGACGCGACTGGGACGACTCGCGAAGCGCGCGACTTCGCCCCACCAGTCAGAGCGTCAGAGCACGACCGGCTCCCTCGAATCGGGCCATGCCGGTGGTCAGGAAGTCGAGAGCGCGGCCGACGGCACCACCTTCTCCCAGTACGACGCCGGCACGAATACGATCTACCAGCGTCCGGACTCCACCTCACCACCTTGCGGCTGCAGGAGAGTACGAGTGGGAGTACCGGATTGTCTCCGCGGGCTGCCGTGACGTGCAGCTTGCTGCACTACCAGACCCGCGTTGCTTCATTGTCCTGCACATTGTTGCCGTTGGCCGAAGGCGCTTCGGCCGGACTTTTAATCCCAAGGTCACAGGTTCGAGCCCTGTCCGGCCCACTCCCAAGAACAACTGGCCCCCGCCGACAGACCTTGGGCAGAGACTCTCGCGAGTTGAAGCTCGCCCATGAAAGGGAGGGTCGTCGCCTGCGGCCAGACGACGACCCTCCTACGTGCCGCAGCTTCTGAGCAAAGTCCGGTCCAGCCGCTGAAGGAGTCGCAGGCTGACGGCGCAGGCGAGGCTGGTGTGCGACCCATTCGCCAGTCGCCCGGCAACGGTTCGATCCCACCAGCGCGACGATTGCTGAGGTGGCAGAACTTCCCTGCGCTCATCGCCCGGTGGTTTCGACAGCGGTGTGTCCGAATGACATGCGCCGTGCTTGGTTGCGCGTCGAGAGTTGAGCGAACCGCTTAGCCAATCCGAGCAGGCCACGCTCCTGGGCCGAGATGACCGAGAGCATCATTCGAGCCTCGGGCGTTAGCGGGCGGGTGCGGCAGATCGAGCAGCTGCCGGGCTGGTGGCCGATCAACCGCGCGACTGCGAGGACGAACCCTGACTGATAGGGCCTGTCAAGTACCTGGACGTTTGCGGTCCGGCGAAGCGTTGCGTCTGCGTTGCGGGGAGCAAGTGCGAGCTTCGCCAATCTGAGCATTGGCAGGTCGGTGGCGGTATCGCCGACTGCGAGGCTTAGCTCCTGCCCAGCGCCGCCGAGTTGGGTGATGAGAGCACGGACGCCGATCCCTTTGTCGACGCTCGCGCTCGTGAAGTCGGTCTGCGCGGCGCCAGGGATTGCGCGAAGCCGACTTCCGTCTTCCGAATCTGCAAGTGCGCGGGCGATCGTCGAGGCGTCAAGGCTTCTCCGGCGGCCCGAGCGGTCGAAGCCGAAGGCGCGAACGCTGTGCTTATACGAAGGGTCGAGGGAAACCCCTTCGTGGGTGGCGAGCGAAGCGCGGAGCCGATCCAGGAGCAGCCGGTCGGACTCGGGCACAAGGACTTGCACTTGTTGCGGCGCGGTCGTGAAGACGGCGGATCCGTATTCGGCGACGCCGCCATGGAGACCGTAGGCGAGGCAGCGATCGGCGACGTCGCGCGCACTCCGGCCGGTAACGAGAATCGGACGATAGGCGTGCGCGATCAGTGCTCTCAACGCTCGCGCACCGGCGGCCGTTGTCGCGGGGAACCCGAGCGCCTGCGTTTCGAGCACGCCGTCCAGATCGACTGCGCAAAGCGGGCCAAGCCCGCTCGGTGCTTCGAGATCCGCAAGGTAGATGCGCCTGATGTACCACTGCAGCGCTCGCGAGCAGGCACGCTCGAGTTCCCAGGGCTCGATTGCGTCGACTCGCTTGCGCCCCCACAGCTGCGCAAGTTCGTACAGGAGCCAGCGCTCCTCACCGATCTGTTCGCCGCACAATCGTTCGTAGGCCGACCGAAGCCTGTCGGCGGTCTCCTGCTCGGCTGAGCTCACCGCCGCGCCCGCCAGATCGAAGACGGCGTCGTAGCAGCTCAACCCGAGGCTCCAGAACGAATACTCGACGAAGCCGGTCTTCGCGTAGGCGCTCGGCTCTCTGTCATCGGCAAACCAGTTCGACAGCCCCGTCCGTCCGTCGACGACAGACGGACGGCGCACGTCGAGCAGCTGTTTCGCGAGGGCGTCGACGAAGAGCCTCCGCGCCGCCGGAGCGCCGCGGCCGAACGACCGGCTGAGAAGGCGGCTCGCGACCTCCCAGACAGGCCGCTGCCGAGCCAGGCCGGTGCTCACGTCGCGCGACGTCGGCAGCGCATAGCTTCGGTCGATGGCGTACCCCGCCACCGCCTCGATGAACGCGTCGTCGAGCGTTCCCGAGTCGGCACGCTGTGCTTCGGGCAGCCACGCGCGGAAGAGGCATCCCTGGTCGACACCGTAGACCTCCGGAACGTGTGCTTCGACCGCGAGGGCGATCGCGGCGGCGTGCTCAGCGTAGTAGCCGATGCCCACGCCTTCGACGAGGACGCACGCCGCGTCGGTCCCTCGATCCCGCTCGACCTCGACGTTGAAGAGCGCGCGCTCGTGTCCTCGTGGCCAGCGGCGCGCTGGGATCGCGACCTGGTTGGACACCTGCGACCGACGCCTTTCCACCGAGCAATCGGGTGAGAGCGTCGCCGACCGACGTGGGTGTCAGCTTCGACCGTATCGCCCAATCGTCGGATTCCAGCAAGATCGCGGGATAGCGTCTCAGCGCCGACGGCAAGGTCTCCTCGCCGCTGAACAGGGGAAGCAGTAGGACGATCGACCGCTGATCGAGCGGAAGCCGGCGTGCCGCCGTGGCGACAGAGCGTCCCGATCCCGGCGGATCGTCGAGGATCAGCGCCAGCCCGTCTCGTCTGGCGAGAGCGCGGACGATTGCTTGCTCGTGATGCAGCAGCGGATGTTCAGGGCGCAGGGTGAGCACGCGGACCGCGCCGTACCCGCGGGCCCGCAGAAAGGAGGCGCAGAGAGGTGCCATGAAGCTGCCCGACGTTCGTACGCCGACGACCAGCAGCGGACGTTCGCGCGGAACCCATGCGCGTGAGAACCGATGCACGAGCTCAAGAATGTCATCGGGCGTCAGGTCGAAGGCCTGGAAGCACGACGGTAAGTGCTGCACCTGGTCGCGCACGTCGAGCGGAAGGCCGGAGGCGATCAGCTCCGCTGTCTTCACGAGTTGCTCCGGCCGCTCGGGCGGGGCAACGTCGGCGACCCTGTCGGCGAGCATATCGACCAGCCACGCCAGCGATCGCTGCCAAGTCAAGAGTGCCCGCCAGGACCGTCGGGTCGACCGCGTCCACTGGACCGCAGCCGCCGTCGATTCCGCCCATCGGCCCACGATCCGGTGAGGCCGGCCGCCCATCGACACGAGGTGGTCGCCCATCGCGCCGAGCAGCAACGGGTCTCGGTGGAGCTCATCCTCGGCGATCTGGTTCAGCCCTGCCCCGATCAAATACGCATTCAGCCAGGCGCCTCGTCTCGCCTCGCCGGCGAGCAGGGCAGCAAGCTCAGCGCCGGTCAGAAGAAGGTTGTGCAACGGGAGGCCGGCACCGTCGTCGGCTTGCCTCTCACGGAACTCGATCATTGACGCGCGCTGCAACCGGTTATCCTCATCTACGTCGGACAACGACGGTTCGGTTGCCGCAACGGCTCCTCATCTGCCTCGCCCTCATCGCCTTGCTGGCGGCCGCAACGACACAGGCCGTCGACAACGCGAGCTCGGCGCGCAGCATCTACTGGGGCGCCTACGCTGCAGGCGGACAGTACGGGCTCGTCGACGCGCCCTGGAACATGACGAGCGCGGATCGCTTCGAGGCAAACGCGGGCAAACACATGTCGCTGCTCGAGTGGGCACAAGCATGGCGCGAATGCAGCAACACCTGCGGGATGCGAGGCTTCCGCGCCGACCTTATGAACAAGGCCCGCGTCCGCGGCTACCTGCCGGTCCTTAGTTGGGGCTCGTATTCGGCCGCGGCCGGGCCGCAACAGAAGGCCTACCGGCTCGCGGAGATAATCGATGGCCGGTACGACTCGTTCATCAGGGCGTGGGCGACTGACGCGAAGCGCTGGGGACATCCGTTCTTCCTGCGATTCGACTGGGAGATGAACACGAACTCCGTCCCGTACAGCGAGCACTCCAACGGCAACCGCCCGGGCGAGTTCGTGCAGATGTGGCGGCACGTTCACGACCTGTTCCAGCAGGTTGGCGCGACGAATGTGACCTGGGTCTGGTGCCCGAACGTCGAGTACTCGACCTCGGTCAAGCCGCTTGCGAGCCTGTATCCCGGGGATGCCTACGTCGACTGGACGTGCCTCGACGGTTACAACTGGGGGACCAATCCCCACCATCTCGACGTCTGGCGCTCCTTCGGCGAGGTCTTCCGCTCGACGTACGACCTCGTCACGAAGCGGATCGCGCCGACCAAGCCTCTGATGATCGGAGAGACGGCCTCCACCGAGATCGGCGGTTCGAAGGCTCGATGGATCACCAACGCGCTCACGAGGCAGTTGCCGTACGACTTCCCGCGGATCCAAGCGCTCGTCTGGTTCAACAAGTACTGGGGCGACATGGACTGGCCGATCGAGTCGTCCCGCGCCGCGCGCCAGGCTCTGCGCGCGGCGATTCACTCGCCCTTCTATTCCGCGAACCGGTTCGCTCACGCTGACACTTCCCCGATTCCGCCGGCGAACTGAAAACACCGCTCACCGCTTCGGACCCGGATTGTCGACGAGGATCAGGGCGAAGCGGACGATCACAATCGCGACGAACAATGCGCCGATCACGGCCGCGACTTGTTCGAGCCGGCGCCGCCTTGCGGACTTGCTGCGGACGGGTCGGCTAGCGGCGGGTGAGATTGCTGTCGCCACGACATCTGCGCCGAAGAGTCCGATCAGCGCGAGCGTCACGACAGTGGCGACAACGGTTGTCGTCGTCCAAACCCAGGCGGCTGCGGCGAGGGTCGCTGTCATGCGCTCAGCAGCGCTCGGTCGGGCGCTGGGACAGATCTCTCACGCAGTTGTGCGACGGCCCCCGCGACCGTAACTGCGAGCAGGATCGCAAGAGTCGAGCGCGGCGACCACAGATTCGATTCCAGCATCGCCTCCGCGACCAGGGTTTCAAGGGCCAGGCTCGTCGCAATCGCGAGGACAGCCAGCGTGAGGGCACCGCGCCGCGGCAGCAAGCGCACGAGGGCGATTCCCGGGCAGGCGAGCAGGAACCACGTGGTGACGAGCGGGCGGAACGGTGAGCTCGTCCAGCCGTAGGTGGTCAGCGCCACAGCCACGGACGACGCGAGCAGCGCGAGCGGCCAACCCCTGCCTGAGACAAGTGTGCCGAGAGCGGGCAGATACCATCGTCCGCGCCTCCGCAAAGCGATGCCCGGAGGGCCTGAGGCGTGCGCAGCGCCCGGCAGGGTCAGGAGAACGGCGCTGAGGAAGTCGCGTCGGCGACCAAGCGCTTCTGCGGTAGCCGGTATCTCGCCTTCCCGAAGCAGGAGGTCGATGGCGCGCTG
The DNA here is from genome assembly GCA_963774355.1 of uncultured Thermoleophilia bacterium. GTDB lineage: Bacteria > Actinomycetota > Thermoleophilia > Gaiellales > Gaiellaceae > PALSA-600. Next base: position 1,654 of record CAVZER010000002.1, on the reverse strand, counting down.
CACCCATGCAACGGGAATAGCGGTACCCTCCGGCGCTCGACGCGTGCGGACGAGGACCGTACGATCTCGAATTTCGAGCACGGTCATCGGCCCACCGCGAAAGCCGGTGATCGGCCGGTCGACGAGGGTGAGTAGATGCGCTCGGGCGTCGACCGTGGCGCGTTGCATCACACGGAGGGGCAGCGGATTCCGCCTCCGTTCTGAACGAGCTCGAAGATCGTCGCCGACGGATTTCGCAGCACCAGTCGATAGAGGCCGGATGCGCCGAGCCGCTGTTCGATGCGCGCGAGCGATCCCTGAGGCATGACGCCGCTCATGTCCACCGCCGCTTCTTCGCTCGACGTGATCACGACATAGGTGCAGGCCGTCTTGCCCTGATGAGCGATCGCGGAGATCGTCTGCGCCGGATCTGCGATCGCGTGTCGCCGGTCGCGGGGCCTGAGGTCGGCGAGCGCCAAGTACGAGTACTCCTCGTAGTGCTCGAACGCCCACGGGTAGTTGTTGACGCCGCTCACTAGCAGGGAGCCCGGCGGAGCCGTCGCGTAGAGGAAGCGCGCCGCGTTGACTTCGTCCTTCGTGAAATAATTCTGGCGCTCGTTGCCGTAGTAGCCCACGAGGAGGCCGGCGAGCAGCGCGCCGCTCACGAGGGCAGTCGCCACTCCGGCCCGCCGCGACGCGCCGGGAACGAACAGTCCTGCGGCAAGCAGTGCGAAGAAGGGAAGGGCGAAGAAGTAGACCCCGGAAGAGGATCTCGCCGCCGTAGGAAGTGACGGCGAGCATCGCAAAGGGAGCGACCGCCAGAACGCCTGCGGCCAGCTCGAGCCGTCCACGCCGGTAGACGCGGACGAAGCCAAGCGCCCCGAGCAGCCAAACGCCGAGGGTCAGTGCGCGGTCGATGCGCGCGATCACGCGCTCCCCGTGGCTCGCAGCCGCCAGATTGATCAGCGTCGAGTTTGCGTTGGTCGTCAGCGTCCCGACCGAGTCGGCAATCCAGTAGAGGTTTCCGCGCAGAAAGCCGACCGCCAGGAGCACGACCCATCCGAGCGAGATCACCGCCACGGCAGGCGGCAGGCTGCGGAGGCGGAGGTTCCCGATGAGAACGAGTCCCGTCAGCGCAAGCACCGTCATGAACGGGGTCAACTGGTGACTCGATGCGATCACCACGGTCAGGACGAGAAGGAGAACCGCCAGAGCGCCGCGTTCGACGGTCCCCGCACTCGATGCGCACGGCCCGTCGGCGTCAGGCCGACCAACTCGCACGTTCAACCAGCGGTCGGGGAACGCGGAACCACGCGATGCAGATAGTCACGATGACCAGAAAGAGGAAGTACGCGAAGGCCTGCGGTGAGAAACAGTCCTGCCCGATCCAGTTCGCAGCGGCGAAGAACCACGTCGCGAGCCAGACGCGTCGGCGATCGGGCGTCAAGGCGCCGAACAGCACCACCAGGACCGCCACGAAGAGCAGATTGAAGAAGGTCGGCGCCCACGAGGCGAACGCGAGCGCGCTCGAGAAGCCCGCGAGCTCCGTATAGAGAGCACTGAGCGCAAAGAAACCAGGCCAGTTGTGGTACGCGCTCAGGAACTGGATGTTCGGACCACCGAACCGTGACGCTGGATGTAGTCGACGATCCCAACGTGCTTCCACGCCCACGAA
>CAVZER010000001.1:0-63750 GCA_963774355.1 uncultured Thermoleophilia bacterium | reverse complement strand
CCGGAGGTCGCGGGTTCGAGTCCCGTCGCTCCCGCTTCTCGAAGCCCGCAACCACGGGGGCCCGCAGCAGGCGCGCCGATCAAGACGACAGGCCCCTGCCTGCACTACTCACGCTCCTCGAGCGCGTAGGCGACGGCGTCGTCGAGCGTCAGCGCACGTCCTTCCGACTGGGCGGCGACCAGTGCGTCGTCCTCTCCGAGAACGGTCGCGATCCGTGCGCGCTGATTCTGCTCGAGTGCGGAAGGGGTGTACCCCATCTCCTCGCGAAGCGCATCGGTTGCGGCGAGCAGTCGCGCAGCGCGAGCAGTTTCGCCGCGTTGCACGGCGACCTCGGCCGATCCGAGCAGCCCAGAGAACAGCAACTCTCTGACTTCGAGGTTGCTCGCGAGGCGCAGAGAGCTGCCAAGAAGAGCTGCCGCCTTGTCGGCGTCTCGTTCGCTGAGCGCGACAAAGGACAAGCCGATCAGTCCGAACGCCTCGCCTCCCGGGTCCGACAGCTCGCGAGTCACCTCCAGCGTTTGCTGAAAGTTCATCCGCGCTGTCTCCGCGTCGCCTTCGATGAGGGCGATCTCCCCGAGGTTGTAGGCGATGACCGCCAGGAGTCTCGTCTCGCCGCAGTCCCGTGCGACATCAGCGCCTTCGAGGTAGAGCGCCCGAGCGCGTCCGTAATCGACCTGCTGCTGAACCGTCAGCGCGAGCCCGACGAGCGCACCCGCGATCGCACGAGTGTCTGCCGCGACACGGGCCAGCTCGAGGTTCTTCTCGCCCCACCGTTCCCCGTCGGCGTAGTCGCCGGTTCTGACCGACACATACACCGCCCCGCCCAGGAGCTCGGTCTCGTCGAGGGAGAGCCTCTGAGCCGTTTCGAGCGCGTGCCGCAGGTAACCGAGCGCCTCGCGCAAGAGTCCGCGCCCGGCCAGGAAGTGCCAGCTCGCCCCGACCAGCTCGACCTCGAGACGGCCATCGTGATCCCGCGCCCAGCCGATCGCGTTGCGGAGGTTCTCCACGTCGGCGTCGAGACCGCCGTCGCTCTTCGCCATTCGTAGGTACCACCGTGCATGTCGCTCCAGAATCCGGCCGCCCTCGGGCAAACTCTGGAGACGCTCAATGGCAAACTCGCGGATCGTCTCCAGCATCCAGAAGCGGTCGCCGGTGTGACGAATGAGGCTCTTGTCGACGAGCGACTGGAGGACATCGAGGTCGGCGTCGCAGACGTCCTCGGCCGCATCGAGGGAGCACCCGTCGGCGAAGACGGCGAGGCGAGCGAAAAGCCGTCTCTCGTCGCCCGTGAGCAGGTCGTGTGACCAGTCGATCGTCGCGCGCAACGTCTGCTGGCGCGGGTCGGCGTCCCGGCCGCCCTTGAGCAGGTCGAGCCGACCACCGAGCCGCTCGAGAATCTGTGCCGGGCTGAGGACATGAGTGCGGGCTGCAGCCAGCTCGACCGCGAGCGGCAAGTCGTCGAGCCGACGACAGAGCTGCGTGATCGCCCCGTCCGGCTCGAGGCGCGACCGCTCGCAAAAGAGCTCGACGGCCTCCGGTTCCGCCAACGGCGGCACCGGGTACTCGTTCTCGCCCGAGATCCGCAGCAGCTCCCGGCTCGTCACCAGAAGCCTCAGGTTCGGGCAGGCCTCGAGCAGCTTCGAGAGGTCGGGCGCCGCGTCTACCACCTGCTCGAAGTTGTCGAGCAGCAGCAGCATCTCCCGCTCTGCGACGTGCTCGGCGAGGCCGTTCCTTGCGCCGAGCGTCTGCGCAATCGTTCCCGTGAGGAGCGCCGGGTCGCGCAGCGCCGCGAGCCCGACCCAGAAGACACCTGCCTTGAACGCGGACACGAGCTCGGAGGCGACCTCGAGCGCGAGTCGGGTCTTGCCGGTGCCGCCCGGTCCGGACAGCGTCACCAGCCTCGCCCCGGCGCCGAACCACGACACCACCTCGGCAACCTCATGCTCGCGGCCGACGAACGACGACGCCGGCCGCGGCAGGTTCGTATTCGAGATCGTCTTCAGCGGCGGGAAGGGCTCGCTCCCGAGCTGGAACAGCGCGACCGGCTGGTCGAAGTCCTTCAACCGATGCTCACCCAGCTCGGTGCCGACTGGGCGTTCGCCCACTGCCGCAACGGTCAGCGTCGGAAAGCAACACCTGTCCGCCGTGCCCGGCGGCCATGATCCGCGCCGCCTTGTGCACGTCCATACCCACGTACTTCGGCGGGTCCAGCGCGGGCCGGCCGGTGTGCACGCCGACCCGGATCCGGATCGGCCCCGGGGCGAGTGCGGCAACCGCCTCCCCGACCGCCGCGACCGCGTCGGCGGCGGATCGGAACGCGTAGAAGAACGCGTCGCCCTCGTAGTCGACCTCATACCCCTCGTAACGGGCAAACGCGTGTCGCACGACCCGCCGGTGCTCCGCCAACGCTGCGCGATACCGCTCGTCGCCCATTCTCCCGAGGAGCCGCGTCGAGCCCTCGATATCGGTGAACACCAGCGTCACCGTGCCCGAAGGCTGCGACCGCATGGGGCACAGCATCCCGCCCGCCCGGCAGGCTGGCAAGCATCAACTCGATAACGCGCCCGCAGGGCAGCCGCGATCGCTACCGTCGAATTGGCGGCGTTCACGCTGACGTCGCAATGAGGCCACGGCCGCCTCGCGACCGCCGACCTAAGGGCGGTCCTCCCATTCACCGAGGAGAGGCCGTGGACACGCGAGCTGCTCGGGGCGCCCATCGTCGTCTCCTCACGTCCGAAGGAGGCACCTGTGCACGCCTATGAAATTCGAATCTGCGGCCTCGACAGCGCAACCGGCTGCAACGTAGCCCGCTGGGAACTCTTCGCCTGCCCCGAGGTACGCGATCTCGTCAAAGTGGCCGGCCGAGACCGCTTCCTCGTCCTCTACGAGGGTGAGTGGGATCAGCACGCGGTGTGGTGTCGCGTGCTCGAGAACGCCGGGTACGAGGCCGAGCCGATCGGACGCGTCCGCGAGCACCGGTCGGCGTCATGATCGTGGGCGAAATCGTCAACCGGCATGGACGGACGGCTCGCAGGCCTGCAGGAGTTCGTCCGTGTTGAGTCACCGCTTGCGCGTCGACCCACGCGCTCTTGCTACCGTCATTGACGCGGTGTTCGTGACGACGCCGCCCGAGGCCAAGGCTCGCCTCTTCCGTGTACTTCGACCGGAAGGCAGGGCCAATGGCTTTGACTCGTTCCACACAACGCACGCAACCCAGGCAGGCTTCGAGCCCGGCTGATTCGCGGAGAGGCGCCTTCCGGGCCACGAGCCGGCACCTGAACGAGCTCCCCGACCGCGAGCCCGGCCAGACGACGGGCCAGGGCCACCGGAAGGTCGTCGCCGAGGCCGCCCGATACCTGGGCGCCGTCTCGATCCTCCTTGTCGGTGGCGTCCATGCCCAGCAGTACTACTACGCGTACTTCTCGGTCGTGCCGACGATCGGCACGTTGTTCCTGCTGAGCTTCATCGGCGCCGGCATCGTCGGCGCCGTCCTCATCTCGCCGGTGCGGCTTCTCGGCAGGACGGTTGGCGACGCAGCGCTCGTCGTCGCAGCACTCGGCGCGATCGGAATTGCGGTCGGGACATTCGTGAGCCTGCTGATCAGCGAGTACACGCCGCTCTTCGGGTTCATGGAGTCCGGCTACCGGCTCGCCGTCGAGCTCACGCTCCTGTTCGACGTCACGACGACCGTCTTCCTCGGCGCATTCCTCGCTCTCGTCGCACCACAGCTCATCCGCGCCCTCGCCACGAGAAGGAGGCTCCAATGAAGCGAGCGATCGCCGCGAGCGGCCAGAAGGTCGACCGCAACAACCAACGGTGAACAAGATGGCACCCGCCGTTCCCATCGCCGAGGCAACGCCGGACCGTCCTCATCCGGGCGCTGCCCGAACGACGACTCGGCGACGCGGGACGCGGTGCCTGCGCGCGCCGCGCCGGTGCGACCCATCGCACACCGGCGCGGCGCCGCCCCACGACAGCACCCGAAAGACGCGCGAGCCCGGGCCGCCTACCTCCGGCTACTTCGACCGCGTGGTCGGACGGCATGAGGGCTCTCTCAAGAACTGACATGCGCCACCTGTTCCTGATCGGGGCACTACTCGCCGCAGCAAGCGTGTCGGCGCTCGCGCTCCCGTCAGCGGCATCCGCTTCCCGACCGCGTGTGCTCGCGATCCGCTTCGGCCCCGATCTCGACGTCAACCCGGTCACGAAGGACTACCTCGACCACCAGCTCGACGAAGCGGCGGCACACCATTACGACGCGGCCGTCATCGAGCTCGACACGCCCGGCGGGCTCTCGAGCTCGCTGCGCTCGATCTACCAGAAGGAGCTCTCGCTCAAGATCCCGGTGATCGTCTACGTGTCGCCGAGCGGTGCCCGCGCCGCTTCGGCCGGCGTCTGGATCGCGGAAGCGGCCGACGTCCTCGCCCTCTCGCCGATCTCGAACATCGGGTCATCGACGCCGATCCAGTCGACCGGCGCGAACATCGGCTCGGACCTTCACCGAAAGATCGTGAATGACGCGGCCGCCTCGCTCCGCTCACTCGCCGCGGCGCATCACCGCAACAGCCGCTGGCCCGTGCTCGCAGTGACCAAAGCGTCGAACCTGACCGCGCAACAAGCACTCCACCTCCACGTCGCCGACGCGATCGCACCAACGCTCCCCGCGCTGCTGCGCCGCCTCGACGGCTACCGGACGAAGGATGCGCAGCGCCCGTTCACATTGCACCTTGCCGACGCGCAGATCACGACCGTCTCGCCCGGTCTCACCACTCGCTTCCTGAACACCCTGATCAATCCGAACCTGATCTCGCTCTTCTTCCTGATCGGGATCGTGGGCCTCGTATTCGAGGTCTTCCACCCCGGCGTTGTCATCCCGGGTGCGGTCGGTGCCGTCTCGCTCGCGATCGCGCTCTACGGCTTCTCCGTCCTCCCAACGAACTGGGCTGGAATCGGGCTGGTCGTCCTCGGCATCGCGCTGCTGCTGATCGACCTGCACGCCACGACCCACGGCGCGCTCACCATCGGCGGGCTGATCTGCCTCGGTGTCGGACTGCCGCTCCTCTTCAGCAACGCGCCCGCGCCCTACCACGTCGATACAACGCTCCTGGTCGCAGTCGGCCTCGCGATTGCATCCGCCTGGGTGTTCGTCACCGGCAAGGGCATCGCTGCGCGGCGGCGCCCTGTCGAGACCTGGCCGCAGACGATGCTCGGCAGGGAGGGCCAGGTGCGCGGCCGCGACCTCGTGCTCGTCGGCGGCGAGCTCTGGCACGCACACAGCAGCGACGGCCGCAGGCTCGAGAGCGGCCAGGACGTCCGGATCGACGCACTCGACGGGCTCGAGCTCACCGTCACACCCCTCAACACCTGAAAGGACACCCACCCCATGCTGTTCATCAGAATCCTCCGCGAGTACGAACGTGGCGTCGTCTTCCGCCTCGGGCGACTGCTTCCGCAGAAAGGCCCCGGCGTCGTGTTCCTCATCCCGGTCATCGATCGGATCGTCAAGGTCGACCTACGAACGATCACCCTCACGATCCCGCCGCAAGAGGTGATCACCAAGGACAACGTCCCCGTCCGGGTGAACGCGGTCGCGTACTTCAGGATCGTCGCGCCGAAGGACGCGATCGTCCAGATCGAGAACTTCATGGTGGCGACGTCGCAGATCGCGCAGACGACGCTCAGGTCGGTGCTCGGCCAGCACCAGCTCGACGAGCTGCTCTCCGAGCGCGAGAAGATCAACGCGATCCTGCAGGAGATCATCGACGAGCAGACGGCGCCCTGGGGGATCAAGGTCTCGGTCGTCGAGGTGAAGGACGTCGAGATCCCGCAAGGGATGCAACGCGCGATGGCTCGGCAGGCCGAGGCCGAGCGCGAACGGCGTGCGAAGGTGATCGCGGCCGAAGGCGAGTTCCAGGCCTCGGAGCGCTTGAAGGACGCGGCGCTCGTGATCGAGGAGCATCCGGTCGCACTCCAGCTGCGCTACCTGCAGACGCTGATCGAGATCGGCTCGTCGCCGGCGACGACGATCGTGTTCCCCGCCCCGCTCGACCTGATCAAGCCGTTTTTCGAGAAGGCGAGCGAACCGCGCAAGCTCGGGCAGCCGATCGAACGCGACCGCCGCCGGGCAGCCTGATGACCGCCCTGCTCATCGCCGCCCTGCTGGTGGGGTGGGGCCTCGTCCAGCTGCGCAGCCACGCGCGCTACCGGTGCCCCACGTGCGGGGCGGGGCGCCCGGACGATCACGCGCGCGATTGTCCCTGGAGCTCGCGGCCGTGAGGCGTCCTCCAAGGGCTGTGAAACCGTGACGCCGACACGAGCCGCGCTCATCGCAGCCCTCGTGCTGCTGATCCTCCTGCTGGCCGCAGTCGGATGGACAACCGACGCGATCCGCGCCTGCGTCCGGACAGTCGCAAACAGGCGGTTCCGTTCTTCGCACGGGCCGCTCGACAGCCGGGAAGAAATCTGACACGGTCTGCGTCATGTGACTGCTGCATCAAGCAGCGAGCGGCACCGAAAGGAGGATCCGAAGTGGAATCAGTGGGCACAGCCCGCCTGACGGACCGGATCACGGCTGAAAGGGCGGTCGCCGCAAGCATCTCGCGCCAGGAGATCAGGGACGTACTCCGCGAAGCGGACGCCACACCCGAGCTCACACTCGACGTCGTGGCAAGGGACGGTTCCCGCGAGCACGGGACGGTCAGCATGACGTGGAGCCGAGACGACCTCGAGAAGCTCCTCGAAGGTGCGTCCGGCGACGAAGTCGTGCTGACGTTCGACCGCAACGAGCTCGCGGCGGCCCTTGACGACGTCGAGGCGCACGGGCTGCGAACCCGTGCCGCCGTGTTCGCCGTCGCAGCAGTGGGAGCGCTCGGGAGCACGGCCGCCGTCGCGTACGCGGCGCCTGTATCGACCGGTGGCCCCTCGATGAGTCAGAGCTCGTCGATCCCGAGTGACGCCATGGTGACCGACGCCTCCACAGGTGGCGGCTACGCAGCACCGAGCCAAAGTGACGCAGCGGCCCTGGCTGCACTTCAGGCTCGCTCGGAGGCGATGGACGCCCAGCTGGCGACGGGCGGCGCATCGAGCGACAGGATGGTCACCGACGCCTCGACGGGCGGCTACGCAGCACCGAGTCAAAGTGACGCAGCGGCCCTGGCTGCGCTCCAGGCGCGCTCGGAGGCGATGGACGCCCAGCTGGCGACGGGCGGCGCATCGAGCGACAGGATGGTCACCGACGCGTCCACCGGCGGCTATGCAACCCCGGCCACGAGCGCTGATGCGTCCGCGCTCCAGGCGCGTTCGCAGGCACTCGACGAGCAGTACGGCCTGACGGCCGCCGACCAGAGTGCTGCAAGTGCGCTCGCCGCGCGCGGCGCGGCCATGAACACGCAGTACGGGCTCAGCGATTCGGGGGCCACCGGAATCGTCACCGACGCCTCGACAGGCGGTGGTTACGCAACGCCGACGGCAACCGACGGCGGTGGCGGCTTCGCGATCCAGGCGCCGTCCACCGACGAAGCACTCCTCGCCGGCGCGGCGCTGCTCGTGATCGCAGGCGCCGGGTTCGCGGCGCGCGGCGGAAGCTTGCGCCGCGCTTGAGCAGCACCTGACGGAACGTGGGGCGAGTGGGGCGAGGCCGGTGCCTCGCCCCACCGGCCGGGGTGCGCAAACCGCTCGAAGCGAGCGCACGTAGCTAGCCACATGCGCAGCCTTCTACTCGTCCCGATCGCCATTGCGGCGGTGCTTGTCTTCTCCGGACCGACGTCCGCCGACAACACGCAGCTCGTCGGGAACGTCGGTCCGGGCTATTCGATCTCGCTGACCGACGCCGCCGGCAACGCCGTCACGCAGCTCAACCCCGGTACCTACACACTCCTCGTCCACGACCAGTCGGCCATCCACGACTTCGACCTGAGCGGTCCCGGTGTGAAGGCCGTGACCGGCATCGAGTTCGTCGGCGACATGACATTCACGATCACGATCTCCCAGGGCACCTACACCTTCATCTGCGACGCCCACCCGACGCAGATGCACGGGAAGTTCTTCGGCGGCACGCCGCCGCCGGCCAGCCCGCCGCCGCCGAAGGCGATCAGCGCACGGGTCGGCCCCGGCAAGACCATCTCGTTCCCGCGCTCGCTCGCGAAGGGCAAGTACCAAATCACCGTCCACGACCTGAGCAAGACCGACAACCTGCACCTGAAGGGGCCGGGCGTCGATCGCAAGACCGGCGTGCCGTTCCGGGGCACGGTCAAGTGGACAGTGACGCTGACAACCGGGATCTACCGAGTCGGGAGCGACGCCCACAAGACGCTGGCGCACACGGTGAAGGTCCCCTAGACGGAGTACCAGCGCAGTTCGTTCTGTAGGCCGCGCGTTCGCCGACATCGGCCGGGACTACGATCCCAGGCTTCATGACGCGCTCCGCTGCCGCCGCGGTGCTGCTCGCCGGGCTGTCGTTGACCCTCGCCGGCGCGACGCACGCGAAGACACTCACCTCCGGCGGTTGCTCGCCGGCGGGGGGCACGTCGAGCGTCAAGCGGCCGCAGTTCGTGCGCAACATCCCGACCGGCGAGACGGGCTGGTTCGCGTCGCCGAGCCTCGTCGACCTGAACGGGGACGGGAAGCTCGAGATCGTGGCGCCGTTCTACTCGACGTTCGTGTTCGATGCAAAGGGGCATCTGCTCGGTAAAGGGACTGCGACGAAGGGCCGCGTGTACGCGCCCGGGGTCGTCGCCGACCTCGACGGCGACAAGATCCCCGACATCGTCGTCGGCGGCAACGAAGGCACGGTCGCCGCCTACGACTTCGTCGGTGGGAAGCTGCGGCTGAAGCGCGGCTGGCCGGCGTCGACGTGCAGCGGGGGGCAATGCCCCGAGGTTCGCGGGATGGCGGCGGCCGACCTCGACGGCGACGGGCACATCGAGGTCGTCGTCACGACGACCAACACCTCACCGACCGGGTCGCAGGTGTTCGTCTTCGACGCGAACGGCCGCCTCTGGCACCCGAAGGGAGCGCCGGCGAGCTCGTGGCCGCGCTACAACCGACTGACCGGCGCCGGCAACGACGCGGCGTTCAACGGGATCGGCAATCACGGATACGGCGCCTACGGCGAGAACGTCGCGATCGGGAACCTCGACGACGACCCGCAACTCGAGATCGTGGTCACCTTCGACAACCACCAGATCAACGTCTTCAACGACGACGGCACCTCGCATGCTCGCGGCGCCTTGGTTCACGAACCGGCAGAGTGGATTCGCCGGGCGCCGGCTCGGCTGGGGACAGTTCATCCGCTGGCTCGACCCGACCGTCGAGCTCGACCAGTACCACCGGCACGTCGGCCCCTGGCCGGACGTCCGTAAGACGCCGTGGTTGCAGTGGACAGCGTCGCCGCCGGTCGTGGCCGACCTCGACGGCGACGGCAAGAACGAGGTGATCGGGCTCCCCAACGTCGAGCGCGGCGAGCCGTACATCACACAGGCGTACGCGTTCATGGTCCTCGACGGCGCCCAGAACGGCGGCGTGCGCTCGGCGATGCGGCACGAGGGTTTCGTCGAGCCGCCGCTGTCGAGCAAGCCGGCCTTCCGCCCGGACGGCGACTGGTATCCCCCGAGCGGGATCCCCGCCCCCACCGTCGTGAACATCTCCGGCGACCCGCGCCCGGAGATCGTCGCGTCGGTGCCCGACGGCTACGTCTACGCGATCGGCCCGACGGGCAAGCGCCTGTGGCGCTACGACTATGCGCGCGGCGCCTCGAAGACGTTCGCATCCGAGGTCGTCGCCGCCGACCTGAACCGCGACGGCAAACCGGAGCTCCTCTTCGGCACCTACGGCCCGGCCCCCGGCTCGGGCAGGCTCGTCGTGCTCTCGGGGACCGGGAAGCTGCTCTTCGACGTCCGGCTTCCCCACCAGGGCACGGACGGGAACGGCATCGGCGTCCCCGCCGCGCCCTCGGTCGGCGACCTCGACGGGGACGGGACGCTCGAGATCGTGCTGACCACGTTCGACCACGGCATCGACGTGTTCCACGTCCCCGGCTCCGGGACGAACTGCCTGCCATGGCCGACCGGACGCGCAAATGAATTCCGGTCTGGAGATCCCGCGGTCGGCCCCACGTAGCCGGCGGCACGCGGGTCTGACACCCACGTATCTAGGTCGGCCCATACGGCTCTTGTTCTCAACCACTCCAAGGGAGGCAACCATGTTCCTTTCCAGCAGACTCGGTTGGGCACTCGCCGTCGTTGTTGTCCTGGCGGCCGCGCTCATGCCGGCCGCAGGCGCCACCGCCCGCGTCATCCTGCCGACGAGTCCCTGGTACGCATACGACGCCGCACTCAGGAACGCGCAGCACCAGCGGCAGCAGCACGTCGTCACCAGCATGCCGACGAGTCCCTGGTACGCATACGACGCCGCACTCAGGAAAGCGCAGCACCAGCGGCAGCGGCATGTCATCACCAGCATCCAGCCGACGAGTCCCTGGTACGCATACGACGCCGCACTCAGGAAGGCGCAGCGGCAGCAGCACGTCGAAGTCCTTCAGGTCCAGCGCGTCGGCTAATCGCATCACGGCCACACGCCCTGCGAAAACGCAGCGCAACGGTCGCCAACGAGGCCACGAGGCCAGCGGCGGCGTCATCGAAACAGGCCCCGCCTTGCGGGGCCTGTTGTCGTCTCCCAACGCGTGGGACGTCTTCGCCGGTCCGACCAGGGACGGCCAGGCTCAGACGTTGATTGCTTGACAAGCATATAACTGGATAGGAATACTCATTGGCATCGCCGGTCTCGCTGCACTCCAGGTCCTTGCCGAGCCGCGCCGTCTGGCGATCCTCGACCTGCTCCGCGACGGCGAACAGCCGGTCGGCGAGCTCGTCGACCGGCTCGGCGTCAGCCAGCCGGCCGTCTCCAAGCATCTCCGCGTCCTCAAAGATGCGGGGCTCGTGGAGGTGCGCTCGGACGCGCAGCGCCGCCTGTATCGCATCCGGCCGGATCCGCTCGAAGAGCTCGACGACTGGCTCGCGGCGTACCGCGAGCTCTGGACGACACACCTCGATCGCCTCGAGGACCATCTGGATCGACGGAGGAAGAGATGACCGACGCAAGACTGCTCACCGACCGCGCGCGACCCGCAGTCCGGCTCGAGCGCGAGCTCCCCGATCCGCCGGCCGTCGTCTGGCACGCCTTGACCGAGCGTGAGCAGCTGCGGTCCTGGTTTCCCTGCGACGTGATCGTGAGCGGCGGGCGGTGGGAGGTTGGGGCGGCGATCACCTTTGCGTTCCCGCCCGGGGCGGCGGATGCGACGCTCACCGGCGTGGTGCTCGAGGTCGACGAGCCGCACGTGCTCGCTTTCACATGGGGAGACGACGCGTTGCGGTTCGAGCTCTCGCCGATAGGCGAAGGAGCACTCCTCGTCCTGATCGACGAGCTGCCGCCAGACTCGGCGGCCCGCAACGCGGTCGGCTGGCAGCAGTGTCTCGACCGCCTCGCGGGTCTCGAGCGCGTGACTGATTCCTGGCCGCCGATCTTCGAGCGCTACGTGGCCGCGTTCGAGCCGATGCTCGGCCCGCAGCGAGCGTGCCCCGAGTCCGCATGACCGGTATCAGGACACCTGCTGTGGTGGCTGCGGTGCTCGTGCCTTCCGCGGCCGCCTGGTTCGTCGCGCTTCAGCAGATGCGGGGGATGGACATGGGCGTCGCGACGGAGCTGGGCTCGTTCCAGTTCTTTTTCGCCGTCTGGGTCGCCATGATGGCGGCGATGATGCTGCCGAGCGCGCTGCCGACGCTCGTCCACCGCGCCCGCTCCGATCGACCTGTTCTCACGGTGCCGCTTTTCGCCGTCTCGTACCTCGCGATCTGGACGCTGGTGGGGCTAGCGGTCTATGCGCTCTACCAGCCGCACGGCACTGCGGTCGCCGGCACGCTGACGGTTGCGGCCGGCTTGTACGAGCTCACGCCGCTGAAGCGGGCCTGCCGCGTCCGCTGCCGCCAGTACGTGCACTCGGGATCACAGTTCGGGCTCTACTGCGTCGGCTCGAGCATCGGTCTGATGCTCGTCCTGCTTGCCACAGGCGCGATGAGCATCACCTGGATGTGTCTCATCGCCGTGCTCGTCGTCGGTCAGAAGCTCGTGCCGCCGAGTGCCTTGCTCGACGTACCGCTCGCCCTCGCCATCATCGGGCTCGGGATCGCGATCGTGGTTGCGCCTTCGTCGATCCCCGGAATCACGTCGGCGATGTGAACGAAAGGAGAGAAACCAAATGACGGAACACACCACGGGAACGCGTGAGGAGTGGCTCGCGGCGAGGCTCGAGCTGCTCTCCGCCGAGAAGGAGTTGACCCGGCGCGGCGACGAGCTCGCCCGACAGCGACGGGCGCTGCCGTGGGTCCAGATCGAGAAGGACTACCGCTTCGAAACGGACGATGGGAGCGCCTCGCTGGCCGACCTCTTCCGGGGGCGCTCACAGCTGCTCGTCTACCACTTCATGTTCGGGCCCGACTACAGCGCCGGCTGTCCCGCCTGCTCGGCGATCGCGGACGGCTTCGAAGGCTTCGCGATCCACCTGGCCAACCACGACGTGATGCTCTGGGCGGTGTCACGCGCTCCGCTCGAGAAGCTGCAAGCCTACAGGCAACGGATGGGCTGGAGCTTCCCCTGGGCGTCCGCGTTCGAAAGCGACTTCAACCGCGACTTCGACGTCTCCGTCACGGACGAGCAGGAGCGTGCGGGCGTCCTCGAGTACAACTTTCGCGAGTCGCCCGTCTGGTCGCCGCCGGAGGACGAGAGCGGGCCATTCGACGCGTGGGCCGCGACGACGGGCACGGACTGGGCGACCTACGCGCTCGAGCGACCGGGCATGAGTGCGTTCGCACAGGAGAACGGCGTCGTCTACCACACGTACTCGGCCTACGCGCGCGGCCTGGATGGTCTCTGGGGCATGTACCAGTGGCTCGATCGAACGCCGCGAGGGCGAAACGAGACGCGCGCAGCCGACGACCCGCTCAACTGGTTCCGCCGACCACGACGAGTACAGCGGATGACGTCCGACCGTCAGCCGCCGGGCTTCTCGAAGCGCGACTATTTCCAGCGGCGACCTGAGCCCCCGATGTACTGGGCATAGCCGCGTAGTGCGGCTGCGGATGTCAGCACCTGGTAGGCGAACAGGTAACCGAGGAAACCGCGCTTGTCCGGCTCGGGGTGGATATCGAGACTGCGAAAGACGTTGCGTGCTTGCCACCGCTGCAAGAACCCAAAGACGGCAAGCGTGATCGGAAGCAGGAGCATCGACCACCAGCCGAAGATCAACGGGTAACCGAACAGGAACAGGATGACTCCTGGAACCCAGAAGAAGATGACCCCGATGTCGAGAAACGGGACGAGGTAATCGATCCCGGCGACCAGCTTCGCAAGGACGCGTGGCTGTTTCGGCGGTGGATGCGTTCGAAGGCCTTCGAGCATCCCGCGTGCCCAGCGCGACCGCTGGCTCATGAGTCGACTCAGTCGCTCGGGGACGACCGTGAAGCCGAGCGCGACCGGCTCGTACTGGACGATCCCCCGACTCCCCAGCACCGTCCAGGTAAGCACGATGTCTTCACCGATCGCATCCGGCCAGCCGCCGACGGCCCGCAGGTCACTCGTCCAGTAGGCCGAGAACGCCCCCTGCGCGACGAGCGCGGTGTTGTACGCCGCCTGCATGCGCTTCACACCGTTGATCCCCAGCCGGTAGTCCCACTGCTGCATTCGGGTGACGACGGTCGCCAGCGGATTCTCGGCAACGAGCGCCGCTGCGCACGCCGAGACATGCTGGCCTTGCGGTGCGCTCGCGACGCGAACCACGAGTCGCGTCAGCGACTGCCTGTGGAGATGGGTGTCGGCATCGACCGTTACCACGAGTGGCGTCGTCACGGTCGCGAGGGCGGCGTTGAGGGCATTGTGCTTGCCCTGCTTCGCCTCGAAGACACGTCGGTAGCGGAGCGAGAGACGATCACCTGCCGCGTCTGCGAGCAGCGCGGTGTCGTCTGTCGAGTTGTTGTCGGCGACGACGACCTCGAGCGGACCTTCGTATGAGAGTTCGCCGATGCGTTCGAGCGTGCGCACGATCGCCTCGCTCTCGTTCCACGCCGCCACCAAGATGGTTACAGCCGGCCATCTACCCTCGGGCCAATCGCCCCTGGGAGGCTCGAGCGGGAGCTCCTGGTACCGCGTGATCAGGAGCGTGAAGATCATGAATCCGATCACGAGACCGGGGATGTAGGCGAGGAACAACGGAATCACCCAGCCCGCGACGGGACCGATCGCGACCTCCAGCTCACCTCTCCACGGCTCCGACGCCCAGATCCCGAACGCGACCCAGCCAAGGGTCAGAGCGAACGCAATTGCGAAGCGGACAGTTGGTCGAAGGCCCGACACCGGAGCCACGCGCCACGTCAGACCACCCAGCGGTCGGCGCATCTCCCGCTTGCTCTGTGCCGAACCACGCAGCGAAGCCATCATCACCCTCCGCCGCCGCACCGACCGAAATGACCCTACCTGAGCCTCCGCACAACTGCGGCAACCCCGCCCTGGCTGCAAACGAGAGGTTTCGGAAAGACCGGTGACTATCGACCGGTCGCGGCGAGCAGGCGCCGCCGCGCACGTGGCCCCGAACGACGCGCCGGAAGCGGCTCCGCGGCGTGAGGGCTCGGCCGAAGCACGAGCGTCTCGATCGGCGAGTGCGTCAGCAACCAGGCCAGCTCCTTCGGGTCGAACCCGTCGTGACCACCCGCACGGGCCGGGACGACGAGCCGGTCGAACGTCTCCGTGTCCCACAACCGCCTCAGCGCATGAGTCGCGGTGCGACCCTTCTCGATGCGCGCGTCGACCGGGACCCCGGCGCGCAGTGCAGCATGCTCTGCTGCTTCGAGTGCCGGCATTGCAACCGCAACGTCCTTCGACACGGGCGAGTCCTCGGGATACTCGAGCGGCACGATCAGCAGGTACGCCGGAACAAGAACGGCGCCCTCGGCGTGTGCGATCCGGATCGCCGCGTTCAGCACGGTCGGATCGAGGCTCCCGGTGAACGGAACGAGGATGCGTCGTCCGCCGTAGGGACGTCGCAGCGCCTGCGGGGTCCGGCTGCGGTAGACGAGGGCCGCGACGAGGAGGGCGACCAGAACGGCGAGCAAAACGACGAGCGCCGTCATTGCTCCAGCTTCGTTCGATCGGCGCGATTGGCGACCACGCGGATGTCGATCCCGGGGAGCTCGCGCACCATCCGCGAGAGAAGCGATCCGCCGAAGATCTCACGACGACGCGACTCGTCGGGCGTGCCGACGAAGACGTAGGTGGAACCGCGCTCGCGCGCAACGCGACGGACCGCCGCGACGAGATCGTCACCTTCCTCTTCGAGCAGATGAATCCCGAGAACGGCCGCCAACCTGCGCAACGCCGCCAGCTGTGTCATCTCCTCATCGCTCGGCGAGCGTCCCGCCGGGTGAACCCAGAGCGCATCGATATCGCCGCCGAGGCGCTGAGCGGAGCGCCAGGCGCGTCGCATGATGCGCTGGGACTTCGGCTGAGGCTCGATGAGCGCGAGCACTCGTTCTGCGACAGCCTGCTGGCTCGATGCATCGAGCACGACTGCCTGACGGCGTTCCTCGACGTCCTCCGCGACCTCGCGAAGGGCGAGCTCCCGCAGGGCGCTCAGGTTCTCGAGACGGAAGAAGTTGACGAGCGCGACGTTGGCCCGGTCCTTCGGGTACACCTTCCCCGCCTCCAGCCGCTGCTGGAGCGCCTCCGGTGTCAGATCGACGAGCACCACCTCGTCGGCCTCGTCGAGCACGTGATCCGGGAACGTCTCGCGCACGCGGACCCCGGTCAGCTCGGACACGGCGTCGTTGAGGCTCTCGAGGTGCTGGATGTTGACCGTCGAGATGACGTCGATCCCCGCTGCGATCACTTCCTCGATGTCCTGGTAGCGCTTCTCGTTGCGCATCCCGCGCGCATTCGTATGGGCAAGCTCGTCGATCAACGCGAGGTCCGGGTGGCGTGCGATCACGGCGTCGACATCCATCTCCTCGAGCTCGAGCGCGCCGATCTCGCTCCTCAGTCGAGGCACGACCTCGATCCCGTCTGCGAGCTCGGACGTCTCAGGCCGTTCGTGCGGCTCGAGATAGCCGATCACGACGTCGCGTCCCTCCGCCTTTGCCTGCCGCCCCTCCTGCAGCATGCGGTAGGTCTTGCCGACCCCCGCCGCCATGCCGAGCAGGATGCGGTAGCGCCCACGCACACCGACTCATGCGCCGAACACGTTGTGGACGAGCAGGTCGATCAGCTTGATTCCCACGAACGGCAGGATGACACCACCGAGCCCGTAGATCAGCAGGTTGCGCTGCAGAAGCGCCGTCGCCCCGATCGCGCGGTACTTCACGCCCTTCAGGGCGAGCGGAACGAGCGCAGGGATGATCAGGGCGTTGAAAATGATCGCCGAGACGATCGCACTCTTCGGATCGCCCAGGTGCATGATGTTGAGAGCGTTCAGAGGGCCGCGCTGACCCGGCTTCGTCGCGTAGGTGAACGCAAACATCGCCGGCAGGATCGCGAAGTACTTCGCGACGTCGTTCGCGATCGAGAACGTCGTCAGCGCGCCGCGGGTGATCAGCTGCTGCTTCGCGACCTCGACGATCTCGATCAGCTTGGTCGGGTTCGAGTCGAGGTCGACCATGTTTCCGGCCTCCTTCGCCGCCGATGTCCCCGTGTTCATCGCCACGCCGACGTCGGACTGCGCGAGAGCCGGCGCGTCGTTCGTGCCGTCGCCCGTCATCGCCACCATGCGGCCTTTTGCCTGCTCGTCCTTGATCAGCGACATCTTCGCCTCTGGAGTCGCCTCGGCGAGAAAGTCGTCGACGCCCGACTCCTGTGCGATCACGGCGGCCGTGACCCGGTTGTCGCCCGTGATCATCACGGTGCGGATGCCCATCCTGCGCAGCTCGTCGAAGCGCTCGCTCATGCCGCCCTTGACGATGTCCTTCAGGTGGATGACGCCAAGTGCGAAGTTGTCCTTCGCGACCACGAGGGGAGTTCCGCCCTGCTCGGCGATGCGCTGCACGGCCGCGTCGACCTCAGCGGGGGTCTGCCCGCCCTGCTCGGCGACAAAGGCCTTGATCGCGTCGGCCGCACCCTTGCGAAGTCGCGTCCCGTTGTAGTCGACGCCGCTCATTCGCGTCATCGCCGTGAACGGGACGAACTCCGCGCCGGTCTCACCAAGCTGCCGCTCGCGCAGACCGTAACGCTCCTTGGCGAGCACGACGATCGAGCGTCCCTCGGGCGTCTCGTCGGCGAGCGAGGCGAACTGCGCCACCTCCGCCAGCTCCCGCTCGTCCACACCGGGAGCAGGAACGAACTCCGAGGCCTGCCGGTTGCCGAGCGTGATCGTGCCGGTCTTGTCGAGCAGAAGAACGTCCACGTCGCCGGCCGCCTCGACCGCCCGGCCCGACATCGCGAGCACGTTTCGCTGGACGAGCCGGTCCATGCCCGCGATCCCGATCGCCGAGAGGAGCGCGCCGATCGTGGTCGGGATCAGGGCGACGAGCAGTGCGATCAGCACCGTCTGCGACTGCGGAGAGCCCGCGTAGATCGCGTAGGGCTCCAGTGTGACGACTGCGGCGAGGAAGGTGATCGTGAGGCCTGCGAGCAGGATGTTGAGCGCGATCTCGTTCGGCGTCTTGCGCCGTTCGGCGCCCTCGACGAGCGCGATCATCCGGTCGAGGAACGACTTTCCCGGCTCCTGGGTCACCTCGATCACGAGCCGGTCGGAGAGCAGCCGCGTGCCACCGGTGACGCCGGAGAGATCACCGCCCGACTCGCGGATCACGGGCGCCGACTCGCCGGTGATCGCCGACTCGTCGACCGAGCCCACGCCTTCGATCACGTCGCCGTCAGCCGGGATCACCTCTCCGGCGACAACCTCCACATGGTCTCCCCGCTGCAGCTCGGGCGCGGGAACCTCCTCCACCATGCCGTTGACGAGTCGCCTCGCCACCGTCGTCGTCCGTGTCGCGCGCAGCGCGTTCGCCTGCGCCTTGCCACGCCCCTCGGCGATCGCCTCGGCGAAGTTCGCGAAGAGCACGGTCAGCCACAACCAGAAGGCGATGACGGCGACGAACCAGAGCTGGCCCGTGTCGCCGCGCGCGAGCTCGAGGAAGAAGATCCCGGTTGTGATCACACTGCCGAGCTCGACGATGAACATGACGGGGTTCTTGAGCTGGTTGCGCGGGTCGAGCTTCGGGAACGAGTCGATCACCGCCTGGCGCACGAGCTCGCGCGAGAAGACGCTCTCACGCCTCGTCCTCGTGACCTCGGACTCCGCAGACGGCGCAGCGGTCGTCGACATCTACTTCCCTCCCAGCTTGTCGAGTGCAAGGTTGAGCTCGAGGACGTTGACGCCGGGCTCTCCGAAGAAGCCCCACGAGCGACCTGTCGTGTTCTGCTTGATCAGCTGCTGAACCTGCTGCAGCGACTGTCCGCGAACCGCCGCGATCCGGCGCGACTGCAGCGCCGCGTAGGCAGGCGAGATGTCTGGATCGATGCCCGACCCGGAGGTCGTCACGGCGTCGACCGGGATGTTGCCGATCCTCAGACCCGGGTTGTACGGGCCTTCGAGCTTCAGAATCGCTTCTGCCGCGGCCTTCACGTTCTTCGCCAGATCGGGATTGGTGGGGCCGAGGTTGGCGAACGTCGTGCCGCCCGCGTTGTACGCCGGCGACGTGGCCGAGGGGCGCTCGTGGAAGTACTGCTTGCCGGTGAATCCCTGGGCGGCCAGGCTCGAGCCGACGACCTTCCCGTTGACCTTGACGAGGCTACCGTTCGCCTGGTGCGAGAAGGCGACCTGCGCGAAGGCGGTCATCACGAGCGGATAGCCGAAGCCGAAGAACGCGGTGATGACGACGATCGCGACGACGGAGCTGACGATGTTGCGCATCAGTGCATCAACCCTTCGACGATCGGACCGAGTGTGAGCGCCGGGAAGATCATCAGCCCGGCAGTGAGAGCGATCACGCCGACGAGCAGCACCACGAACGTCGCTCCGTCGGTGCGGAAGGTGCCGGCCGACGCAGGCACGATCTTCTTCTTCGCGAGCGCACCGCCGAGCGCAAGGGCTGCGAACAGCGGCACGAAGCGCCCGAACAACATCGCGATCGTCCCGAAGTCGGCGCTGAAGTTCGTCAGCCCGAAGCCCGCGAACGCGCTCCCGTTGTTGTTGCCTTGCGAGTCGTACGCATACAGCGTCTCTGTGAAGCCGTGCACGCCGCTGTTGTAGATCGAGGCGAGGCCGCTCTTGGTGACGATCGAGAGCGCCGTAAGCGCGAGCACCATCGTCGGCACGAAGAGCGCACCGAGCGCGGCATATTTGATCTCGCGTGCCTCGATCTTCTTTCCTAACCACTCGGGCGTCCGGCCGACCATCAGTCCCGCGACGAACACCGCGATCACGATGTAGAAGAACATCCCGTAGAGGCCGGAGCCGACTCCGCCGAAGATCACTTCGCCGAGAAACAGGTTGACGAGCGGGACGGCTCCGCCGGCGGGCGTCATCGCATCGAAGCCGCCGTTGACCGACCCGTTCGAGGCGTCGCTCGTCGCGACCGTCCAGTTCGACGTCGCCGCCTGCCCGAAGCGAACCTCCTTGTCGGACATGTTGCCCCCCGACTGGCCGTGGCCCTGGGTGATGTTCACCCCCGAGGCGCGCAGGACGGCCGACCCGTGCTGCTCCGCCGGCAGGTTGACAGCGACCCCCAGCGCGAACACGGCGAACATCGCGATGAACACCATCAACGCGTGCCGTCTGGCGAAGACCATCTTCCCGAACATGAACACCTGCGCTGCGGGGATCAGCAGGATTGCGAGCAGCTCGATGAAGTTCGAGAGCCCGGTCGGATTCTCGAACGGCACGGCCGAGTTGGAGTTGTAGAAGCCGCCACCGTTGGTTCCGAGCTGCTTGATCGCGATCTGCGAGGCGACCGGCCCGCGCGCGATCGTCTGCGTTGCGCCCTGGAGGGTGGTCGCGGTTGCGTGCCCGTGAAGCGTCTGCGGAACGCCCTGCCACATGAGGAGCACCGCGACGACGATCGCGAGTGGGAGCAGGATGTAGACCAGCGAGCGATACAGATCGACCCAGAAGTTGCCGAGCGTGCTCGACGAGCGACGTGCGATCCCGCGCACGACCGCCACGAGCACAGCCATACCGACCGCCGCGGAGACGAAGTTCTGAACGGCCAGGCCGGCCATCTGCGTGAGGTACGACATCGTGTACTCGCCGCCGTAGAACTGCCAGTTGGTGTTCGTGATGAAGCTGGCGGCGGTGTTCAGAGACAGATGGGCGGGGACGCCCTTCATGTGATCGGGGTTCAGGAACAGGTGGCCCTGGACGCGTTGGATCACGTAGAGGAGGGCCCAGAAGAGCACGCTGAAGACGAGCACCGTCGTGCCGTAGCTCTTCCAGTCCTGCTCTTTCTTCCCGTCGATGCCGAGGAGCCGGTAGAAGCCGCCCTCCGTCCCCGCGAGCAGCCGCAGACGCCGGCCGCCGACCCGCTCCGCCGAGTAGATCTGGGCCATGTACATCCCGAGCGGATACCCGAGCACGATCAGGACGATCGAGTAGACGACAATCTGGGAGATCCCCTGCCCCGACATCTAAAACCGCTCTCCGCGGAACAACGCGTACACCAGATAGGCCAGCACGAGCAGCGAGACCACCAACCCGAAGACATCGGCGGCGGACATCACACCCGCTCCAAGACGTAGAGCAGACCGAACACGGCCGCAAAACACGCCAGTCCTATGGCGATCGCAGCGAGATCGAACATCAGCGGAGTCCTCCTCCTGTGTGAACTCGGGCTCGACCGCCCGGCTTGCTCGTGAAATCGACGATCGCTCGCTCGGACGACCGAGCGGCAACTCCATCGCCGTCGAGCGCGGCCAGACAGCGCTCGATCGACTTCGAGACGTCTTCCGCACGTCCGCCGACGTAGAGCGGGCTCTCGAATCCATTCGTGAGCAGCTCCTCGACGAGCACCATCCCCCGTGGCGCGACAGCGCGATCGACGTCCGAGATGCGAGCGACCAGCGAGCGGACGAGCGGGAGGTGCAGCCGCAGGCCGCGCCGGTTCAGCGGCACCGCGGTCATGAACGACGGCCGCTCGACCTCCTGGACGAGGCCGCGAAGCGAACGCGCGAGCATCGAGCGATTGCGGGCGGATGTCAGTTCCGCCGCCCGCCACGTCAAGAGCTCCGACTGCGGGTGCACCTTCACCCCGGTGCGGAGCAGCCGGTCTGCGGTGCGGCGACGCTGAGCGAGGCGGAGAAGCATCAGGCCGGCCCGTCCGAGCCCGACGAGCACGCAGGCGGCCGAGACTGTGAGCGTCAGGCGCCAGGGAACGCCGGTGCCAAAACCGGCGACAGCAGCCGCCCCCGCGAATGCGGCATACGCCAACGCGACCGTCGACGGCCGCACCAAATGAGGGCTCCAACCGGCGAACCCGCGCCCGCGCTTCATGTCGACCAAGCTAGAACCGCACGACAAAAGCCGAGCTAAAGATTGAAGCCGTTGGGCTAAACGAGCACTAAAGACACCTACGCAGCGTCCGGATCGACGAGCCGGTAGCCCGCGCCCGGCTCGTTCAGCAAGTAGCGCGGCCTCGTCGGATCCGGCTCGATCTTGCTCCGCAGCTGAGAGATGTGCACGTGCAGATAGCTCGACTCGGACTGATACGCAGGCCCCCACAGCTCGCGCAGGATCGTCCGGTGGGTGAGCAGCTTACCCTCGTTCTGCGCGAACAGGCGCAGGAGATCGAACTCGCGCGGGGTCAGGTGAACGCGCCGGCCCGAGACCGAGACGTCGTGCTTCTCGAGGTCGACTCGGAGCTGCCCGATCTCGATCACCGGCGACGCGCTCGGGCCCGACCGGCGGAGCGCGGCTCGCAGGCGCGCGAGGAGCTCGCCGATCGCGAACGGCTTGGTGACGTAGTCGTCGGCACCTGCGTCGAGCGCGGCGATCTTCTCGGCCTCCTCGCCGTTCGCCGAGACGACGATCACCGGCACGTCGCTCCAGGTGCGGAGCTCGCGGCAGATCTCGGTGCCCGTCGTGTCCGGCAGGACGAGGTCGAGGATGATCCCGTCCGGCGGGCCGAGGCCGACGCTGGTCAAGGCCTCCGCACCCGTCGTCGCCGTGCTTACCTGGTAGCCCGCTGCGCGAAGGCTCGTTGTCAGCGCCCGGAGGAACTGTGGCTCGTCGTCGACGACCAGGACACGCTCGCTGCTCACGCCGGGACCAGAGCCGACGCCGGCGTTCCGACGGCGGGCAGCACGACCACGAAGGTCGCTCCCTGGTCCGGCCGTGACTCCGCCCAGATGCGGCCGCCGTTCGCCTCGGTGAAGCCCTTTGCGATCGCGAGCCCGAGGCCCGCGCCGCCCGTCCGTTCGCCGGCGACGCGCTGGAAGGGCTCGAAGATCCGCCCGAGCTCGGCTTGCGGGATCCCGTGACCGTGGTTCGTCACGCGGATGACCACCTCGCCGCGCGACGGGTTGGCGCGCAGCTGCACCGGTTCTGCAGAAGAGGAGAACTTGAGCGCGTTCTCGAGCAGGTTGACGAGCACGCGCTGGATCTGCGCCGCGTCCACACGCACGACCGGCAGGCCGTCCCCGAGCACGACCTGGATGCGCTCGGCGCCCTCCACCTCGTCGAGCGCATCCGCCACCAGCTGCTCGGCCGTCCAGAGCTCCGGCACGGGCCGTGCTGCTCCCGCCTGGAGCCGTGAGAGGTCGAGCAGGTTCTCGACGAGCCGCTTCAGCCGCTCGAGCTCGACGGCGATCGCGTCGAGGAGGTCCGCGCGGTCGTCATCGGTCAACGCGAGACTGCTGTTGCGCAGGCTTCCGAGCGCCGTCTCGATCGTCGCGAGCGGCGTCCGCAGGTCATGTGACACCGCCTGGATCACGGCCGTCTTCACGGCATCGCTGCGCCGCAACGTCTCGGCGTCGTACGCCTCGTGAGCCAGCCGCTCGCGGTCGATCGCGACCGCGAGCAGGGAGGCGAGCGCCAGGGCGACACGGCGCTGCGACCCCGTCGTCCGTTCGCGTCGCGAGAGAAAGATCGTCCCGACGCGTCGGCCCCCGGCGACCAGCGGCTCGCCGGCCTCATCGCGCGACGCCTGCTCGTCTGTGCCGAGTGCGATCCTCGCGCGGGCGACGCCGAGTGTGCGCGCCACCTCGGCGGCGATGGCGTCGAGCTGGTCTGTGACATCGCCTCGCTCGAGGAGCGACGTCGCCACGCCGGCGAGCAGCGCCGACTCGTCTGCACGTCGCCGCGACCGGGCCGCGAGCTCGCTGACGACCACCGCGGTGACAAGGAACACTGCGAGCGCGAGCCAGTTTCGCGAGTCCTGGATCGTCAGCGTGTAGAGCGGCGGCAAGAAGAAGAAGTTGAAGGCGAGCATCGACCCGACCGCCACGGCGACCGCGTACGTGAGGCCGAACGCGATCGCGACCGGCAGCACGGCGACGATGTAGAGCACGCCGAGGCTGAGCACCGGGATGTACGGCTTGGCGAGAGCGATCACCACCGTCACGAGCGCGACCGAGGCGATGCTCCCGGCGATCCGATAGGGCGTGCTCCAGGCGCCAGGCGGGCGCATCAGGCCTCCCGCGATGCGAACGGCTCGAGCTGCGCGGCCAGCGCGAGAACGAGGTCGTCGCGACCGGGCGGCCCGACCAGCTGCACGCCCACCGGCACGCCGTCGGCCGTCTCGTGGAGTGGCAGCGACAACGCGGGTTGTCCTGTGACGTTCCAGATGCGCACGAGCGCGCTGAAGCGCACCGCGTCGTCGGTGACGCCGGCCTGCGCGTGAAGCCCCCCGGCCATCGCAGGCAATCGCGTGAGCGTCGGCGTCACGAGGACGAAGTCCTCGGGCCAGTCGCGAAGCACGCGGCGCGAGAATGCCCACAGCCGCTCGCCGGCCTCGAGGTAGTCGATGAGGGAGATCGGCGTGCCGTCGACGAGCCAGGCGCGTGTCGCGGGCTCGAGCTTCGCCACATCGGCCGGCCGGCCGTGCAGGCGTTCGACGACGCGGAGGATGTGCTGGGCTGCGCCGCCCGCATAGATCGCCCAGCTCTCAGGGAACGTCTCGTCGTCCCAGTCGGGCGCCTGCAGGCGGACGTCATAGCCGAGATCGGCGAGGAGGTCGGCCGTCCGCTCCGCGGCACGTCGAGGCTCCTCGTCGACGGGGACACCGTGCGGTGCGGTCGTCGCCACGCCGACGGTGAGGCGACCCGGAAGGCCCAGTTCGGCGAACGGCCTCGTGGGTGAAGGCGCGGTGTAGAGATCTCCGGGCTCGGAGCCCGAGATCACGTCGAGTGACACGGCCACGTCGAGCACCCTCCGCGCGAGGACGCCGTCGGCGGGCAACCCGCCGCCGAGCCCGCCGAAGTCCGGCCCGAACGACACCCGTCCCCGGCTGGGCTTGAGACCAACGACGCCGCAGCACGCCGCCGGGATCCGGATCGAGCCGCCGAGATCGCTCGCGTCGGCAAGCGCGACCATGCCGCCCGCGACGGCCGCGGCACTGCCACCCGAGGATCCGCCGGCGGTCAACTCCGGGTGGAGCGGATTGCAGGTGATGCCGAAGCGCGCGTTCTCGGTCACGGGCCGCAGGCCGAGCTCGGGTGTGTTCGTCTTGCCGACGATGATCGCCCCTGCCTCGCGGAGCCGGCGGACGTGGGCTGCGTCGTGGTCTGCGATCCAGTCGCCGAAGGCCCCGCTTCCCTCGCTCGTCGGCATCCCCTCGGTCGCCGAGAGCAGATCCTTCACTCCGATCGGGACGCCGCAGAGCGGCCGCGGATCGCCGGGACGGACTCTGTCTGCCTCCTCGAGCGCCCGTTCTGCGAACACGGCGACGAAGGCGTTCACCGTCGGGTTCTGCCGCTCGATCTCCAGCAGCGACGCCTCGACGAGCTCGCGCGCGGTGACGTCGCCCACACGCACACGGGCCGCCTGGTCGACGGCGGAAAGGCCGAGCAACTCGTCCGAGGCCGGACCGCTTCTCACGGCCCGAAGCCTACGGCGACGTGTGGGGTCGCGGCGCGCGCCGCGACCCCACAACTGGGCTCAGGCCGCGAACGCCTCGTTGAAGGCGTCGATGTACGCCTGCACGTTTCCGGACGGCCCCTTCAGCGTCATGCTGATCGGCCGCTCGGGCTGGTTGTAGAAGAAGCGGTCGGCCCGGGCCTTGTGGCCCTGGTTGACGAGGATCTTGTACGCCTTCTCGTTGAACAACGGGCGGCCGTTCACGAGGAAGTTGTGCGCGATCCAGGGCGCCTGCTCCATGTTGTTGATGAACGTCTCGAAGGAGCTCTGGTTCTTCGACTGCTTGAGCAGCATCTCGGCGTCCATCCACCCGTAGAGCCCTTCCTTCGGGTCGGCGACCTTGATCATCGGCCCCTTCGCGTCGGCGACGCGCTGGTCGGTGCCGATGTTCTCGATCGTCAGCCAGGCCGACTCGTCGGTCAGCGCGCGAACGACCTCGGTGTTCTCGGCGACGAGCTTCAGCACGTTCGGCTTCAGCTGCTTCAGGAACGCCTTCGCCCGCGAGATCTCCGCCGTCGTCATGTTGTACGGCTGCTTGGCCCCAGTCGCCAGACCGGCCATCGCCATCAGGTCGGTCGGCTGGTTCTCGAGGACGATCTTCTTCTTGTACTTCGGGCTGAGCAGCGCGTGATAGCTGTCCGGCTTGGTCGTCACGAACTTCGGGTTGTAGTAGATCTGCAAGCTCGACCAGCCGAACGGGTACCCCATCTGGAGATTGCCGGTCTTCCAGAACGGCACGTTCAGCGCGATTGGATAGAGCTGCTTCGAGACCGGGAACGACTTGATGTCGAACGGGACGATCAGCCCTTCCTTGTAGAACTTCGGAACCCAGAGCGCGTCCTCCGACGACATGTCCCAGTGACCGCCGCCCTGCTTGACCTTGATGTACGCGTCGGAGTCGTCGCTGATCAGCTGCACGCGGCCGGCGATGTTGGTCGCCTTCTTCACCTGCTGCAGCTGATTCGGGAAGTAGTGGTCCGACCACGTCAGCCAGTTGAGCGTCACGCCGCCGGCCTCCACCTTCGTGGCGCCGAACGCGCGCCCGGCCGATCCGAGCGTGCGACCCGCGGCGAGCGACGCGGCACCGACCGCGCCGGCGCCGAGCAGTCCTCTGCGCGTCATCGGCCGTTCGAGATGCTCCATGCTGCCATCGCCTCCTCTGTCGTTCACGACCTGCCTGCCAGCAGTCCGTCTGCTGCCGGTTGCGCGGACCGCGGCGAACGTACCATGATGCGGACAACGTGTCCAGCCAACGGAACGAGCGGCTGCGGATCGGTGTGATCGGGGGCGGCATGGTCGCCCAGACCGAGCACCTGCCGCACCTGAACGAGCTGCAGGACCGCTTCGAGATCGCTGCGCTCGCCGAGCCCTCGCAGACCGTGCGCGACGCGATGTGCGCACGCTTCCACGTACCGGGCGCGCACGCCGACTGGCGTTCGCTGGTCGGCGCCGGGGGGCTCGACGCCGTCCTGATCGCGTCGCCCGCGGGCACCCACGTCGAGATCGTCTTGACCGCACTCGAGGCGGGGCTCCACGTGTTCTGCGAGAAGCCCCTCGCGATCACGCTCGCCGACATCGACCGGATCGTCGAGGCCCGCAACCGCGCGGGCAGGGTCGTTCAGGTCGGCTACATGAAGCGACACGATCCCGCGGTGCAGCGCGCGCTCGAGGAGCTGCCGGGGAGCGCCGACGACCTCCGCTACGTGAGCATCGTCGTGAACGATCCCGAGTGGCTGCCCTACTTCCTGCCGGGCGACGTCGTGCGCGGGAACGACGTTCCGCAGGACGTGATCGACGCCGCGCGCCGCGCCGAGAGCGAGCAGGTGGAGGAGGCGGTCGGACGCGGCGACCCCGAGGCGTGCTTTGCGTTCTCGGACGGGTACCTCGGATCGCTCGTCCATCACGTCAACATCGTCAACGGCTTCCTCGAGCGGATGGGCGAGCCTCTGCCGGCGCGTGTGGTGGACGGCGCCTGGTGGAACGGCGGGCGGTCGGTGGCCGGCTACGCGGTGCTGGCCAACGGCTCACGCTGGGACAGCGCCTGGATCCAGCTGCTCGAGACGCGCGAGTACCGCGAGCGGATCGAGCTCTACTTCGACACGACCGTTCGCTCGCTCACGTTTCCGTCGCCGTGGCTGAAGATGAGCCCGACCGTCTACGAGCGGCAGGATCCGGACGACTATGCGAACGCCGTCAGCCGCTACCGCTCGTTCGAGGAATCCTTCCGGCGCGAGCTGGTCCACTTCCACGCGTGCTGCGTGGATGGTGTTCCGTGCCTGACACCGCCCGAGCAAGCGCGGATCGACACCGAGCTGCTCACGGCAATGTTTCTCGCCTCCAGCAGCTAGGGGAGCCCGAGCGCGACCTTCGCGCGCTGCGCGGCATCGAGTGCGGCGATCGCGTCGTCGATCGTCGTCCCGCCACTGCCACCCCGCGCGAAGTCCTCCGCCTGCGCCCGCAGGGCCGCTGCGATCGTGTCGTCGCCGTCCGGCGGGGCGACGAACTCGATTCGCTCGGCACCGTCGAGCCCGATCACCTCGATGCGACAGGTCTCACCAGGTGGGTAACGGCGGGCCAGGGTGATCGCGCCCGCGATCCCGCCTTCGAGCTCGACGCTCAGCTCGACGAGCTCGGGATCGCCGTCGACCGGCTCGTCGAAGCCGACGCCGCCCGCGACCCCGGTCACGGCGACCAGCTCACGACCGGTGAGCCAGCGGAGCTGGTCGAACTCGTGCACGCCCATGTCGACGACGATGCCCCCGCTGGAAACCGGATCGCGGAACGCGGCCGGAGGCGGCGTCTCGTCGAGCTGGGCCGACGAGACGAAGACGAGGCTGCCGAGCCTGCCCGCGACGATCCGCTCGCGGAGCTCCCGCAGCGCAGGCACGAAACGACGCCAGTAGGCGACCTGGACGGGGACGCCGAGTGAAGCGATCGCACGGGTCTCCTCGACCGTCAGGCCGCAGGGCTTCTCGCAGAGAATCGGCAGGCCGTGCGGCGCGAGTGCCCGCGTCACCGCGACGTGGAGCCGCGTCGGGACGGCGACGAGGAAGCCGTCGACCGCCGGGAGCGACTCGAGCGTCGCCCGGGGGGCCTCCACGCGCGCGGCCGCCTCGTCCGACGGGTCGACGACGCAAGCGATCTCGACCTCGTTCGAGAGCGCGAGCGCGCGCGCATGCGCCGCGCCCATGCGCCCCGCTCCGATCAGCGCCAGCCGAAACGGTGCCGGCGTCACGCGAGCCACTGGTCGACGAGCGCGCGGTTGCGCTCGTCGGAAGCGCGCACCACCGGCATGTCGTCGATCGTGACCGCGACGCGATCCTGCTCGATCACGCCGTAGCCGTCGAGCGATCGGACCTCTCGCAGTGCGAGAAACTCGCGGAGCGGAACGACTCCCGTCCCGAACTCGCAGAAGATCCCGAGCGGCCACGCCACGTCCATCTCGACCTCGCCGTCGGCGAGCCGGCCGAGCAGGGCACCGTCGACGTCCTTGAGGTGCACGTGACGCAGGCGCGACGCATGACGCCGGGCGAGCGCGACCGGATCCCCGCCGCCGACGATCGTATGGCCGGTGTCGACGCACAGCGCGATGTCCGTCCGCTCGAGGATCTGCTCCGTCTCGCTCTCCGACTCGATGTGCGTCGCCGCGTGCGGATGCAGGGCCGCTTCGAGACCGCGCCTGCGCACGATGTCGGTCGCGCGCTGCAGCCGCCCGGCCGCCTGCTCGACCGTGTCGGCGGTCCACGCCGTCTCGCGCCGCCGCTCCTCGCTGCCGGCGGCCCGCGAACGGTCGGGCGTCTCCATGTCGGCGAGAAGAACGATGCCGCCGCCGGTCGCCTCGAGCACCTCGACCGTGCGGTCGAGCGCGGCGAGGTCCTCCTCGAACCCGTCGGGGTCGTCGAGCCGAAGCGGCAGGAAGGTGGCGATGAGCTCCACCCCGGCGCGGCCGGCGCGATCGGCGGCCTCCGCCGCGCTCGGCGCGAAGTAGCCGGGCGGGCCGGTCTCGGTGGCCGTGTAGCCCATGTCGACGATCGTCTCCAGGTAGGTCTGGGGCGGGATCAGGTCGGGGCGGTCGATCGTCATCTCCCAGATCCCCCACGAGACGGGTGCGGTTGCGATTCTCATGAAGCGGCCCTCGTCCGTGCGCGCCGGACGAGCTGCGGCAGCAGGAACGCGAGTGCGAGCAGGAGCAGCGAGCCGGCGAGCAGCATCGACGCCACGGCATTCACCTCCGGTGTGATCCCAAATTTGATCTGGGTGTAGATGAAGATCGGCAGCGTGTTGTTCGCACCGATCAGGAAGTAGGTGATGATGAACTCGTCGAGCGACAGCGTGAATGCGAACAGCGCGCCGGCGAGGATGGCGGGGAAGATGAGCGGCAGGATCACGCGTCGCAGCCGCTGGAACGCGTTCGCCCCAAGATCGGCGGCCGCTCGCTCGAGCGCGTTGTCGAATCCCTGCAGCCGCGCCGCCACGAGCAGGATCACGAACGGCGTCGTGTAGACCGCCTGTCCGATCACGGCCGTCTCGGGGGAGAGCGTCCGGTGGAACGTACTCGTGAAGAGCACAAGCAGGGAGACGCCGATCAGGATTCCGGGGATCATGATCGGCAGGATCAGGATGATGCGGAACCCCTCGCGGAAGGGAAGCCGCGAGCGGACGAGAGGGAATGCGGCGGCGGTGCCCACGACCGCCGAGATGACGGTCACCTGCAGGGCGATCTTGATCGTCGTCCGGACGGCGTCCTGGACCTGGTAGTCGCTGAACGCCTGCCGGTACCACGTCAGCGTCCAACCCGTGATCGGGAACGTGCCGTACCGGTTCGCGTTGAAGCTGAACAGCACGAGGAGCCCGATCGGAGCGAAGAGGAACACGTAGATGAAGACCGCGTAGCAGCCCAGGAAGCCACGGAAGATGCGCCCGCGGCGCGAGAGGACCTCGACGTCATGCGCCATAGGCTTCCTTCGCGGACAGCGACTTGCGGAAGATCACGAGCAGCACGACGATGAACGCTGCGACCAGCAGCGAGATCGCGGCGCCGCGTGTGTACTCGGCCTCCTGGAAGAAGTTCGCGATCAGGTTCCCGATCATCACCCCGTTCGTACCGCCGACGATCTGCGGCGTGAGGTACTCCCCGAGGATCGGGATGAACACGAAGATGATCGCGGTGATGATCCCCGGCTTGATCTGGGGAACCAAGATCCGGAAGATCGCCTGCGCCGGCGATGCGCCGAGGTCCATCGCTGCCCGGAGCTGGTTCCAGTCGAAGTTGTCGATCGACGAGTAGAGCGTCAGCGCACCGAACGGGAAGTAGAGGTAGACGAGCACCAGAACCACAGCCGGACGGTCGTACAGGAACACACCGAGCGGATGGTTCGTGATCCCGGACCACTGCAGGAAACGGTTGATCACGCCCTGCTCGCCGAGGATCGTCAGCCACGAGTAGACGCGCAGCAGGTAGCTGGACCAGAACGGGACGATCACGAGCACGACCAGGACCGTGCGCAAACGCCGCGGCGAGTAGCGGGACAGCCAGTAGGCAAATGGGAACGCGAGCCCGATCGCGATCGCCGTCGCCGCGACGGCCACGACGAGCGTCCACCACATCGTGGAGACGTAGGCCGAGACGCTGAAGAAGTAGCGGTAGTTGCCGAACGTCCAGTGGTGGACGACCGCGTAGTCGACGGTGTCCCAGAACGAGTAACAGACGATGATCGCGAACGGGACGAGGAAGCAAAGCCCGAGCAGGAGGATGGCCGGGACGAACCCGATGTACGACGCGATCCCGGCGCCGAGCCGCGCGACACGCCGCCGAGCGGGCGGCGCAACCGCGCCGGTGTCCGCGGCAGCGCTCATTCGGGCGGCTCCAGCACGATCCCTTCCGCGGCGGGCCACGTGAGCGAGACCTCGTCACCGATCGACGGAACGCTGGCGGCCTCGTGCAGCGCCACCACGACCGGCGCCTCGGACGACGGCGTGTCGACGGCGACGCGCACGTAACTGCCGAGGAACGACGTCTGCAGCACTCGCCCCACGATCGAACCGGAGCCCGCACCAAGCGTGATCGCCTCCGGCCTGACCATCAGCGTGGCCGGCCCCGCGCGGCCGCCGGCGCACGCGACTCGGCTGCCGTCCGTCAGCTGCGCGACGTCTCCGGCCACCGTGGCTTCGAAGAAGTTCGAGTCGCCGATGAAGTCGGCCACGAAGCGAGAGGCCGGGCGGCGATAGACCTCCTCCGGGGTGCCGAGGTGCTCGATCCGTCCGTCGTTCATGACGGCGATGCGATCGGCCATCGACATCGCCTCCTCCTGGTCGTGCGTGACGTAGACGAAGGTCGTACCGACGTCGCGATGGATCTGCGAGAGCTCGATTTGCAGCCGCTGGCGCAACTTCAGGTCGAGCGCTCCGAGCGGCTCGTCAAGGAGCAGCACCGCGGGACGCTTGACGAGTGCGCGGGCGACCGCGACGCGCTGCTGCTGGCCACCCGAGAGCTGGCTCGGCATCCGCTCGCCGAAGTCCTCGAGGCCGACCAGTCGAAGCGCCTCCGCTGCGCGCTGCTTCGCCTGGTCTCGCGGCACCCGGTCCATCTTGAGCCCGAAGCGCACGTTTTCCGCGACGTTCATGTGGGGGAACAGCGCATACGACTGGAAAACGGTGTTGACCGGGCGCTTGTGCGGCGGCAGCGTGTCGATGCGCCGGCCCTGGATCCAGATCTCGCCCTCCGTCGGCCCGACGAAGCCGCCGATCAGGTTGAGCGTGGTCGTCTTGCCGCACCCGGACGGGCCGAGCAGGCAGAAGAACTCGCCGTCCCTGATCTCCAGGTCGAGCCCGCGCAGCGCGGTCTGGGCGCCGTAGCGCTTGACCACCGCCCGCAACTCGATGCCCGCGGCCACGGGCGGGGAAGCGTGCTCGGCGAGAGTCGGAACCGTCGTCACTCGAGAATCGTCGTTAGCGCCGCCGCCGCGGCGAACGTACCATCATGTGGACAGCCTGTCTAGGATGCGGAACAGGAGGTGGACAGCCTGGCAACGCGGGAACGGAAGGAACAGCTTCGCGAAAACCCTATCCGTGCACTGGCCAAGGCGGTCTTCCTGCTCGAGCAGCTCGCAGAGGAGCGCGAGGCGACACCGCGCCGGCTCGCCGAGTTGATCGACGAGCCGCGCACGACCACCTACCGGCTGCTGCGCAGCCTGGAGGCGCTCGACCTGGTCGAAGCGGGGTCGCAGCCGCGCACGTACCGGCTCGGCTGGAAGCTGATGCGACTCGGCGCCGCAGTCGTCGAGCGCCTCGACGAACGGCAGGTCGCGTTGCCGGTGATGGAGCGCATCCACGAGCGCGTCGGCGAGACGGTCTTCCTGCTCGTGCGGCGCGGGCGCAACGCCGTCTGCATCGAGCGGCTCGAGGGCCTGCGCGTGCAGTCGCTCGCGCTTCGCCTCGGCGGGTCGCTGCCGCTGCACGCAGGGGCCGGGCCGCGGGCGCTCCTCGCGTGGGAGCCCGAGTCCGAGTGGGAGGACTACGTCGACGACGGTCTCGAGCCGCTCGGCGACGAGCTGCCGCCGTCTCCCGAGGAGCTGTTCAGCGAGCTCGAGGTGACGCGCGCCCGCGGATACGCCGTGAGCGACGAGGACGTCACGCCCGGGATCGCCTCGCTCGGAGCACCGATCCTCGACTACACCGGGGGTGTCCGCGCAGCGCTCTCGATCGGCGGGATGAAGTCGCTCGTTCTCGGCGCCGATCGTGACGAGTTCGTCCGGCTGCTCGTGGACGGCGCGCGCGACATCTCCCACGCGCTCGGCTACGACCGCGCGGATCAGCGCTAGAGCGCCGGGTCGAGCACGACCTTCATCGCGCCGTCCTGCTGCGAGACGGCCAGCGCCTCGGCCGCGCGCTCGAGCGGAAGGCGGTGGGTGACGATGCGCTCGACAGGCAGCGACGCACGGTTCGCCGCGAGCAGCTCGAGCGAGGGCGCGTAGGACGTCGCCCGCTCGCCGCCGATGCCGACCACGGTGACGCTCCGCGTGCAGATGTCGCGGTTCGGGTTGATCTCGACCGGGCCCAGGTCGACGAAGTCGCCCGACTCGACGACCACCCCGCCGGGACGCGCCATGCGCAGGGCCGCTCCGAACGTGCCGGGCACGCCGGAGCAGTCGTGCACGACGTCCGCACCGCGAACGGTGCGCTCGTGGACACGGGCGACGAGCTCGTCCTCGTCGAGCGCGGATGCATCCAGCGTCAACGTCGCACCGAGCGCGCCGGCGGTTTCGAGGCGCGACGCGAAGCGGTCGATCGCGATCAGCTCGCCGCACCCGACGAGGCGTGATTTGAGCAGATGGCAGAGGCCGAGCGGCCCGACGCCGAGCACGACGACGCTCTCGCCCGCGGTCACGCCGAGCAGGCCCCGGGCCGTCTCGACGCCGTGGGTCACGGCCATCGGCTCGGTCAGGACCGCGAGCTCGTCCTCCAGCTCGTCCGGCACGCGAAAGAGCGGCGTTCCCGGCAGCAGGTACATCAGCTCGGCCCACCCGCCGAAGAGCGAGGGCGCTCGGGAGACGTTGAGCGAGTTGCCGTAGTCCTCGAGGTGCTCGCAGAGGTAGTACGGCTCGTCGTTCGCGCAGTACCAGCAGGTGCCGCAGGGCACGTTCGCTCCGGGAACGATGCGGTCACCCGGAGAGACGCGCGTG
Organism: uncultured Thermoleophilia bacterium; assembly: GCA_963774355.1. Taxonomy (GTDB): domain Bacteria; phylum Actinomycetota; class Thermoleophilia; order Gaiellales; family Gaiellaceae; genus PALSA-600. The sequence continues at coordinate 29,964 of CAVZER010000001.1, read as the reverse complement.
CCGTCGAACGCCCGCACGTCGCCCCCGACCGCCTCGACGACGCCGACGTTCTCGTGCCCGCAGATCAGCGGATAGGAGAGCCGCCGCTCGTGCGGCGTGCCGGCGTACTGCATCGTCTCGCCGCGGAACGTGTGCTTGTCGGTGCCGCAGACGCCCGAGAGGCTGACCCGCAGCAACACGGCGCCCGGCTCGGGCTCCGGGACCTCGAACCGCTCGACCCCGATCGCGCCGGGCGCCGTCATCACGGCGGCGCGGACTGAAGCCTGCACGTCAGCCACTCACCTCGTCGACGCGGACCCAGCGGCGTTCTGCCGCGGCGCGCTCCGCCGCCTCGCACACGGCCTGGACACGTGCTCCCTGCTCGAGGCCCGGCTCCCACTGCTCCCGCGGCCAGTGCTCGAGCAGGTCGGCCGCCTGGTTCACGAAGCTGACGCCGTACCCCACGCCCTGCCCGAGCGGCCAACCGTCGGATGCGTAGGGATGCGACGGGTGCTCGGCGCGAATGCGACGCAGGCCGTACAGGCGTCCGTCGTCTCCCTGGTCGCCGAACCAGAGCTCGTTCAACCGCGCGTAGTCGAAGCGCAGCGTTCCCTTGGTGCCGTTGACCTCGACGACGAAGTCGCACGGCCGGCGGGCGCAGACCCGTGCGACCTCGAGCGTCCCGCGGGCGCCGCCGGCGAAGCGCAGCAGCGCCGACGACGCCTCGTCGACGTCGACGTCGCGGCCGCTGCGCACACGGGTGAACGTCTCCGACTGCGCGGCGACCTCGACGACGTCGCCGACCGTCCAGAGGGCGAGGTCGACCAGGTGCGCACCGAGATCGGCGAAGGTCGAAGCGCCGAGCCGGCGCTCGAACCGCCAGTCGAACGGGATCTCGGGGCTCAGGAACTCGTCCGAGAGCCAGCTGCCGCGCCAGAGCAGCACCTCCCCCACCGCGCCCTCCTCGACGAGCTGCCGGAGCAGCGCGACTGCCGGTAGGCGGCGGTAGTTGAAGCCGATCGCGTTGTGCACACCGGCGGCGGCGACCGCGTCTGCCGCGGCGCGCGCGGACAGGTAATCGGCCGCGAGCGGTTTCTCGCAGACGACTGCCTTGCCCGCCGCGGCTGCAGCCTCGACCACCTCGGCGTGCGTGCCGGGCGGCGTGCACACGTCGACGATCTCGACGTCGTCGCGAGCGACGAGCTCACGCCAGTCCACGGTCCATTCTGCGACGCCGTAGCGCCCGGCCGCAGACGCGACCTTCGCCGCGTCCCGACCGCTGATCACGCGCAGCCGCGGTACGACTGCCAGCTCGCGAACGTGCGGGGCGACGGTGTACCCGTGTGCGTGCGCTCGCCCCATCAGCCCGTAGCCGACGATGCCGATCCCGACCTCGTCCAGCGTCACGATCTCCTGACGTCGATCACGATCTCGGCCACGAAGACGAGGACGACCACTGCGCCGATCACGGGCGCGAGCCAGTCGGCGCCGGTCGCGGCGCTGACGGTCAGGGTCCCGCCGATGAGCAGCGCGAGCACCACGCCGGCGGCGATCTTCCAGTCGTCTCCGACGACGAACTCCCACCAGAAACGGCCGAAGCCCCTGAGTGCGGACGAGAACGTCACGGCGCGGCAACGGCCGGCACGCCCCGGCTCGCGATCGAAGGGAGCCAGCGGATCAGCAGGCGGGAGAGAAGGAACCAGATCGCGAGCAGCGCGAGGATCGACCAGTCGCCGCCCGGCCACTCGAGATCTGCGCGGCCCGGTTGGAGGACACCGAGCCCCGCCACCGACCAGAAGGTGCCGAAGGTCGCGAGCAGCACGCCGACCGTGTACTTGAGCGTGTTCTCGGGAACACGCGCCAGCGGTCTGTGTGCGACCACTCCGAGCGCCACGACCAGCGCTCCGGCGGCCGCCGCCCCCGCGGCGGCAAGCGGGACGTCGTGGGCGTTGAGACCGAAGGTGATCACGATGAACACGACCTCCGCGCCTTCGAGAAACACGCCCTTGAACGAGACCACGAAGGCGAACCAGTCGAGACCGATGCGGCGCTCGTCACCCGCGTCGCGTGCCGCCGCGACCTCGCGGCGATACACCTCGTCTTCGTCGTGAAGCGCCTTCAGCCCGGCGGAGCGCAGGATCGCCTTGCGGAGCCACTGGAGCCCGAGAATCAGGAGCAGCGCGCCGATGACGAGCTCGAGCGCAGACCGCGGCAGCCACGTCACGAGCGCGTAGCCGGCGACCAGCGTGAAGGTCGCGAGGGCGAGGAACGCGGCCGCGGCGCCGGCCAGCGCCGAACGCCAGCTCCGCGCCGCGCCCATCGCGACGACGATCGTCAACGCCTCGACGAACTCGACGAACGACGCCGTGAAGGTCGCCGCCAGCAAACCCCAGGTCGTGCTCGAGCCCATCTCTTCCCTCGACGTCGTGCGGAGACCATCGCCGCACGCTCGTTGTCAGCGTGTCTCGTCTACCTCGGCTGCGGCACGATCCGGATGTACGGCTTCGGCGACTCCCACTCCCCGAAGAGCTCCTTTGCCTCGTCGTCGGAGACCGACCCGGCGATGATCACGTCGTCGCCCTCTTGCCAGTTGACCGGGGTCGAGACCTTGTTCTTCGCAGTCAGCTGCAACGAATCGATCACGCGCAGGACCTCGTCGAAGTTCCGGCCCGTCGTCATCGGGTAGACGAGGACGAGCTTCACCTTCTTGTCGGGCCCGACCACGAACACGTTCCGCACCGTCGCGTTGTCGGCGGGCGTCCGGTCGGCCGGGTCGCCGTCGACGTCGGCCGGCAGCATCCCGTACAGCTTCGAGACGTTGAAGTCGCTGTCGCCGATCAACGGGTAGTTGGGCGCCTGACCCTGTGTCTCCTCGATGTCCTTGGCCCACGCCTCGTGCTTCTCGACGGGATCGACCGAAAGGCCGATGATCTTGACGCCACGGCGATCGAACTCCGGCTTGATCTTTGCCATGTAGCCGAGCTCGGTCGTGCACACCGGGGTGAAGGCCTTCGGGTGCGAGAACAACACGGCCCACGAGTCGCCCATCCAGTCGTGAAAGTGAATCGGGCCCTCGGTCGTCTCGGCCTCGAAATCGGGTGCGGTCTCACCAAGCTGTAGCGCCATCAGTTTTTCCTCCTCGAATGCGAACTTCCCGAAACCGGAAACTACCTATCGGATGCGTTCTGCCGCTCGATCGCGATCAGCTTCTCGGTTCGCGAGTGGTCGACCTGCAGCGTCGTGTGCTCGATGCCGAACCGATCGACGAGGAGTCGCTCGAGACCGCGGCGAACGCCGTGGCAATCGTCGTCGGGCGGGACCAGCACGTGTGCCGAGAGGGCCGGGAAGCCCGACGACACCTCCCAGACGTGCAGGTCGTGGACGCTCTCGACGTGCGGGAATGCGGCGATCGCTTCTCCGATCTCGGTGACGCTCATGCCCTCGGGCGCAGCCTCCAGCAGGACGCGCCCCGAGTCGCGCAGCAGCCCGTAGGCCGCCCAGAGCATGATCCCGGCGACGAGGAGCGAGGCGATCGGATCGGCGCGGTCGAAGCCGGTCGTGAGGATGATCAGGCCGGCGACCGCGGTCGCGACGAACGCGAACAGGTCGGTCACGAGATGCAGATACGAGCCGCGGATGTTGAGCGACGTCCGGTTCGCGCGCGCAAGCTGCCCGGCCGCGAGGAGGTTGACGCAGATCCCGAGCAAGGCGATGACGAGGACGACGCCACCGGCTGTCTGCGGCGGGTCGATCAACCGGCGGACGGCCTCGTAGACGATCAAGCCCGCGAGCACGAGCAACGTGACCCCGTTCGCCTGCGCCGAGAGGATCTCGGCGCGCCTGAGCCCGAACGTCAGGTTCCCGCCGGCCGGCCGTCGGACGAGCTGGATCACGACCAGCGAGAGCACGAGCGCACCGGCGTCGGTGAGCATGTGCGCGGCGTCGGAGACGAGTGCGAGCGAGCCGGCCAGCACGCCCGCGACGACCTCCACGACCATCAGGCCGACGATCAGCCCGAGCGCGATCGTCAGCCGGCGCGAATCGGCGTCGGCCTCGACGTGGAAGTGGACGTGGGAGTGACCGTGATCGTCGGGCAATGGCTCTCCTCATCGTAGGAGGCGGAGCCGGACCTCACTCGTGTCGCTTCGGCGGCCGGAGGTGCGGCCGCTCCGGCGGTGGCTTCGGTGGCCGTGGCGAACGCCGCGGCGGGACGGTGCCGGCGAGCGCGGCCTCGACGTGACCGAGCAGCCGGACGAGGGCGTCGAGCTCGGGGCCGGGCAGGCCGTCGAGCAGGCTCCCGAGCCGGTCCTGCAGCAGCTGGCGGGCCGATGCAAGGCACGAGCGCCCTGCATCCGTGAGCGTCAGCGGCTGACGGCGGCGGTCGTCGACCAGGCGCTGCCGCTCGAGCAGCCCGGCCGACTCGAGGTTGCCGACCAGCTGGGAGACGGCGGCCGGCGAGACGGCGGCCCGGCGCGCGAGCTCCCCGCCGAGCACGTCGCCGGAATCGACCGCCTCGAGCACGAGGTACTGGGCGACCGTCAGCGCGGGTGAATGCGAGCCGAGCAAGCGCTCGACCCAGCGGCTGACGAGCGGCGCCGTCCGCGCGAGCGCCCCCGCGGCCTCACGGCCCGATCGGATGGCGGCGGGGCCTCGGCATCAGTTAAGTCTGATTAACTGTTAAGCGTGCTATGGCATCAGATCCTAGCCGCCGCGACGCAGTCCTGGCCTCCATTCGCGCTCGTCACCGGGCTGCTCCTGATCGGCACGGTCGCCGACGACGACGGGCTGTTCGCAGCGGCGGGCGCGCGCGTCGCGGCGGTCGGGCTCCGGCCACGGGGGCTGCTGCTGGTCCTCCTCGCCCTCGTCGCTCTCGTGACCGCGGTGCTGAACCTCGACACCGCCGTCGTGTTCATGACGCCGGTGCTCGTCCACGCGGCGCGCCGGTGCGGCACGAGCGAGCTGCCGTTCCTCTACGGCTCCGTGTTCATGGCGAACTCGGCCTCGCTGCTCTTGCCCGGATCGAACCTGACGAATCTGCTCGTCCTCGACGGCGCGTCCGGCCCGACGATGCTCCGGGCGTGGCTCGCGTCGTGCGCGCTCACCGCACTTTTCGTCACGGTCGTCCTTCGGCCCCACGCGCGGAGGCCCGAGGCGGAGACGCCGCCTCCGCTCCGCGCCGGCGTGGGACTCGTGGCGGTCGGCCTGGCTGCCGTGCTCGTCCTGACGCTCCACGAGCCCGCCCTGCCCGTGCTTGCGCTCGGCCTCGCCGCGACCGCCGCGCACCGCAGGACACCCCGGCTCGGCATTCCGACCCTGGCCGCGCTGTTCGCCCTCACCGTCGGCCTCGGCACCCTCGCACGTGCCTGGCACGGGCCCGCAGCGCTGCTGGCGTCGAACGGGACCTGGACGACGGCGGTCACGTCGGCCTTCGCGTCGGTGCTTCTGAACAATCTCCCTGCGGCCGTGCTGTTCTCCGCGCAGCCGCCTGCGCATCCCGCCGCGCTCCTGGTCGGGCTCGACCTCGGTCCCAACCTCGCCGTCACCGGATCGCTGTCGGCGTTCCTCTGGCTTCGCGCCGCGCGCTCCGTCGGTGCCGACGCGTCGGTCGTCACCTACTCACGCCTGGGCCTGCTGCTCGTTCCCCTCACGATCGCGGGCGCACTCGGCGTGAGTTGATGCCGCGGCGCGGAGCGAATACGGTGGTAGCCGTCATTTCGAGTCTCCGGGTCTGCGGCACCGGGAGGAGGGAGCTGCATGTCCCGTCCCACCGCACCCACCAACGGCCACGGATCGCTTCGCGGCTCGACGCCGGAGACGCACATCTCGATCGACGCACCGCTGCTCCAGCGGGTGAGCGGCACGCGCATCGCCGAGCTCGCATCCGAGCTCGCGCACGAGGACATCGCGACAACCGGGCCGGCGCTGCTCGAGCTCACCGCGCGGCGTCCTTACGACCCGCTCGGGAACATCGACGTCTACATGCCGGGACGGTGGGACACCACGTCCGACCTGATCTTCATGGACACGATCGTGCAGACCGGGCCCGCCGGCGACTGGGTGGGGAGCGCGGCCTACATCGAGTTCAGGCCCCTGGCGCCCGCGACCTTCCTCGTCGTCGGGCACTTCACCGGCCAGGAGATCACGATGCACCTGACCGGCCCGTGGGGCGAGAACACGGCGTACACGGCGACCACCTCGGAGGCGGGCGCAGTCGTGGCGCTCTGGACCGGCGGCGAGGCGTCCTTCGGCATGCACTGCACCGACAACAACGAGTACTCGATCGGGTACATCGAGTCGGTCCAGGTGTTCAAGCTCAACTAGAGCCTGGAGCCTCACTCGTAGCCGTATGCTCGGGCCACGGCAATGCTCGATCTGGCGCCACGATCCGACGAGCTCGAGCCGATCGAGCGCGCATCGAAGGACGAGCTCGCGGCGCTCCAACTCGAGCGGTTGCAGTGGACGCTCCGACACGCCTACGAGCACGTCCCCTTCTACCGTGCTCGCTTCGACCAGGCTGACCTGCACCCCGACGACTGCCGCAGCCTCGACGATCTCGCGACGTTTCCGTTCACGACGAAGGAGGACCTGCGTGCGTCGTATCCCTTCGCGATGTTCGCGGTCCCGCGCGACCGAATCGCACGCATCCACGCATCGAGCGGCACGACCGGCAGGGCGACCGTGATCGGGTATACGAAGCGCGACCTCGACACCTGGGCCGACGTCGTGGCGCGCTCGATCCGAGCGGCGGGCGGGCGACCCGGCGACCGCGTCCATGTCGCCTACGGCTACGGCCTGTTCACGGGCGGCCTCGGCGCCCACGCCGGCGCCGAGCGCCTCGGCTGCGCCGTCATCCCCGTCTCCGGCGGCCTCACCGAGCGCCAGGTGCAGCTGATCGCCGACTTCGAACCGGACGTGATCATGGTGACGCCGTCGTACATGCTGGCGATCCTCGACGAGTTCGAACGCCAGGGCCGCGATCCGCGCGGTACCACGCTCAAGGTCGGGATCTTCGGGGCGGAGCCCTGGAGCGAGGAGATGCGACGCGAGATCGAGCGCAGGTTCGACATGCACGCCGTCGACATCTACGGGCTCTCCGAGGTGATCGGGCCAGGCGTCGCGGGCGAGTGCGTGGAGACCAAGGACGGGCTCCACGTCTGGGAGGACCATTTCTATCCGGAGGTCGTCGACCCCCAGACGGGCGCGGTGCTCCCCGACGGCGAGCGGGGTGAGCTCGTATTCACATCGCTGACGAAGGAGGCGATGCCCGTGATCCGGTACCGGACGAGGGACCTGACGCGGCTTCTGCCGGGGACGGCGCGCACGATGCGGCGCATCGAGAAGATCACCGGCCGCAGCGACGACATGATCATCCTGCGCGGCGTCAACGTCTTCCCGTCGCGCATCGAGGAGCTGATTCTGCGGGTTCCGGGTCTCTCGCCCCACTTCCAGCTCGTGCTCACTCGTCCAGGCCGCCTCGATGAGCTCACGGTCCGCGTCGAAGCGCGTGCAAACGCGGCCGACCTCGAGACGCGCACCACGAGCGGCAACGCGCTCGCCTCACTCGTCAAGGACGGTGCCGGCGTCACCGTCGGCGTCGAGGTGATCGAGCCCGGTCTGCTCGAGCGCTCGGCCGGCAAGGCGCAGCGCGTGCTCGACCTTCGGTAGGCAACGGCTTCTCAGTCGCCGAGGAACGGTACCCAGGCGGTGAGATCGACGTCGGCCTCGGCAGGTAGCTCGTCGCGGGCGCACACGGCCGACTCGAGCAGCTTCGACTCCTGGGCGCGAAGCCACGATTGGAAGACATCCTCGCGCGCGAAGCGGTCGAGCACGCCCTTCGCAACGCCGACGGCCTGGGCGTGCGGCAGCGCGAACAGCGGCAGCGCAGGTGCGAGCGGTCGCACCTCGAAGCGTCCGTCGATCGTGTCGATGGTCGCGCTGCGGTTCGTCGCCAGGTCGAACACCTGGGCGGGCGCGAGCGTCTCCACTGCGAGCCCCTGCTCGGCGCCCCCGAGCCACGGTGCCTGCGGCGAGACCGACACCAGGCGAACGCGCGTAGCGGCATACGTCGTGAGGAACGCCGCGACGTTCGCCGCCGACGGCGGTCGCGGTTGGAACCGCTCCTCGACGCGCTCGCGGCCGAGCCGGTCGGCGATGATCGCGCGAGCAGCCGCAAGGGTCACGTGGTCCGCAACGAGCGCTGCACGGTAGGCGGACGCGCTGCCTCCGAAGCGGTCGCGGACGATCGCGCGCTCCGCCGAGAGCACGGTCGCTGGATCGATCGGCTCGGCGGTGCGAAGGACGACGCGTTCGAGCATCGCGCTGGCCGCCGAGTAGAGATCGCCCGTGATCGCCGCGGTTCGACCGACGTCGGACTTCTTGATCGTCTGCGCGCCGAGCGAGCAGCGAACTCCAGCGGGCAGGTCGATCTGACCCTCGGTCAGCGACGTGTCGAACCCCGGCCCTGCGAGCGCCGGGCCGTCGCAGAGCGCGTTGTCGCGCGACCAGAGATAGACGCATGCCGCCGCGGGCTTGTCGGGATCGGCGCCGGCGGCCGAGAACGTCGGCCACCCCCACGACCAGATGCCCTCGACATGCGTTTCCGCAGCGACCTGCTTTGCGGCGAGCGCCTCGAGCTTGACGATCTCGAGCCATGCGTCCTTCGGCTGCAGCCCTTGCCGCCCGCCCTGCCCCGGCGCCGACTGGAACTGCAGCTCGAGGGCGACGCGCGCCGCGGGGATCCCGATCTGCGCAAAGTGCGCCACCAGCCCGCGCATGCCCCGCCGCATGGCGCGGCTGGCGCGCAGCGGGCCGAGCGCATACAGGCCTTTCGGCCCGGGCGCGGTGAAGTAGACCTGTCGAATCAGGATCGCCGCATTCGCGGCCTGCCGCCACCAGTCGGCAGCATCGCCGCCGGTGTACGGCGGGTTCGCAATCGTGATCCCTACCGTCGCGCCGAGCGCGTCGAGTGCCTGCGCAAGGGCGAGCACGTTCGCGCGGTACTGCGCGTTGGTCGCGCTCCACGGCGTCGGGGTCTGCGCGCCGAACAGCTCGTTCTCGGCGATGAGGGGCGTCGCACAGCCGGTCACCTGCTGCGCGAAGGTGAACTCCTTCGCCGCCTTCGCGGCGATGGTGGAGGGGTCGGCCGGCGCCGAGGGAGTGCCGACGCGATCGTTCAGGTGGAGGTCGAAGAAAACCGTCGCGGCGCCTGCCTGGCGCATCTGCGTGGGCACCGTCGTCCCCGACGACACTGCGAGCACGAGCCCCGGCTTGGGCGTGATCGGCGCGTCGTGGCCGGCGTAGTCGACCCAGAGCGGTGACGACGGCGGCAATCCGCACGCCGGCGTATCGGGCCGGCTGACCGGCACGGCGACGAGCGCGGCGACCGAGGCGAGCAGCGCGGCGGCTCCGGCTCTCACCCACCCCAGGGTAACGGCACCGCCGTACGGCTCAGCTACACCGCCCGTCGCGCGATGTGCGTCGCCCCGACGTCGGCCGGCGACACGCACCCGAGCAGCTGCAGCGTGTTCTCGATCTCGGCGCGGAGCAGCTCGAGCACCTGGCGCACTCCCTCCTCGCCGTCGACCGCGAGCCCCCAGAGGATCGCGCGCCCGGCGAGCACTGCGCGCGCGCCGAGCGCGAGCGCCTTCACCACATCCGACCCTCGGCGGATGCCCCCGTCGAGCAGCACCTCGATGCTCCCGCCGACCGCCTCGACCACGCCGGGGAGCAGGTCGATCGTCGCCGCGACGCCGTCGAGCTGGCGACCGCCGTGATTCGAGACCACGATGCCCGCGACACCGTGCTGGGCGGCGAGGCGGGCGTCCTCGGGCGTCTGCACTCCCTTGAGGAGCACAGGCAGGCCGGAGTCGGCTCCGATCCGTTCCACGTCTGCCCACGTCAGCGACGGCGACACCTGCGCAAGCACGTCCGCGGGCGTCAGGTCGCCACGGCCGAGCGCCGCGACCTTCAGGTGCGACGGGATCACGAAACCGCTTCGGTGGTCGCGTTCGCGCCGCCCCGAGACCGGCGCATCGACGGTCAGCAGCAGTGCCGTGAACCCCTGGTCGCGCGCCTCGGCGATCAGCTCGCGCGTGAGCCCCTCGTCCCGCATCGCATAGAGCTGGAACCACCGCTGCGCGCCCGTCTCCGCCACCTCGGCCGGCGACGAGGTCGCAATCGTCGACAGGCACATGATCGTGCCGGCGGCGCGTGCCCCCCTCGCTGTCGCCGGCTCGCCGTCCGGATGGGCGAGCCGCTGGAAGGCGACCGGCGCGACGAGCAGCGGCATCGAGATCGTGTGGCCGAGCACGGTCGTCTGCGTCGTGCACGCGCCGACGTCGACGAGCACGCGCGGCCGGAGCTGGTACCGCGCGTACGCCTCGACGTTGTCGCGCAGCGTTCGCTCGTCGCCGGCCCCGCCCGCGAAGTAGCCGAGCGCTCCTTCGTCGAGACGGCCTGCGGCGGCATCCTCGTAGTCGTGGACGCTGACCAGCTGCATCACCGGAGGCGGCCGAACCACGACGTGCGTTCGGCGCGGTCATCCGGCGGGCTCTCGCCGAGCGCTCGGGCGCCGGCGACGATGTCGGCTGCCGTGACACCCATCAGATCTCCTGGGGAGAGCGACTCGACGTCGCCGGAGCCGAGCCGAAGCGCCTGGGCGTTCAGCGCCTGCTCGAACAGCGTCCGGGCGAAACGCGCGTTCCCGAAGCCTTCGTGCCGCTCGGCGCCGTCGAAGATCGAGCGCAGCGCGTCGGCCGCGTCGTCGGCGAGCGTGTACTCCGCTTCGGCCGCGAAGCGCGAGACGATCGCCACGAGCTCTTCGGTGGAGTAGTCGGGGAAGGTGATCTCTCGCGAGAACCGCGAGCGTAGGCCCGGGTTCGACTCGAGGAACCGGTGCATGAGACGCGGGTAGCCCGCGACGATCACGACGAGGCGGTGCCGGTTGTCCTCCATTCGCTTCAGGAGCGTCTCGATCGCTTCGTCGCCGAAGTCGAGCCGCTCCTCGCCGCGGGCGAGCGCGTAGGCCTCGTCGACGAAGAGCACGCCGTCGAGCGCGCGCCGAACGACGCGCTCGGTCTTGATCGCGGTCAGGCCGACGTACTGCCCCACGAGCCCGGCGCGGTCGACCTCCACGAGCTGCCCGCGGCGCAACAGGCCCATCGAGCGATACATCTGCGCCAGGAGCCGCGCCACCGTCGTCTTCCCCGTGCCGGGGTTGCCGAGGAAGACGAGGTGCTGGGTCGTCGCCACCTCGGAGAGACCCGACTCCTTGCGGCGCGCCTGGACGCGGAGGAACGCGACCAGCGCACGAACCTGCTCCTTGACCGATTCGAGCCCCGGGAGGGCGTCGAGCTCCTCGAGCAGCTCGTCCAGGGGTCGCGCCGGCTCGGTGCGCCGAAGCGGTTCGAAATCGAGCTCCTCCCCGATCTGGGCGCGCAGCTGCTCGCCGAGCGCCTTCAACGACTCGAGCGGATTCGCCACCGCGCCACCGTACCGGTTACCTTGGCCCACAACCGTCCGCGTCAGGTGCTATAGTTAACTTACTTAATGGTTCAGGAAACGAACGACACGGTGGCGATTGCGAACCGGCTTCGGCCGGCTCTCCTGCGACTCGCCCGTGAGCTCCGCCGCGAGGTCCACTCGCTGGGCGTCACCGGCGGACAGGTCTCGCTGCTCTCGCAGATCGCCGCGACGCCGGACATCACCGCGACGGAGCTCGCCGAGCGCGAGCGCATCTCCGCACCCGGGATGTCAGGGCATCTCGCCCGTCTCGAAGCTGCGAACCTGATCGAGCGAGCGCGGGCAACCGACCGCCGCCGGATCGGCCTCCGCATCACCGACGAGGGCGAGCGTGTGCTTCGGTCCGTGCGCAAGCGCCGCACCGCGTGGCTCGTCGAGCACCTGAACGGCCTGACGGACGAAGAGCGTGATCGGATCGAGACCGCGATCGAGCCGCTCGAACGGCTGCTCGAATCGCGGGCTCGATGACGGCAGTCGCGATCGCCTCACGCCGGACGTTCGTCAGCCTCCGCCGCCACCGCAACTACCGACTCTTCTTCGCCGGGCAGCTTGCCTCGGTCAGCGGGACGTGGATGCAGAACGTCGCCATGTACTGGCTGGCGATCCAGCTCGCACCCGCGGGATCCCGCGGGCTCGCCGTCGGGCTGATCTCGATCTGCAGATTCGGCCCGTTCACGCTGCTCGGTTTGCTCGCGGGCGTTGTCACCGATCGCTTCGACAACCGGCGGACGGTGATCGTCACGCAGGCCGTGCAGATGGTCCTGTCCGCAGTGCTCGCGGCGATCACGCTGCTCGGGCACGCACAGCTCTGGCAGCTGTACGTGATCGCGGCACTCACCGGCACCGCGCTCGTCTTCGACTCGCCGTCCCGCCAGAACCTCACGTTCCGGATGGTCGGCCGTGACGAGCTGCCGAACGCGATCGCGCTCAACTCGAGCCTCGTCAACACCGCGCGCATCTTCGGGCCCGCGCTCGCCGGTGTCGTGATCGCATCCTTCGGCGCGGGCTGGGCCTTCGCGATCAACGCCGTCAGCTTCCTCGCCGTGCTCGCAGCGCTGCTCGCGATGCGGACGAAGGACCTCTACCCACTCGAGAATCGCGGTCGCCCGACGGTCTGGCGCGGAACCCGTGACGGATTCCGTTATGCAAGGGGCTCGACGACGGTGAAGGTCGTGCTCGTGATGATGGTCGTCTTCGCCTCGGTCTGCTTCAACTTCAACATCCTCCTACCCCTGCTCGCGAAGGAGACATTCGCCGCCGGCCCGCGCTCGTTCGGGATCCTCTCCGCGTGCTTCGGCGCCGGCGCGCTGCTCGGCGCGCTCGTGAGCGCCGGGTTCGCGCGTGCGAGCTGGCGCGTGCTGCTCGTCGCGGCCGGCAGCTTCGGGCTTGCCGAGCTCCTCATCGCGCCCGCGCACAACCTCTCGCTCACCGCCGCGCTGCTGTTCCTCTGCGGCCTCTCGTTCGCCGCGTACACCGCGACCGCGAACACCAAGATCCAGCTCTCGACGCCGGACCACATGCGCGGCCGGGTGCTCGGCCTGTATTTCTATGCGTGGAACGGCCTCTCGCCGTTCGGCGCGCTCTTCGTCGGCTGGCTGTGCGACCGCGGCGGGACGCCGCTCGCATTCACCGTCGCGGGCGCCTGCGCGCTGGCCGCGACCGCTGGCGGCTTCTACGTGCTCGAGCGGCAGCGCCGAAGGCCGGCCGTACGTCCTAGACTCGCGGCCTGAGCACGACGTTTCAGCTGGTCGCCCGCACGGGCCATCCGAGCTTTCTCGACCTGCCCTGGCAGACCCCGCTCGAAGACTGGCAGTCGGACCGGCTCGTCACCCTGGTGCGCGGGATCAGCCGCCATGTCGTTCGCTTCGTCGAGTACGACGGCGCGCTGTACGCAATCAAGGAGCTGCCGGAACGCCCCGCCAGGCGCGAGTGGACGCTGCTCCGCCGCCTGCAGGGACAGGCGCTCCCCGTCGTCGAGCCCGTCGGGATCGTGACCGCGCGGGGCGACGACCTCGACGCGATCCTGATCACCCGCCATCTCGACTACTCCCTGCCCTACCGCATTCTGTTCTCGAGCGCCGGCATCCCCGACCTGCGCACGCACCTCTTGAACGCGCTCGTGGAGCTGCTCGCCCGCCTGCACCTGCGCGGGTTCTTCTGGGGCGACTGCTCGCTCTCGAACGCGCTCTTCCGGCGCGACGCGGGCGCGCTCTCGGCGTACCTCGTCGACGCCGAGACGGGCGAGCTGCACGGCACCCTCTCGAAGGGCCAGCGCGACTACGACCTCGACATCGCGCAGCAGAACATCGTCGGCGAGCTGCTCGACGTCGACGCAGAGGTCGGGCTCCCCGATGACCTCGACCCGGACGAGACGGGCGAAGAGATCGTCAGCCGGTACAACGGGCTGTGGGACGAGCTCACGCGCGACGAGACGTTCCGTGCCGACGAGCGCTACAAGCTCGACGAGCGCCTCCACCGCCTGAACGAGCTCGGCTTCGACGTCGAGGAGATCGTCCTCGACGCGACCGACGGCGGCTACCGGGTCTCGCTCGACCCGCACGTCGTCGAGCCCGGCCACCACCGGCACAAACTGCTGCGGCTCACGGGCCTCGACGCACAGGAGAACCAGGCTCGTCGCATGCTCAACGACATCGCGCGCTACCGGGAGGCACGCGAGCGCGAGGCCGGGCGCCCGCTCGCGGAGTCGGCGGTCGCCGCGGAATGGCGGCAGGAGGTCTTCGAGCCGACGGTCGCGGCCGTGCCCGAGGGGCTCGAGGGCAGGCTGCCCTCGGCCGAGGTGTTCCATCAGGTGCTCGAGCACCGCTGGTTTCTCTCCGAACAGGCGAAGCGCGACATCGGCATTGGCCAAGCCGTCCGCTCGTATGTCGCCTCCGAGCTGCCGCGACGTCCGCCGGAACGCGTCATCCTGGAACCACCCGGTGAGGAGACCGAAGAGTGAACGCCTACCGCACGCCCGACGAGCGCTTCGCCGGCCTACCCGGGTTCGACTTCGCGCCGAGCTACCTCGAGCAGGACACACTCCGCATGCACTACGTCGACGAGGGCGCCGGCGACCCGATCCTGTTGCTGCACGGCGAGCCGACCTGGGCGTTCCTCTACCGGAAGCTGATCCCGACGCTCGCGCGCGAGCGTCGGTGCATCGCTCCCGACTACTTCGGCTTCGGCCGGTCGGACAAGCCGACCGAGCGCGAGTGGTACTCCTACGACCGCCACTACGCCTCGATCGAGCGACTCGTGCGCGAGCTCGACCTCCGCGACCTGACGGTGGTCGTCCAGGATTGGGGCGGTCCGATCGGCTTCCGGCTCTGCGTCACGGAGCCGACGCGGATCGCACGGCTCGTGGTGCTCAACACCGGCATCGGTGCGAGAGCGCCGAACGAGGAGTGGCTGCGCTTCCAGGCGTTCATGCGGCGGGTCGGGACGGACATCGTCCCCGGCCAGCTCGTGCGCCTCTCGCTCGTCCAGCCGGTGGCGGACGAGGTGATCGCAGGATACGACGCGCCGTTCCCGGTGCCGGAGGCTCGCGTCGGCGTCGCGATGTTTCCCGAGCTCGTCGCGACGACCTCGGGTCACCCGTCCGCCGCCGGCGATGCTCGCGGTCCGCGATCGGCTGCGCTCGTTCGACCGGCCGGCACTCGTCCTCTTCTCGGACAGCGACCCGATCTTCGGCCGCAGCGCGGCCGAAGTGATGGCAGACCTTCTCCCGGGAGCCGAGCTCGACCCGCCGCTCGAGGGCGCCGGCCACTTCCTGCAGGAGGACCGCGGCGTGGAGGTCGCTGCGCGAATCGCGTCATGGCTCGGATGACGCCAAGATCGTCCTTCTGAACGACTCCGATTTCGGCGGTACGGCCGACGACAGGGGTCTCGAGCCACCGTAGCCTCAGGGTGATGCAGGGAGGCACCGCGTGCACTCGGAGCTGATCGCAGGGATCACGATTCGCCCGTTGCGAAATGGAGAGACGGACGCCGTGCAGGCCGTATTCGACCGTCTGGGCCCCCGGTCCCGCGTCTCGCGGTTCGGCGGCGCCAAGAGTGTCCTCACGGCATCCGACCTGGCCCAGCTCGCGCGCGTCGATCGCAACCATCACGTGCTCGTCGCCCTGATCGACTGCGAGCCGATCGGGATCGCGCGCATCGTTCGCGACGGCAGGGATGCAGAGGTCGCAGTCGAGGTCGCGGATGCCTGGCAGGGCCGTCGCGTGGGCACGCTCCTCATGGCGCGGCTCGCCGCGGACGCGCGGGCCGCGGGCATCGAGCGGCTGCACGCGTTCGTCGACTACGAGAACGTCAGGTCGCGCGCGTTGATGCGTCGTGCGTCCGTGCGCGTCTCGACGGCCTGATCAGCCGATCGACCAGGTGTCGCCCGAGCCGACGAGCGCCTGCAAGTCACCGGCCCCGGCTTCTCGAGCACGGTCGAGCTGGCCCTGCGCGAGCTCGTCGTAGCTCGCACGCTCGACGTCGCGGAAGACGCCGAGCGGCACGACGCCGTGCGACTCGAAGCCCACACGGGAGAGCGCGAAGGCGGTAGCGAAGTCCTGTTCGTCGTGTGTGATCCCGGTCTCGCCGACCGGTGCGCCGTGCTCGAGGTACAGGCGATTCTCCTTGTCGTCGCGCACGAAGTCGAACGCGCCGTCGTTGTAGATGTTGCAGTTCTGGAAGATCTCGACGAAGGCGGCACCACGATGAGCCGCTGCGCGGCGAAGGACGTTCGTCAACCCCGCCTTGTCGGTGTCGATCGCGCGTGCGACGAACGTCGCCTCCGCGCCGAGCGCGAGCGAGAGCGGGTTGAACGGATAGTCGACCGAACCGAACGGTGTCGAGCCGGTGACCTTGCCCTGCTCGGACGTCGGTGAGTACTGGCCCTTGGTCAGGCCGTAGATCTGGTTGTTGAACATCAGGATCTTGATGTTCACGTTGCGACGGAGCGCGTGAATCAGATGGTTGCCGCCGATCGACAAGGCGTCGCCGTCGCCGCTCACCACCCACACGGAGAGGTCGGGACGCGAAGCTGCGAGGCCGGTCGCGATCGCGGGTGCCCGCCCGTGGATCGAATGCATCCCGTACGTCTGCATGTAGTACGGGAAGCGCGCGGCACAACCGATGCCGGAGACGAACACGATCTTCTCGCGCTCGAGGCCGAGCTCGGGCATGAAGCTCTGCATCGCGGCGAGGATCGCGTAGTCGCCACAGCCCGGGCACCACCGCACCTCCTGGTCCGACTTGAACTCCTTCGCAGTCAGCTTGAGTGGGATGCTCATATCCGCTCCAGCGCCGGCAAAGCCGGCACCTCCGCTCTTTTGGAGCCTCCGTCGAGCCTACGGCTCACAACATCGCCTCCACGGCGTCGGCGATCTCGCCGGCCTTGAACGGCTGGCCGGTGACGCGGTTGTAGCCGACGGCGTCGACGAGATACTCGGCGCGCACGAGCCGGAGCAGCTGGCCGAGGTTGAGCTCGGGGACGAGCACGCGGTCGTAGCTTCGGAGCACGTGCCCGGTGTTCGCAGGGAACGGGTTGAGCCACCGGAGGTGCGCGTGCGCGACCTTCCCGCCGCCCGCGCGGACTCGGCGCACGCCCGCGTGCACGGGGCCGTACGTGCCGCCCCAGGAGAGGACGAGCACGTCCGCGCCCTCCTGGTGGTCGACCTCGAGGTCGGGCACCGTGATCCCCGCGACCTTCTGCGCCCGAAGTTGCGTCATCAGGTCGTGGTTGTCGGCGTCGTAGGAGACGTTGCCCGTCTCGTTCTGCTTCTCGAGCCCACCGATCCTGTGCTCGAGGCCCGGCGTGCCGGGGATCGCCCACGGGCGTGCCAGCGTCTCCGGGTCGCGCTTGTACGGCAGGAACTCCTGGCCGTCGGCCTCGGCGAAGACGACCTCGATCGGGTCGAGCGCGCTCACGTCGGGCACTCTCCAGGGCTCCGCGCCGTTCGCGAGGTACGCGTCCGAGAGCAGGTACACGGGCGTGCGGTAGGTGAGCGCGACGCGCGCGGCCTCGATCGCAGCGTTGAAGCAGTCGCCGGGCGTGGCCGGTGCGAGCACCGGGACGGGCGACTCCGAGTTGCGGCCGAAGAGCACGAGCAGCAGGTCGGCCTGCTCCGGCTTCGTCGGCATGCCCGTCGACGGGCCGGCACGCTGGACGTCGACGATCACGAGCGGCAACTCGAGCGCGACGGCGAGCCCGACCGTCTCCGACTTCAGGACGATCCCGGGGCCCGCCGAGGTGGTGACGCCGAGTGCACCGCCGAACGACGCACCGAGCGCCGAACCGACCGCGGCGATCTCGTCCTCGGCCTGGAACGTCCGTACGCCGAACGACTTGTGGCGGGCGAGCTCCTCGAGGATCGACGACGCCGGCGTGATCGGGTACGCCCCGAGGAAGAGCTGCAGCCCCGACAGCTTCGACGCGGCAATCAGCCCGTACGAGAGCGCGGTGTTCCCCGTGATCTGGCGGTACAGGCCCGGCTCGAGCTTCGCCGGCTTGACCTCGTACTGGACGGCGAACGCCTCCGACGTCTCGCCGAAGTGATAGCCGGTGTTGAACGCCTTCACGTTCGCCTCGGCGATCGCGGGCCGCTTCGCGAATTTCGTCTGCAGGAAATCGATCGTCGACTCGATCGGGCGCCCGTACAGCCACGACATCAGCCCGAGCGCAAACATGTTCTTCGCGCGCTCGGCCTCGCGCGGCGTGACGCCCTCGATCTCCTTGAGCGCCCCGACCGTCATCGTCGTGAGCGGGACCGCGTGGACCTGCCAGCCCTCGAGCGAGGAATCCTCGAGCGGATTCTCGGCGTAGCCGGCCTTCTGCAGGTTGCGACTCGTGAACGCGTCGAGGTCGACGATCAGCGTGGCGCCCTTCGGCAAGTCGCGGAGGTTCGTCTTCAGCGCCGCGGGGTTCATCGCGACCAGCACGTCGGGCTGGTCGCCCGGCGTGAGGATGTCGTGGTCGGCGAAGTGGAGCTGGAAGCCCGAGACGCCGGGAAGCGACCCGGCCGGCGCACGAATCTCAGCCGGGAAGTCCGGGAGCGTCGCGAGGTCGTTGCCGGTGAGCGCCGTCTCGGTGGTGAACCGCCCGCCGGTGAGCTGCATGCCGTCGCCGGAGTCGCCGGCGAACCGGATCACGACCGATTCGAGCTGCTCGACCGGCTTGGCCATTTCGATCCGACAGTAGCAGCGACGCCCGAGGTCGAAATCCGCCGGTGGAGAAGCTCGAAGCTAGGCGGCCTCGGTCGCGGGCCGCTCGCCGCCAGGCGGCGAAACCGTATCGGCCGTGCTGGTGGCGAGGCGGAGCGGGAGGTCGGGGATGAGCCAGGCGACGGCGAAGGCGACCAGAGAGACGCCCGTCGCGACGAGGAACACGGGATGCAGCGCCGCGGAGACGGCGTCGGCGAAGGCTCCGTGCAGCTCGGCCGGCAGGCCTTTGATCACTGCGGGGCTCGCGACGTGGGGAACCCTGACGCCTGCCGGGAGCCGGGAGTCGAGCTCCACCCGGAAACGGGTCGCGAAGATCGTTCCGAACAGCGCGACGCCGATCGAGCCGCCCACCTGGCGGAAGAGCGTCGACCCGCTGGTCGCCACGCCGAGCACGCTGTGCGGCACCGAGTTCTGGACCGCCAGCACGAGCACCTGCATGACCATCCCGAGGCCCAGCCCGAGCACGAACGAATAGAACGCGGCCACCCACAGGCTCGTCCCCACCTCGAGCCGCGAGAGCAGGAACATTGCCACCGTCATCAGGCCGGTGCCCATGATCGGGAAGATCCGGTAGCGCCCGAGTCGCGTGATCAGCTGCCCGCTCACGATCGAGGTGATCAGGAGGCCCGCCATCAGCGGCGTGAGCTGGAGCCCGGAGCGGGTCGGCGACGCGCCCTTTGTCACCTGGAGATAGAGCGGGAGATAGGTGATCGCACCGAACAGCGCGAAGCCGACGATGAAGCCGACGACGCTCGTCGTCCGGAACACCTTGTTGCGGAACAGCTCCAGCGGGAGGATCGGTTCGGCGGCGCGCGCCTCGACGACGACGAAGGCGGGCACGAGCACGGCCGACGCGACGATCAGCGCAATGATCTGCCACGAGCTCCACGGCCACGTCGTCCCGCCGAGGCTCGTGAAGAGCACGATGGATGCAAGCGCACCGGCGAGGACGGCTGCGCCGAGGAAGTCGATCTGGTGGTGGTGCCGGTCCGTGCGCGCGTGGAAGGCGGTCGCGATCACGAGGAGCGCGACCAGGCCGATCGGGATGTTGACGTAGAAGATCCAGCGCCACGACAGGTTGTCGACGAAGAAGCCGCCGAGCAGCGGGCCGATCACCGTCGACACGCCGAAGACCGCGCCGAAGTAGCCCTGGTAGCGGCCGCGCTCGCGCGGCGGGATGATGTCCCCGACGACCGCGAGCGTGACGACGATCAGCCCGCCCGCGCCGAGACCCTGCAAGGCGCGAAAGCCGATCAGCTCTCCCATGCTCTGCGACAGCCCACATAGAGCGGAGCCGACGAGGAAGATGACGATCGCCGCCTGGAGGACGATCTTGCGTCCGTACAGGTCGCCCAGCTTTCCGTAGAGCGGGCCGGCGATCGTCGCGGTGAGCAGATACGCGGTGACGACCCACGAGAGGTGGGTGAGGCCGCCGAGGTCGCCGACGATCGTCGGGAGCGCGGTGGACACGATCGTCTGGTCGAGCGACGCGAGCAGCAGCACGAGCATCAGCGCCACGAAGATCAGGCGCACCTGCTGCCGCGGCTGGGGACTGGGCGCGGTCACCGGGCGATGATAGCAACATCGAGCAACTATTGCTCTGTGCAATAATTCGCGCATGGCGACCACCACCTGTGAGACACGGTTGCTCGACGTGCTCGGCCGGGTCGTCCGGCGGCTGACCCGCCTCGCCGGTGGGCTCGACGACGGACCGGCGCTGACGGCGACGCAGCGGGTCGCGCTGGTCGAAACGGTCGAGGCGGAGCCGATCCGCTTGAGCGATCTCGCCGACCGGCTCGGCGTCAGCCCGCCGACGGCGAGCCGCGCGGTCGACGGGCTGGTCGAGCACGGCCTGCTCGAACGACGACCGGACCCCGACGACCGGCGCGCGGTCCGCATCACCCTCACGGTGGAAGGGCGCGCGATCGTCGAGGAACGCAAGGCCCGCGTCCTCGGCGCATTCCTCCCGGCGGTGGCGACGATGTCGGCGGGCGATCAGGAACGCCTGATCGAGCTGCTCGCCGAGCTCGACGACGCCCTCACGGCGCTGGGCTGAGAGCTGCTACGCGAGCGCGGCGATGCCGACGAGTCGGCCGTCGCGCATCGAAAGCCGGCGCGGCGCGCGCCCGGCGAGCGTGGCATCGTGGGTCGCGACGATCACGGTTGAGCCGTGCTCCGCAGCGAGACCCGCAAGCAGCTCGACGATCTCGCCGCCGGTCGTCGAGTCGAGGTTGCCGGTCGGTTCGTCGGCCAGCACCACCCTCGGCTCCACCGACAGCGCCCGCGCGATCGCGACGCGCTGCTGCTCGCCACCCGACAGGTGTGCAGGGCAGGTGGTGCGCACGCTCGGCGAGGCCGACCTCTTCGAGCATCCGCGCGGCACGGCCCTCGAGATCGTCGACACCCGTGGGCGCGAGCTTTGCCTCGACGTTCTCGAGCGCGGTGAGCGTCGGGATGAGGTTGAACTGCTGGAAGACGAACCCGAACGACTGGAGCCGTAGCGCTGCAAGCTCGTGATCGGGAAGCCGCGCGAGGTCACGCCCCTCGAACACGACGTCGCCGGAGCTCGGTCGGTCGAGTGCGCCGAGCAGCTGCAGCAGCGTCGTCTTGCCCGAGCCGCTCGGGCCTTCGAGCGCGACGAACTCACCGGCGCCGATCTCGATGTCGACGCCGTCGAGCGCGCGCACCGTCGTCGGGCCGCGCTGGAAGAACTTGGACAGTCCGCTGACCTTGTACTGGGGCTCCATCTACTCGACCTGCCTCAGCGCATCCGCCGGCCGGAGCCGAGCGGCTCGCATGGCTCCTGCCGTCCCCGCGATCAGCCCGCCGAGGAGGCCAAGGGCGAAGCCGATCGCGAGGACGGTTACGCCCACTGGGGCGGTCAGCGAAACCGTGCTGGACGCAGTGCGTTCCGTGGCTGCGGCGAGGTTCCCGAGGAGTGCCGACGAGACACCCGTCGTCGACGTGGCCGTGAGGTTCGGACCGAAGGCATCGATCAGGAACGCGCCGATCAGGCCGAGGGCGACGCCGACGATGCCGCCGAGAATGCCGGTGGTCAGCGACTCGCCGGCGATCTGGCGGACAACCTTGCCCTGCGTCCACCCGAGCGCCTTCAAGGTCCCGAGCTCACGCACGCGCTTGCCGACGGACGAGAGCGCGAGCAATGCGGCAAGCAGGAAGGCTGCGAGCGCCGCGGCTGCCGAGATCGCGAAGCCGAGGTCGTGCGACAGGTTCGATGCGTTGACGAGCGAGCCGCTGATCGTGTCCGCGACCTGTTTCGAGCTCGCCACCTGTGCGTTCGGGAGCGCCGTCTCGATCGCCTTCTGCACCGCGCCCACCTGAGAGCTCTTCGCTGCGCGCACGAGCGCGACGTTCACGAGACCTTTCTGGTTCGCAAGCGTCTGCAGCTGTGCGAGCGGCAGGTAAATGTCGGCCGACTGGCCGCCGAGGGGCGGGGCGACCACACCGACGACGACGAACGTCTTGCCGTTGAGGGTGATCTTCGAGCCGACCTTGAGCGAATGCTTGGCGGCGTACGAGCCGGAGATCAGCGCCTCATGGCCGCCGGCCGGCGAGAGAAAGCGGCCCTTGGTGACCTGCGCCGTCGTGACGAGCCCTTGCGTCGGATGCGTCTGGTCGACGCCGCCGATCGTGTATGCCGACGTCTGGATGTTCGTCTGCGGCGGGTTCAGCACCTGACGCAACGTCTGCTGTGGGGTCGTGAACCGCGTGCGGAACTTCTGCAGGCTCGCGGGCAGGCACTTGGCGAACGCCCCGCGGCTCGCGCCACGGAAGCCGCCGCCGCCGCCGAAGCCGCCGCCGCTGTTGCCGCCGAGGCTGCCGCCGGCGCCCGCGCCGTTGCCGCCTTTGCCCGTGCCGCCCGAACCGCTGCCGCTCGAACCGGTGCCGCCCGAGCCCTGCAGCTTCGCGAAGCACGCCTGCATCGCGGCGAACTGGGCCGCCGTCGGGCGCGGGATGTTGCGCTGGATCTGGAACGTCTGCCGCTGCGTCTTCAGCGTCGCCACGATCTTCGGCACGATCCCCTGCTGGTGCTCGGCGAGCAGCGTCAGGCCGGTCGTCACCGAGGCGACACCCGGGATCGTCTTGATCTGGGAGGCAGCGGTCTGCTGGAAGGTCAGCTGCGAGCCCGGCAGGAAGAAGTCGTGCACGAAGTGCTGCCCGGGCTTGCCCAGCTTGGCCAGATCGGTCAGCACCGACTGGTTTGCCTGGATCAGGTCGCGGTCGGTCCCTCCGCCCGGCCCCCCGAAGCTCGAGGTGCTCTGCTGCGGCGAGAGGGTCACGGTCAGATCGGTCCCGATCCCGGCCAGCGGATCGAGCGTCTTCTTCTGCGCTTGGTCGAGGCCGCGCGAAAGGCTCGAGATCACGATCACGAGGCCGACCGCGACGCCGAGGCCGAGCAGCGTCAGGACCGTCCGCGCGCGTCGCCGGAGCAGCTCGTTACGGATGTAGCGCAAGTAGAACGTGGTCTGATCTCACCACCACCGCCTCAGAGATCCCTAAGAGGTCGCTGAGCTTTGGTGAAGCTCAGCCGTCCCGGTGCTTGAGGGCCGACTCGGTTCGCTGAGCCTCGTCGAGCGTCAGCTCACCCGCGCACAGGCGTGCGTTGAGCTCGTTCTCGATCCGGTCGACCTGTGCCGCACGCGGATAGGGCTCGGGCCAGAGGTTCCGTGGATCGGTCGGATTCCCCCCGAGCTCGAGGCTGACCAGATGGTCCTCCTGATACGCGGCGGGCGGCCCGCGGAGGCCCCGCGCCCGCATCTGCCGGAGCTTGAGCGCGTTCGTGTACGAGGTGGGCGGACGCACGGTTCTCGTCCAGCCCCTGCGGCAGACGGTCGTGCGCAGCGTCGCCTGGGTGACCGCGGGATTGACGACGCCCGGCGTCAGCGCCCAGCTCGCAAGCACGACCGAGCGAGCCTTCGGACGTGACCCGTGTGTGACGAGCGCGACCACAACGGCCGCCGCCGCTCCGACGAGCGCCAGTTCCATGACCGTGATTCGCACCGTTCCGTCAACGGTACGAACGGCGCGCCGCCGCGCAAGGGTGTCAGCCGGGAATTGGCGAAGTTGTGACAGGTCGCGCCGGCGCCCGACCCGCGGCTGCACCGGCACCCGCGATGCGATAAGCGGCCGACCCCGCCAGCGCCCAGACCGCCACGGCCATCCAGGGGATGCCGATCACGTCGGTCTGTAGGCCGAGGAACAACGTCGCGGCGAACGCCGCGGCGAGCGCGGGCTCGCCGAAGAGCCGTCGCAGCAGCACGAGCGACCAGGCCACGAAGAGGAGCCCGCCGACGATCCCGGTCTCGGCCGCGAGCTCGGTGTAGGTGGACTCACCGGCCTCGACGGTCACCTTCGTGCGCACCGCCGTCACGCCGGCGTTGCCGAGCCCGAAGCCGTACGGGTGGTGGATCACGGTTCGAAGCCCGGCCCTCAGGTTCTGCAGGTGCTCGCTCGTCGACGCCTCGTTCGCGCTTGTCGCGTCGTTCGACACACCGGGATTCGCCTGCGCGTGGTGCTCCTGGTAGCGGAGCTCCGGTGCGGTGAAGTGCGTCCGCGGCCCGAAGTGCGTGTAGCCCTGGACGAACGCGAAGCCGACGACGGCGACGACCGCCGCCGCGATCGCCGGCGCGACCGCACGGCGCAGGACCGCGAGCACGAGGAGACCGACGACGAGCGCGGCCAGGCCGGCCCGCGTGTGCGTCCAGAGCAGCGCGGCGAACAGAAGCAACGCGAGCAGCGTCGACGCGCGCCTGCGCAGCGACATCAGAAGCAGCGCAATCACGAGCAGGTAGGCGGTCGCGAGCGGAGAGAGGAACGTCGAGGTCAAACGCCGGAAGACGACGTTGTTGCCGGCGTTGTAGACGAAGTTCTCGGGCAAGCCGCTCAGGCCGTGGTACGCCAGGCCGAGCTGGTGCTCGTACCAGCCGGCGGAATGCCGCCAGAAGGAGAGCGGGACGAGATACACGTCGAGCAACCCGACGGCGGCGACGACAGCCGCCGTGAGCAGGACGGTTCGGACCAGCGACCGCTGCTCCGCCACGGTCAGGGCGAGCCCGCGCCCGAGCAGGTAGGCCTCCACCGGGAGCAGGTCGTGCCGGGCCGCATACAGCACGCCCGAGTGCGTCGCGGATCCGCCGAGCACCGACTGCGGGATGACCGCGTACACGACCACGAAGGCGGCAAACGCGAGCGCGAGCCAATCGCACGCGGTCGGCCGGAACGGGCGATGGCGCAGCCCCACGAAGACGGCCGCGAGCGCGGCCGCGAGCAGCACGTCCTTCCACGCCGCGATCGCAGAGAGCGCGCTCCCACGCACCCCGGCCCGCCACAGCTGTGACATCACGAGGTTGTGCAGCGCCAGGCCCACGACCAGGACGTGCAGCACCCAGACGGGGCGACGGATGCTCACCGCGGACCGATCGCGATCAGCGTCATCCCCCGGTTCAGTACACGGACGCTGTAAGGAAACAGCGAGGCGAGCTCCTTCGGGCCGAGCAGGTCGAGCGTTGCGTCGAAGCCCCGCGCACGAACCGCGCGGTCGCGCAGCGCCGGCGGCAGCCAGTGCGCGAACGGAAGCAGCGTGTGCACCTCGATCGGGAAGAACCGGTTCGGCGTCGTCACGAACACCCGCCCCGCGACGCGCGCGAGCTCGTGAACGAAGCGGCGCTGTCCCTCCCGCCCGCCGTCGACGTGCTCGACGACGGCATTCGAGAACCCGATGTCGAACTCGCCGTCGGCGAACGGCAGCGCACGCCCGTCGGCGCGGACGGCCCGCACGGACGGGAACGCCGTCCGAAACCGGTCGAGGCCGGTGTCGCCGACGGCGGTGATCCGCTCGGGCCAGGGATAGCGCGCCTCGAAGAAGTTGTCGGTCGACCCATCGCCGAAGGGCGCGTCGGTGACGCCGACGTCGACGACGGTCGTCTCGGGGCCCGGCTCCAGCAGCTCGAAGAACAGGTGCAGCTTCTGTTCGCGGCTGCGCAAGGACGTCCACGAGGCGACGCGCTTCACCATCCGCGCGAGGGTACTCGGGTCGCGCACGACCGGATGCGTACGATCGACCCGTGCCGGTCGACGCACTGCTGAAGCCGCGGGGCCCCTATTCGCTCCGCCTGTCGGGCCGGCTCGCCAGCGATCCGACGCGCGTCGTGCGCGGTGGCGTGTACGACGCCACGATCGCAGTCGACGACCACCTCGAACGAGTGGTCGCGACGCAGCGCCCCGACGGCGGCATCTCGGTGCAGGCGGAGAGCGACGCCGGCGTCGAGCACGTCCGCTTCGCGCTCGGTCTCGACGACGACCACTCCGAGCTGCTGCAGCGATTCGCGCGGGATCCATTGATCGGCGAGGCGACGCGGCAGCTCCGCGGCCTGCGGCCGGTTCGCACCGCGACCGTCGCCCACGCGCTGCTCCGGGCGGTCTCGGGCCAGCTGATCCAGGCGCGCAGGGCCCGGCAGATCGAAGCGAACGTGATCCGGTTGACGACGCGGACGCACCACGGCCTCCATGCGGCACCGGACGCCGGCGAGCTCGGCGGACGTTCGCCGGCCCAGCTGACCCGGCTCGGCCTCGGGGCGCGTCGCGCGACGACGCTCGTCCGCTTGTGCCGAACGCTCGACCTCGAATCGCTCAAGCGCCAGCCCACCGAGGCGGTCGCTCGGCGACTCGAACGCGAGCCGGGGCTCGGCCCTTGGTCGGTGGGCGTCGTCTGCCTCCAGGGGCTCGGCCGCTACGAGCGGGGCCTGGCGCGGGACCTCGGGCTCGTCAAGCTCGTCTCGCTCCTACGCGGCAGGCGGGCGGAGCCGGAGGAGACAGACGAGCTGCTTGCGCCCTACGGCGAATGGGCGGGCCTCGCCAGCGTGTACCTGCTCGCCTCCTTCCATGCGGGTTACATACGCTTCGCGGATGGCGGCGCCGCGGGTTGAACTTCACGTCAGCGAGGACCACCCCGCTCAGGTCGGCGACCTGCTCGCGACGCAGGCTCGGCAAGGCGGGTCGATGGTGCTCACGGGTGGGGCGACCCCGGGGCCGGCGTACCGGTTCGCAGCGGCCGCACAACCGGACTGGAGCCGCGTCACGCTCTGGTGGGGCGACGAGCGATGCGTGCCGCCGGACGATGAGCGCTCGAACTACCGGCTCGCGAAGGAGAACCTGCTCGACCTGCTCGAGCAGCCTCCGCCACACAGTGCACCGGATCCGAGGAGAGCTCCAGCCCGCCGATGCAGCGGGCGAGCTCGATCATGCGCTCGGCGGCGTCGAGCTCGATCTGCTGCTGCTCGGGCTCGGGCCCGACGGCCACATCGCGTCGCTGTTTCCCGGATCGCCACAGCTCGACGTCGAGAACCACCGTGCGACGAGCGGCCCGGCGGGCCTCGAGCCCTGGGTCGACCGGGTGACGATGACGCTGCCGACGCTGCTCTCGGCCTATCGGATCGTGGTTCACGTCTCCGGGGCCGACAAGGCCGACGCGATGGCCAAGGCGTTCGGCGGGGA
This sequence comes from uncultured Thermoleophilia bacterium, assembly GCA_963774355.1. Taxonomy (GTDB): domain Bacteria; phylum Actinomycetota; class Thermoleophilia; order Gaiellales; family Gaiellaceae; genus PALSA-600. Next base: position 2,742 of record CAVZER010000001.1, on the reverse strand, counting down.
GATCACGCGCGACGTGCCGGCGAGCCTGCTGCGCCTGGCGGCGGTGCCGGTCGAGGTCTGGTCGGACGAGGCCGCGGCAGCGAAGATAGGGCGATGAAGCGGTCGGTCGAGACCGAGACCGGCACCAGGGACGTCCTGCACATCGACCGGCCCGAGCAGCTGAAGGCGTCGTCGGCCACCCGCTCCGCCTCAAGGTGCTCGCAGGCGCTCGGCGAGGCTCGGCACGCCCGCTCACCAACCGCGAGCTCGCGCAACGCCTCGACGGTCGACCCGGGCCACCTCCACTTCCACGTCCGGATGCTGCAACCGCGCCGGCCTGATCGAGCGGGTGCCGGGCGGGGGACGCGAGAAGCCTTACCGTCCGGTCGCGAAGCACCTCAAGGTCGGCCCGGAGATCCGCGCGGCCGGCCTCGCGAGCGAGCTGCAGTCAGCGCAGCTGCACGAGCTGCAGCGAGGCTCGACCTCTACGCCGCGCGGGGCGAGTTCAGGAGTGCGCAGGTGCACTCGAAGCTCGACGTCGAGACCGTGCGGCGCCTCCTCGACGACCTGATCGAGAAGCTCACCGACCTCGAGGACGACTCACAGCCGCCGCAGTCGATCACGATCGCCTTTCATCCTGCGATCGAGCAGGGCGAGGCGGATTAGGCAACACGGGCGAGGCGGGGAGCGCACACGCGAGGCCGCGGCGATGCGCAAGGACGTGGAGGACGAGCGCCGTGTCGGCGACGGCGACGTCTTCGAGGTGGTCCCCGCGCGTCTCGAACGACCGCTACGACGGAGGCGACGCGCCTGGCGCGTAGGCGAGCCACGTCGCGCGCCGCGATCGCTCGCGAGCGCGTCGGCGACGTCGCTCGGAACAGCGTCGCGGCCCCGGAGCCGCCTCGGCCTGCGGCGGCGACGCCGGCGGCGGCGCTGCCGACGACGGGACCGGCTCTGGTGCCGCTCGCGATCAGCGGCCGCCTCGCGCGACGCCTGCAGCCGGTGCGTCTGAGGCCGAGCGCACCCTGCGCCGCGAGCGCTTCGACCTCGCGTCGTCGCAACGCCGGCGAGCCTCGGGGCAGCGCGTCCACCGCGCCGCACCGAGACCTCCCCCACGGGCTCGCCGCCCGAACCTCGACCTGATCGCCAGCGCGCCCGCCGTACCTCTCGGCCCGGCGCGGAGCGGCCACGCGGACGAGCCGGCCGCCGCTGCCTTCGCCACCGGGGACGGCCGCGAGCCACTGCCGCCGCCTGCTCGCCGGCGCCGCCGATCGCCGCACTGACAACGGGGGCGCGCTCATCCAGTTCGAGCGCGCCGTGCTCGAGGCGGATGCGCACCGCGCCTGCTTCGCGCGCGCGACCGCGACCCGGCTCGGATCACTGCGTCGCCGCGGCCGAGCCTAGCGACCGCCACGCGGAGACCGCTCCGTGTAGTGGCCGGCTCGCAGCCTGCATGCCGCAGCATCGCAGACTCGATACGCGTCGCTTGCCGTGCGCCGAGCACGCAGCCGGTGCAGGCCGCAGCGACGTCGAGAACGCGAAGCCCGATCGAGCTCGGCGACCGACCAGCATGCGCTCCACCGTCGATGCCACAGCTCCCTCCACCTCCGAGAACGCCGAGCCGCGACGAGCGCCTCGCTCGTACCGAACGGCCGGGCTCGCCGCATCGCCGAGTGGCGGTCGCCGAGCAGATCGCGTGCGATCTCGAGCGACGCCGGAGAGGGCCACGACTCTGGTACGCGTCGCCGTCGCCCGAGCAGCGCAACCTGCCGGCGTCGGCTTCGGCGAGCTTCGAGGATCCACGGCTCCATATCAGTGGAAGAGCGTTGCCGATCGTGTCGAGGCCGAAACCGTTCCCCAGCTCGCGTCGACGTCCTCCGCCCGAGCCCGACACCTTGCCCACGTTCGGGGCGCAGCGCCTCGAAGCGCGTCGAGCATCTCCTGCTCGGGGGTCGACCGCGACGCACCCGCGTCGCGTAACGCAGCGAGCGGGATGGCGAGCTGCCCGGTGCCGCACCCCAGATCGAGGAGCGCGGCCGTCGCGCCGAGCCCCGCCCGCCCTGCGAGGCGCCTGACCAGCTCATCCCGCATACCCGGGCCGGAACCGCGCGTAGTACGGAGGGCAGTCCCCCGAAAGAGTGACACTCGACACTCCACACCGCCGAGGATACGGGTATTGTGGGGGAGAGCGCTGCAGCGAGACGAGAACACCCGCTAGCGCACCTTTGAGGGGTTGCGGCACCGGCGTTCGTGCCGCACGCATTGTCACAACACCAACGCAATCTCCGACCGAGTCGGGGGCAGCGTCGGCCCCTTGCAGGCCGACGCCCTCCGCGCCGAGTCCTTCGCGGCGAACCGTTCGTCCGCCCCGACGAGGACCCAAAGTCGTGCTCGCACCGGCACGGCACGTCGGCGTGCGCTCGACGACGCGCTCGCCGAGCTCGAGGCCGGCGGCACGGAGCCGCATCGACCCGAGTGGAAGGTGCGCTATGCGCTGCATGCTCGGCCTCGAGCGGGTGCTCTCCCAGCGCCCGCCGCGCCTGCGCCTCCGGAACCGAGCTGCGCCGCCACCAGGTCGACGCGCTCGCGCCGATGCTCACCGAGCTGATCGCGGCAACGCAGAAGGCAGAGAGCAACGGCAACGGGAACGGCGCCCCCAACGGCAACGCCCTCGAAGAGGCCCCGGTCGACGAGGACGACGAGCCGGAGGACGAGCTCGAGCTCGGCACGGAGGAGCTCGACGACGAGCCCGAGCCCGTCGCC